>NZ_CP049241.1:0-600000 GCF_011046245.1 Allorhizobium pseudoryzae
GAAGGTCTCGACACGTTTGCTGCTCGTTGCCTTGCCACCCTTGCGCTCGCTCGTCACGTCCTCCTCGAAGCGGGTGGCCCAGATCAGCGTCCCGCCGACACGCGCCGTTCCATAGACGCGGGTCACCGCCGTGCCCTCGTCGGCACCCGGAATGCGCGCATTGGAAAGCCTCGGCCCGGTCACCGTCGATGTGCCGCCGATCAGCGCGCGATCGACCGCCGCACCGGCCAATCCGCCGACCGCCCGGCCCAAAATCGCGCCGAACGGACCAAAGACGGAGCCGAGCGCTGCGCCCGCCGCCTGAAACAGAATGGTTGCCATGAGGGATCTCCGCGCTCACCTGGATACGCGTTTAAAGTGTGCTATCGTGTGGATGTAGAAGACAGAAGCAGCACGTGCCGACCAGCCGGCACGCCGGTGAGGATGGGCCACACCGGCTCAGGCAAGGGCCTTGTCGTCGAACATGGAGGTGGTGCTATGCGGCTCAAGCCAATTGGCATTGCACTTATCGTAAGAAAAACCCGGACGGGCTGGATTATGACCGTCCGGGTCTACGTCATACGATAGGAAAACGGTGGGCGGAGGCACAAACTCCGCTCACCACTTCATGAAGATACAACCACTCAGGCCCGCATTCAAGATGCGATACCCCTGCCTGCCTCAGGCATCGAACACGTCTCCCAAAACAACTTATTCGCGAAACCCGCTATCCGTGTGCTAAAGCGTGTCGCATTTATTCTGCCTCATATCCTGCTGCGCGGAAAAAGTTTCTGCATTCGGTGACGGAGAAGAGGCTGATGATGTCGCCGAGGGCTTGTGCAAGCGCATCGAAGCTTCTGGCGGCTCGCTTTCGTAAGAGCGCCTTGAGCTTTGAGAACGCCATTTCGATGGGTTTCAGGTCCGGTGAATAGGGCGGCAGGAAGAGAAGCCAGGCGCCCTTCGCCTTGACCAGTTGCTCGGCTTTCTCGCTTTTGTGGAAGCCGACATTGTCGAGGATGACAACATCGCCGGGCGACAGTGTCGGCGCAAGCTGTGTTTCGATCCATGTTTCGAAGATGCGGCCGTTCATGGGCCCCTCGACGATCCACGGCGCGGTCAGGCCATGGCAGCGCAGTCCGGCGATGAATGTCTGCGTCTTCCAGTGGCCGAAGGGAGCGTAAGCCGCAAAGCGGCTGCCTTTGGCAGACCATCCGGTGCGCTTTGTCAGACGGGTATTCGTGGACGTCTCATCGATAAAGATGAGACGGGACAACGCCTTGTTGAAGAACCGCTTTCGGCGGTTGATCCAAAGGTCACGCGCCTTGGCGATCTCCGGTCTGCGCTGCTCGCTTGCCTTGAGGCTTTTTTTTATTGCTGAGCCCAAGCTGGTGTAGAAACCGCCCGACGGTGGCGCGGTGGACGTCGATGCCGCGCTCGGCCAGTTCGAGACACAACTCGTCCAGGGTCACTTCGCCATGCAGAGCAACGCGCTCGCTGATCCACTCCGCATGAGGCGAAAGTTTACTGCCAGGCGGATGGCCCTGTCTGGCGGGGCGAAGAGAACCAGAGGAACGATGCAGGATCATCATGTTGTTGACGAACCGGGGCGAAACCCGGAAATGCCGGGCGGCTTCCCGATTGCTATTGCCTTCGTTCACAAACGCAACGACACGCTCACGCAACTCTATCGGATGCGGCTTGCCCATGGCGCTTCTCCTTCCATGGGCAAATGAATCATAAATCCAAACAAACCGGAATACCGAATCTGGTTTGGCGCGACACGCTTTATCGTGTGGATGTCGATGTCAAAAGCAGCACGCGCCGACCAGCCGGCGCGCCGGTGAGGATGGGCCACACCGGCTCAGGCAAGGGCCTTGTCGTCGAACGTGGAGGTAGTGCTATGCGGCTCAAGCCAATTGGCATTGCGCTTATTCTGCGGAAAACCCGGACGGGCTGGATTATCACCGTCCGGGTCCAGTTCGCAAGATAAGCAAACGGTGGGCGGAGGTAGCAACTCCGCTCACCACTTCATGATGATACAACCACTCAGGCCCGCATTCAAGGTGCGATACCCCTGCCTGCCTCAGGCATCGAACACGTCTCCAAAAACAACTTAATCGCGAAACCCGCTATCCGTGTGCTATCGTGCGGACGTCGATGCCAGAAGCAGCACGCGCCGACCAGCCGGCGCGCCGGTGAGGATGGGCCACGCCGGCTCAGGCAAGAGCCTTGTCGTCGAACATGGAGGTGGTGCTATGCGGCTCAAGCCAATTGGCATTGCGCTTATCCTGCGGAAAACCCGGACGGGCTGGATTATCTCCGTCCGGGTACAGTTCGCTAGATAAGTCCACGGTGGGCGGAGCACGAACTCCGCTCACCACTTCATGACGATACACCGTCAGCGTGCCTTTTTCAACGCGTCAGGCGAGCCGGAAAGCGGTGGACTGCGGCAATCCTGCGCCGCCAGGAGGGCACCAGCGCGGAGCGGATGACAGAAGCCTGTTCATAAGCATGGATGAAGCAGGCGCCTCCTGCCAGAATGCCGGCATGTTTGGCGGCACAATCGCTGCGCCAGCGGAAGAGCAAAAGGTCACCCGGCTGCATCGCCTCCAGCACCAGGGGCGGACCCAAGAGACGAGCGGCGGCCTGCAGCAGCCGTTCCTCGCCGGATCGCTCCGCCCAGTCCGGCGCGTAAGGCGGCACGGCCTCCGGTTCGACGCCATAAAGTTCACGCCAGATCCCGCGCACGAGGCCGATGCAATCACAGCCGACACCCTTCGTCGCCCCCTGGTGGCGATAGGGCGTGCCGATCCAGCTTTCCGCCAGCGCCGTGACCCTCGCCCCATCGATCGTCGTCTCGCGTGTCATTCGAAGATCGGCCCGCCGTCATGCAGCCGCTCGCCATCCGCATAGGAATAGCTGAAATCCGTCCCCGGCACGTGCGGGAAACCGCGAAAATTCAGCCCGTTGCCGAAGCGCGCCTTGCAGGTGGCAAAGCGCTTGTCGCAGCCGGCGGTGACCACGGCCGTCTCGCCCAAAGCCGGCAACGCCTCCAGCGGCAGCCAGAGCGTCAGCCGCGCCGTGCCGTCATTCAGCCTCTGATGGCGGTCGATGGCATGTCTGTGGCCAGACAGTTCCAGCGTGCCGCCATCGAAAAAACCCGCGGCAAAACCGGCAAGTCCTGCAAACCTCACGTGGCTGCGATCTTCCACGGCGGCCACCGTGCCTGCTGCGCGCCAACCGGAAAGATCGACGCGGCAGCGGCTGTCTCCCAGATCCGCATCACAGCGGCGGTTGTAAAGCCGGCCCTGCGGCTGGTCGAGCCGATGGGCAATGCTGCGCAGCTCGGCGGAAAACCGGTCGCCCGCGCGCGTCACCTCGCCGATCTCCCGCACGGCCAGCAGCACCGCCTGCAAAGGATCCGTCCAATTGACGAGATAGAGGTTGACGCGCGCGCCGTCATAGCGGCCGGCGGACAGATCCTCCGCCGTAATCGCCGCGCTGGAAAAGCCGCCCGCCACCTCGCCGCTCGCGGCGGCAAAGCCCTCACCCGCCTCGGTCTCGCCCGCGGCAAATCCGCTTGCGGCGCGGCAGAGCGTGCCGTCCACCCAAAGATCCACGTCGTGATCGGTAGAGCCCAACACCGCGCCATCACGCCGAACAACGCGCCAGGCATGGCAGGTGGTCGTCGCATCGCCCGCAAGATGGGTGGCAAGCGCTGTCGGAAGCGACCTCATGGCAGGATCTCCGTCAATGGAATGGCCGGAATGCGCCCTGCCTGAAAAGCCGAGAGATTGACCTCGATCCGGTCCGTATCGAAACGCACCGGCACGTCGAATTCATAACCGGCGCGGATCTCCGCTCCCGGCCCCGGCACATGGCCGGCCCCGAACGTCACGACACCCGTCGCCGTATTGACACTGTAGCGATCACTCGGCACCGCGGCCCCGTTCAGCGCCAGCACCACCGTACCGGACACGGGCTTGGCGATGGTCCGCACCACACCACCGCCGCCATCGGCATAGGTTTTTACCAGCTGAAAGCTCTGGGTCGCTCCGTCACCCGTGCCGATCAGCTGATCGGTCGGCCGCACGCTCTGCAGCGGTCCGGCAGAGGCAAAATCGATCGGGTCGCGAAAGCGGAACCCGTAAAGCTGGCCGCGACGCGCCTCGAAAAAGGCCAGCACCTCGTAGAGATCGGCCACCGACTTCATGCCGGAGCCGGCATCAAAGCTCCGTCGCGCCTGCCGCCAGCGGGCATTGCGGTTCTCGCGGCCGTTCGACAGGCTGACGATATCGGTGCGCCGCACCGGCCCGCCGGTCACCCCCAGCGCCAGGCGCAGCGGAAAACGCACCTCGTGAAAGCTCATGGGTGTTGCTCCTCAAAGCCCGCGCCGGCCGCGCGAGACGCTGCGCGCCAGCATGGCGGAAATCTGCCCCTCGCTCTTGCGGAAGCTTGCGGCATCGGCCGCCGTCACGTTGAAGATGATGGGCGCAGTCGTCCCCTCGCCACCACCGGTCATCGCCACCCCCAGCGTTCCATCCGCGCCGCGCGCCAGGGGCAGGATCGCCTCCGCCCCCGCCTCGCCCATCAGGCCAAGACGATTGCCCTCCATCGGAAACAGGCTCGGGCTGCGGACCACCCCGCCATCGGCAAAGGCGGTGACGGAACCCAGCGAACCGACAAGCGAACTCGCCGCCGAGGACACCGCGCCTTCGAGCGGCTTCAGCGCCGCCGAGAGCGCAATGTCGGTCAGCCGGTTGCCCAGCCCCTGCAGCACGTCCTCAAGGCTCTTGCCGCTCAGCGTGGCGGATTTCAGCGCCCCGCTCAGCGCCGTGCCAAACCGGCCGGAGCGCGTTTCGAGGTCGCTCAGGCTGCGGGCCAACGCCTCGCTGTCCGCCAGCGTCTCGGCAAAGGGCACGGACAGATTGTCTTGCGCCATCGTAATCTCCAATGTGCAGATCGATATCGAACGCGTCGGCGGGCGCGCATCACTCGGGCCCGCGAACCGGGCCGTCCGGAAAGGCCGCCATCAGCGCCATGAGATCACCGCGCTGCAGGCCCGCGCGCTGCGGTCGGCAGGCCCCGGCCATGGCCAGAATTTCACCGGGCGTCAGCGCCCAGAAGGTCTGCGTTGGAAGCCGCAGCAGGCAAAGCCCCAGATGCTGGATCGCCGGCCAGAAGCGATCCTCGCCTGGCGTCGCCGCACCCGCTGCGGCACTCAAGGGCGGCGGGAAACATCCGTCGTGCCGAAAGCCGCCTCCAGAAGATCACCGACGATCGCAACACAGGCCGCCACCCCGCCCTCCACATGCATGGCGGCCACCTCGTCGTCAGAGATCCGGTTTCCGCCACCGCGCAGGCCGGCGGCCATCACCCGCGTCAGATCCGTGGCCGTCACCCGACCGGCGGAAAACCGGGCCGCCAGCGCGCTAAGGTCCGGCACGCCGAACGCCGTTTCCAGCTCGGCCAGCGCCCCCAGCGTCAGGCAGAGAATGCGCCGCTCGCCGTCGATCGCCGCCTCCACCTCGCCGCGCCGCCGGTTGGCGCGGCCAAACTCGTTCGGCTCGCCCCGCCCCGTCATCAGAGCGCCCCGAAGGTCAGGAGACCGGCGGATTCAAGCGCGATTTCGAAGCGCACCTCGCCATTGTATTCGCCAGAATAGTCGAGCGCCGTGATCTGGAAGGCGCCGCTCACCGTGCCGAAGGCCGGGATCAGCACCTGCCAGGAGAGGATCGTCCCGGCGAAGAAGGCGGAGCGCACCAGCTGGTCGGAGGCCTGGTCCTTGAAGAGGCCCGCCCCGGAGATCGAAGCCCGCTGCACGCCCGCCCCGCCCAGAAGCTCGCGCCAGCGCCCGGCGCTTTCGGCATCCGTCACATCCACCGCCTCGGCATTGAAGGCCAGCCGCTTGGAGCGCAGCCCCGCCACGGTCGTCCAGCTGCCGCCACTCTCCACCTTCAGCAAAAGATCTTTGCCCGCCTGCGCCACCATCGTCGTGTCTCCTTTGTCTTGTCCAAGTCAACAAGGGCTTGCAGCACGGCTGCATCCCATCCAATATCCGTCGGCAACGATCAGATCTCGCCAGCAGAGCCATCGGCCAAGAGGGAGTGTTCCGTGGCATTGAGCATCAGGGATTCCGAAACGGAGCGTCTGGCCCGTGCCCTTGCTGCGGCAACGGGAGAAAGCGTCGCCATTGCCACCCGCAAAGCTCTCGAGGAACGTCTCAGCCGCCTCCCCGAAACGCCACCGGCGCCAGCGGAGCGTTTGGCGGAGCGACTGGCGGCAAGTCGTCGCCGGTTTGCGGCCTTGCCTGTGCTCGATCCCCGTACGCCGGACGAAATTCTCGGATATGACGAGCAGTCCGGAACACCATCCTGATGGTGATCGACAGCTCTGCCATCACCGCCATTCTTGCCAATGAAGCAGATGCGGAGTCGCTGGAGCGGCGCCTTCTCGCAGATCCGGTTCGTCTGATCTCGGCAGCCAATTTCCTGGAGCTGGCCATCGTGATCGAAGCAAAGTTCGGAGACGCTGGCGCGAAGGAGTTGAACACCTGGTTCGAACTGGCTGCCGTCAATATCGTGCCCGTGGATGCAGCACTGGCAGATGTGGCGCGGCAGGCATGGCGCAGGTTTGGCAAGGGGCGCCATGCGGCGGCGCTCAACTTCGGAGACTGCTTTTCCTATGCTATGGCCAAGGCCCACAACCAGCCCCTGCTGTTCAAGGGAAACGATTTCAGCCAGACCGATATTCCCGCGGCATGAACTGACGGCAAAGCTTTCTCTCCGGTCTTGGCCACTGAGGTCGTTTTCGTCTTGCCGGCTCGGTATGGCTTGTCCATAAACACACCCAGCATCATTGCCTGCTTTGCTCCCACCTGCTTCCAAAGCCCTGCCATCCGTGTTTCTCCCGCCCCGCCTGCGCCTGATCGCCAGCCTCGCCCTTTGCCAGATCATCGGCTGGGGCACGGGCTTCGATATGCTCGCCGTTCTCGGTCCCCGCATCGGGCCGGAGATCGGCCTGTCGAACCCGGCCGTCTTTGCCGGTCTCGCGGTCATGATGATCACGGTGGGGCTCGCCGGCCCCGCCGTCGGTCGGCTGTTGCAGCGCCAGGGGGCGGCAAAAACGCTGGCGCGAGGCTCCGGCCTGTTTGCGCTCGCCCTTTTGCTCCTCAGCCTCTGCCAACATCCGGTCGCCTATTATGGCGCCTGGCTGCTGATGGGGTTCGCCGGATCGCTGTCGCTCTCCACGCCCACCTATGCCGCCGTCGTCGAACGCGAAGGGGCCGATGGCAAACGCATCATCGCGCTTCTGATGATCTTCACCGGGCTCTCGGCCACCGTCTTCTGGCCGGTCAGCACCTGGCTCGTCTCAATGCTTGGCTGGCGCCAGACACTGCTGGTCTTCGCCGCGCTGCACCTCATCGTCTGCCTGCCTCTACACCTCTTTGCCCTGCCGAAACCGAACCGCACGGGGAACGCGAAGGACGCGGATGAAATGCCGCCCGTCCAGCTCTCGCCGCCGGAAAGGCGCCTGGCCTTCCTGCTGGTCGCCTGCGGCACCTCGATTGCGGCCTTCGTCTCTTTCGGCTTTTCGCCCACCTTCCTGCAATTGCTCGCCCATGCCGGTGCCACGCCGGAGCTCGCGCTGCAGCTTGGTGCGGCGCGCGGCGTCATCGCCATTTCGGCGCGGGCGGTGGATTTTGCCGTCGGCCGGCGGGGCAGCGCCATCCTCACCGCGCTGATCGGCATCGGCGCAATGCTCCTGTCCTTCGTGCTGATGATGGCTTTGTCGGGCACGCCGCCGGTGCTGATCGCCTTTACCGTGCTCTACAGCCTCGGCTCCGGCATCATGGCGGTGGCGCGTGCGGTGCTGCCGCTCTCGGTGTTTTCGGCGCGGGACTACGGCCTGCAGGCCGCCCGCCTCTCCTTGCCGCAGAATGTCGCGATCGCGCTCGCCCCGATGCTGTTTGCCGCGCTGCTCGATGCCGGCGGCGTGGAACTGGCGCTCTCCGGCGCCGTCACCCTCATCACGATTGCCTTCGTCGCCCTCCTGGCGCTCGGTCGTCTCGCCCGCAGGCGTGCCAAGGCTTTCTCTATTCCGTCACGGCCCTGAACGACACCTCGACGACGAAGAGACCACTCTCCGCGTCCCGCCGGCTTTTGATACCCTGGCAGATCAGCGATACCAGATGCGCGCCGGTGAGCGTGAGAGGCGCATGGTGCAGGCTTGCCCGCACCGCAGCCGCCAATGTTTGCGCAGCCGCCCGTCCTTCGGCATCCGACCAGAGGTCGAGGGTCAGAACATGCTCCTCGCCCGGTTCGGTGGCGGTCGCATAATCTCGGCTGTCGATCTCGCCATAGGTGAGCGTCGGAAGACGCGGCCGCGGCATACTCTGGTCGCGAATGCCGCCGGCGGCCAGAAGCGGCGCCAGCAAAGGTTCGCCCAGAAGCCTTGCATGGATCGCCCGCAACAGGGCCTGCTGCGCGCTCATCGGGCCGCCTCCTCGCAATCGCAGACCAGAAACCGGCCCGTCTCGTCCGGATCGCGCACCGCCTTGATGGCAAACAGGCGCGCCCCCTTCACCAGCCGCTCGCCCGCCGCCGGTGCGGCGAAGGCAGAGATCCAGATCCGATGCGTCACCGTCACCCGTTCGGCACCGGCGGCCATCGTCTCGGCGCGCTGCGAAACGGGCTCGATGCACGCCCACAACCGCCCCGCCTCGACCCAGCCGCGCACGGCGCCGCCCTGGCCGTCCGGCGTGTCCACCGGCACCTCGCGCACCAGCCGTGCGGTCATCGCGCCGACGTCAAAAGTCACCCGCTCCATCTAGAGCCTCCGCATCCGATAGCCGGCGATCAGCCGCTCGTAACCGTCCGGCACCGCGGCCGGCTGCTGATCGAGCGAAAACGTCCCCCGCACGGCATACATCTGGGCGACATGGATCAGCAGGGCGCGGATCAGCGGCCCCGGCACATCGGCGCCCGCCTCGCCAAAACCGACCGTCAGATCGATCTCGATGCCGTTGATCGCCTGTCCGGGTGCCGGCGGATTTTTAAGCCACAGCCGCGCCGGCCGGCTGTCGCCATCGAGCAGATGATCGGCAACCGGAACGGAGACCGGGGAACCGTCCACCTCGTAAACCGTCACCGCATCAAGGCTTTGCACAGGTCCTCTCAGAAGCGGAATCACGCCGTCCTTTGGCCAGCGGTCGAGATACAGCCGCAGGCGTTGCCGCATCAGGCACACCCCCGTCTCCGTCTCCAGGAACTGCCGGGCCACGCTGACGAGGCCGGCCAGCAGATCATCCTCCTCCGCATGCTCCACCCGAAGATGCGCCTTCACTTGGGCAAGCGTCAGCGGCTCCGCGCCCGGCTGCTCGATCACGGCATAGGTCATGGAAGATCCTTTCAATGTCAGATGTTGATCGGAGAGCCGCACGCAGGGTGCCGCAGGTCAGCCCCTCCCCCTTGTGGGCAGGGCTATCGCATATGAGCGATCATGGAGATGAGGAAGTCATCGTCCCATCCGGCCTTCTTGATCTTGCGCCTTATGGATGCCTTGTCGGGATGCTGGCGGATCAGGTTGAGGGCGAGTTTTCTGAGTGTCGAGAGGTTTTGCGGCCCATGGTCCTTGCGGTTTCGTGCCGCATCCTCGCAGAAGGCCACATCGAGAACCCAATGCAGTTGGTTCTCGATCGTCCAGTGCGCCCTGGCGATCTTCAGGAAGGCTGTGGCGGAGACCTGCCTGGAGAGCAGGAAGTGCCGGATATGACTGGTTTGCCGGCCATCCGGCTCGATCCTGATGCTTTCCAGCCGGGCCACCGCCTTGATGCCGGGGAAGTCCATGCCGTCCGCCTCGACGATGCTTGCACGGCGGGTTTCGGTCCGGTCATGCAGCCTGGGATCCGTGGTTTCGGCACGGTCGGGATCGTCAGCCGCCTCCATGAGATGTCCGGCCTGCTTGAGCAGTCCCGGCTGGTTGCTCTTCAGCGCCAGCGCATAATCGGCACCGGTCGCCAGGATCGCTTTGGCCGTGTCGGCGCGGCAATGCAGCGCGTCGGCGGTGACCATGCAGCCCTCAAGCGACAGGCAGGCGAGCGCGTCGAGCACGCCCTTGACCTCGTTGCGGTTTGGCGCAAGCTGCTGGCCGATGACCATGCGGTTGTCGGCGGCCCAGATATTGACCAGATGCAGCGGCGTCGCCTTGTCGCCGCGCTTGTAGGCGCCGCGCACCGCCTTGCCGTCGATGGCGATGACGCCGGAGATCGACTGGGCGAAGGCGGCTGCGAACCTGGCGAACACCTCCTCGAAGGCAACCGGATCCAGGTGCCTGAAAACATTCGAGAAAACATCATGGCTCGGAATCCCGTACGGCAGCGGCATGACGGTCTTGAGCAGCTTGTGCTTGGACAGGCCAAAGTCGGCCATATCCTGACAACTCTCGGCGCCACACAGCACCGCCGCCAGACCGATGAACAAGACCGAGTTCAAAGGGTAACGCACATTGGCGGCCCGCGGGTCTGGAACCGAACCAAAAAGCGAAGCAAAGCCTTCCATCACAACCTCCATCAGCGATGGAGCCGAGAGGAATCGATTTGCGACATCCTTTCAAGAGCTTGTCTGCCATATGCGATTCCCCTGCCCTTGTGGGGAGGGGTTGGGGAGGGGTCTTTCTCGCCTCAGCCCGTTCTTCGGTCCTGCCCCGCAAGCCCCCTCTGGCTGCCGCCATCTCCCCCACAAGGGGGGAGACCGCAGGCGGCATACGCCCCGCCCAGCCAGAAAACCGCCCGAAGCCGGGCGGAGAGGAAATGATCAGCAGTGTCGAGGCACGCAGGGTGCCGCAGGTTAGCCCCTCCCCCTTGTGGGGAGGGGTTGGGGAGGGGTCTTTTTCAGGATAGGTTTCTTCTCAAAAGAGGTACCCCCGCAACGACCAAGCCGACGAGCAGAGACGCCCCCTATTCGCTATTCGCTACCAACTATTCGCTATTCCCTACTGCCTACTGCCTACTGCCTCACGCCTCAGCTTGCCGCAAACTTCACCAGCTTGATCGCCTCGAAATTCTGCACCCCGCCGCCAACACGCTTGGTCGTGTAGAACAGCACGTAAGGCTTGGCCGAATAGGGATCGCGCAGGATGCGCACGCCGGCGCGGTCGACCACCAGATAGCCGGCGCGGAAATCGCCGATGGCGATCGACAGCGCATTGACGGCGATGTCTGGCATTTCCTCGGCCTCGGCCAGCGGATAGCCCATCAGGGTTGCCGGCTGGCCCGCCGTCTGCGGCGGACGCCAGAGATAATTGCCGTCGGCATCCTTGAACTTGCGGATCTCGCCTTGCGTCTTGCGGTTCATCATGAAGCTCGCCGCCTGCCGGTGGCCGGCCTTCAGCGCATAAATTGCATTCACCAGCACGTCGGAAGGGTTGGTGCTGGCGAAAGTACCGGCAGCACCCGTGGCAATCGTGCCGAGATTGCCCCAGCTCCAGCTGTCGTCGGCGACCGTCGGATAGGTCAGGAACCCCTTCGGCTTGTTGACGCCGTCGCCGCGGATGAAGGCATCGCCTTCCTGTTCGGCAAAGACGATATCCACCTCACTCGCCAGCCAGGCCTCGATATCGACCGCCGCATCGTCGAGCAGCGCCTGGGTCGCCGCCGGCATGGCGTAGAGTTCCATGGTCGGAAAGGTAAGTTCCGAGAGCACCGGCGTATTGGTCTGCGGCCGCGCCGCCGTTTCCGACACCCAGCCGGTGGCAAGCCCGGCGGTGGAAAACGGCTTCTTCAGCACGGCACCGGAAACGGTGCGCACGGTGGAGAGCGCCCGCATCGGCGAGATCACCGAGACACGCCGGCCGATCTCGCTGTCGGTCTCGTCCGGCACCAGGTAACCGCCATCACTGCCCGAACCGGCGCTCATCGCCTTCGCTTCCAGCGCCCGAAGGCCCGCCTCGTCGCCGCGGCGGATATAGGCATCGAAGGCCGCCTTGTGTTCGGTGGCCTCCGGCCCCGCCTCGGCCCGGCCACCGAGCGCCGGGCGCTGCTTCTTCAGCACCAGCTGGTCCAGCGCCGCCTTCTGTTCGTCGAGCGTACGGTTGATGCGCTCCATCTTGTCGCGCGTCACCACATCGGCGGAGAGTTTCTGCTCGATCTCAACGAGCCGCTGGTCGTTCACCTCCTTGAAGGCCTCGAAGGCCTGCATGAAATCCTCAAACGCCGCCGTCACCGTGTCCGGCACGGCCTTCACTTCCGGAGCGCTGGTCATCGTCGCAGTCGTCATGTCGTCATCCCTTGAAGCTGGTTGCAAAAAGCGTCTTCGCCGCCCGCCGCATGCTGCGGACGAGTTCGGTTTCCCGGTCGCGGAAGAACCGCGCATGTTTGACGTTGGAGACTCTCGCCGAGGGCAGCATCGGAAAGGTCACCACGGAAATTTCCCAGAGATCCGCCTCCAAAATGCGCCGCACGCCGAGGCGAGAATCGGCCCGCGCCTTGACCGTGCGAAAGCCGATCGAGAGCCCGTCGAGTGCGCCGCTTTTCATCAGCGCAAACACCTCGCGGGCCCGCGCCACGCCGCCGGACAGGAGGCCCTCGACATAAAGCCCGCGGTCATCCTCGCGGATCAGCGTCCAGGCGCCGATCGGCTCGTTCGGATCGTGCTGGTAGAGCATGCGCACGCCGCCGGCGCCGCGTTCGATGAGCGAGGTCCGGAAGGCGCCGCGCTCGATCACGTCCTTGCCGAGATCCACCTCTCCAAACACGCTGGCATAACCGGCAAACCGCCCGTCACCGCCGAGATCCGACAGGGTCAGGCTCGCAAACTTGCGCAAGGTCGGGCGCGGCCCGCGATAAACGTGCATCGAAAGTCTCCGTGCGAAATGGGTGTGTGATGGGGCGGCAAGGGCCGTAGGGCGGAGGGTGTAGCAAAGGACCCTCCCCACAAAAGGCAGGGGAATCGCATATGGCGTACAAGCTCTTGAAAGGATGTGGCAAATCGATTCCTCTCGGCTCCATCGCTGATGGAGGTTGTGATGGAAGGCTTTGCTTCGCTTTTTGGTTCGGTTCCAGACCCGCGGGCCGCCAATGTGCGTTACCCTTTGAACTCGGTCTTGTTCATCGGTCTGGCGGCGGTGCTGTGTGGTGCCGAGAGTTGTCAGGATATGGCCGACTTTGGCCTGTCCAAGCACAAGCTGCTCAAGACCGTCATGCCGCTGCCGTACGGGATTCCGAGCCATGATGTTTTCTCGAATGTTTTCAGGCACCTGGATCCGGTTGCCTTCGAGGAGGTGTTCGCCAGGTTCGCAGCCGCCTTCGCCCAGTCGATCTCCGGCGTCATCGCCATCGACGGCAAGGCGGTGCGCGGCGCCCACAAGCGCGGCGACAAGGCGACGCCGCTGCATCTGGTCAATATCTGGGCCGCCGACAACCGCATGGTCATCGGCCAGCAGCTTGCGCCAAACCGCAACGAGGTCAAGGGCGTGCTCGACGCGCTCGCCTGCCTGTCGCTTGAGGGCTGCATGGTCACCGCCGACGCGCTGCATTGCCGCGCCGACACGGCCAAAGCGATCCTGGCGACCGGCGCCGATTATGCGCTGGCGCTGAAGAGCAACCAGCCGGGACTGCTCAAGCCGGCCGGACATCTCATGGAGGCGGCTGACGATCCCGACCGTGCCGAAACCACGGATCCCAGGCTGCATGACCGGACCGAAACCCGCCGTGCAAGCATCGTCGAGGCGGACGGCATGGACTTCCCCGGCATCAAGGCGGTGGCCCGGCTGGAAAGCATCAGGATCGAGCCGGATGGCCGGCAAACCAGTCATATCCGGCACTTCCTGCTCTCCAGGCAGGTCTCCGCCACAGCCTTCCTGAAGATCGCCAGGGCGCACTGGACGATCGAGAACCAGTTGCATTGGGTCCTCGATGTGGCCTTCTGCGAGGATGCGGCGCGAAACCGCAAGGACCATGGGCCGCAAAACCTCTCGACACTCAGAAAACTCGCCCTCAACCTGATCCGCCAGCATCCCGACAAGGCATCCATAAGGCGCAAGATCAAGAAGGCCGGATGGGATGATGACTTCCTCATCTCCATGATCGCTCATATGCGATAGCCCTGCCACAAAAGGGAGAGCTATTGCAGAGGGACCCCCTCTGGCTGCCGCCATCTCCCCCACAAGGGGGAGACCGCAGGCGGCACCCGCTCCCAGCTCTCATCGGCGCAGGCGGGTCGGCTGGGTTTAGCCCTCCCCCTTGTGGGGAGGGTTGGGAGGGGTCTTTTTCTGAATGCACTAGCCTCGCGCAAAAAGCGAGATGGCGGCAGCCAGAGGATGTCCCAGACCCACCCTTACGGCGGGTCGGTCTTCACGCCGTAGCGGTTGGCAACCCGCACCAGGGCGCCCAGCACCCACCAAGCCGACAGGCTGGCGGCGGCGGCCCCTGAAAGCGTCGTCTCGATCGGCGAGAGTTGGCCGGCAAGACCCAGCCGCTCGGTAAGCCAAAGCCCCGCCGGTGCGCCGAACATCACGCCACAGGAGACGCCCGTCATGAACCGGCTTGCCGCCTCGCGCATGCTTTTCGGCATCAGGTAGACGAGCGATACCCAGGCGCCGGCCACCGAGCCGATCGCCTTTGCGGCCAACAGACCGCCTTCATGGCCAAGCTCTGCCATGTCCTCACCTTTTCGTCAGTTGCGGGATTGTTCCGTCCGAGATTGCCATCGGCCAGGGCCGCCGCGCCGCGCACGCGGCGGGCCGGTCGTCATTCCGTCAACGCGCTGAATCGCTTGCGTGGCTTTCTTAAACCCGAAGCGTCACGCGTTGATGTTCTGCATCAACGGACAGCCGGCCGGCAAAGGCCCTGCCCTCCCCTGCAGCAGCTGAACACTGTCCGGCGGTGTGGTTTTCTGTCGGCGCTTACGCCTGGCCTTGAATCTCGGCATCCTTGGCAAGGTCGGGCTCCGCCTGCTTGCCATGTCGGATGTGAGAAATCACCAGCCGGGATTTTTCCCGGACGTAGTCGATCACATAAACACCGGATACGAAACGGCGGCGTCCGGGTAAGGACAGCGGCTCGCCGATCTCTGGATATTGCGCCAGCAGCCTGATGGCTTTCTGGAACTGTTCGGCCACGCGCCGCGCGGCGCGGGGATTAAACTCTTCAAGATAGGCACATTCGCGCCGGATATAGGCGGCGGCGTTGCGGGAGAGGATGACACGCATCACGCAGCATCGGGTCTGCTGTCACCGAGAAGTTCCGCAAAGAAGTCCTCGGCATCCACGAACTCGCCGTTGCGCACCTGCTCCTCGCCCTTGAGGATCTGCAGGATGTCGTTGCCCTCGGCCATCAGGTAATATTTCAGCGCCCGCACGATCACCCAGCTGCGGCTGCGCTCGGTCGCCTTGGCAATCTGTTCCACCTCGTCCAGGATATCCGCTGGGATGCGCAAGGTGATAGGATCGGACAGGACCGGCTTGTCGGATGCGTCTGCCATGCGGAGCTCCTCTGTCATAGGCCATGTATTACGCCGTATGACGGGAGAATACGCCCGCAGCGCTTGCCCGTCCAGTCACCCCCCATAGCCCACCGCCTGGCGCTTTTCGTCATCGCTCAGGAAATCGGCCCGCCCGATGCGCTCCCACAGCGCGTCGCGCTCGGCGCTCAAACCCGGCAGGCGGTCGAGATCGGGCTCCAGCCTGAGCGCCTCGCCCGTTGCCTCGCCATACCAGGCCGAAAGGCTGGCCGCCGTGCGGGTCAGAAGCGGCACCACGGTCAGCCGATAGAAAGCGCGGTTCGCCTCCTGGTAATTGGCATAGGTATTGTCGCCCGGAATGCCGATCAGCATCGGCGGCACGCCGAGCGCAAGCGCAATGTCGCGCTGGACGGCATGGCGCGCCTCGATGAAATCCATGTCCTTCGGCGACAGCCCCATCGCCTTCCAATCGAGCCCGCCTTCCAGAAGCAGCGGCCGGCCGGCATTCACCGCGCCGGCATAGCCCTGTTCCAGCTCGGCCCGCAGCCGTTCATACTGGTCGGGCGTCAGATTGCCCCCCTCTTTCGGCTGGTAGACGAGCGCGCCGGAAGGTCGTGCCGAATTGTCGAGCAGCGCCTTGTTCCAGCGTGCCGCCGTATTGGCAAGGTCGAGGGCTGCACCGGCCGCAGCCAGCGGCGAAAACCCCGAATGGTCGTCCAGCGGGTGAAACAGTTTGAGGTGCAGCAGGCCGAATTCGTCAGCCTCCCCCGCCGCGGCCAGCCTGCGATGGGTTTTACCCACCCGGTAGTCATAGGCGAGCGGCCAGCCATCGGCGCCCGCCACCACGCTCACCCGGTCCGGCCGCAACAGATGCAGTTCGCGCAGGCGCCCGCCGATCGCCAGTCCTTCGAGATACGCATTGCCGGACAACAGCAGATGGCCATACAGCGTCTCGAAGAAATCCGGCCCGCTCTGGCGCGGGTTGGGGCGTGCCAGCAACGAGAGCAGCGGATGGCCGGCCACCTCGCGCTCGCCCTGATAGGCAAGCCACGGCACCGAGGCGCTCGCCTCCGCCACCATGCGCAGCGCCCGGTGCGCCACCGGGTTCTGCATGAACCCGGATCGGGAAAGCGCAAAATAGGAACGCCCGCTCCATTGAGCGCCACCCTCGCCGGCGATCACGGAAAAGGCAGCGGCCACACCGCCCGCTTTGTGCTCCGGCGGCGCTGCGGCCGCCTTGCGGCCAAACGGCCAGCGAAATCCCGTCACCATGCGCCGTCTCCCGTCTCAATGTCCGGCCTCACCCGGGGCAAGCGTGCCGGAAGGCCTGCCGGAAAGGCCTCCGAAAGCGCCAGCACATAGAGCCTGGCGATCCTGGCAATCTCGACCGCCCGGTCCATCCCGTTGATGATCCGGCGCGCTTCCACCCAGTCGGCGCGGCTGCCGCAAAAATAGTCGTCGAGGCGTTTTCCGGTGAACCGTCCGGTCCGCATGCCGTCGATCAGGATCGTCACGGCCCGCTCCGGCTCCATCGCCGCCTCAGGATGATCCTCGATGCCGTAGGCGCGGTAATTGGCGCGCCCGGTGATCTGCACCAGGCCCCGGCCGCGGAAGCGAAAACCGTCGCCGCTTGCCACATCGCCATTGCCCATGCGGTTGGCATAGGCGCGGTTGGCAATCGCCTCCGGCTGCCTCGCGCAATCCTCCGCATCCTCGAGGGTAAAGCGCTGCGGAAAGGTGCGGCGAAGCCCGGCGGCGGTGTAGTTCAGGTTCTCCTCCACCGGCTGCAGGCGCCCGCCCGTCTCGTGAAAGGCCGTCGCCAGCACGTAAGCCAGCTGCCGCCGGTCGCCGTTCGGCACCATGCGCTCGAAGCCCGCCAGGATCGCCGCATGCCCCGCCACCGCGCCGGGCGGAATCACCCCCGCATAGAGGCTCTTGCGCAGGCCGGCAAAAAAGCGGCTGTGCGGCCCCGTCTTCGTTCCCGTCATGTCGGCACCATCCTTCCGTCACCTTCCCGCGTTGCGTGCACAGGGGCACCCACGGGCGTCCAGGCCCCGCTGCGCGCCCGTGGCCGTTAACCTATGCAAATGTTTCAATCGATTTGAAAAATACTAATCGGTTTAGCTGTTTAGCGGTCTCTTTACATTTCGCTAACGCTATGGAACCAACCGCATCAGACAGCCGTTCTAGCGCCCGGCATTCCACCATAAGGAGATCATGACGATGCAGCAGGAAGCCCCCGTGTCCCAGACCGCAACCGCTCCCAAGCAGCAGATCCCGGCCCATCTGGTCGAGCGTCTGGAATCCGAATGGAAGCAGATGCGCGACAGCGCCCCCACCCCGGCCAAGGCCCGCTGAGCCGCCGTCCCTTCTCCCCCTGGGGAGAAGGTGCCCGAAGGGCGGATGAGGGCCGGCTTCGATAATCGTTTGCCGTACCCGCACGTCACCCCCCTCTGCCCTGCCGGGCATCTCCCCCACACGGGGGGAGATCGGCAGACCGGCACCCACCCTGCCACAGCGCCGTTAAAGCCTTGGGAAGGTCGAACACGTTTCGATCGCTCAAGAGAGCCCCTCTCAATAAGGCAAGGCCAGCGCCCCATCCAATCTCCCCCCGTGTGGGGGAGATGTCCGGCAGGACAGAGGGGGGTAACCCCACGGCAAGACTGTCCTGCTGCCCCCTCACAACCCCCGCACCCGCGGCTCGCCATGCCCCTCCAGAAGCAGCGCCGTCAGCGCCCAGACCAGCGCATCCAGCCGGTCCGGCGAGCGGCCGGAGGAGAGCCCGTCGGGGCCGAAATCGCACATCTGGTCCTCGAGCGCCGCAAAGCGCCCGGCATGCGCCACGCGGCCCTGCTCGTAGAGCGCCGCCACCGGTTCGGCGCGCAGGAATTTTCCGCGCGTCGCACGCACCGTGGTGATCGGCAGCGTCTCGTCGATGCCTTTCAGCACCGCCGCCACCATCTCGCCGCCCTGGTTCACCTCGGCCACCACGCGGTCGGCGGCAAACCGACGATAGGTTTTGACCACCTCGCCCGCCCAGCCCGCCGGGCTTTTCCCCTCGACCGAACAATCCGCCAGCACCACGGCGCGGCCGGAGGCTTCCAGCCCCGCCACCACGATGCCGCAGCAGGAGGCTTCCCCCTGCCCCGCAGGCGGATCGACCGCCACGACAATTCTCCGCAGAACGCCGGCAAAGCGGATGACGATCGCCTCCAGCTCGGCGCGTTTCCACAGGCCGTCGGCGCGGTCCTCGATCAGTTCTCCGTCCAGTTCCTGACGCCCCAGCCGGGTCCCGCCATATCTCTGTTCCAGCGCCGCAATAAAACCCGGCGCCATGTTCTTGGCATTGCTGCGGGTCGCCATGCGCACCAGCGCCGTTCCCGGATCGGCAATCAGCCGTTTGAGAAGCGGCACCGGGCGCGGCGTCGTCGTCACCAGCTGGCGCGGATCTTCGCCCAGCCGCAAACCGAACTGCAGCATGTCAAACGTTTCCTCGGCATGTTTCCATTTGGCCAGTTCATCGCACCAGGCATAATGAAATTGCGGCCCGCGCAGGCTTTCCGGATCTTCGGAGGAAAAGATCTGCGCCACCGCGCCGCTTCGCCAGACGAGCCTGCGACGGGAAATCTCCACCTCCGGCCCCAGACGCCCGCCGATGCGGCAAAGCCCGGAGACCCCGTCGATCATCACCTCGCGGGCATCGCCCAGCGTCTCGGCCACCAACGCGATGCGCAGCCCCCTGGCGAACGGCGCGTTCGCCAGCCCCTGCACCCATTCCGCCCCGGCGCGGGTCTTGCCGGAACCGCGGCCGCCCATCAGAAGCCAGGTGCGCCAGTCGCCTTCAGGCGCCTTCTGTTCATCGCGTCCCGCCACTGTCCAACTGCGACAAAGACCTGGGGCATGCAGAACCACCGGCGCCGGCCAATCGAGAGCATGCCTCTGCAAGGCTGCCCGCATCTCGTCCGTCAGGGACGCGGTCGGGCGGGCCACCCCGTCTTTCGCTCGGTCCGGCGCCACATCCCCGCCAACAGAAGGCAGCGATCCGGCATCACGCCCCGCGGTTTGGCCGGTCCTATCGGAGAAGTCCGGCGCCATACCGTGCGCGGCACCCCGTTCCCCTGCCGTCGGCCTCGGTCCGGCTCCCGCCACCGATGCCTGCAGATCCTGAAGCAGCACCTTGGGTGCGCTTTTCGCATCGTCGAAATCCTGCCAAAGCGTTCGGATGCTTTTCATTCCGGCGATCACCTCTTGGTCCAGTGCCGCCACGATGGGCTCAAGCGTATCCGAGCGAAGGCCCGGCCCCAGCCGCACCGCTTCCGCTGTCAAAAGCGCCGCCAGCGAAACATCCGTCCGCGGCATCCCTGGGTAGACCATTATAACCGGACGCATCGCCCGGCTCCGGTCCCGAACCGTCGCCCACACCGCTGCCGGGTCCATCGCGTGCCACCTGGCCAGCGCGGCCTCCGCCGCCCGAGCCGCCATCGCCGCCGGCTGCTTGCCAGCGCCGGAAGAGTTCCGTCGCGCGTGCCTCGATAAGCTCTTGGACATGGCGCAGCGCCTCCTCGAACCCGGTGTCTTCGGCCCGCTTCTCGGCCTCCTCGGCCCGGTCGCGGGCCAGCTGGCGCTGCAGGCTGTCCACCTTTTCCAGCGTACGCACGATCAGCGACATGG
Organism: Allorhizobium pseudoryzae; assembly: GCF_011046245.1. NCBI lineage: Bacteria > Pseudomonadati > Pseudomonadota > Alphaproteobacteria > Hyphomicrobiales > Rhizobiaceae > Affinirhizobium > Affinirhizobium pseudoryzae. The sequence continues at coordinate 20,109 of NZ_CP049241.1, forward strand.
CATCGGTCGCCGCCTTCAGGTCGGCCCGCGCCTGCTTCTGCGCCGCCTCGTCACCGCCCGCCGCCAGTTGTTCCGCGGCGCTGCGCAGGTCACGAAAGGCGATGAACTGCGCACGCATCTCGCGCGTCATCTCGTTCAATAAGAGCCGCAGCTCGTCCGCACTCGCCGCCGCATCGGCGCTCTTCAGCTCCAGCAGCACGGCCTCGGCTTCAGCCCGCACGGGAGGGCCAAGCCCTGCGCAGCCGGGTGGCGCCCAAACCTCGAAGGTCCCGAACAGCGACAGATCCACCGCGACAAACGGATCTTCGGCCTCGGCCATCCCCGCCCGCACATCCACGTCCACCCCCATGCCCCTCTCCCGTCCCGAAAGACAAAAACCAATGCGGCCCGCGCCGAAACCTTCGCCGCAGCCGCCACAATCCTGTTGATGTCCGGATAAAAAAACGGCTCCGGATGAGACCAAATCCCACCCCGGAGCCGCTGACTGGAAGCCTCGCCACCCTTCGGCCTTGCCGCCGCCGGATGCAATTCTTCGACTATGGCAGAACCCTATCAAACGACCGTCACGCCGTCAAGGATTATTTTCCTAATTATTTACTTGATTTACCGAGGACGAAAATTCTTTGAATGGAAAGCGTGACAGGCCAGTTCATGCCGTAATGGCAGAGGTGTTGAGGGATGGGGAGTTAGAGGGAGAACTCTATTCCGGAATCGTCCAGAACCTTTCGGACGTGCTCTTTGCTCAGCGTGTCGAGTGGTTTGTAGAGGAAAAAAGCAAACGCGAAAAATAGCCGTAAGCAATCCATCCTGATTGCTTCTATCTCTTTGATAGTAACGGTACGGGTTTCAATTTCATCCATATGCGGTCGGCTATAACGGATTATCTCTATTTCCGGGCTAAAAAACTCTGGGGCAGTAGTTAGTGCCGCGCCGTGAATGCACCAGTTGCGGTCATCAAGCGTCTTATAAGCTTGGTTGGCCATCTGGTTGGCTTGCTCAACGTCATCTTTGCAGAACTCTAGGCGGTTGCAAGCTTTCGGAAAAATTTGATTTTCGAGCGCGCATTCAACGGAAGTTCGCTGTCAAGCTGATAGCCGCCTTTCGTGTAGAAGATAACGCCAATGCATCGATCTATGGCATGTTCAGCCAAGGCCCACGAGATGCTAAATTGACCAATGGCTTTCTCGAAATCGGAACGATTAATTAGGTCCATGCCAAACTCCGAAAACAAGATTGACGATAAGAAGGGCCACGACGTGTTGCGCCGGATGCTCAAGTGCCGCCTGACCCGAAAACCCCTCCCAAGCAGAAGCCTGGGAGGGACCAGTCTCGCGACAGTTCTGATAGTTAAGCAGCCTTACGGCGTTCGTTTGCTTCGAACGTTGTTTTGAAAGCGACCCCATCGACAAGGAGGCCTCTCCATGCCGCGTCTGCCATCTCGGCCACTATCACAAGATCGTTTGGACTTAGGATACGCAGTATGTAGTCCCGAAGCGTCGTTGAGTTCGTCGGACCTGCCACGTACCAGACGCTTTCCAATATGCGGGCACGCGCGAACGTTGGCCCCAGCGCCTGCAAATGATCGTCCATCTGCTTGTGCGTCGGGGTCGACCCGTTCAGATCGTAGCTGAGCATAAAATTAGCCATGCGTATTTCGTCCTCGTGTTTGCCAAGGACGGCTTGACGACTCTGTCGGGAAGGTTAAGAAGTTTGAGTATCTTCATTCCGGGCCGCACCTTGGCTTGGTTGTTGTGACGGTGCCGATGATCTTTGGTAGGTGAGTCGGCACCATCATCAATTAAGCCTAATTTACGGGCTTGAGTCTCGCCTTTGGCGAGTAATCCACCGCTTTCACCGCTTTTTATTAAAATTTTTGCGGTGAAGCCTAGCTCTTTGCTTAGGCGTGACTGGCTTCATCAATCCGCCGATAGGTCAAACGCTTCTCGCGCGCCTGACGAAGAAGATCTTCGGCGCGTTCTGCACTGCTGATCTTAAGCGCGCCGCGACGGTTATGGCGCGAATGGTGCGCCACCCGGCACACCCATCCCCTTGAAACAAACCCCCACCCTTGCGAGTCATACCCCCGCCAAACCCACAACCGGGGAGACCACCCATGTCCGATCTCGAAGGCGGCTGCCTCTGTGGCGCCATCCGTTTCCGCGCCAGCAGCAAACCCTATCGCGTCGGCCTTTGCCATTGCCTCGATTGCCGCAAACATCACGGGGCGCTCTTCCATGCCTCGGCGATCTTTCCAGCAGACGCCGTGACAATCGAGGGCGAGTCCGGCGAATACCAGGGGCGTTTCTTCTGCCCGCGCTGCGGGTCACCGGTCTTTGCCCGCTCGGGCGATGAGGTGGAAGTGAATATCGGCTCGCTCGACCAGCCGAATCAGGTTTTCCCCACCTACGAACTGTGGACCATCCGCCGCGAAGCTTTCCTGCCGGAATTCCCGCAGCTGAAACACTACGCGCGCGACCGACCGTCTGAAGGACGTTTCGAGGACTGACCGCCGCCCCGCACCGTACGCTGCGGAACAATTCTTCCCCTGGCCGGGTTCTTGGTCCACGCCCCGCCTCCAGCCACAAGGAAGATGCCATGCCTCTCGGCCCAGCGCGCACCGCCTCCCCCACCGTGCCCGTGTCGCTCACCATCAACGGCGAACGACACGATCTGTCGCTTGCCCCCTTCGTCACCCTGCTCGATCTGTTGCGCGGGCCTCTCGATCTGACCGGCACGAAGAAAGGCTGCGATCACGGCCAGTGCGGCGCCTGCACGGTGCTGATCAATGGCGAGCGGATCAATTCCTGCCTGAAACTCGCCGTCAGCCTTGATGGCGCCGAGATCACCACCATCGAGGGCCTCGGCACGCCGGAACACCTGCATCCGCTGCAAAAAGCCTTTGTCGAACACGATGCCTATCAGTGCGGCTATTGCACGCCGGGGCAGATCTGTTCCGCCGCCGGGCTGATGTCGGAAGGCCATGCCCATTCGCGCGAAGAAATCCGCGAGTTGATGAGCGGCAATCTCTGTCGTTGCGGCGCCTATACCAATATTGCCGATGCAATCGAAGAGGTGATGGCCGGCGCCCACCAGCAGCGGGAGGCCGCCGAATGAGACCGTTTTCCTATCTCCGCCCGACCGATCTTTCGCATGCCGTTTCGGCGCTTGCCGCCGAACCCGGCGCCCAGGTGCTGGCCGGCGGCACCAATCTCGTCGATCTGATGAAATACGATGTCGCCCATCCGACCGCCGTTATCGACATCAACGGTCTGCCGCTGAAGGAGATCGAAGCATCGGACAACGGTCGCATCCGCATCGGTGCGCTCACCACCAATGCGCAGGTCGCCTATGATGCCAAGGTGCTGGAATCGCTGCCGCTTCTGTCGTCGGCCATCCTTGCCGGCGCCTCGCCGCAGCTGCGCAATGCCGCCACCACCGGCGGCAATCTTTTGCAGCGCACGCGGTGCTATTATTTCTATGATCCCGCCACTCCCTGCAACAAGCGGGAGCCCGGCACCGGCTGTTCGGCCATCGGCGGCGTTACCCGCATCCATGCTATCCTCGGCGCCTCGGATCAGTGCATCGCCACCCACCCGTCGGATATGTGCGTGGCGCTCGCCGCCCTTGATGCGGTGGTCGAGGTCGTCGGGCCGGATGGCCCGCGCGACATCCCCTTCCTCGCTTTCCACCGCCTGCCGGGCGAGCATCCGGAGCGCGACAACACGCTGCTTCCCGGCGAAATCGTCGTCGCGGTGCGGGCGGATGCCGGGCGCTTTGCCCGCCACCACAGCTATCTGAAGCTGCGCGACCGGCTGTCTTACGCATTCGCGCTGGTCTCGGTCGCCGCAGCCCTCGATATCGAGGACGGCCGCATTCTCGATGCCCGGGTGGCACTCGGGGGCGTGGCCCACAAGCCCTGGCGCGATCCGCTGGCAGAAGCGGAAGTGGCCGGCAAGCCGGCGAACCGGGAGACCTTCGAGGCCCTGGCGGACCGGCTTCTCGCCGGCGCGAAAGGCCAGGGCGACAATGACTTCAAGATCCCGATGGCCGCCAAGGCGATCGTCCGGGCCCTCACCCAGGCCGCTGAGGGCACACCGCAGATCCAGTCCGAAAAACGCATCCGCTGAGGAGACAAGACCCATGGCTCACCCCACCTCCGGCCGCGTCATCGGCTTTCCCCTGCCGCGTATCGACGGCGCGAAAAAGGTCACCGGCACCGCCCCTTATGCGGTCGAACATGCCGCCCCCGACGCGCTGTTCGGCTTCGTTACCACGGCCACCATCAACCGCGGCAGGATTGTCGCGATCGATCTGGCCGATGCCGCCGCAACGCCCGGTGTCGTCAAGATCTATACCCACGAAAACCGGCCGCGCACCGCCTGGTGGGATACCTCCTGGAAGGACGAGGTGGCGCTCCCCGGCCACCCGTTCCGCCCGCTGGAAAACGACCGCGTGCTGTTCGACGGCCAGCCGGTGGCGCTGGTGATCGCCGAAACGTTTGAAGCCGCCCGCGATGCCGCCGCGCTGATCCGCGTCCGCTACGAGGCAGAAGCGCCGAAGACCGATCTCGCCACTGAGCGCGCGAACGCCTATGTGCCGAAGGAAAACCGCAGCGGCATTGCACCGCCGCCCGCCCCGCGCGGCGATGCGGACGGCGCCTATGCGACAGCGGCGCACACCATCTCCGCCGAATACTGGCTGGAGGGCGAATACCACAATCCGATGGAGCTCTATGGCTCCACCGTGATCTATGAAGGCGAAGGCCGCATCACCGTCTACGACAAGACGCAAGGCTCGCAGAACGTCCAGGGTTATCTCTGCGGCATCTTCGAACTGAAGCCGGAAAATGTCCGCGTTTTCAACCCCTTCGTCGGCGGCGCCTTCGGATCGGGCCTGCGCCCCGGCCACCAGGTGTTTCTCGCAACGCTTGCCGCGCTCGATCTCAAGCGGTCCGTGAAGCTGGAGATTTCCCGCCAGGAAATGTTCTACATGCGCTGGCGCCCGGCCACCGTCCAGACCGTCCAGATGGGTGCCGATGCGGACGGCCGGCTGGTCTCGATCAAGCACCACGCCATTGAGGCCACCTCCACCTATGAGGATTACCAGGAAACCGTCGTCAACTGGTCGGGCCTTGCCTACAAATGCGACAACGTCACCCTCTCCTATGAACTCGCCGCCCTGACGGTCGCCACGCCTGGCGATATGCGCGCGCCGGGTGCGGCCACCGGTTTCGTCGCGCTCGAATGCGCGATCGATGAACTCGCCTATAACGTCGGTCTCGATCCGCTGGAGATGCGGGTGCGCAACTTCGTGCATGTGGACCAGAACGAGGACCTGCAGTTCACCTCCAAGGCGCTGCATGCCTGTTACCGCGAAGGCGGCAAACGCTTTGGCTGGGACCGCCGCAGCCCCGCCCCGCGCTCGATGCGCGAGGGTCAGGACCTGATCGGCTGGGGCATGGCGACCGGCATCTGGGAGGCAACGCTCACCAATGCCGCGGCGAAAGCCCGGCTGGAAAAGGGCGGCAAGGTCACCGTTTCCGCCGCCGCATCCGATATCGGCACAGGCACCTGGACGATCCTTGCCCAGATCGGCGCCGACGGCTTCGGCATCCTGCCGGAGGATGTGACGGTAAAGATCGGCGATTCCTCCCTGTCCAAAACCTCCGTCGAAGGCGGCTCCTGGACCGCCGCCTCCTCGGGCTCAGCTGTCCAGGCCGCTAGCACCGCCGTGCGCGCCACGCTCCTGAAGCACGCCCAGGCGATGCCGGGAACGCCGCTCACCGATATCGGCGTCGAACAGACCGCCATCCGCGACGGTCGCCTGGTGCTCGATATCAACGACCAGGTCGGCGTGGCACTCGACGACATTCTCGATGCCGCCGGCCTTTCCTTCATCGAGGAAGAGGCAAAGGTCGCACCGGACGCAGCGCAGGCGAAGAAATTCGTCAGCTACACCCATTCCGGCATCTTCGTGGAGGTGCGGATCGATGAGGAGCTTGGTGTCCTGCGCGTCACCCGCGTCGTCATTGCAGTCGCCGCCGGCCGTATCCTCAACCCAAAGACCGCCCGCAGCCAGGTGCTCGGCGGCGTGGTGATGGGCATCGGCATGGCGCTGCACGAGGAAGGCATGACGGATCATCGCCTTGGCCGGCTGATGAACCACAATCTGGCCGAATACCACATCCCCGCCCATGCCGATATTGCCGACATCGACGTCATCTTCGTCGAGGAACACGACCAGATGGCAAGCCCGCTCGGCGTCAAGGGGCTCGGCGAAATCGGCATTGTCGGCGTCGCGAGCGCCGTCGCCAATGCCATCTACCACGCCACCGGCACGCGAATCCGCCACCTGCCGATCACCATCGACAAGATCCTCGATGCCACAAATCCTGCCAAGGAGGCCGCAGAATGACCCGTCTGCCCGAAAACCCGCAGCGTTATCACGAGGGCGTCGAGGACATCCGCCCCGACGAACCGCAAGTCGCCGAAGCGCTCGCCGACACCATGCTGTCGATCGCCTACAAGACCTATGCCGACAGCGCCCATGCGATCCGCTCAGTCCACGCCAAAAGCCATGCGCTGCTCGGCGCCGAAGTCGAGGTGCACGACAACCTGCCGCCGGACCTGGCGCAGGGCCTCTTTGCCCGTCCCGCCACCTATGATGCCGTGATCCGCCTCTCCACCACGCCCGGCGACATTTTACACGACAGCGTCTCGGCCCCGCGCGGCATGGCGCTGAAGATCCTCGATGTGGCGGGCGATCGCCTGCCGGGCGCGGAACACTCCACCTCGCAGGATTTCGTCATGGTCAATGGCAAGGTGTTCAACTCGCCAAGCGGCGAGGCCTTCCTCGGCAGCCTGAAGCTTCTCGCCGCCACCACCGACCGGGCGGAAGGTGCCAAGAAGGTTCTGTCGAAAATCCTGCGCGGGGCCGAAAGCGTCGCAGAAACGCTCGGCAAGGAACTGACGCCGGTGAAGGTGATGGGCGGCCAGCCGATGACCCATATGCTGGGCGAAAGTTTTTACACCCAGGTGCCCGTCCGTTACGGCGCCTATATCGCCAAGCTCGGCGTCGTGCCGGCTTCCGACAACCTGAAAGCCCTCATCGACCGCACCGTGAGCACCGCCGGCGATCCGGACACGCACCGCCATCTGCTCGACGAGTTTTTCGAGCAGGAGACTGCGGTGTGGCACTTGAAGGCACAACTCTGCACCAATCTCGACGAGATGCCGGTGGAAGATCCGATGGCACTCTGGGACGAGGAGAAAAGTCCTTACTTTACCGTCGCCACCATCACCGCCGGTCCGCAGACCGCCTGGAGCGAAGAACGCTCCGAACAGGTGGATGACGGCATGAAGTTCTCGCCCTGGAACGGCATCGCCGCCCACCAGCCGCTCGGCCAGATCATGCGGCTGCGCAAACTCGCCTATGAACGCTCCGCCGCCTTCCGCTCCGAACGCAACCCCACCCCCGTCACCGAACCCGCCCGCTGCCCCTTTGCCCACGGCAGCGCCGGAAATGTGGTGCAGGCCACGGGTGCGCGGGTGTTTCCCTAAGGTCGTAAAGGCCTAAGGGAGCACTCGGCCGAGTGCGGCTGATGGGACGCGAGAGCGCCGCACGGCCCTTCTCCCCGCTGAGCGGGGAGAAGGTGGCGGCAGCCGGATGAGGGGCAAAGCCGCAAACTTGTCAGAAGCCCAGCCCCTCACCCCGCCAAGCGGCGAGAGGAGGAAACGGCGCGGCAGACGGGATTGCTCTAACCGCTGCCCTGTCACCCGACCCGCTGCCGCCGCTGATCCATGAGGTAACGTGTGGCATAGGCAATCGAACGCGGGATCGGTTTTGCCTTGCGGTAATCGGCGACCTGGCGGCGGGAAATCTCCAGCGCTGCCGCCATGCCCTCCAGCGTCATGCCAAGTTCGTCCATGGCCTTGCGAAAATCCGCGTTGCCGAAATCGACCGGCGGCAGCTTGCTGAGCCAGAGGGCCGAAAAATCGATCCCACCCGGCCATTCGATCGCCGTTCCAAATTCCTCGACCGTCACAGCGCGAAACAACGCGTCATCCTGCCGCAACGGCATGAACACCCGGCGGCTCAGCAGCGCCGGCGCCAGATCCACCACCTGCTCCTGGCCCGACGCCCAGGTAACCCGCAGCAGGCGATCGTCCAGCGGCTCGACCATCCGGATGCGCGGCAGGGGCTCACCGACAGAGATCAATTCATCGCTCATTGAGGCGTTTCCATTCCGATTCCAGGCGCTTCCGGTTCTCGTCCGTCGATGCCCATTCTCTCACCAACTGCAGATTCCGTGCCGTGATCTGCCCCTGCAGCACGCTCAAGTCCCGGATCAGGATCAGCGCATCATGATCCGGCGTTGCGACATGGAAGTGCGGCGGATTGTGATCATCCGCAAACAGCATGATCTTCATGTTGCCCAGACGCATGAGCACCGGCATCCGGAACGCCTCCAAAATAGTGCATGATGCGCACTATGTCGAGCACATCAGCAGATCATGCAGGCAGGATGCAACTAGAAGAAGCATCAATCAAGAAGGGCGCATCCTTCTCACGTTCCGCAAAAGGTCCGCAGCACCCGTTCCTCGTCCTTTGGCGGCTCGGCATAAGGAGCAAACTCCGGCCTGTCCTCGTAAGGGGCGCTGACCGCCTCGAGCAGGCGGCGGAAGGGGGTGATGTCCCCCTCGCCTGCGGCGGCAATTGCTTCCTCGATCCGGTGATTGCGGGGGATGATCGCCGGGTTGACCGCGCGCATCGTCGCTGCCCGGTCGATACCATCGGACGCTTCGCGGGCAAGGCGGGCGCGCCACTGTGGCAGCCAGGCTTCGGCCTTCTGCCAGGGGGCAAAGCCTTCCAGAAACGCGGCTTCGGCCTTCAGTTTCGCCGCCGCGTCATCCCCGGCATCGGCCTCGGCCACAGTGCAGAGCCTGCGGAAGGTGAGCGTAAAATCGGCGCGGCCGTCCTGCATGGCGGCGAGCAGCGTCTGAGCCAGGTCGCCATCCTCGGCCTCCTCGGTGATGAGCCCCAGCTTCTTGCGGAAGACGGCGATCCAGGCCGTCTGGAACACCTCGCCAAACCGTTTCAGCACGTCGTTGGCCGCCTCCACCGCCCGGTCCTGGTCGGCATCGATCAGCGGCAACAGGCATTCGGCCAGCCGCGCCATGTTCCACTGGCCGATGCCCGGCTGGTTGCGATAGGCATACCGCCCCTGCTGGTCGATCGAGGAAAACACCTTCATATGGTCGTAGTCGTCGAGGAAGGCGCAGGGGCCGAAATCGATCGTCTCGCCGGACAGCGTCATGTTGTCGGTGTTCATCACGCCGTGGATGAAGCCGACGCCCAGCCAGCGGGCAATCAGCGCCGCCTGGCGTTCCGCCACCTGCGTCAACAACGCAAGATAAGGCTTTTCGGCTCCCTTCAGATCCGGGTCATGCCGGTCGATCACGTAATCGGCAAGCGCCCGGATCGCCTCCTCGTCCCCGCGTGCGGCAAAATACTGGAAGGTTCCGACCCGCACATGGCTTGCCGCCACCCGGGTGAAGACCGCGCCGGGCAGCATGGTTTCGCGCTGCACCGGATCGCCGGTCAGAACGGCGGCCAGCGCCCGGGTTGCCGGAATGCCAAGAGCGGCAAAGGCTTCCGAGACGATATATTCGCGTAGAACCGGGCCAAGGGCAGCCCGCCCGTCGCCGCGCCTCGAAAACGGCGTCGGCCCCGCCCCCTTCAGCTGGATGTCACGACGCACGCCATCGGCATCCACCACCTCGCCGAGCAGGATCGCCCGGCCATCGCCGAGTTGCGGCACGAAATTGCCGAACTGGTGGCCGGCATAGGCCATGGCAAGCGGCATGGCGCCCGGCGGCAGGACATTGCCGGAAAAAATCGCCGCCAGGCGCCCCGTGTCCGTTTCGTCAAGGGTGAGACCCAGATTTTTTGCAAGCGGGCCGTTGAACGCCATCAGCACCGGGCCGGAGACGGCCTCCGGATAGACGGAGGCATAAAAGCGCTCGGGCAGGCGCGCATAAGAATTATCAAACGGGAACAAGATCTTACTCCTTGGAAGCCGGAACCTCTGGGCAAGGTTCGCCTCGTCTGTCTTCAGCATATGGGGTCAGCGTGGCAAACCGCAAGCGAGGTGGAAAAAGCCGCCACCACTGCCCGGCAAGAGGGCGGCACGCCACAAAATTCGGCATTCCTGATACTGTGTTGTATATTAGCTACAGCCTTATAAGCACCACGCCCTACATCCGTTTCAGTCTCGCAAAAAGGGAATGATACCATGAAGAAAATCCTGATCCTCACGACCAGCGTCGCCCTCCTCAGCTCCACGGCCGCTTTCGCTGCCGATGCCATCTACGAGGCCCCGCAGGCTCCCGTCGCCCAGGATATCCCCGTCCAGACCTTCACCTGGGCCGGTCCCTATATCGGTCTGCACGGCGGTTACGGCTGGGCGGACGGCGACTTTACCGGCCCGGGCGGCACGGCTTCGGATGATTTCGACGGTGGCCGCATGGGCGGTTTCGTCGGCTACAACTGGCAGATGTCGAACGGCTTCGTCGTCGGTCTCGAAGGTGACGTGAACTACGACTGGAACGACAACGATTACGCCGGCGGCTACAATGTCGATACCGGCTTCTCCGGTTCGGTCCGCGGTCGCGTCGGTTATGCCATGGACCGCGCGCTCCTGTTCGCGGCAGCCGGCTGGACCGCGACCAATGCCTCGATCGAAGGTCCGGGCATCGATTCCAGCGAAACCATGCACGGCTGGACCGTCGGCGGCGGCGTCGACTGGGCCTTCACCGACAACGTCTTCGGCCGCCTCGAATACCGCTACAACGATTACGGCGACAAGAACATCGGCCCGATCAATGCCGATTTCGACCAGCACGTCGTGAACGTCGGTATCGGCGTGAAGTTCTGATCCCGCGCTCTGCGGATCAGCGAGCCGGCTCCTTCGGGGGCCGGCTTTTTTTGTGGCCAACGAATGCGGTCAAGAGGAACCACGGCAGCGCCGCGTTTCTCCTTCTCCCCGTGAGAACGGGGAGAAGGTGGCCGGCAGGCCGGATGAGGGGCGAGCCGGCAAGCCTTTCAAAACTTGAGTCCCTCACCCCCCGCGGGCAGCCGGATCTTCGGCCCCCTACTCCCCCCCTCACCTCATGCCATACCCAGCCGTTCCGGCGTGTAGCCGGCGTCGCGGATGGCGTCTTCGGCCTTGGCCGGGTCGCCGCCCTCGAGCGTGACGCGTTGGTTGGCGAGGTCGATTGCCACGGGAACGCCGGGCAGCGCCTTGTCGAGCGCCTGTTTCACCGTCTTTTCGCAATGGCCGCAGGTCATGTCGCGGACGAGGAATGTGGTCATGGTTCTTCTCCTTAGGAATGGGTTTTCGAAGATATCGTGGCCGCTTTCGGCGGATCGACATGGCCGGCGAGATCCTCCAGGATCGGGCAATCGGGCCTTCCGTCACCGCCGCAGCAATGGGCGAGGTGCTTCAGCGTCTTCACCATGGCCTGCATGTCGGCGATGCGGCGCTCGAGGTCGGCGATGTGTTCCACCGCCACGGCCTTCACCGCGGCACTTTCGCGCTCGCGGTCCTGCCAGAGCGCCAGGAGCCGCTCCGTCTCCTCCAGCGAAAAACCGAGCGAGCGGGCCCGCTTGATGAAGCGCAGCACATGCACGTCGTCTGCGGCGTAGACACGATAATTGTTGCCGGAGCGGGTGGACGGCCGGATGAGGCCGATCTGCTCGTAATAGCGGATCATCTTGGCGGAAACGCCGGATGCCTCGGAGGCCTCGCCGATGTTCATGCGCGTTCTCCCTTGAGATCCATGGTTCTGAGCCGCAGCGCATTGGTGAGCACGAAGACGCTGGAGAGCGCCATGGCACCGGCGCCGATCATCGGCGACAGCTGGATGCCGAAGGCCGGATAGAGCGCGCCGGCGGCAAGCGGGATCAGCGCCACATTGTAGCCGAAGGCCCAGAACAGGTTCTGGCGGATGTTTGTCATCGTCGCGCGGCTCACCGCAATCGCATCGACGGCGGCCGACAGATCGCCGCTCGACAGAACGACGTCGGCGCTTTCGATCGCCACATCCGTGCCGGTGCCGATCGCGATGCCGATATCGGCCTCGGCGAGTGCCGGCGCATCGTTGATGCCGTCGCCGACAAAGGCGACATTGCCCGTCTTTTCTTTGAGCGCCCTCAGTGCCTCCACCTTGCCGGCGGGCAGCACCTCGGCCACCACCTGATCGATGCCGACCTGACGGGCAATGGCGTCAGCCGTGCGGGCATTGTCGCCGGTTACCATGGCGACCGTGAGGCCCATGGCCTTCAGCCGCGCAATCGCCTCGCGGCTGGTCGGCTTCAACGGATCGGCCACCGCGAGGATCGCCGCCAGTTTTCCGTCGATCGCCGCATAAAGCGGGGTCTTGCCTTCGTCGCCGAGCCGTTCTGCTTCGGCGGCGAAGGGTTCGACTGAAAGCCCGAGCTTTTGCATGAACCGATCGGCACCGACGGCCACCCGTTGACCGTCGACCACGGCCTCGATGCCGTAACCGGCACTCGCCTGCACATCCGTCGCCTGCGGAACGGACAGTCCCCGCGCCGCAACGGCGGAGACGATCGCTTCGGCCACCGGATGTTCGGAACGCGCCTCGACGGCGGCGATGGCGGAGAGGACGAAGGCCTCGTCGAAACCATCCGCCAGACGGATGTCGGCGAGGTCCGGCCTGCCCTTCGTCACGGTGCCGGTCTTGTCGAGCACGACGAGACGGACGGCCTGCAATTCCTGCAGTGCTGCGCCCTTGCGAAACAGGACGCCGAGATCGGCGGCGCGGCCGGTGCCGACCATGATCGAGGTGGGGGTTGCAAGCCCCATGGCGCAGGGGCAGGCAATGATCAGCACCGCCACCGCCGCCACCAGCGCATGCGGCAGGACCGGTTCCGGGCCGACCAGCAGCCAGACGACAAAGGTCAAAGCCGCCACCGCCATCACCGCCGGCACGAACCAGGCGGTCACCTGGTCCACCACCGCCTGGATCGGCAGCTTGGCCCCTTGCGCCTGTTCGACCAGACGGATGATCTGCGAGAGCATGGTATCGGCGCCGACTTTTTCAGCCCTGAAGCGGAAGCTGCCGGTGCCATTGATCGTGCCGCCAATCACCGGGGAGCTCGGCTGTTTTGCGACCGGCAGCGGCTCGCCAGAAATCATCGATTCGTCGATATTGGAGGCCCCGTCGATGACCGTGCCATCGACCGCGATCCTTTCGCCGGGCCGCACCACCAGGATGTCGCCGATCTCCACCTCGTCGGCGGGCAGATCGAGCGTCTCGCCGTCGCGTTCCACCCGCGCGGTCTTTGCCTGCAGGCCGATCAGCCGGCGGATGGCTGCCCCCGTGCGGCCCCTTGCGCGGGCCTCCAGCAGGCGTCCGGTCAGGATCAGCGTGACGATGACGGTTGCCGCCTCGAAATAGACGAAACGGGCCGCCTCCGGCAGCAGTTGGGGCGCAAAGGTGGTCACCGTCGAATAGGCATAGGCCGAGAGCACGCCGATCGCCACCAGCGCATTCATTTCCGGATGGCCACGCAGAAGGGCGGGAATGCCGGTTTTGAGGAAGCGGAAACCGGGGCCGAAGATCACCGCCGTCGCCAGCGCGAAATATCCGAGATAGAGCCATTGCGTGTCCACAGCGCCCATCAGCCAGTGGTGGAAGGGGGCGTAAAGATGGCCGCCCATTTCCAGCACGAAAAGCGGCAAGGTCAGGATCGCGGCGATCGTCAGGTCGCGCCGCAACACGTCGGCATCCTCGTCATGATGGCTGTGGCCCGCATGATCCTCGCTCGCGGCATGCTCGTGATGGGCGTGGTGGGCGCCAGCTCCTTCGCCATGAACCGGCTTCGGCCCGGCCAGTGCCAGGCCCTCGGCTTTCAGAAGCGCAATCACACGGCGCCGAAGATCCCGACCGAAGGCTTCGACGGTGATCTCGACGCGGCCCGCCTCCAACTCTGTGGAGAGAAAACCGGGCATGGCCGCAAGCGCGGCCTGCAGGCGCTTCGCCTGCCGTTCGTCCAGCGGTTTGGCCAGCGCCACCACCGTGCTTTCCGCCTTCGGCTCATAGCCCGCCTTGCGGATCGCCTCGGCAAGTTCTGGGGCGGAAAAGCCGGCCTGCGGCTCGACGGTCAGGCTTTCGGTGGCGAAATTGACCGCACTCGCCGCCACGCCCGGCACCTTGGCGGCGGCCTTTTCCACCCGCGCCACGCAGGAGGCACAGCTCATGCCCTCGACGGGAATGATCAGCGGAGACGCGTGTTCGGTGTGTCTGGCAAGCTCTGTCATGGCATGGAATCCTTCATCTCCATGCTGAGATAGGGCTTCCCATCATGGGAAGGTCAAGGGGCGGAGCGGCAAAAATGGGCGGTCGGGGGAATGTCAGTCCGGCCACATTTGTGCGCCGTGCAAGACACGGAGCACCCGGACCCGCTCTTCTTCGACCCGATAGACAATGACGTAAGGAGTGCCCACCAGCGGAAGCTCCCGCGTCCGCTCAACGCGCCCGCATCTCCCTGACTGCGGAAAGGTGAGAAGCCGGCTGGCCGCGGCAGACAGTTTGAGATCGAGCTCTATGGCAGCCTGCGGGTTGTCCAAGGCAATGTAATCGAAGATGGTGTCTCGATCTGAAACGGCCGCATCAGACCAGAACAGTCTCACCGCGGGCCGCCCTTTGCCAGCACCGCCCGTCGCCGTTCGGCAAAGCGTGCTTCGACATCCTCGTGCGGCAGGCCGGGTCCGGTCTCCTCCAGGGCCTCCAGCACCTTGGCCCGAAACCACGCATCGTGCGCCTTCGGGTCCACCAGCAATTCCATTGGCACGGCCCCTTCATTGGCGGTGCGCGTCAGGAGAATCCGCACAGCGTCCGACAGGGTCAGGCCCATCGTCTCCAGCACCGCAGACGCCCGATCGCGGATATCCGCATCAATCCTCGTCTGCACCAGGGCATTGGCCGGCATGGTCTGCTCTCCGTTTACCGCACTAAATGTAATGCAATTGCATGACATCGACAAGAGTGGCACGAAGCGCGCTTCGTCCCCGCGCGGCCGAAACACAGGCTGCCTCAGGCCGCGGCGCGGCGGGGGGTGGTACGAGCGGCCATGCCTTCTTCCAGCCTGAACTGGCGGATCGCCTCATAGAGGCTCTGGCTCTCCCGTTCGATCTGGTGGGTGGCGGCGTTGCTTTCCTCTACCATAGCGGCATTGCGCTGGGTCAGCTGCTCCATGTCATGCACGGCGGCGGAAATTTCCGACATGGCATTCGTCTGCTGGCGCGCCCCTTCGGTGATGGTGCCGATCTCCTGGTCGATCGCCAGGATATGCTCACGGATTTCCGCCATGAAGCGCCCGGAATTCTGCACCAGGCCGACGCCGCTTTCGATTGCTTCGGCGGAATTCTGGATCAGCGCCTTGATCTCGCGGGCGGCGGTGGCGGAGCGCTGGGCAAGCTCGCGCACCTCCTGGGCCACCACGGCGAACCCCTTGCCCGCATCGCCCGCCCGCGCCGCCTCGACGCCGGCATTCAGCGCCAGAAGATTCGTCTGGAAGGCGATATTGTCGATCACGGTGATGATCTGCACGATCTGGCCGGAGGCGGTCTCGATGTTCTGCATGGCGTTGACCGTGTCCTCGACGATGGCCTGCGAGGCCTCGGCGCTCTTGCGGGCGCTCATGGTCATGCCGGTGACGGAGCGCATGCGGGTTGCCGTCTCTTCCACCGTGGCGGTCACCTCCGTCAGGGCGGCAGATGCTTCCTCCAGCGAGGCGGCCTGGCGCTGGGTGCGCTCCGCCAGGTCCTCCGCGCCGGAGCGCAGTTCGCGCACGCCGTTGGACAGGGTCACGGTCGTGGCACCGACCTCCGTCATGATGGCTTTCAGCGCCGCGACGGAGCGATTGTAAGCTTCGCGCAGCGGTTCGAGTTCGGGACTGAAACGGGTATCGATCCGGTAGGTCAGGTTGCCGCCGGACAGTTGCACCAGGCCTTCGCCGATCTCGCGCACCACGTTTTCCACCGCTCGCGCCCGCTCGGCCTCCTGCTGATGGCGCTTCTGATCCTCCTGCCGCAGATGCTCGCTCTGGCGCTGGCGTTCCTCGGCATCCTCACGCGCCTGGCGGGCCTGATTTTCCATGCAGGTGATGATGGCGCGGCCCAGCCGGCCGATCTCGTCCTTCTGGTCGGTGGCCTTGAGCATGGCACCACTTTCGGCTCGGGCATGGGCTTCCACCACATGCACCATGGTGCGCAGCGGGCGCACGACGCCCAGAAGCGTGACGCCGCCGAGCAGGAGCGTCAGCACCACCGAGCCCAGCGCAATGCCGCCGGCATGAACCAGCTCCCGCGCATCAGCGGCCGCAAGCTGTTCCGCCGCGGCGCGGATCGCCCTGACTTCGGCCCGTTCCGCCTCGTGGATCACCTCGATCCGCGCCGTCGTCTTGGCGAACCAGTCGCGTGCGTTGAGGCCGGACAGGGACGCCTCGCCGGAGACCTGCAGCATCTTCTGCCGGAACGCTTCGATGTCCGGGCGCAGCGGCCCCTCGTTGAACGGCTTCAGCGTGGTGCCAAACAGGACCGGGTCAAGCCGCGAAAATTCCTGCAGCAGAATATCGCCGGCACCGAGATAACGGGCAAAGCCGAGATAGGCATCCGGCGGAATGCGGCCTGCCGTGATGAACCCGTTGCCAAGCCCGCGTTCCTGGCCGGCGAGTTCCTTGGCGAGGCTCAAGTTGCGCAAGGCCTGCAGCCGCATGCCGATCGAATCTTCGCCGCCGGACAGGGCAAGCCGCCGCGTGACCTCCATCAGGTCGCCGATCAAGCCGGTATAAAAACCGAAGGATTGCGGCGGCGCGGCCTGCAGCGCGTCGATGCCGCCGCGCAGGGCGGAAAGATCGCCGAGCCGGGTCGTGACCTTGCCGAGCGCATCCGCTTCGACGCCGAGCTCCGCGGCATTGGCGAGCACCTGCGGCAGGCCGGTCAGATCCTCGTCCACCTTCTTGCGGGCATCCTGCACCTCCTGGCCGTTGGCCTTGCCCTTCGAGCCGAGGAAACCGGCGGTGAGGCCACGCTCCATCTGCAGCCGCTGCACCAGATGGCTGATCTCTTCGATATGAAGGCTGGCATGGGCCAGGCGCTGCGAGGCCGTATAGGAAGCGTATTGATCCATCACCAGCTGGACGGCAAGCACCGCGACGGCGGCAAGAGGTACGAACGCGCAGATGCACAGGCGCGTGGCGATGGACAGGTTTGAAAAACGCATTGCAAAGGTCCCCGTATGACAACCCAAAGGTTGCAGGGTCCTGTAAATTTTTCGTCAATAATCAAAGGCTTTCTAATATACCTTTGATTGTATTTACGATTTCCTCTTCGTTGCTGCGTGCAGCTTGCGGTTTGTCAAGTACAGCCCAGGGTCGTTTTGCGTGTATGCGCCGATGCCCCCTCGCCCGGTCTCCGCTCAGGCTCGGGCAGCCTCCCTCTCCCCGCAGGGAGAAGGGGCCCGAAGAGCGGATGAACGACATCCCTACTGCCTACTGCCTCTACCGCTTCACATACTTCCGCCAGTTGTGGTTTTCCTTGAAACCCAGCACTTCGCGGATCTTGGCGTTGCTGATCGGCGCGCCGAATTCCTCGATGTCGCCGGTCACCGGCGTCTTCGGCGCCCATTTGGCGAGGAAATCGCGCGTCGGCTCTTCCGCGGTGATCGTGTCGTTGACGGCGTTGAAGACCTGGAAGCCGAGACCGTCCTTGGCGACGCACAGATCGACGATCTGGCCGAGGTCGCGGGCATCGATGTAGCTCCAGGCATTGCGCTTGCGGCTCATCGGGTCGGCAAGCCAGGCCGGCACATTGGCATAATCCTCCGGCGAAACCACGTTACCGATCCGGAGCGCGTAGACATCGGCCGAAAAGCGCATGGCAAATGCGCGGGCAGTCTTTTCGTTCACCACCTTGGAGAGGCCGTAACTGTCCATCGGATCGACGTCATAGGCTTCGGTCAGCGGGAATTCGTGGTAATCCTTGTCGCCTTCGGCAAAGCAGACGCCATAGGTGGTTTCGCTGGATGCGATCACCACCTTGCGGATGCCGAGTTTCATCGCCGCCTCGATGACATTGTAGGTGGAGGTGACGTTTTCCGCGAAGGTGACGTTATCGGGCCGGATCAGGATGCGCGGCACGGCGGCAAAATGCACCACCGCATCGACCGGCGCCGGCCCATCGCCGCTTTCCAGGCCTTCGAAGCCGAAGTGCTGGGACAGCGCGTTGAAGACTTCGCCGCTATCAGTCAAATCGGTAATGAGCGTCGGCACCGCACCGCCGGGGAACGGGTTGCGGTCGAGGTTCAGCACGGAATGTCCCTGATCGATCAGATAGGGAATGGCGTGCCGCCCGGCCTTGCCGCTGCCGCCGGTAAAAATGATCCGCTTGCCCATCAAAAACTCCTCCGCATGATCTGGCGCCTCGCTTGGCGCATGAACTGGTCGCGGCCAGAGATAGGGTGCGGCAGGCCAAATGGGAATGGGCAAAGAGGAATGGAGGATCAGCCATCGGCGCGGCGAGCGAGATCCTCGTAATCACCGGTGCGCCAATAGGAGACCTCGCGCGCAATGCGCAAGAACGGCTTTGCCGCGAAACAGAACGAGCCGACCAGGAAACACCAGGTGCCGGCTGTCTGGGTCTCGTCCTGGAAAAACAGAAGCGAGCCGGTGATGAACAGCAGCGCCGCCGCCACATCGATCGCCGTATAGATCAGCTCGTAGACGGCATAGATCCGCCGCGACCGTTCACTCTCAAGAGCCCTTCCGGGGGAAAAGAATGGCATCTGCGCTCCTCCTTCGCCGTGCGTGGATCAAGAATGCGCATCTGGGGCAGAGGCGTTGCGGATCAAGGCGGGGCGGCGGAGGGTTTTTTAGGGGAGATGCCGGCTCAACATCCTATAACGTCGATGTAACCCGTCGCAGCGATCCTCCGCATGATGCCGTCGCGGGTGACGATCGGCACCTTTTTGTGTCGCGCCGTCGCCATGATGTAGCAATCTCCGGGATCTTTGTGGCCTGTGACGGCAATGACATTTGCCGCCTCAAGGGCAATCGAGGGGCCAATCGGCACGATCTTGGAAGACGTCACGGCGACCGCCGCCCTGAGCCAGTCCCTGACGGCAAGATTTCCGATATCCGGAGCGTTTGCCTTCTTGTTGACGGCAATGGCCAGTTCCCACGCCGTGATCAGCGACAGGTA
Organism: Allorhizobium pseudoryzae; assembly: GCF_011046245.1. NCBI lineage: Bacteria > Pseudomonadati > Pseudomonadota > Alphaproteobacteria > Hyphomicrobiales > Rhizobiaceae > Affinirhizobium > Affinirhizobium pseudoryzae. The sequence goes on from NZ_CP049241.1 coordinate 39,397, forward strand.
AAGCTTGTTGTTTTCCTGTGCCGTGGCGATCGCAATCAACGCATCTTCTGTAAGCGTTTCTGGCTGCGTCACCAGCCACAGGAGAGCATGTGTGTCGAGGACGACGCCCGCCACTTACTTGGCTTTCGGATTATCGCTTTCCTTCAGCGCCTGCTCGGCAATTGGCTTGGTGAGATCAAGCCCCGGCTTCAAGACAAGCGCCTGCCCCTTCAAGGCGCCGGCGCCTTTGACGGTCACACACTGTCCTGTTCGCGAATTGCGAACGGTCATGTCTGCAGGTTTCGTCTTGAGCTGGGCCATCGTCCGAAGATGAGCCTAAACCAGGCAGAATTCAAGGTGGAATAGAACTCCTTGCGGTTTACGGCCCTCACCCCCGCGCCTTTACGCCCTCGCCCACATGCAGCGGCCAGTCGACGAGATAGTCCTCGAAATCATCGACATCCACCTCAAGCTCGGAGACCGTGCGGCCCTTGGCCGAGATGCCCGCCTGGTGGACGGTGTCGGGATCGCCGGAGACGAGCGGGTGCCACCAGTAGAGATCCTCGCCGTCGCGCACGAGGCGATAGCCGCAGGTGGGCGGCAGCCAGGGGATGTCGCGCACGCTTTCGACCGTCAGCTGGATACAGTCCGGCACGGTCTTCTGGCGGTTCTCGTAATCGGAGCAGCGACAGCTTTCCCCGTCGAGCAGGCGGCAGGCGACCGAGGTGAAGGCCACCTCACCGGTGTCCCAGTCCTCCAGCTTGTTCAAACAACAGAGCCCGCAGCCGTCGCAGAGGCTTTCCCACTCCGCCGGCGTTAACTCTTCGAGGCTTTTGGTCTTCCAGAAGGGATTTTTCATCTTGTCTTTTTTAGCACCGACTGAACATATTCCCAAATGCGCACAAGACGGCGGGCGTCATGCCGGCGCATCAACGATTTGTCAGCCATTGCACGGATAGAGGATCGTTGAGGCTTTTCGTCTTTCGTGGTGCTGACGTCAAGCTTACGATCCGCAAGCGCTTCAAGGCGAGGAACAGTCACCGTGCAGGACGATCCACTAAAGAGCGAGAAGACGAGCGCAAAACGGCGCCACCTTCTGCTGCGTCTCGACAGCTGGATCGATTCCACCGTCTGGAACCTCGGCTTCCGGCTTGGCGAAATCTGGGAGGAGATCACCATCTTCTCCCGCAAGTTCCGGGTGCGCGGCGTCAAGCGGGTGATCGTCGAGATCGCCGACGAGGGCCTGACCTTCGGCACGGCCGGTTTCGTCCTTCTTCTGGCACTTGCTATTCCCGCCTTCGAGGAAACCAAGGACGACTGGCGCTCGCGCGGCGATTTTGCCGTCACCTTCCTCGACCGGTTCGGCAACACGATCGGCCATCGCGGCATCATTCACGAGGATTCCGTGCCGATCGACGCGCTGCCGGACCATCTGGTGAAGGCGGTGCTGGCGACCGAGGACCGGCGTTTCTTCGACCATTTCGGCATCGATTTCCTCGGCCTCGTGCGGGCCATGAGCGAGAATGCGCGCGCCGGCGGCGTCGTGCAGGGCGGCTCCACCATCACCCAGCAGCTGGCGAAGAACCTGTTCCTCACCAATGAACGGTCGCTGGAGCGCAAGATCAAGGAGGCCTTCCTGTCGCTGTGGCTGGAGGCGAACCTGTCGAAGAAGGAGATCCTGAGGCTCTATCTCGACCGCGCCTATATGGGCGCCGGCACCTTTGGCGCGGCGGCGGCGGCGCAATTCTATTTCGGCAAGAACATCACCGAGGTGAACCTTGCCGAAGCGGCGATGCTCGCCGGCCTCTTCAAGGCGCCGGCGAAATATGCCCCGCATGTCAACCTGCCGGCGGCCCGCGCGCGCGCCAACGAGGTTCTGACCAATCTGGTGCAGAGCGGGCTGATGACCGAGGGTCAGGTGGTGGCGGCCAGGCGCAATCCGGCAAGCGTCATCGACCGGGCCAAGACCGCGGCGCCCGACTATTTCCTCGACTGGGCCTTCGACGAAGTGCAGCGGCTGGCAAACGAAGGCAAGCTGAAGAAGCACTCGGTCGTGGTGCGCACGACGATCGATACCGGCCTGCAGCAGGCCGCCGACGAGGCGATGGAATCCTCGCTGCGCGAATATGGCGAGAGCTACCAGGTCAAGCAGGGCGCGCTGGTGATGATCGAGAATGGCGGGGCGGTGCGCGCCATGGTCGGCGGGCGCGATTACGGCGAAAGCCAGTTCAACCGCGCCACCAAGGCGCTTCGCCAGCCGGGCTCCTCCTTCAAGCTCTATACCTATACGGCCGCCATGGAGAAGGGTTTCACGCCGGAATCGGTGATCTCGGACGCGCCGATCACCTGGCGCGGCTGGTCGCCGCAGAATTACGGCCGCTCCTACAAGGGCCGCGTGACGCTGATGTCGGCTTTGGCGCAATCGCTGAACACGGTTCCCGTGCGGCTCGCCAAGGACGAGCTCGGCCTCGACGTGATCGTCGAGACGGCGAAGAAGATGGGCGTGGAAACGCCGCTGCGCTCCGACAAGACGATCCCGCTCGGCACGTCCGAGGTGACCGTGCTCGACCAGGCGACCGCCTATGCGGTGATGCCGGCCGGCGGCTACCAGACCCATCGGCACGGCATTGCCGAAATCTTCGATTACGACGGCAATGTGCTCTACAACTTCAACCGCGACGAGCCGCCCGCGCAACGCGTCGTCTCGGAACAGGCCATGTCCTCCATGAACCGCATGCTGACGCAGATCCCGGTGATCGGTACGGCAAAACGGGCAGCACTCGACGGCGGCATCGTCACCGGCGGCAAGACCGGCACCTCGCAGAGCTACCGCGATGCCTGGTTCATCGGTTTCACCGGCAATTACACGACCGCCGTCTGGTTCGGCAACGACGACTTCACCTCGACGAAGAACATGACGGGCGGTTCGCTGCCGGCCATGACCTTCAAGAAGCTGATGGACTACGCGCACCAGGGCATCGAGCTCAAACCCATTCCCGGCATCGACAACCCGCTGCCGCACGGCACGCACGGGTCGGGCCCGGCCGTGGCGGCAAAAGCCGGCGCGGGTGCAGCGCAGCCCCCTGCCCTCATGCGTCCCCGCTCGCTCTCGGCGGAAAGCACGCGCATCCTGCGGCGGATCGGTGCCGACCTCTCCAGTGCCCGGCCGCTGGTGGCGAACCCGGCCCAGAAGGTGGCGGAAGCCAGCGTCCGCGGCAGCCTGGCGCCGGACAAGGCCAAACCGTGAGGGCCAAGCCCAGGCCGGGCGACGGCCTTCCCTCGCCTGACCCAAAATCGGACAGGCGCCATTTTCCCGCAAGGCAAACAATGCTAACGCTCTGACCAAACAGCAGATAGGTCTCATCGATTGTTTCGCCTCCCCCTTCTCGTCGCGCTCAGCCTTGCGATCGCCTTCGGCCTCGGCATCTGGTCGACGCTTGTGGCGCTGGACGCGACGACCGGTTTCGGCGCGATCAAGCTCGGCGCCTGGGAGGCCTTCCCCGAGGCGCAGACGGCAGACGCCGACCCCTACGCCAAGGCGCACCGCGCCAATGCCGGCCGGCTGTTGTTCGGCAGTGCCGAAGGGCTGCGGTTTGCGGCCAGCGTGGATGACGACGGCCAGCCGCTGTCCGGCACCTGCCGCTATGCGATCAAGGGCCAGACGCCGCCGACACGGGCCTGGACGCTGTTTGCCGAAATCGACGGACTGCCGCCGCGCATCGACGGGGCGCTGCCGATGGCGCTCAATTCCCGCACCGTGCTTCGCGAGGCCGACGGCAGTTTTGCGATTGCCGTATCGGCGACCGCAGAGCCCGGCAACTGGCTGGCGGTGAAGGGCAGCAAACCCTTCCGCCTGGTGCTGACCCTGCTCGACACCCCGACCGCCGGCAGTTCCGGCCTGATCGATCTCACCATGCCGACGCTCGAACGGATCGGGTGCGGTCATGCTTAAGGTGCTGCTGGCGATCCTGACGGGACTGGTGGGGGCCGCGCTGCTGCACCTCATCATCATCCTGGCGCTTCCCTCCTTCAGCGAACGGGACGCCTATTCGAAGGTACTGGGAGAAGGCCAGCCTTTCCGTTTCCATGCGCTCAGTGCCCGCAGGGATGCCAGCGGACTTGCCAAGGAGGATCCGTTTCTGGAGGTTGCCGTCTGCGCCTTCGACGTGACGGAGGCGCCGGTGCGGCTGTCGGCCGGCGACGGAGTGCCCTTCTGGTCGCTCGCCACCTTTGATCAGGCCTCGAACGAGACCTTCAGCATCAACGACCGGACATCCGCCGGCGGCATGCTGGACGTGATCGTCGCGACGCCGGTGCAGGCGACAGCGCTGCGCAGGGCGATGCCCTCAAGCCTGATGCAGTCGATCATCGTGGAAACAGCGGAGCCGCTCGGCTACGCGGTCCTGCGGGTTCTCTCCCCGCAGATGAGTTTCCGGCCGATGGCGACGCAGTTTCTGGCCGAGGCCGATTGCGGGCAGATGGCCTGGCAATAATGCGCAGGTTTTCCCATGCCGCACGAGGGGTCGTGCGGAGAGCCCCGGTCAGGGGTCACGGTGTTAATGCTTGTCGGCGCGAAACGAGATCTCGTCCATCGTCCGGTGGGTCATCTCCTCCAGGCGCTCGTAGCGCACGCCGGTGAAGAGAACCACATCGGCACCATCCCGCCGCTCGAGCCGCATCAGCGCCCGTTCCGGATGTCTGTCACGCCAGTTCTTCAGTACCACAATCTCTGCCATGCGCGTCTCCTCAAGAACATTCGAGACGGATGAAGGACGGACCGATCTCACCCTGCCCGCGACCAGCGGGCTGACGCATCCTCTTGCAAGGCATCTGCGTCTTTCTCGGCAGACCCGGTTCCGACGGAACCATCAGGTCCAGCGATACTTTCAACGCATGAAAGCGTCCGGTGGTTCTCCCCACCGAGATGGAAAACTGCCGGGTTCGAACCGGCGGTGTTTCTGACGATTCACGCGTCTATCTCGAATTGAACCGCAACCTCCCTAACAATTCGTTAATGCTAATGAACCAATTTCATTGGCCTCGACGCTTGCGCGAGGCTTGCGATGCCCGGACGGGACACAGGTTTTTCGGAGAAAGGCGGCGGAGGCGTGGCGGGCGCGGCCAAAATGCAACGCTTTGAGACACAGGCGTGCAAAAGCCGGACGCGTCTGCGCCTCTTCACCAGCGGTTAACCTCGCCGTGCATAGATTGTTTAACCATGCCAGGCGGCACTGGCGCCGGATGTCTCCCGGGCCGTCGGCTTCTCAGCATCCTGTTCGGCAGGACCCGGGCGTATGACGCGCCCGAGGTGAGGTTCAACTGTCTATCCTAGAGTTTTGCGTTGGTGGATTTACCCGTGGACCGGTACCGTGAACTTGAAAGGCCGCAGGCAATGCGCAGAAAGGATGTGGTTCTGATGGCCACGGTGACGAGCTTCGAGGAACTCGACCACCCGGGGAAATCCGAACTGCGCCAGTTCGCCGAATTGTTTGCGCCGCTGTTCGAAGCCTCCAGCGACGAGGCCCGCCGCCAGGCCGTGGCGGCACTTTCCCGCTCGCCGAACGTTCCCTCAGCCGTCGCCTTCTTCATTGCCTGCCAGCCGATTGCCGTTGCCGCGCCTTTCCTGACCGCCTCGCCCTGCCTCGACGACGAGACGCTGATCGCGATTGCCCGCACGCAAGGGGTCGATCATGCCCGCGCCATCGTGCGCCGTGACAATATCTCGCCGGCCGTCGTCGATGCTCTGGTCGGCCTTCGCCACAGCCGCGCCGCGATGACGGCGGCTCAGACCGTTCCGCCGCAACAGCCAGCCCAGGCTCAATCGCAGGCCCAGCCACAGGCCGAAGCGACGGCTGCGCTTGCCCCAACGGGGGCAGACGACCAGGTTTCCCGCGAGGAGGCGCTGCGCAGCACGATCAAGCATCTCGCCCGCCAGCAATCCCCTTCCCTCACAGACCGTCTCGGCCTTCGCACCATCAGCCCGGTGCAGGAGGCGCTCCTGGTGCGGTTTGCCCGCGCCCGCGAGGCGGATGCCTTTGCGACGGCGCTGGCCGATACGCTGTCGGCCAGCCGCTGGCTTGCCGAGCGCATCATGCTCGACATTTCCGGCCACCAGCTCGGCACGACGCTGAAGGGCATCGGCATGGCCGCGGACGAGGCGCTCTTCGTGCTGGAGCGGCTCTACAATCACCTGAGCGAGGAGATCGGCGGCACCACCCGCAGCACCATTCTGTGGGAGCAGCTCGACGACAACGAATGCGGACGCCGCGTCGAGGCCTGGCGCCGGGCCGACCGTTACACCTATGCCGACCGCGAAGTGCTGAAACCGGCCGTCGAGCCGGGATCGGCCCTGAAGGCCGCGGCCAACGAACGCCTTTCCTTCCGCCGGGCCCGCTGAATGAAGTTGCGGCGGGCGGTCAGTTTTCGTCCGCCACGAGATCGATGAGATCGCCGATCTCTGCGATGTCCAGTTCGATCAGCCACAGATCGCTGTCAAAGCGCAGTTCGCGGGCAATCAGCGCCTCGACGGCTTCCGCGTCGGCCGCTTGCAGGCGGCGCTCGAAGGTGCGACCGCCCTCCTCGCCCACCAGCATCTGCGGCGCCGGGCCGAACAGGTCTTCCGTCCCATCCCGGTGGCGCAGGCGGATGAAGATCGCACCCGCCTGATCGGCACCGCGGCGTTCGACGGCGGCAAAGCCGCCCATGGAAAACACACGGCGGGTCAGGGCGGAGACAAAGATATCGGATCGAAGACGCATGCTTTCGCATAGACCCGATGGCAGCGGATGGAAACCCTCCGCCGCCTTTTGAAGACATCGCAACCGAGGATATACTCCGCCAGGCGCAAGCTTGCCGGGTTACCGAACACAAGGCGGCCCGTCTTCATACGACCAGAACGATCACGGTCTTAACTGGAGCCGAAGACCATCCAGCGGCAGGAGACCCCATGGCGAAGTACAAATATCCGCACCACATGATCCAGAGCGATGTCACCGCCTTCGACAAGGACTGGCTGCCCGGCCAGATCACGCTGAATGCCGGAATCTATCGCTGTCGCACCTGCGGCGACGAGATCGTCGTCGGCCGGCGCCAGCAGATCCCCACCGCCCACCACGAACACGCAGTGCTGGGACCCGTGGTCTGGCAATTGCTGGTGTTTGCGCAGGAACACCCAAAGTAAGACGGATCGCCGTCGTGCGGGCATTGACATGCGCGCGCCAAACCGGCATTTATACTGAAATCGGTATATATCCGGAGCCAGCATGATGATGGAAAAGCTCGAATACACCAACATATTCGAGTCGATCACCGAGGACCCTGCACTTGCCGCTGACCTGCAATTCCGGTCGGACCTGCTGATGACGCTGATCGACATCCTGGAAAGCAAGGGCTGGAAACAGGCCGAAATCGCAAAGGTTCTCGACATTGCGCAGCCGCGCGTCAGCGAATTGCTGCGCGGCAAGATCAGCCTGTTCTCCTCCGACCGGCTTATCGGTTACCTGGCCAAGCTCGGCTATCGGCTTCGCCCGTCCATGACCGGCGATCAGACGGTGATCTGCGCGGTTGAAGTCGAGCGGGACGTGGCCTGACACGCCCCAATCGGGCCTAGGGCCGCTTGGCGCCTTTCCTGGCAGCCTTTTCCGCCTCTCGAACGATCGCCATCATCTCCTTGTAGCGCTTTTCGACGGTCGCCATCGCGGCCCGGTCGATGCCGTTCGTCGTCTTGGTGAAGGCGTGGAGGATGTAGACGGTGTCGAGATATTTCGCGCAGTACATCAGCCTGAAGGCCGGCGAACCGTTCTCGATCAATTCGATCACACCCGGTCCGACGGATGGCAGAGGTTTGAAGTCCGACCTCGGGCTTTTCCCGGCTGCAACAAAGGTGAGATCGTTCAGGAAATCCGTGGCAATGTCTGCCGGCAGGTCACGCACCGCCCTTTTCGCTGCGCTGTTCACGTAGACGATTGTCTTCGCTGCCATTGTTCCTCGCTGTATCGACCACAGCTGTCAGGCAACAATAGGCGCGATTGTGATCAATGCACCAGTGCTGAAAATGACTTACAGCGCGCCGATCGACTTCAGTTTCTTCAGGACCGCTTCGGAGGGTTCGCCGTTTTCGGCGAGGCGGTAGTGTTTCTGGAAGTGGCGGATGGCGGCGCGGGTCTGGGCGCCGGCGACGCCGTCCACCTTCACATCCGTATAGGCGATGTTGGCAAGGCCGCGCTGGATCTGCATCACCAGATTGACGTCGGCAAGGTCGGGCGTCGCATTCGGCTGGACGGAGGCGTTTGTCGCACGCGCGGCGGCCTGATCGGCTGCGGAGGCGCGGGCCGGCTGCGCTGCGAGGGTCTCGGGCGATGTCGGCGGGATCTCGGCGGGCGGCTTCAGGCTTGCGCCCGTCTTCGGGGCGGGCTTCGGCGCCGCGCTTGCCACCTGCTGCGTCGCCGGCTTGTGCTCGGCAGCGCGGATGGCGGCGGCGACCGGATCTTCCGCAGCGAGATTGCCGGCTGGGCGCTGCGCGGGCACGGCGACCGTGGCGGGCAAGGGCTGCTGGATGGCGGCAGCGATGTCGTCTGCCGCCTGTGGCGGCTTCACCAGCAGCGGATCGGCGTAGGCGGGCGAGGCATTGGACGGTGCGCCAGAGGAGGTGCCGGAGGTGGCGGCGGTGGTTTCCGGCAGATCGACCGGCGTCTGCGGGCGTCTTGCGGCCACCGCGGGCGGTGTGTCGCTCTGGCGTTCGATGCGGAAGGTGGTGACATTATGCGCCGGTTCGCGCTCGGCCGGCCGGTAACCGGCGATCGCATTCGGATCTTCCGGATCCCGCGTGCGCAGGAAGGGATGCGGGTGGCCGCCCGGCTGATACCAGAGCGCATTGGCGACGACAAAACTGAAGGCGACGGCCATGCAGAGGCTTGCCCCGACGCCGCGCGGATTGCGCGCCGCCTGACGGCCTGCCGCCGTCAGCAGGCTTACCAGAAGGCCAGGCTCCTTGACCGGTTTCCTTTTCCGGTCAGGCGCTTTTCGCTTTCGCGCGGTCATGCGCAAATCCCTGTTCTCGCGTTGCCGCCGTGTCCTGCTCCAGGCGCAGGCGCGGCGGAAATTCCATTGCACCGTCGGCATCGCTGACGTCGATACTGTCTCCCGGCCCCTCCATCGGCAGGGTCACGGTTACCACGGTTCCTTCTCCCAGGCGACTTTCGATCGCGAATTGTCCACCGTGCAGGGAGACGAGCCCCTTGACCAGCGACAGGCCGAGGCCGGTGCCTTCGTAGCCGCGATTGTAATCGCCCTGGACCTGCACGAAAGGCTGGCCCAGCGTATCCATCTTGTCGGCGGCAATGCCGATGCCCGTATCGCTGACGGAGATGACGAGATTGCGGCCACGCTGTTCGGCATCGATCGACACGACGCCGCCGCTTTCGGTGAACTTCACCGCATTGCCCGTCAGGTTGATGAGGATCTGCTGCACGGCGCGGCGGTCGGCAACGATTTCGCCGAGACCACGGGCGACGCGTGTGGTCAGCGTCACGCCCTTGTTGCGTGCCTGCAGGTCGAGCATGGCGCGGCAGGTCTCGATCGCCTCGGCGATACGGAAAGGCTCGGTGATCAGCTCGTAACGGCCCGCCTCGATGCGGCTCATGTCGAGCATGGTGTTGACGACCGACAGCAGATGCGCGCCCGACTGGCGGATCAGCGACACATATTCCTTCTGGCGGTCATTCTGCAGCGCGCCGAAATATTCCCCCGCCAGCACATCGGAGAAGCCGAGGATGGCGTTGAGCGGTGTGCGCAGTTCGTGGCTGACCGCGGCGAGGAACCGCGACTTCGCCTCATGGGCGGAGAGCGCTTCGGCGGTGCGCTCGATGATGTCTTCGCGCAGCTGGAGTTCGTCGGAGACGTCGGTGATCTGGACGAGCACGTTCTGCAGGGCGTCGTCGCCGCCGGTGGCCGCGGAGAGATCGAGGCGGACGGCCACGAACTGGCGCCCGCCTTCCGGATCGAGCCCGTGTTCGACGCGGGCGTCCACCCGTGCACTCTGCTGGCCCTGGCGCAGCGCATCGAGCGCCTGGGCAACGGCAATCCGGTCCGACACATGCACGAGTTCGGCAATCGACAGGCCGCGCGGATCGCGCCTGACGGCCGGCAGCAGCGTGCGGTCACGACCGCCGCTCTTCAGGATCATGCCATGGGCATCACAGACGAGAAGCAGGCCGGGGCAGGCTTCGAAAACGAGATCGGCGGCATCCGAGCCAACCGTCTCCACCTCCTGCGGGCGCAGGAGCCACAGGGCGGCGGCCGAGAAGAACAGAAGTGTTGCGATGATGAGGGCAGCCGATACCGGCAGGCCGAGCGCCGGGCCGAGCAGCAGGCTGGAGAGCACCGGCAGGAGCACAAGGCTGAGCAGGCAGGCGGCGGTCAGCAGACGCAGAACCACGACATCGGATGCCGACGGCTGCTCGGTCTTGCCGAGCTGCCTCAGCCAGCCGAGGGACAGGCGGTCGAACCGCTTGGCGAGCCCCCGGGCAAACCCCATGGCCAGCCTTCTGCCGATGTCGTTGAATACGCGCACGCTGATACCTAATCGCGAATCTTGATGCCCCGACCATAGGCGCCGCTGGCTTAAGGAAACTATAAAAGAAGGGGCGTCCAAGGTCCCGGAATGGCCCCGAAATGGCGCTTTCGCTGTCTCGGAACGATGCATCTCCGGTTGTGGTTAACAGGGCGTAAGCACCGGATTTCCAACAATTTTCTGCATCACGTTAAGGAATGCGGCAAAATCGCTGCGCAAAGTCCACAGCTTTCAGGGGTACTGCCGCAATTATGCTTAATGGCGACCCCTAAAATGCGAGGGACATGGCCATTTGCCGGCCCGGCGCCGGCGATCGGTAAAATTCGATACAAATTCGCGTCAAATCGCAGCTTTTACCGCAAGGGGACGTTTTTCGATGGCGGCTAGGGTGTGCTCATCCAAGACCGGAACGGATCCGGCAGCGGCGAGAAGCAGCAGGTGAAGGCAAGATGTGGTTCCTGATCAAGACAAGCATGGGATTTACCGCGGTCCTCGTTGCGCTGTCCTATTTCGGCAGCCAGCCAGCCCCGTCGGGTCAAGAGCCCGCGTCCCAGTTGCAACTGACCGATGCCTTTGTCGCCGCGACCGGCGCCTATACCTATCTGCAGGGTCTGTGCACCGAAAAGCCGGATGTCTGCGAAAAGGGCGCCGAAACATTCACGGCGATTGCGTTTCGGGCCCGTGAGGGCGCCAAGGTTGCCTATGAGCTTCTGGACAGCCAGCTGTCCGGCACCGACGACAAACCGGCGCTTGCCGCCGCAGCCGCACCCGGTCTGCCCATGAGCACCGGTTCCGTCGCAAGCCAGCCGATGCCGCCGAAGCCGGAGGCACTGTCTGCGGCGGCCACGGCCGATGCCGTGGTGACGGGCACGGTGCCGCTGCCGCAACGCCGCCCGGACCGCTGACCCGCGGTCCTTCATCCTCTTGCGTCGAGATCCCTCGGCGCCTGTCAAGCCCACCTGTTTCAGCTTCTGCTGACGCCGCAAGATTTCGGTCTTGCGGCGTTCTTTTTTCTTGCGGTTCGACCACCTACCGTTCGCCGCGATTTGGTTTATATGAGGGCCTGAGCCGTGAAGGAGCAGCCATGACCAGCATCGACCAGATCATCGACGACTTCGCTTTCCTCGACGATTGGGAAGATCGCTACCGGTATGTGATCGAACTCGGCAAGGCGCTGCCGGATCTGCCGGAGGACAAGCGCACGGCCGACAACAAGGTGAATGGCTGCGCAAGCCAGGTCTGGCTCGTCTCGCATCGCGGCGACGGTGCCGATCCGGTGATGACCTTCGAGGGCGATTCCGATGCGCATATCGTGCGCGGGCTGGTGGCGATCGTGCTCGCCGCCTGTTCCGGCAAACGCGCCTCCGAGATCGCCGCGACCGACCTGATCGGCATTTTCGACAAGATCGGCCTGGTGGAAAACCTCTCCTCGCAGCGCGCCAACGGCCTGCGCTCGATGGTGAAACGCATCCGCGACGAGGCGGCCGCCGTCTCCGCGACCGCCTGACCCCTTCCCTTCAATGCTCGGGACGAAAGCCGTCTGCGCCCCAGGCGTGCCGACGCCGCGCATTCGCCGGCGGCGGAGCATAGTGGCGGGCAAGCGCCAGAAGCGCCGTGCGCAACATCAGCTTGGCGGAGCGCGCCGGCCAGCAGCGTTCGCGTTCCACCTGTTCCAGCCCCTTGCCGAAGCAGCAGACATCGAGCGCCACGCCGGAGAGTTCCGGCCCCATGGCGTCGAGTGCCGCATTGACCCGAAGGCGTGCCGCCACCGCGCTGTCGGTCAGGTCGGCGAGCCCGCCCCGTTCGCCGGGTGTGCGGCTGGCGATGCGCGGCTCCCAGCTCGCCGTCACCTTCGGCTGCAGATGGCCACGCTCGAAATCGGCGGCGAGCCGTTCGCCGGCATCGATGGCCGCCTGCGGCAGGAAAGCCGCGCCGGAGCGTTCCTTCAGACGCGACAGCACGGACAGCGGCGATTCGGCGAGATTGCGGCAGACCGGCTGGGTCGCACCGTCCACCACCCTCTGCTCCTCGGCAATCTGCCGGTGCTGCGCGGCAAAGCCCTCCTCCTTGTCCTCCTGCAGCGCCCGGCGCAGGTGCGCCGCCGCCTCCGGCAGGGCAATGATGCTTCCCGCCTGCCGGGTGACGAGACCAAGCGAAACGGCCTCGGCCAGAACCTTCTCCGTGACCGGCAGGTGCCGGCCGGACTGCTCCAGGACCAGCCCATCGCCTTCCCTGCGCAGCCGGCACGGCCCCTTCAGGGCAAGGCGCAAGAGGTGCAGCAGCATGCGGCGCTCGGCCTTAATCATGGTCCTGCTCCCCCCGGCCGGCAAAGATGACGCTGACGATGCGCTCGATCCCGGTGATGAAATCGTCGAAGGCCTGATCGTCGCGGCGGTCCTCCACCACATGGCAGGCATGGCCGACGGTGGTGCGGTCACGCCCGAAGGCCTGGCCGATTTCCGTCAGCGGGATGCTGAGCGACACGTGGCAGACATACATGGCGATCTGGCGGACATGGCAGAGCATGCGGCGCCGGTCGCGCCGCATCTGGGTGCGGTCTCCGGTGAGGCTGATGATTTCGCCGACCACCTGGCGGACGAGACGGCAGACTTGCCGCATCGGCAGATGGGCCGGGGGATAAAACCCGTGGAACGGTCGATGCTGGAGAGAAGGAGCGGCTGCGAACGGGCCGGGCTGAAGATCGTAAGTCATGAACAACTCCCAAAATAGGAATTAATTCATACAACCTAAATGATCCGCGGGGATAAGGAAAGCATCTCTCGGATTTTCCGCAGCGCTGATTCCCTTGGATTTTCGCCCTTCATCCCCAATCAATCTAGGATTATTTTCTCCTCCTCATCCCCGCAACCATGATCACAAACGCAGATCGCCGGAAGGCATCCCTTCCGGCGATCTGAGATATGGGCAGATCTTTGCGTTGTGCAGGTCCGCGTCAGCCGCCGTGGCCGGCGGCCTTGATCCGGGCGTTACTTGGCGCCGCGCTTGCGGCGCTGGCCGAGACCCATTTCCTTGGCAAGCCGCGAACGGGCCTGGGCATAGGCCGGAGCAACCATCGGATAGTCGGCGGGCAGGCCCCACTTCTCGCGATATTCTTCCGGCGTCATGTTGTAGTGCGTCATCAGGTGGCGCTTGAGCGACTTGAACTTCATGCCGTCTTCGAGGCAGATCAGGTAGTCGTCTTCAATCGACTTGCGGATCGGAACCGGCGGCTTTGGCTTTTCGACCGCGGTCGGTGCAGGCGCGGGCGAGGTCGTGTTGCTGAGGGCGCTGTGCACGTCGGCGATCAGGGTCGAGAGATCGCTCACGGGCACAACATGATTGCTGACATAGGCGGCGACGATATCGGCGGTGAGTTCCACCAAAAGGTCAGGCGCCTTGTCGGCGACAGGTTCGGTCATTTCGTATCTCCTGTTTCGTTCGAGGACAGGTCGGCCAGACCATGTCCCGCGCAGATCGCGCCGAGCCTCAGCAACAGTGTCCCGTTTTCTGACAGACGCCCGGATCCACCCCTAGATCCAAGCGGGACAACACCACCGAGCCCGGTTGATACTGGCCGTTCCGTCACTCCCTCAATAATTCCAACCTGCTTATATAAAGCTTTTCACAACTGGAATGAGGAGAGATCGCGAAGCGGATCAATATCTGCGTTCTACACTGTAGCGATTAACATCCTTCGGCAGAAAGTCAAAATACAATTTGCTGCCCCAAGTCGATGGATCTCCTGTGGTTGAACGCAAATAGAACTCAACACGATCCAGGTTTGCGGGGCAGCGGAAGTATTTGTGCCACAATCTGCGTTATTCAAGAGGCCTGTCGCGGCGTAACTCGTCAATAATCGTCGAAGGATGTAAACGATATCCTACCTGGTGTGCCGTTTTGGCCAGCAAGTGTGCCGAAATGGGAGCGGTCAGGATAAAAAACAGGAAACCGGCGAGCGCGCGAAACAAGATCGCCAGATCTCCGGCATGCAGACCGGCCGCCAGAAGCAGCAAACCGGAGCCGACTGTGCCGGCTTTGGACGCCGCATGCATGCGCGTGAAGAGATCCGGCAGACGCAAGAGACCGATCGAGGCGACCAGTGCAAACGCCGATCCGCACAGAAGAAGCGCTGCCGTGAGAACGGTAATGATCATGGCTCTACTCCCCCTTGCCCGTGGAAACCGGCTGGATGACGCGGTCCGACCCGTGGATCGGCTCCAGGGCCCCCTGCTCATCCGCCGTCTTGCGCGACAGGATGAAGCGGGCAAAGGCGACCGTCGCCAGGAAGCCGACGAGGCCGAGCGCGATCGCCACATCGATATAGAGCGTGAAGCCGGTCTTGACCGCGATCACCGCGATGAAGCCGATCGCGATGCCGACCAGCATGTCGAGCCCGACAATCCGGTCCCCCAGCGTCGGGCCGGCGATCACGCGGTAGGCGGTGGCAAGGAAAGACAGGCCGAGAAGAGCGAGCGCCAGCCAGATGGCGCCATCGAGCAGAGCTTGAGCGGTCATCAGCGGAAAGCCTCCATGATCTTGCGTTCGAACCCTTCGGCGATATCGCGTTTCGTGCCCTCGACATCCGAGCAGTCGATGGCATGGACGTAAAGCAGCGTGCGGTCTTCCGATACATCGACCGAGAGTGTGCCCGGCGTCAGGGTGATGAGATTGGCGAGAAGGGTGATCTCGAAATCGCGGTCCACCGTCAGCGGAAAGGCGAAGATGCCGGGTTTCACGTCGAGCGTCGGGCGGGTGACGAGCACCGCCACCTTCCAGGCCGACAGCGCCAGTTCCTTGAAGAACAGCACCGTCAGGGACAGGATTCGGCCGATCCGGCTTAAGTAACTGACGCCATTCGCCTGCTCGCGGATGAGACCGATGGCAAAGGCGGAAATGACGAAGCCGAACAGGAAGTTGAGGAAGGTCGCGCTGCCGCTGACCGCCACCCAGACGACGGCGAACAGCACGTTCATGGTAAATGCTGTCATTGTGCACCTGCCTGCGGGAAAACCGACTGGATATAGGAGACCGGCTGCAACAGCCCCTCGGCCGCCATCTGCGACAGGCTGAGCGGGCCTTCCGGCAACAGGCCGAAGAGCGTGACGATGGCAATTAGGCCGTAGAGCGGCCAGGTGGTGAGCCTGTCCGGCGCCAGCTTTCCGCCGGCAAGCGCTGCCCCCTGCACGGAGGCCGCACTTGGCGTCGTCAGCGGCGGGCGCCAGTAGGCAAACAGGAAGGTGCGGCCGAGCGCCACCGTGGTGAGGAAACCGGAGAGCAGGATGGTGCCCGCCAGCCACCAGGCGCCGATATCGAGCGAGGCCTTGACCAGCATGATCTTCGGCCAGAGCCCCGAAAACGGCGGCAGGCCGGCAACCGCGAGAAACAGCGCCAGCGAGGCAAAGGCGAAGCCCGGGGCGATACGGTAAATGCCGCCCGCGCCCGACAGGCTGAAGGTGCCGGTGAGAGCTGCCGCGCGGCCGATGACGAGATAAAGTGCCGTCATCGCCAGGATCGAATGCAGGGCATAGAGCAGCGCGCCGCTGATGCCGGCGACGGTGCCGACGGCAATGCCGGCCAGCATGTTGCCGATGCCGACGATGACGGCATACCCCGCCATGCGGCGCATATCATCCTGCGCCAGCATGCCGAGCGCCGCGACGATCAGGGTGAGTGCCGCGAGCACACCGATGACGAGGCTGAGCTCCTCGCGCTGCAGCGGAAACAGCATGACCATGATGCGCATCAGCGCATAGATGCCGACCTTGGTGAGCAGGCCGCCGAACAGCGCCGAGACCGTGATGCGCGGCGTGTGATAGGAGGCGGGCAGCCAGAAATTGACCGGGAAGGCCGCCGCCTTCATGGCAAAGGCAAGCACGAACAGCGCCGACAGCGTCATCAGCGGCGCGCCCTCGATCTCGCGGGCCTTCAGCGCGATATCGGCCATGTTGAGCGTGCCGAAGATCGCATAGAGATAGCCGACCGAAATCAGGAACAACGTCGTGCCGATCAGGTTCAGCACCGCATATTTCATTGCCCCGTCGATCTGCTCGCGCTCCGACCCGAGGATCAGCAGGCCGAAGGAGGAGATCAGCAGCACTTCGAACCAGACATAGAGGTTGAAGACGTCGCCGGTGAGGAAGGCGCCCGAGACACCGGCCATCAGAAGCAGCAGGAACGGGAAGAAACCGTAGCGGCGGCTGCTGTCGTTGATATCCTTCAGCGCGGCAATGCCGGCGGCGAGCGCCACGATGCCGGCCACGAAGCACATCAGCGCGCCGAACAGATCGACGGTGAAGGCGATACCGAAGGGCGGCAGCCAGCGGCCCATCATCATGGTGACGGGTCCCTCGGCGACGACCTTGTAGAGCAAGGCCGCGTCGGTCAGAACGAGCAGCACGAGCGCCGGAATGGCGATCAGCGCATGCAGGTGGATGCGGTGACGGACCATCATCAGCAGCGCGCCGGCGGTGATCATCAGCGCGGGCGGCAGGATGACCAGCCAGTCGCCGGGCACGGTCGGCGCCATGACGAAGGCGGCGGAGAGATCTACGGGAGTGGAGGTAACTGCGGCCATCTTGTCTCGTCTCAGTAGCCGGCAGGCGGCATGGGTTCACTCTTCGGTTCGGCCAGACGCATCTCGTCGGTATCGTCGGTGCCGAGTTCCTGGAAGGCGCGGTAGGTCAGCACCAGCAGGAAGGCGAAGAAGGAAAAGGAAATGACGATCGCCGTCAGGATGAGGGCCTGCGGCAGCGGATTGGCGGCGCCGGCCGGCAGGGTATCAAGACCGATGCCGATGATCGGCGGCACTTCGCGCGTGAGACGTCCGCCGGTGAAGATCAAAAGGTTGACCGCGTTGCCGAGGATCGCGATGCCGAGCAGCATGCGCACGGTGTGGCGCGACAGGATGAGGTAGATGGCGGCGGCGAAAAAGGCGCCGACCAGACATGCCAGAAGAACCTCCATCAGTCCTCCTCCCTTTCTTCCAGTGCGAGCGCAATCGAGGTGATGGCACCCACCACGACGAGATAGACGCCGATATCGAAGGAGATCACGGTGGCGAGCGGCACCTCGACGCCGAACAGGCGCGGATAGATCCAGATGCCGGTCATGAAGGGCACCCCGACAAAGGCCGAGATGAGGCCGGAGACGACGGCAATCAGCAGGCCGGCACCGGCAATCGACATCGGGTGAAAGATGATCGCCCGGCGCACCGCCGCCACGCCATAGGCAATGCCGTAGATGGCGAAGGCAGACGCCGCGATCAGTCCGCCGATGAAACCGCCGCCCGGTTCGTTATGGCCGCGCAGCAGCACGAAGACGGAAAACAGGATCATCAGCGCGGTGAGGAAGGGCGCGACGGTGCGGAAGATCAGCGTGTTCATGGAGCGTGCCCTCCGTTCTGGTCCGGATTGTTGTCGGCCGGTTTCAGCGGGCCGCCGGCGCGGATGCGGATCAGCGCCAGAATGGCGAGGCCGGTGATCATCACCACGGCAATCTCGCCCAGCGTATCCGTTCCACGGAAATCGACGATGATGACGTTCACCACGTTCGAGCCGTGGGCGATGACCTTGGCATAGGCGTTGAAGAACTCGGTGAGGTTATTGTTGAAGGCGCTTTCGGTGGATTTCATCAGCATCAGCGCAAAGCCCGTTCCGCAGGCAAGGGCAATCGCACCATCCAACAGCATCTGTCCCATGGGCCGGTGATCGGAGGGGGCAAGCCGCAACCGTGTCATGACGAGCGCCAGGATGACGACCGACAGCGTTTCCACCATGAACTGGGTGAACGACAGATCCGGTGCGCCGAACAGCAGGAAGATCACCGCCACCGCGAACCCCTGGATGCCGAGCGCTGCAATGGCCGTCAGACGGTTCTTTGCCGTCAGCACCGCCACGAGACCGATGAGGGCGAGGCCGAAAAACGCCCATTCGTGCACCATGACACCCGAGGGCAAGCGCGGCATGGCCGGCAGTTCGCCGTAGAGGATCGGCGGGACCAGCAGGGTGGCGGCGAGAATGAGGAAGGTGGCGGTGACATAGACCTCCATGCGGCCCGGCTGGGTGATCCGCGTGACCTTCACCGACAGGCGCACGAGGCCGGCGAGGAGCGCATCGAAGGCCTTGTCCGGACCGGGGCCGATCGCATCCAGCACCCGCACCATCAGCGCCCGGGCGCGATCGATCAGGAGATAGACCGCAACGCCGAAGGCAACCGTGACGACGGAGAGCGCGAGCGCAATGCCGACATGCGGGATGGTGGAGATGGTGACTTCCGTCGGCACGCCCTTCACGGCGGTTGCCATCGGCGTCGAAATGAAATGATGCGCGACACCGGAGAGGATGCCGCCCAGAAGTCCGAGAAGCGCCAGCACGGCCGGGCCGAGCCAGAGCAGCGGCGGGCCCTCATGGGCATGTTTCTGCGTCTTGACCGGCTTGCCGATGAAGGGTTTCAGGCCGACCGCAAAGGCGATCGCAAACATCAGCCCGTTGCCGATGATGGCAACGACGGTAAACAGCATCGAGCGCAGATCACCCGCCGCCAGCGCATAATAGATCTCCTCCTTGGCGAGGAAGCCGAAAAAGAGCGGCAGGCCACCCATCGAGAGTGCCGCAAACAGGCCGGCGGCAAAGGTGATCGGCATGGCCTTGGCGAGACCGCCGAGCTTCGTTGCATCGCGCGTGCCCGCCTCGTGATCGATGATGCCGGCGACCATGAAGAGCGCGCCCTTGAACAGCGAATGGGCCACGAGATAGAGCACGGCGGCGGCCACCGAATGTTCGCTGTCAAAGCCCGTCAGCATGACCAGAAGGCCGAGCGAGGCCATGGTGGTATAGGCCAGCATCAGCTTCAGATCCGTCTGGCGCAAGGACAAAAGCGTGCCGACGATCAGCGTGATGCCGCCGAAGAAGGGAAGCAGAATTTCCCAGGCCGCGGTTTCGCCGAGTGCCGGGTTGAGGCGCATCAAGAGGTAGACGCCGGCCTTCACCATGGTGGCGGAATGCAGGTAGGCGGAGACCGGGGTGGGCGCCTCCATGGCATTCGGCAGCCAGGCATGGAAGGGAAACTGCGCCGATTTGGTGAAGCAGCCGCCCAGCACCAGAAGCAGCGTGGCGAGATAGAAGGGGCTGGCGCGCAGTGCATCGCCCATATGGACGAGCAGCGACAGCTGTGTGACGCCGGTGATGTTCCAGAGGAAAATCAGGCCTGCGAGCAGGAAGAGACCGCCGCCACCGGTGATCACCAGCGCCTGCAGCGCCGAGCGGCGCGCGGCCTCCCGCTGATGGTCAAAGCCGATCAGCAGGAAGGAGGTGATCGAGGTGAGTTCCCAATAGACGAACAGCATCAGGAAGCTGTCGGAGAGAACGAGCCCCAGCATCGCGCCCATGAAGAGCAGGATGAAGGAGAAAAAGCGCCCCTGCTGCGCATGACCCTTCATGTAACCGCCGGCATAGAGCACGATCAGCGTGCCGATGCCGGTGATCAACAGCGCGAAGGTGAGCGACAGGCCGTCGATGAACCAGGAGAAGGAGAGATTGAGGCTCGGGACCCAGGCGTAACCGCCCGTCACCACCTCGCCGGCGGCGATTTCCGGCAGGTAGCCGGCGAAATAAACGAACGAAAAGGCCGGCGCCAGCGCCAGAACCCAGGCGGCATTGTGCTTCAAATGCCGGGTGGCAAGCGGGGCAAGGGCCGCGGCAATGAAGGGCAGGAAAAGACACAACAAGGTCATCTCGATGTCCCTCGCCTTTCGGCTGCGCGGTCTGCCATGCTGAACCTCTCCCCTTCGCCACATTCATCAACTGCCACAGGCGAGCCCTGTTTACGGCATGAAAACCATGGGCTCAACGTAGTGCGGGCGGAAATCGACACGCATTCGACCTTTTTCCGACCGTTCGCACTCCCTATCTAGGGACGAAACGAGAGGAGCAAGTGATGTCGGACACTGTCACGAAAAAGGTGAACAAAAGTGATCAGGAATGGCGTGAACAGTTGACGCCGGAGCAATACCGCATCCTGCGGCAGGCCGGCACCGAACGGGCGTTTACCGGTCCCTACTGGGACAACAAGCAGGCCGGGCTCTACCGCTGCGCCGGCTGCGATACGCCGCTGTTCGTTTCGGACACGAAGTTCGATTCCGGCTGCGGCTGGCCGAGCTATTTCGCGCCGCTCAATGAAGATGCGGTGGTGGAACTGCGCGACACCTCGCATGGCATGGTGCGCACGGAAATCCGCTGCGCCACCTGCGACGGGCATCTCGGCCACGTCTTCCCGGACGGCCCCAAGCCGACCGGCCTGCGCTATTGCATCAATGGCTACGCGATGGTGTTCGAGCCGGTGTGAGGGGCACGCCGGAGAGAGACAAAACCCCCACCGACCCGCCTCCTCCCCCAAGAGGCAGGGCTATCGCATATGAGCGATCATGGAGATGAGGAAGTCATCGTCCCATCCGGCCTTCTTGATCTTGCGCCTTATGGATGCCTTGTCGGGATGCTGGCGGATCAGGTTGAGGGCGAGTTTTCTGAGTGTCGAGAGGTTTTGCGGCCCATGGTCCTTGCGGTTTCGTGCCGCATCCTCGCAGAAGGCCACATCGAGAACCCAATGCAGTTGGTTCTCGATCGTCCAGTGCGCCCTGGCGATCTTCAGGAAGGCTGTGGCGGAGACCTGCCTGGAGAGCAGGAAGTGCCGGATATGACTGGTTTGCCGGCCATCCGGCTCGATCCTGATGCTTTCCAGCCGGGCCACCGCCTTGATGCCGGGGAAGTCCATGCCGTCCGCCTCGACGATGCTTGCACGGCGGGTTTCGGTCCGGTCATGCAGCCTGGGATCCGTGGTTTCGGCACGGTCGGGATCGTCAGCCGCCTCCATGAGATGTCCGGCCTGCTTGAGCAGTCCCGGCTGGTTGCTCTTCAGCGCCAGCGCATAATCGGCACCGGTCGCCAGGATCGCTTTGGCCGTGTCGGCGCGGCAATGCAGCGCGTCGGCGGTGACCATGCAGCCCTCAAGCGACAGGCAGGCGAGCGCGTCGAGCACGCCCTTGACCTCGTTGCGGTTTGGCGCAAGCTGCTGGCCGATGACCATGCGGTTGTCGGCGGCCCAGATATTGACCAGATGCAGCGGCGTCGCCTTGTCGCCGCGCTTGTGGGCGCCGCGCACCGCCTTGCCGTCGATGGCGATGACGCCGGAGATCGACTGGGCGAAGGCGGCTGCGAACCTGGCGAACACCTCCTCGAAGGCAACCGGATCCAGGTGCCTGAAAACATTCGAGAAAACATCATGGCTCGGAATCCCGTACGGCAGCGGCATGACGGTCTTGAGCAGCTTGTGCTTGGACAGGCCAAAGTCGGCCATATCCTGACAACTCTCGGCACCACACAGCACCGCCGCCAGACCGATGAACAAGACCGAGTTCAAAGGGTAACGCACATTGGCGGCCCGCGGGTCTGGAACCGAACCAAAAAGCGAAGCAAAGCCTTCCATCACAACCTCCATCAGCGATGGAGCCGAGAGGAATCGATTTGCCACATCCTTTCAAGAGCTTGTCTGCCATATGCGATTCCCCTGCCCCAAGAGGCGGGTCGCGACTTTCATCTTGCTGGGGTCGGTGTCATATTGAGCGCGATCGATTGGGACACGTCAACGGTGATGTTCTGGACGGCTGGTGGCTCCCTTAAGCCGCTGTCCCAAATATCATTGGCGATGCCAAGGCCGAGCGGGATGCCACCGACAGGGAGCCCCTCTGCCCTATTGGGCCAAACATTGGAATAGTTGAGGACCGCGGGTCGACCATAGCGCGGACCTTCTGCCGGCACATTGGCGGGGTCAAATGCATCGAAATTCCAGTGCACCCCGAGATAGACACGGCTGATTCCGTTCTCGAAAATTGCATCCCACAGAGAAGCAAATTTCCGCACGACCCGCGTACGCACGGTGCCCGGCTGATCGCTCAGAGGCGCTGAGGGATCATACGGGCCGTCCAAATCACGGCTGACACCGTTCATCTCATCGGACACGAAGTCGAATGCCAAATCGTCTATGCCCTGTCCGTCCTTCTTGTTGCCCGCTTTGCCGACAAACAGCCGCACCATCTGGAAACAAGCCGACCCGAATGTCGCATGGCCGGATGGATAGGCGGGAAATGGTGGCTTGAACGCCTGACGATTGGTGTTTGTATCCGGGGCGCCGAGTGCAGTCCAGAATGGATCCGCATCCGAATCAATCGTCACCATACCGCCGATCGCCCCCGGCCCGCTGCCGGTATCGTGCTCGCGGATGCCGGTTTGCGGCCGCCAGAGCTCCCACTTGTATTTTTCCTTCCAGGCAAATTTTCCGGCATCTGCCATGGCGACGTTGATAAGGGCAAAAAGGCGAATAAGTTGCTCGTGCGTCAGGTTACCCGCCACGCCGTCCTGGTAGAGCTTGCGGACAATCTGGTTGTAGAGCCTCGGCGGGCTGCCGATCAGGTTTGCCCCATCATAAGCCCAAAAAAAGGCGGCAACCGTCTGGTCCGGTTTTCTTGTCAGATGGGGGGTCCCAGGCGCACCACCCAAAGCAACGACTTCGCGCAATGCATCAATGTAAGCCTGCTCACCCCGCGGTGGCGGTGCGAGCACATGATCCTGCGGATGATGCACGGCAAAAGCCTGCACATCCCCATAATGGGGGCCATGATAGGCCCGAACGGGCTTGCTGCCACGCTCGGGATGTTCCGGATCAAGTGCTGCCCGACGGACAGGATGGACGGGATCCTCGCGGAACTTGTAGCGCCCCTTACTCGGACGATAATATCCGGCATCCGCGCCCGGCTCACCCGGCTTCACACCGAGTTTGCCGATGATCGTTACGCCGATCATTTCACCAAATACATACGCCGAATGCAGAGTATTAATCTCGCCCGGATAAGCGCCGATCAGGCCCCGCATCATCACGACGAGTGTTTCATGCGTTGCATCGGAGATCGCACTCGCCTTGCGCGCATACAATGCGTCGAGAACCTTGGTCGCGGCGCCAGCCAACGCGTGCTCTGCCTCTGCCGGCCCCCAGGCCGGATCGACCGTCGCGGGCAGCATTGTCAGATATGTCGGGTAGGGCGAGTTCTGCCCCAAAGCTCCGAAATAGGCATCATGCATGGCGAGATGCAGAAGACCCAGCGCTCTTGAACTCATCGTGGGACCGGTTAGCGGACCGTCTAGACTATGGACGACACGATTCATCTCCAGCCCCACATGGTTCCAGTACAGAACCGGAACACGGTTTAAACGGGCATCCTCATTCACAGCCGGAAGCATCAGCATGTCATCCCCCCCTGGACTCTGCTCATCAACCCAAAATGTCTGCTGAATGTGTTGTTTTGCAGATTACCACAATCTAGAGGTACATCAATACGTATGTTGCACAATTACAAAAACACAACCGACGTTTGCGCAAACACCACCCACGATGCGGCTAACCGCCGTGTCCCACGGTCACGGACGGACGGTCAGGGGGACTTCGGAGGAAGGAAAACCAAACTCACACCTTCAATTCCATGCAGGTCAGATCCAGCCAGCGGCCGAACTTGATGCCGACCTCTGAAAAGCGCCCCACCTCACGAAAGCCGAGGCTCTGGTGCAGGCGGATGGAACCGGTATTGCCGGATTCGATGCAGCCGACCATGACGTGGATGCCGCCTTTTCGGGCGCGTTCGACCAGCGCCTGCATCAGCGCCTTGCCGATGCCGCCGCCGCGATGGTCCTTCTCGATATAGACGGAATGTTCCACCGTGTGGCGAAAGCCTTCGAAGGCGCGCCAGTCGCCATAGGAGGCGTAACCGGCAATCCGCCCCTCCACCTCCGCCACCAGCACCGGGAAGCCGCGCTCCAGGCGCGCCTGATGCCAGGCCTTGCGGTTGTCGAGATCGACGAGCGTCTCGTTCCAGATCGCCGTGGTGTTGGCCACCGCATCATTATAGATGTCCAGGATGGCGGGAAGATCGCTCGACGCGGCATCGCGGATGGTCAGGGCGGCGGCCATGGGGAATTCCACTATAGTTGACTTTCGTCTCCCATAGCAGACGGGAAAGCCGTGGGTAAAGCGGCTTCTTGTGAGCACCGCTACCCGGCGACCCGTCAGGGTGCCACCGCGCCGGGGGCCGCTGCCTCGCCGCCGCTCGGCGACCGCCCGGCCGGGCTGCGGGCGATTTCGGCGCGGATCAGTGCCAGTGCGCGCTGGCCAATCCCCTCGAGCCGCAGCATGTCGCGGTCGGTGAGGTCTGCCAGCTGGCTGAGGCGACGGATGCGGTTGGCCTTCAGTGCCTTGACGATCCACGGTGGAAGGCGGCTGTGGCTCAGGAGATCGCCGGCAGTCTGGCTGCCGGCTTTCGATCGGGACTGCGGTTTTGGCGAAGCAAGGGGCATGGCGGGTTCTGCCAATGAGTGCGGGAAGGGGTTGACGGGTCCGGCTAAACGAACAACCGGAAAGGCCGGCAGTTCCCGCATCGGAGCGTGAAGTTTTCGGGCGGCCTTGCCGCCAAGCCCCCGCCCGTTACCTCCACGGCAAAGCCTCAGGAGTACCCGCCCTCTGCCCGCTGTTCGGCCAGTTCCTCCTGGGCGCGGTCGAGCTCGCTTCGGTCATCGGTCGTCCGGTCGACCGCGGGCAGCTGGCTCGGATCGAAATAGGTGCGGAAGGCGGTGATCTTGCCGTCCTTTTCCTCCAGCACCGAGACGCCGCCATACCGGAAGGGCTTGCCATCGATCTGACCCCGGCTTTCCCATTCGAGGAAGGCGGTGCCGGCCTCTTCGGCCACGGCACGGAACTCGGAGGTGATCTCATCGAAGCTTGCATGATAATCGCGCCAGAAGCGGGCGGGCTCATCACCGCCCTTCCCCTCGCCCGACAGGATCGGGTTGGACACGATCGCATCCTCGTGGAACAGCGCGAGAACGGCCTCGACCTCGCCCTTCCGTTCCAGCCGCTTCAACGCCTCGACAAATTCATCCGCAAGCTTCGCCATGGGTTTTCCTTTCTAATGGGTGCTGTGTGACCAACCGAAAGGGTAGACGAGTGTTCCCGGATTGTTTTTCGAGGGGCGGCCTCTCCCGGACGCTGATCGATGGACCGGCCGGAGCGCTGATCAAAGCGGCAGCAGGGCATCCACCAGGCGTTCGATGGTTTCCGCCACACCATCGGCCACCAGAGCCTCGCGGATCAAGCCGCGCTTGGTGGTGAAATAAGCCTCGTCCGGCAGCGTCACCCGCGCGGCGACGGCGTGCGCATGCAAAGCCGCCGCCGCGAGATCGACGTGCAGGGCTTCCGTCGGATCATATTCCGGGATGGGGAGGGTCCAGACGAGGTTGTCGAAATCACGCGGGTCTCTTTGACCGACCGGCTGCAGGTCCTTCACGCGATCGAGGACGACCTTCGTGTTCAGGATCGCTGTGATGTAGGCGGCTTCTTCGAGCGAGTGTGCGGCTGACCAATAGGCCTTATGATCGATAATGACGTCGTCTTCCTTTATCCAGCAGGCACTTAGTCGCGTTCCTGCTTTTGTATAGAGAACTCGTATGGACGTCCGACTCGATTGGGCACGAAGCATTCCCATCGCATCCAGACGCTCAGCAAGGGACATGCGAGCATGGCCCTTGCCGTCCTTATTGCTGTGTTCGTTCCATTTCCCTTCAGCATCGCGAAGCCAACCAGACAGACCGCGATATCCACGCCCGTCCGCGCTGGCGGCCGTCAGGATCGTGCCATCCTCCATCGGCACCACACCCGTCACGAGATCAAGGATCCGGTAGGGCGCAACGGATTCGCCAAGTGCGATGCGGCGCAGGAACTGGCGCTCGATCGGCCCCTCCGGCGGCGTCACATCCGTCCAGGGCTTTTTGTCGAGATTGCCGATGCGGCCCCGCACGCGCGGTGCGTCACGACGGCTGCCAAGGCGTCCTGTGTTGGCCGTCTCCACGATAAAGAACCGGCGCGGCGTCAGCGTCGCACCCTGTCGGAACCGCGCCCGGTAGGGCGAAGCGGCAATCAGTGTTCGGGGTCTTGGCCATGCTGCATTGATATGCTGGAGAGCCTCCGCCGCCTCCGGCTCGGTGGCGTCCCGTCGTTTGAGAATACCCACCCAACGATCAAACTCTGCCGGTAATGGCGCGTCGCTATCGCGCTCGCCAAACAGAACGCAGGTGCTGGTCGTGCTGCTGCCGGACTGTGCCCCGAAGATCGGCCAGACCCGTTCCAGCCCCCAGGCGCCCGTGACCGCCACCTTGACGCGCTGCAGACCGCCATTGCGCATGCCGGCGAAGACCGGCGCGTTGAGCGCCGCATAGGGCAGGACCAGCGCCAGGCGTCCGCCTTCGCTGAGATAACGTTCGGCGCCGCGCGCCCAGAACAGGGCGAACATATCCTGATGCGTGGCGAGAGGTCCGCCGACCCAGAGCCCATAGCTTTGCAGCGCTTCGCGCAGGCGGTCCTTCATCTCCGCACTCAGGTGGCGATAGACGATCCAGGGTGGATTGCCGATCAGCACATCGGCGCGATGGTCCGGATGCGACAGCCAGACCGGCCGCAGAAGGTTGCGCAGGACAAAGGTCCAGATGTGGTTGCGACCATCGAGAAAGAGCTGCTTCAGCTGAGCAAAGGTGCGGCCCAGCATGGCGGCATCTTCCGCCATGGCGCCGGCGCGGGCAATCGCATCGCGCACCGCTTCCGGCTCGGCCAGCGTATTGAGCCCGCGGTTCAGCTCGTCCAGCGCCTGCTCGAACAAGCCGAGATCGCTCGCAAGACCGGCGGGAATCCGCAAGGGCGGATCATTGGGCGGCACATCGACCAGCACTTCAGCGGAGGTTCCAAGCGGCCGGAGGTTCCACTGCATGGAATCGCCCATATAGACCGGCACGGTCAGCACCGGCGGTCGGTCCTGCACCAGATCGCCAAGCGCCAGGAGCCAGGTGACGCGCGCGAGTGCCACCGCGACGGGATGCACGTCGATGCCGAAGACACGGTCGGCGCAGGCGGCGACAATCTCGGCGGGCGGCAGGCCTTCCTCCCGGCCCGTCGCAATCAGCCGGCGCAGCGCGTGGAACAGAAAAGTGCCTGATCCGCAGGACGGGTCGAGCACCCGTTGCTCCAGCGGGCGCGAGATAGCCGCCGAAACGACGCGCGCCGCCAGCCAGTCCGGCGTGTAATATTCGCCGAGATCATGGCGTTCGTCGGGATCGATCAGGCTTTCGTAAAGGCTTTTCAGAACATCGACTTCGACATCGCGCAGGCGAAAACGCCGCGTCTCGGCCGCCAGCGTGCGCACCAGTTCATCGCCGCCTGCCGCAAGCAGCGGCCAGTCGAAGAAATCCGCCTCGACGGCGCCGACAATGCCTTCGTTGGCCAAAAGCCGGCCCGACAGCATCTCTGCCGGATCGTCGATTTCCAAATCAAGCACACGCGCGGCGATCGCCTTCACCAGGATCGTCAGATAGGTGTGCTGGAGAAACAGCGCATCACTGCCGACGTCATCGCCGTAGACCTGACGCAACAGGCCATCCCACAGGTCGCGCTTCAGCCGCACTTCAGGATTGGCGCCGACTTCCGCCCACAGGCGCTGAAGCTCTCCATGGGCGCGGCCGAAAGCCAGGCTGTAGCGACCGAACGCGAGCGCGACGGCAATCGGGGTGGGCATCGCCTCGGGAACAGGAGACAAAAGCGGCTCAAGCCAGCTCAGCAGCCGGTCCGGATGCTGGACATCGACTTCGTAGCGACCGATCTGCGACAGGGCGCCGCGATCGAGCCGGTAGGCGATCAGCGTTGCGCCATCGGTGGCAAGGCCAACCGTCGTGCGGCCAGGTCCGCTGCTGCGGGCCGCATCCGCCAGATAATCGGGCATGCGCGCGACGACATCGCGCTCTTCGCGCCGAAGGTCGCTTTTCAACTCGATCACCGTGGCGCCCCAGGCCACGTCGATGCGACCGCTGTTATCGACGAGATATCGTTCGTGCTCCAGTTCGCTGAACCGGGCGCCAAAACCATCGCGCAGCAGATCCGTAACAAGCCCGCGCAGGGCCTCGTGCCTTGGCCTTGACGCCATGGAGCGAACGATGTCCGGAAGTCTGTCTCTGCGCCAGTTGTTCGCCATTATCCCCCCTTTTTCCACTTCCGCGTCATTGCCGGGACGGAAGCGAAGGCGTAAATTGACGACATCATGCGCCCGATACAAGCAGACTTATTCGCCCAAGACACCGCTGAACGCAATACGCTGTCGGAACAACAGCGCCAGGAACTCCGTGATAAGCTGGAAGCGACAATCGCGACGCTTGAGGCAACGGCGACTTTTCCCTGGCGGGACCCGCTCGACGCGGTTCACGAGGAAAACCGCTTCCAGCGCGGCAGCGACATGCTGGGCGAGGAAGGCGTGGCGCTGTGGGCACGATTCGACCGCGAGATGGAGCGGCTGCACGCAACGCAGTTTGCGTCAGACTGATCCACGAAATCGGTTAACTCACACCCCGCCCGACAGGCTGAAACAGGTCATCACGGCCGAATAATGCACGGCGGCGGCGGCGATGACGAAGCCGTGCCAGATGGCGTTCTGGAAGCGCAGGCGTTCCCAGACGTGGAAGATGACGCCGAGCGAATAGATGATGCCGCCGATGACGATCAGCCAGAGGGTGATTGACGGCAAAAGTTCGGAGAGATGCGGCACCACCACGACGCCGCTCCAGCCCATGCCGAGATAAAGCAGGATGGCGAGACGATCGTAGCGGCCGGGAAACAGGCATTTCAGCGTAATCCCGATCACCGCCATGGCCCAGACGAAGACCAGCATCGACAGAATCATCGGGTCGGAGGCACCGCGCTGCAGGAAGGGCGTGTAGGTCGCCGCGATCAGAACGTAGATCGCCGAATGGTCGAAACGGCGCAAGATCCATTTCGTCTTCGAATGCGGCCAGATGTTGTAGGTGAACGAGGTGGCGAGACAAAGCACCAGCCCGATGCCATAGACCCAGGCGGCAGCCAATTCCCCATGGCTCGAAAAGATGGTGGCATAGACAATAAGCGCGGTCACGCCGATCAGCGCCAACACGATGCCAATGCCGTGGATGACGCCATCGGCGACGATCTCGTGGAAATCATAGGTCCTGCCGAAGCGGAACAGGTCGGTCATGCGAGATCACTCAATGCAAAAGGTCGGCGGAGACGGTTTCATTGGCTGCAAGAATGCCGTCTGGGGGAGCAAGACGCAACCTTTGAGCCGGCACTTCTCCCATCACATTGCATTGTGATCGTTTAAGGATCGTTCAACGGCCACCGGCAAGTCCTTGCCTGTCGCGGCCACCGGGCCAGGGCGACAGGCAAGGAGGGACCGGAGACGGTTCAAGACGAGGCGCAATCGGCACAGAGTGCGGCATGCGGCACGGCGTCCAGCCGTTCCTTTGCAATCGGTTCGCCGCATTTGGCGCAATCGCCATAGGTGCCGTGGGCAATGCGCTCCAGCGCCGCCTCGATCGCCACGAGTTCCTTCTGTCCGGCCCCGCCCAGGCTTTCCAGCACCTCGTCATTGTTGCGTTCGATGGCGCGGTCGTCGTCATCTGCATTGCGCGGCTGGTCGAGATCGGTCTCGATGCGTTCCAGGCGCGTGGTGAGTTCGGCGCGCCGGGCGTTAAGGATCCTGGCGTAATGGCCGACATCAATGGTTTGCTGCATGGCGCGTCTCCCTGGCCTTGCCCTCAACGATCCACCAGGACCGAGCACTTGGCATGGCGCACCACACGGTCGGCGGTGGCGCCGATGAAATAATTGGAGAAATCCGGCACATGCGAAGCGAGCATGATGAGATCGGCCTTGTTGGCTTCGGCGGCGGCGAGGATTTCGTGCGCCGGACCGCCCTGGCGGATCTCGATCGTCGCATCAACCGCGAGCTTGTCGCGCAGGGCGCCAAGCTTGGCGTTGGCATCGGCCCGCGCCTGGCCCATCAGATCCATCGGGATGTCGATGGTGAGATAGCCCGGCACCTCCTCGACGACATTGACGATGACGAGCCTGCCTTCCGTATCGAGAAGGCTCGCCGCCTTGGCAAGCAGGCGCTCTCCCTTATCCAACTGGGCAATATCGACGGCAACGGTGATGCACTTGTACATGATCTGGCTCCCAATGTGCTGATGGGGCCACTCTTCACCCGTTGCGGTGGCGGCGCCTTGAGGGAAGTCAAATTCCCGTTGCGATCCGGCCGCCGCGAGATTGTTTCAGAATTGCGAACATTGTTTCGCCGTTTCGACAGCTTTGTTGAACGCGCGCGCACGCCTATATGGACGTTAACCCCTGTTCACCGAAAGCTGAGATGATGGCAGACACCCCTTCCCCCGCCTTTGCGCTGACACGGCCCGCCCATGTCGCCTCGGCTCACCTCGTGGTGCAGGATCTCGACCGGGTGGTGCGGTTCTACCGCGAGATCATCGGATTGTCGGTGCTGGAAAGCGCTCTCAGCGGCGTGGTGCTTGGCGTCGCGGGCGTGCCGCTTCTGACGCTCACGACCGGCACCACCGTCTCGCGGGCACCGCGCCGTGCCGCGGGTCTGTTTCACAACGCCTTCCTGGTGCCGGACCGGCCGGCGCTGGCCGCCTGGCTGGCGCATGCCGTGCATGCCGGTGTCCAGCTCGACGGCGCGTCCGATCACCTCGTCAGCGAGGCGATCTACCTCTCCGATCCGGAAGGCAACGGCATCGAGATCTACCGCGACCGGCAGCCTTCCGAGTGGACCTATCACGACGACGGGACCGTGGAGATGGCGACCGAGCGGCTTAACCTGCAGGCGCTCTATGACAGCGCGCCCAAGCAGCGGTTCGAAGGCATGGCAGAGGGGACGGCACTCGGCCACATCCATCTGCAGGTGGGCGAGGTTGCGCAGGCGGATGCCTTCTTCCGCGATGTGCTGGGGCTGAAGGTGATGGCGCGGTATCCGGGCGCGAGCTTTTTTGCGACGGGCGGTTATCATCACCATGTCGCCGCCAATATCTGGAACAGCCGCGGGGCGCAGGCCCGCCAGACCGGCATGACCGGTCTTGCCGATTACCGGCTGAAATTCAACGCCGAAGGCGACCTTCAGGCAGCACTGGCCGCTCTCGACCGACAGGAGATCGCGACCACCCGCACAAGCGAGGGATGGTCGCTGCGCGACCCCTGGGGCATGGGCCTGACGCTCCTCGCTTAAGGCCTGCTGGCGGGCTTGGAACCCTCTGTCTTCTGGCACGTTGATGGCGTCGATCAGGAGAACAACCTTTCATGTCCACCACCAGCGCCCGCACCCTGCGCAGCAAACGCCGCACCATCGAACACGAGGCGGCGCGGCAGGACGAAGTGGCCGTGTATGGCGACGCGACCGAGTTTTTGCCGCTGGGCCGCGAGGCGCTGGAAGTCGCCAAGGCCTGGGCCGTCATTGGCCTGTTCCTGATCGCCAGCATGGCCATCGTCGAACAGCTCGGCCTGCTGTTGAAGCCGCTGACGCTGGCGCTCGTCGTCGGCATGATTCTGGGCATGGTGGCCGACCGGATGGGCGAGATCGGCATTCCGCGCTTCGGCATCGCGATCATCCTCTCCTCGCTCGTCATGCTGGCCGTCTTCCTGCTGATCAATGCGCTCGCCGAGCCCTTGGCGATGCTGGTCAATGACGGACCGCGCGTGCTGGAGCAGATCGTCGGAAAGGTGACGCCGTTTCTCGAACGCCATCACTGGCTGAACATCAGCCCCTCCACCTTCGAGGCGGCGCCGATGACGATGGAGAAGCTCGTTGAAAACAGCGGGAGCGTGCTCAGCGTTCTATCCGGCAGCCTGACGCCGGCGATCGTGCAGGGCCTCATCTTCTTTGCCGGCCTGCTGCTGTTCCTCTATGGCCGGCTGCGGCTGCGCCGCACCCTGATCATGGCCTTTCCGAGCCGCCGCCAGCGCCTGCTGTCGATCCGCATCATGAATGCGATCGAGGAAGTGCTCGGCTATTATTTCGCCACCGCCAGCCTGATGTATCTGGGGCTCGGCGTGATCATGGCGGTGATCGCCTATCTGGGCGGGCTGCCGATGCCGGTGCTCTGGGGCGTTTTCGCCTTTCTCTCCAGCTTCATTCCTTTCCTCGGGATCACGCTGATGACGTTTTCCGTCGCGGTGGCCGGTGTCCTGACCCACGATGCGCTCCTGATCGCGCTTTTGCCGGCAACCGTCTTCTTCCTCGTTCACCTGATCATGGAGAACCTTTTGTTTCCCGCGGTGATGGGGCGGCAGTGGGAGATCAACCCCTTCCTCGTCTTCATCGCCATCCTGTTCTGGACCTGGATGTGGGGGGCGGTCGGCGCGATGCTGGCGCTGCCTTTGTCGCTGATCGTCATGACGATTGCGCAGGAGCTTTTCCCCGAGCGCCGGACGATGCCGCAACTGCCGGGATGAAGGTCCCGGCTTCGAGAGCCGGGACGTTTGTCGTCATTCGTAGAGATAATATTCCGACCACTCGTCGCGCGGCACCTTGGTGCCAACCTTGTAGTCGAAGGACTGGATCGTCAGGCCGTCCTCGGCCGTCTTGCACTTGTATTTCAGCCGGTACCATTCGCCCTTGCTGCGAAAGACGGCGCCCGGTGCCTTGAAGAGATCGCCCGCTTCCACGGTATCGCCAAAGGTGTAGGCAATCACCTTGTCGGGGCGGAAATCCCCCTCCTGCTTGGCAATGCGGCGCATGGCCTCGATGTCGCAACGCTGCTCGCGCCGCTCCTCGGGCGTCAGGCGGTCGAGCTGCTGAACGATGCTGCTGTCGAGCGCATGGGCGGGAAAAGCCGCCATCAGCGCAAGGCAGGCGGCGGCGGTCGAAGGTCTCAGTGTCATGTCATGTCCATCCAATGTGACTCGGACGGGGCGGAAACTAGGGGAGGTGTATCAAATTGACCACCTACCATTGCGGGAATAGGATGAAATGTGATCACGGCTCGGGGGACGGCATGCGGATGAGGCACGCACCATGACGATCGGCGACGGCGAGGCAACCGCCGCACCTCGGCCTCTGTCGGACGCGCGCAAGGAGCAGGTGAAGCTGCGCGCAACCTTTTTGAACGGGATCGGCATCGGGGTGATGCTGATCGGGGTGTTCACGCCGGTCACGCGGATGATCTACGGCGATATGAGCGCGGAGATCAGCCCCATTTGGTTGGCTCTCACTCCGCTTGGTTGCTTTGTCCTGGGCATCGCATTACATTGGGTCGGCAGCGTGATCCTGAAAGGATTAAGCCAGTGATCGAGACCATCATCCTGATTTCCCTGCCCGTGATTGGAGTCGCGATGGCCATTGGCTTTGTCTACTGGCAGAGCTGGCGCGATGGCGTGCTGCCCGGCCAGCGGTCGAAAGAGAAGTAGGCACCGGCATCCCCCTCCGACCGGGCTTGTTCTCGCCCGCGCCCCGGCCTATCTCTGGCACTCCTTCCCCTGATGCCGGAGTTCACCCTTGGCCCGAACCAAAGCCGTTTTCCAGAACCTCCCTACCCCACCGAACGCCAAGAAGGTTGCCTTCAGCGATACCCGCCACGGGATAACCCGCACGGATGATTACGCCTGGCTGCGCGCCGACAACTGGCAGGCAATGTTCAAGGACCCGTCGATCCTCGATCCGGAGATCCGGGCGCATCTGGAGGCGGAAAACGCCTACATGGAAGCCGCCCTTGGTGACACGGCCGACCTGCAGAAGGCCCTGTTTGCCGAAATGAAGGGGCGCATCAAGGAGGATGACAGCTCCGTTCCGGTGAAGGACGGCGCGTTTGCCTATGGCACGCTGTTCGTCACCGGCGGCGAGCAGGCGCATTATTTCCGCACCCCGCGCGACGGCGGCGACAGACACCTCCTGCTCGACGGCGACCGGGAAGCCGAGGGCAAGGACTATTTCCGGCTTGCCGGAATCGACCATTGCAGCGACCACAGCCACGGCATCTGGGGTTATGACGACAAGGGCTCGGAATATTTCACCCTTCGCGTGCGCAATCTCGAAACCGGTGAGGATCTTTCCGACGTGATCGAGAACACCGCCGGCGGCGGCGTCTGGGCGCCGGACGGCAAGAGTTTCTTCTACACGCTGCAGGACGAAAACCACCGCCCGTCCAAAGTCTTCCACCACATTGTCGGTCAGCCGCAATCGGCCGACCGGCTGGTCTACGAGGAGAAGGACCCGGGCTTCTTCATGGGTGTCGGCGGCTCGCTGCTGGACGACGTGATCTATATCGACATCCACGACCACGAGACCTCAGAATACCGCATCCTCTCGACCAGGGACCTGACCGCCGAACCTAAACTGGTAGCGGAGCGCGAAGAGGGCGTGGAATATTCCATGACCGAGGGCGGCGATATCTTCTACATCCTGACCAATGATGGCGGCGCCAAGGATTTCAAGATCATGGCCGCTCCCTTCGATCGCCCGGGCAAGGCGAATTGGGTGGACGTGGTGCCGCACGAGCCGGGCCGTCTCATCCTCTCGCATGCCGCCTATGCGCGCCATCTGATCTGGCTGGAACGCCGCGAGGGCCTGCCGCGCATCGTGATCATGGACCGCGCAAGCGGCGAGCAACATGCGATCGCCTTTGCCGAAGAGGCCTATTCGCTGGGGCTTCAGGGGGCGGCGGAATATGACACCGACGTCATCCGCTTCTCCTATTCCTCGATGACGACGCCGAGCCAGCTCTTCGACTACAACATGGCGACGCGCGAACGGGTGCTGTTGAAGACGCAGGAAGTGCCCTCCGGCCATAACCCGGACGACTACGTGACGCGCCGGGTGATGGCGCCCGCGCAGGACGGCGAACTGGTGCCGGTCTCGCTGCTCTACCGCCGCGACACCAAGCTCGACGGCTCGGCGCCCTGCCTGCTCTACGGTTACGGCGCCTATGGCGTGACGATCCCCGCCTCGTTTTCCACCAATACGCTGTCGCTCGCCGATCGCGGTTTTGTGTACGCCATCGCCCATGTCCGCGGCGGCAAGGACAAGGGTTTTGCCTGGTACGAAGACGGCAAGATGGAAGGCAAGCAAAACACCTTCAAGGACTTCATCGCCGCCGCCGACCATCTGGTGAAGGAAGGGGTCACCTCCTACGACAACATCATTGCCGAGGGCGGGTCTGCCGGCGGGATGCTGATGGGGGCGATCGCCAACATGGCGCCGGAAAAGTTTGCCGGCATCATCGCCGCGGTGCCGTTTGTCGACGTCTTGAACACCATGCTGGACGATACCCTGCCGCTCACCCCGCCGGAATGGCCGGAATGGGGCAATCCGCTCGAGTCGGAAGAGGAATATCGCTGGATCGCCGCCTATTCGCCCTATGACAATGTCGGCGACAAACCCTATCCGCCGATTCTCGCCATCTCCGGCCTCACCGACCCGCGCGTCACCTACTGGGAGCCAACCAAGTGGATCGCCCGGTTGCGCGACACGGCACCTGAGGCAGGTCCCTATCTCCTGAAGACCAACATGGCCGCCGGCCACGGCGGCAAGTCCGGCCGCTTCCAGCGGCTGGAGGAAATCGCCTTCGAATATGCGTTCGCGATCAAGGTGGCGGGGAAGATGTGAGGCGGCGCGTTTGTTGACAAGTTCGGCGACCAGCATCATATTCTCTTTTGAGCGAGGGCGCCGGACCATTGGTTACCCGGGATCGCTCAACAACTGGAGCCCACCTCATGGTGGGCTTTGGTTTTTCGGCTGGAGAGTGTCGCCCTTGGGAATGACCGAAAATAGCTCAGCGCGCGGCTTTCTGGCCGTCATCTCGGAGACAGCCTGATCGTAGATCGTGTTCCCCCAACGATCCTGCCGACCACGCAGGTTACGCAGACACGACATCTTCGCCGTTATGATTGCTATCGCTTCTTCCGCGAGCGCGTGCCGGATCTGCTCGATCATATCATCGATGGAATAGCCGTCGCGATGGGGGCTCACATAAAGATGTCGCCCGATAAACACGATTTCATTCTGGCCGAGTGGATGAAGATCTGCATCAAGTCTTGCAAAATTGATGTCCTCAAACTGTCTCGCCGAAAAATATCCGACCGAGATCAGCGGCGCCCTGCCCCCGCGTGCGAGAAGTTCCAGATTCCCTCTGATTTGCCGCTCGGCACCTGGATACATTGGCAACCTTGCTGTTCCCCACCCCATCAACAGATAGCTGAGGGAGCACACGCATGACAAGAAGAATTGCGCAATTCTTCCCTCTATCCGATTACGAGATGCCAGCAACTAAGGGCGATGCCCCGCCCTTCCCCTCACCCGCTCGCCAGCTTTCGCGGCCGCCCGCCATTTGATCCGTTGGCGCGTGCCGCAGCCGCCTTGGCGGGTGACGTGGTCTTTCCGGCCAAACGGGCCAGTGCCCTCAAGGCGGCAAGTCCGGCCGGTTCCAGCGACTGGAAGAAATCGCCTTCGAATATGCGTTCGCGACCAAGGTGGCGGGGAAGATGTGAGGCATTGACAAGGATCATCTGTGAACTACAGTTCACAGATGATCGAGGTCCGCCAACATCCGGATTTTGTGCGATGGCTCAGGAGCCTGAGAGATCGGGCAGCGCAGGTGCGCATTGCCATGCGGCTGGTGCGTCTTGAGGCCGGTCTGATGGGAGATGCCAAGTTCTTTGACGGCATCGGCGAGCTGCGCATCGATTATGGCCCGGGCTATCGGGTCTATTTCGTCAAGCGCGGCACGCGCTTGATCATTCTGCTGTGCGGCGGAGACAAGTCGAGCCAGGCCAGAGACATCGCGCAGGCGAAAAGGCTGGCGGAGGATGTACCATGACAGTCGAACCCATTCCCTTCGAAGCGAGCGAGTTCTTCGAGACGGTCGACAGCCAGGCGCTGCTGTTGAGCGATGCTCTGGAGACCGGCGATTGCGCCTATATCGCCCATGCCTTCGGCGTCATTGCCAAGGCGCGGGGCATGACGGGGATCGCCCGGGAAGCGGGCGTGACCCGCGAGGCGCTCTACAAGGCGCTGAGCGAAAAAGGTGATCCGAAACTGTCCACCCTTTTGGGCGTTGCCAAGGCGTTGGGCCTGAAGTTTACGGTCGTTCCAGCATCGGATGCGGCAGAATAGAGCGACGGCCGCCGGCGCCTGAAGCTCCACCCCGCCTCACGCTGTGGCACAACCCACCGCGGGGTGCGACGGCGACCCAGTTGCCCGAATCTCCGTCGCAAGAGCTTTGCGTGTAGAAACCTCCGCCGCTCACTCCGCCGGGGCGGTGCGCGGACGGCGGGTGGCGTGACGGACCTTGTCCAGCCGCCAGCGTATGCCGTCGATCAGCACGAAGGCGATCAGGCTCAAGCCCATGACCGGGAGCGCGAGACCGAGGGCGAGCGCCACCGCAAGGACGCAAAGCTTGCTGAGGGTCCCGAGATAGAGCCAGGACTGGATGAGCGTGCGGGCCGGTGCCCCCGGTGCCGGGCGGCGCTTCCACCAGAGCACATAGCCGTAGACGATCGAGACACAGAGCGCGCTGCCGATCACCGCCATGACGATCTGGTTGATGAGGCCGAACTTGATGCCCATGTGGATATCGATGCCCCAGCGGATCAGCTTCGGAATGATCGTGAAGGTGTCGAAATCGGCCCGGCTCGTCACCGTCATGCTGGCCGGGTCAATCGCGATCGTATCCACCTCCGTCGGGGTGGACCGGTCGTATTCGCGCACCATCCAGGCCTTGTCGGCGGATTTCGAGGGGCGGATCTCCACCATCGGCGAATTAATGCCGGCCGCCTTTGCGGTCGCAAGAACCGGATCCATCAGGGTCGCCGGATCAGGCAGGCCGGGGGTCGGCGCCGGCATCGTCGCCTTCATGTGATCGGCATGGGCGGCATGATCGGCGTGGCCGGCATGCGGGTCGGCAGTCAGCACGGCGGCGTCCAGCTTCAGCGACACCGAGGGCGTGATCCAGTTCAGCGACTGGCGCAGTGCATCGATGTTATCGCCGGCATATTTCGACCAGGTGAGCCCGGTCGCCGAGAGGAAGAGAAGTCCCGCCGCCAGCCACAGGCCGAGGGTCGTGTGCATTCGGCGGGCGCCGGCCTCTGGCGTCCTCTTCGTGCGTGCCGCATCGAAGCGGCGCCGCAAGGCCCAGAGCGTGACGCCGCCGAGTGTGGCGATCCACAGCCAGGAGGCGGCGAGTTCACTGTAGTTGCGGCCGATGGCGCCGAGCAGCAGATGACGGTGGAAGAGGTCGATGGTGAGGCGCAGAGGCAGGATACCGCTCGTGCCATAGACCACCAGATCCCCCTTCACGGCGAGCGTCACCGGATCGACGAAGACGGCGCGCGTTTCGGATTCGCCGAGCGTCGGGTCGGCAAACATCACCCGCGTGGTATCGCCGGGTCTCGGTGCCGGGCGGACGGCAAACAGGGAGGCATCCGGCCCGAGATACGTGCGCGCCGCATTCACCTGCCGCTCCAGGCTCTGGGCCTCGCCGGTGGCGCCGGTCAGATAGTCCCGGAAGACGTAGTTTTCGAGTTGAGGGGTCAGCACATAGAGCGTGCCGGACAGGGCCGCCACGAAGATGAACGGCCCGACGAAGAGGCCGATGTAGAAATGCAGCCGGGTGAGGAAGGCCCGCATTTCAGGACTGAGGAACGGCTTGGACGGGGCGGACCGGCTCATGAGCGGCCTCCGCGCGACGAGAGGGTGCGGCACGGAAGGGTGCGGAAAAGACGGGCGCAGTCAGGCGCGGGCGGGCAGCAGACGCCGCCACGATAAAAAGACAACATGGAAAAGATCTCCGAAGATCACGGATGTGGTGCCGCTGGTGTCTCACCAGCCGGCGGTTACAGCGTGCGGGAGATCAAGGGAGGACCGCGGGCCTGCGGCGTGTCGTAGAGCGTCGAGACCGCCGCACGCGCGCTAGCCGTGGCAAAGGGAACGGACTGGCTGGCCGGCTGATGGGACGGCAGGTCGCGCAGGACAGCGGCCAGCGCCGGGCCGGAACCGCAGGCGAGCTGGCAGAGGGCCAGACAATGCGCCTTGCCCTGATCACCGGCAGGGTCATCGGCGGGATGGGCGCCGATAGCGAGGCCGGACATGCTGGAACAGATGACGGCCTCGCTATCGAGTGCCGCGACCACCATCTTCTGCTGGAAATAGGCGCCGACGAACAGCTGAATCGCCAGCGCATAGCCCAGAAGGACTATGGTCAGGCCCTTCTGCAGCAGGCCGGGCGGGCAGGTGTCGCGTGTCGTCATCCCACAGCCTTGCCACAGCCGTGTTCCAGCGTCATCCCGCGAGAAGAATGATCCCCTGCGACATTTTATCGGGCCGCATCACGCCGGCCCGTCGCAACGGCTTGCCGTTCTGACGAACCCGGCAATATTAAACGGGAGTTCGGGCCGGGAGTCTTTATGTTTTCCAACCAGATCTGGTTTCTGAAGCAGATGATGCGGCGGTTGTGGTTTACCGCCACGCTGTATTGCCTGTTCGGCATTGCAACGGCGCTCGCCGCCATCTGGCTTGCGCCCTACCTGCCGGAGGATCTGCCGCGCACCTTTGGTGCGAAATCGGTGGATTCGATCCTCACCATCATTGCCTCCAGCATGCTGGCGGTGACGACCTTTTCGCTGACCACGCTGGTGTCGGCCACCAGTGCTGCGGCCAACAGCGCCACGCCGCGCGCCACAAGCCTGCTTCTGGAAGACCGCACGGCGCAAC
Source organism: Allorhizobium pseudoryzae (assembly GCF_011046245.1). Lineage (NCBI taxonomy): Bacteria > Pseudomonadati > Pseudomonadota > Alphaproteobacteria > Hyphomicrobiales > Rhizobiaceae > Affinirhizobium > Affinirhizobium pseudoryzae. The sequence continues at coordinate 79,596 of NZ_CP049241.1, forward strand.
GGGCGCTCTCCACCTTTCTCGGCTCCTTCCTGTTTTCGCTGATCGGCCTGATTGCGCTCAATACCGAGCTTTACGGCGAGCGCGGGCGTTTTCTCCTGTTTCTCTCCACCCTTTTGATGGTGGCGCTGATCGTTGTGACGCTGCTGCGCTGGATCGACCATCTGGCGGGGCTTGGCCGCGTCGGCGAGACCATTTCACGGGTGGAGGATGCCGCAAGCGGGGCGCTTTCCGCCCACCGCAGGGACCCGAGCCTCGGAGCCCGGGCCTGGCAGGCACCGCCGGCCGGGGCCATCGACATCCTGCATGACACGGTGGGCTATGTGCAGTATCTCGACATGGCATCGATCGGCCGGCTGGCGGAACAACTCGATGCGACGATCCACGTCACCCGCCGGCCTGGCAGCCAGTGCGACCCGTCCGAGCCCATCGCGCATCTGGTGCTGAAGGATCACGGGCAGACGCTGTCGCCCGAGTCTGTCGCAAGCCTGCGGGCCGCCTTTTCGATCGGCGATCGCCGCTCCTTCGACCAGGATCCGCGGTTTGGCCTGATCACGCTGTCGGAAATCGCCTCCAAGGCGCTGTCGCCCGGCATCAACGATCCCGGCACGGCGATCGACGTTCTGGCGACCATCACGAGGCTTCTGGCGCAGGCGCCTCACAGCGAACCGGCGCCGGTGCGGCACGACAGGGTCTATGTGGCGCCACTTTCCGACGAGGAACTGCTCGATGCCGCCTTCATGCCGATCTCGCGGGACGGCGCCGGCCAGGTGGAGGTGGCGATCCGCCTGCAGAAATCACTGGCGGCGATTGCCGCTGCCGGGATCGACGACCGGGCGGCCTGCCGCCGGATAGCACGCTCTGCGCTCGGACGGGCGACGGCCGCATTGTCCTTTGAGGAGGACCGCGAGCGGCTTGAGGCCGTGCATTCCCGCCTCTTTTCGCAAGCCGACTGAAAGAGAGTGTTAACCCTTTGCCGGTCAACTGGTCGGCAGGTTTTCACGTGGCTTTACGACACGCGCCGCGGCGCAAAGCAGCGACAACCGCGATAACGGCGCGCGTGTCAACGCCCAAAAACCCGGACTACGGCAAAGCCGCAAGCCTCGCGCAAGCTTCAATGGTTAATGAAGGTTTAATACCTTCAGAATCATGAGCCAGCGCCATGCAGATTGAAAGCCGACTGAGTGGCTACGGTTACCCCGCAAAGCCATATACACTGGACCGCAAGGCAGAAGAAAACGTGCCCTCGACCAGTGAAGGCCGCCGTTACAGCGACGGCGCCATCACCGGCAGCAGCACGCTTCTGTCGTCCTCGCTCGCCAATGCGCTCTGGGCCGTCGAAGGCGACCGTCACGACGCCAGCGAATCCCGCGCCTCCTCCATCGCGCAGGTGGAAGACATCTACTCCGAATTCTGACCCCTCGACCCTGATCCATCGAGGCCTGACCCATCGCCGCGTCAGGCTGGCGTGACCTCCATCGTCACATGCGAGAGACCTTTCAGGTCGGCAATCTTTTGCTTGTAAGCCTCCGGCGGCTGCGGCCTCTCTGTCACCAACGAGACGATGGCCGCGTGATGGCCGGGCCCCACCTGCCAGACGTGCAGATCGGTGATCCTTTCCCCCTCCCCTTCCAGACGCGCGCGGATCGACCGGGTCAATTGCCCTTCGCCGGGTACCGCATCCAGCAGCACGCGCGAGGTGTCGCGGATCAGGCTGAACGACCAGCGCGCAATGACCAGACCGCCGACAATGCCCATGACCGGATCGAGCCAGACGAGACCATAGGCCCGCCCCAGCAGTAGGGCGACGATGGCAAGCACCGAGGTCAAGGCATCGGCCAGCACATGCAGATAGGCAGCCCGCAGATTGTTGTCTGCCCCGGCGTGGTGGCCATGGTGACCATGATGGCCGTGGTGCCCGTGGTGCCCGTGATGACCATCGTGATGATGGGCGCCCTTGTGCCGGTGATCGTCATGGTGATGCCCGTGATGGTGCGTATCCTTCAGCAGCCAGGCGCTGGCCAGATTGACGACAAGCCCGAGCACCGCCACCAGGATGGCCTGATCAAAGGCGATGGCACCCGGCGCATACAGGCGCAGCAGGCTTTCCACGGCAATCAGGAGGGCGATCAGCGCCAGCGCCACGGCGCTCGCAAAACCGGCGAGATCCCCCAGCTTGCCGGTGCCGAAGGTGAAGCGGCTATTGTGCGCCTCGCGCCGCGCATACCAATAGGCGCCGGCGGCAATCAGCATGGCGCCGGCATGGGTGGACATGTGCCAGCCATCCGCCAGAAGCGCCATGGAGCCATAAACCGTGCCGGCAACGATTTCCGCCACCATGGTGACGGCCGTCAGGGCGATGACGAGCCAGACCTTGCGTTCATTCCGGCTGTGGTTTTCGCCGAGAAAGACATGGGCGTGGGTATGGGCGTGGTGATGGTGTTCATCAAGGTGATCGTGATGGCCGTGGCCGGTCCCGCTGGCGGTTTCCATGGGGTTTCCTCCGTGTTGCTGCATCGTCTTCGTTCTGTCAGCGGATATAGGTGCGCAAAACCTCGGCCAGTTCCGCAGCGGCCGCCTCGCGCTCGGCCTCGCTTGCCGCATGCACGACATGTTCGTGCAGGTGATCGTGCATCACCTCACCGGTGAGGCCCGAGAGCGCTCCGCGGATGGACGCCAGCAGTTGCAGCACCTCGCCGCAGGGTTTTTCCGCCAGAAGCGCACGCTCCACCGCCTCCATCTGCCCTTTGAGGCGGCGGACCCGCGTCAAAAGCTTGTCCCTGTCCCGAACCGTGTGCGTCATGCGAAAGCCTCAATACCATAGGGGGGTACCCTATCTTGTACAGGGACAAACCGGGTTTGGCAAATCCATGCGGCAAGGCGGTCCCGGTACGAACCGGGACCGCCTTGATGATGACACAACAGGACAGGAGGAGCCCAGCCGGACGGCCGGTTCCTCGCAGCCCGCCTCAGTGGGCGTGGCCATGATGATGGTCGGCGTGTTGGCCGTCGTGCGCGCAGCACGCACCGCCGCCTTTGGCCTTAGCCTGCCCCGCCTGCCCGTGATCATGCGGATCGAGATCCGGGTCGATCGCGCCGCCCGCCCGCCATTCGGCAAAGGACTGGGTCAGGATCTGGAAGGACGACGTCAGGAACAGGCCGGCCATGACGGCGGCGACCGCCAGATCCGGCCAGGCGGTGGCCGTGCCCCAGACGCCGAGTGCGGCGATCATGACGACCACATTGCCGATCGCATCATTGCGCGAGCAGAGCCAGACCGAGCGGACATTGGCATCGCCATCCTTGTAGTTGACCAGCAACAGCACGCTTGCCAGGTTGGCGGCAAGCGCCAGGAAACCGATGACGCCCATGATCGGCGCTTCCGGCACGCCGGTGACAAAGACGCGGTAGACGGTGGACCCGAAGACGAAGAGGCCCATCAGGAACAGGCTGAGGCCCTTTGCCGCCGCCGCCAGCGTGCGCACCTTCAGGGACGCGCCGATCACCGCAAGCGAAATGCCGTAGGTGACGGAATCGGCGAAGAAATCCAGCGCATCCGCCTGCAGCGCCTGGGAACCGGCCATGCGCCCCGCCGTCATTTCCACGAAAAACATCACCGCATTGATGGCGATGACCGCCCAGAGGCGCCGTTTGTAATCGGCCGAAAGGCCCTCGAATGTGCCGTGATGATGGCCGCAGCCCGCGCTCATGATGTCACCTTCTCGCTTGCAATTTTCTGGTGACACCACAGATAATCCCTCTAGTGACTAGAGGTTCAAGAGGGTTTTCGAAAATGTTCTCGATCGGCGACGTGTCGAAGCGGACGGGCGTGAAGGTGCCGACCATCCGCTACTATGAGCAGATGGGGCTGATGGCACCCTCGGAACGCTCCGAGGGCAACCAGCGGCGCTACAGCCGCACGGATGTGGAGCGGCTGACTTTTATCCGCCACGCCCGCGACCTCGGCTTCGAGATCGACCGCATCCGCGAGCTGATTGCGCTCAGCCACCACAAGGACGCGCCGTGCGACGGCGCAGACCGCATCGCGACTGCCCATCTCACCGAAGTGCGCCAGAAGATCGACCAGCTGAAGCGGCTGGAGACGGAGCTGGAACGCATCGTCTCCCACTGCGGCGGCCATACGGTGGAGGATTGCTATGTGATCCGCGCGCTCTCGGACCATGGGCTGTGCGAGCACGAGCATTGAGGGAGTTGGGCCCGGATTTGCTTCCCCCGTGCGGTACCCAAGTCGGGCGAGAGCTCATGTCCCCTGTTGCGGATCATCCTTTGCCCGCGCGGCAAGGCGTTCCGGTCGTAGATCTTTTCCGGCATACAGAAAGCCCAGCACCATCAACGTGTGCGCCCGGACCACAAACGCGATGCTCATCCTGCGCCGGTATCCGATGATACGCATGTCTTTGAAGGCGCCCCCTCTTACCGTTCCCCGCTCCGGAAAATCAGCGAGCCGCTCCAGAAACTGCTGAAGACCGGAAACATAGCTCCATGCCCGTTCGGCCCCCGCACGATCGGCGATATAATCGTAAACCTCGCGCAACTCCTGCGCCGCCTCCGCGTGAATGACGACGCGGTATCTCATGAGCCAGCCGAAACGCCCTTCCGGTGCCGCTCGGCCAGATCCGCAAAGACATCCGACGCAGCCAGAAAGCGTTCAGGCCGGTTCTCGATGTCGGTGAGACGCGGCCGGACATCGTTGTCCAACCAGTCCTCACGTTCGCGATCCTGATCCTCGATGAGGGCCAGGCCGTGGCGCACGAGATCGGCTGCATCCTCGAAGCGACCGGTCGAAAGATGCCGCGCAATCCTCTGCTCGTCCTCCGGCGTCAACGACAATTTCACCACCATGACGCACCTCCTGTCGTAACCACTCTACCACCGTCGCCGCGCCGCGTCACACGCCTCTTGACTCTGCCGCCGATCGGGCGCATGCATGCCGCCATGATGATCGTACACGCACCCATCGCTGCCATGTATTTTTGGGCCTACCGGTAACGGGCGGCTCGACAGATCACAATGTCAACAAGCCGCCGTCAGGCGGCTTTGTTGTAAGAAGACGGCACCTGACGGCACGAAACCTGAAAAAGGATGCCGCAATGCCTGAAGATACCGAAATCTCCCTTCTGCGCCCGGCCGTGGTGAATATTCGGGTGGCGAAACCCCGCGACCTGCCGGACCTCAACGACATGATTGCGGCACTGGCCGCCCATCACGGCGATGCATCGGCAATGACGCCCGAGGCGCTGGAGCGCGACCTGTTCGGCCCGATGCCGTGGATCCAGGCGCTGGTGGCCGATGGCGGCGACGGACTGATGGGATATGCCATTCTCGTGCCGCTCTACCGCGCCCAGGAGGGCAAACGCGGCATGGACCTGCACCATCTTTTCGTGCGCGACGGCCATCGTGGCCATGGCATCGGCCAGCATCTCGTCAACCGTGCGCGGGACTGCGCCCGCGCGCAAGGCTGCGACTTCCTCTCGGTCTCGGCCGCCACCGGCAATTTCGCCGCGCACCGGTTCTACGAACAGATGGATTTCATCCCGCGCCCGGTGACCGGCATGCGCTTTCTGCAGCCGCTGGCCTGACTACCCCTTGGTCGACCGAAGGAACCCCGTCATGGCCCGCCTCGCGATTGCACTCACCCCCGCCTATGCCGATTGGGAGATCGGCATGCTGACGGCCGTCGCCCGCAGCTTTCTCGGCGCCGAAATCGTCACCGCCTCGCCGGACGGCGCGCCCGTCACCTCGATGGGCGGGCTGAAAGTGACCCCCGACAGCGCCTACGGCGATCTTGTGCCGACGGAATTCGATGCGCTCGTCATTCCGGGCGGCATGATCTGGGGCACGGCCAAGGCGCCGGACCTTGTGCCGCTCGCCACCGCCTTCCGGAGCGAAAGCAAGACGGTCGCCGCCATCTGCGCCGCCGCCAGCGCGCTGGCCGGCACCGGCCTCCTCAACAGCGTCGCCCATACCGGCAATGCGCTTGCCGCCCACCAGGCTTATCCCGCCTATCGCGGCGAAGCGCTTTACCGCGACCAGCCGAAGGCCGTCTCCGACCACGGCGTGATCACCGCCCCGGGCACCGCACCGTTTACGTTCACGGTGGAGATTTTGAAGGCGCTCGATTTGTGGACGGAGGAGGCCGCGGCGGAGATGGCAGGGTTTGGGGCGGAGTTTCGGTAGGGGGTGGGAGTGGGCCGGGAGGGGATAATCCGAAGTTGGGCTCCCAAAAGGTGAAAGCGATATCCAAACCTTCGTCGATATCGTCCGATTTAGTCTTGATCCGGACATTGATGACCGGAGGCGAAGGCGCAACTGCGCGCCGCGTGTCGGCCGTTCAAGCCAACCCGCCACCGCCCTGAAATCTTGTCCATCTACTCATGTTCCGGCATCGTCAGTCGGTTGCGTCGGGTAGGAATTTCGCCATGTGCAAAAAGTCATGACATCAGGCATGAGCCGCTAGTTTGAAAGACGGCACGCTTAACACTTAGCCATATGGCAAAGTTTATCTTGCATGTCTCGCCAAGCCGATTAAGTTAGCAATATGGCTAAGCATGATCCCGCTCTTTCCTTATTATTCCAGGCGCTGGCAGATCCGACGCGTCGGTCAATGTTGACAACGCTCGCCGCCCACCCGGTCAGCGTGACCGACCTTGCCGGGCCAACAGGACTGCGGCTGCCAACTGTGATGCGGCACCTATCAGTGCTGGAAGGGGCCGGGCTGATCACGACGGCGAAGGATGGGCGGGTTCGCACCTGTGCCATTGTACCCGAGGCTCTGGGGCTCGCACAAGCATGGCTCAACCAGCAACAAGCGCTTTGGGAATCAAGGCTCGATCGGTTGGACGGACTTGTGATGGAGAAAATGAAAGGACGTGAGGAATGACCCTGGATATTGAGAACGCAGCGGATCGGACGATGGTGCTGCAGCGGATCATCAAGGCGCCGCGATCCGTCGTTTGGGCCGTATGGATGGACCCGGAAACATTGCCTCTGTGGTGGGGTCCGGAAGGTTTTTCCTGCCGAACAAGGAAAATTGACCTGCGCAGTGGCGGTGAATGGATCTTCGACATGATCGGGCCGGATGGAACGGTTTTCCCGAACCACCACCTTTACCGCGAGGTGTGGCCCGAAGCGCGGATCAGCTACGCGCTTCTTTGGGGCGAGAACGGACCCAAGCATGCCGATGCCGTCGTTTCCTTGGATGAACAGGATGGCGCAACCAAGGTGACACTCACGATGGTCTTCAGCACCGCTGCAGAATATCAAACAGCCAAGGGCTTTGGAGCTGAAGACCTGGGGCAACAAACATTAGCCAAGCTGGAACGTTTCACTGTCTCACGCTGAAGCATGAGGTTCTGTCGCGGAATCGCCGCACTTCGTTCACGAAGTCGATGGGCCCGGTTCGCTACGGGGCGATGACGAAATATTCGACACCGGCGCGGGGTGAATACCGGATTGATGCGGAACATAAGCTTGCCGAATTAGGGTTTGCGGGGTCAGCATCCAAGCGTTTCGCGGGCAGCCAGATAATCCTCCACCGCTTCGTGAAAGGCCTTCTTCAGGCCCTTCACCGTATCGGCATGGAAACCGATGACATCGGGAATTCCCGCGATGCGACCGACGAAGATTTCATCCTCGCCATCGAATTCGATCCGGGCTGTATATCCGTGATAGGTCAGCGTGGTCATGGCGGGATGATAACCGCGCCACCGCTGATTGCAAGCGCGTCACCTATCAGCCCAACGACGGAGTTTGGCTACTTCTTCTTCGCCTGGTCATGGTGCCATTTGATCGCAAAGAACATGCCGGTGCCGAGCACGATGAGCTTGAGGGGAAAGAAGACGATCGGGAACCAATCCCACATGTTTCAACACTCCTGTTCCGGGGTGACGTGCTGTTTGCGGGGAGGACTACCGCAAGGAGGCGGGCGACGACACCTGCCATGTTGACGCAGATGTGGGGCGCGCGCCCTCAGCCGCCCAGCACGCGGCAGGCTTTGGCCTTTGTGGCGGCCTGCTCGCCCTCCATTGCGCGGCGGATGTCGCGGCTGTTGAGGTGGAGGTTTTGTCCCCTCGGGATCGACTGGCGGTGGATTTTGGCGTGGGCGGCGGCGTGGAAGGCTTCGTTTTTTCGGGCAAACAGGGTGAGGCAGGCGTCCCGGTCCGGCGCCGGAGGCTGCGCGGGTTTGCCGGATCGGTTGTCGGCGGGCAGGCTCTGAGCCGTGCTGCCTGCGGGATGTGCGACCAGCGCGCGGAAGGCCAGGCGGTGGACGAGTGCATGGGCGCCGTGGCCGGGCACGGCAAATCGCAGGGCGTCGAGATCGTCCCGCCAGTCTGCCGCCGGTCCGGTCATCTCTGTCTCACCGCCTCTCCTCCCTGCACTCTGCGGCCCGTTGGGCAACCCGTCAGGCCGCCCGTTACCGGTTGGTCATCCGTCCGGTCCCGGGCTTTCAGCGAGCCGGTGCGGCGCCCCTTTCGAAGCGCTGCAACAGCGCGCCGCTCAAGCTTCCGACGAGCGCCCAGAACAGGAAACTCGTGACGGTAGCGGCGACGATGAACTGCCGTTCGAGGGAGAGCGGTGCGAGCGGATGTTCGCCCTCCGGCGGCAGCGGCGCGCCGACCACATGCGGGGCGGCGATCAAGAGGACGGCGAAGACGGCGGCGATCGGTTCGCGACGGAAGGCGAGAAGCGCGATGCCGGCGGCGGTGGCAAGCGCGGTTGCGATCCACCAGGTCTGGCGGGCGCCAAGTTCTGCGGCGGGCGAGCCCGGCAGTTCCGGCGGAAGCCCCAGCATCGGCGCCAGCATGACGGAGGCAAAGCCAGCGAGACCGAAGGCGAGACCGGTGCGCCAGCCGCTCTTATCCGTCGCGCCCGTCTGGCGGGCGATCGAGAGCGCTGCGGAGAGCACCAGCGCATAGCCGATGGCCGTCAGGATGTTGGCGGCCATGGTATAGGCGGTGCGCTCGATGCCGTCGGCAGGCGCCCAGCCGTCGCCGTGGTCGTGGCCCGCATCGTGGGAATGGGCACTGGTGGCGACAGGGGCGGCATGGTCATGGGCATGCTCATGCGCGGCGGTTCCCGGCGCATGGGTGTGGGGCGCGGCAGCCGGTTCGGCAGCGGCGGGCTCTGCGGTCTCATAGGCCTCGGCGGCGATGATGAGCGGCGTCGTGCCGGCCATCTGCAGCAAGGATACGGCCATGCCGCTGGCGATCCCCGCGATGACCGCGGAGAAGACAATCGATCTGAACATGGTTGACGTCCCTGGCTTAGTGGCAGGGGAAGGCGTTGGCGTGGCGCGTATCATGCGCGGCATTGTGCACGGCTTCCGCATGGGAAAAGCCGACAAAACCGACGATGAACAGGCCGAGGCAGGCGGCAAACACGGCCTGCAGCAGAGCGGACGACGTGGCCGTGGTCTTGACGGCCTGGGACTGGATCGACATGCAAATACCCCTCGTTGCATCGATGTTGCGACAGGTGCGCCGGCAGGTCTCCTGGCTCGCGGGTCTTAACATGCCGATCAGCCTTCCCGGTTTCCCAGTGGCCAGAATGATCGAAACGCTCGCCGCTCACAGTTGCGGGGGCAGCCACGAATGAGGCGGATCGAGCCGCCCTATCGTGTTCCCTTTTCATCCCGGCAGCCTTCACCGCCGGAAACCGGTGCACGTCATTCTTGTGCGCAGGGTTGGAACGGGCTGTCAAGGCGGGCTTCTGGCGTGCCAACGTTTTCGCGAGGGGTGCCGGCTGCGCCATCATCCTCGGCCTGACCCGAGAATGACGGAGCATCGCTTGGGCTTTCCATCCCTTGGCGACCGTGCGCAAAGTTTGCGCGGCGCCTCCTCACCGGGCCGGAATGGCCTTCAGGTAGGCGGCAATCGCAGCGAGATCCTGCTTCGGCAGGTGCGACAGGTTTTTCTGCACCTCCACCATGGAGCCGCCGACACTGTCGAAGTCCGGCGTGAAGCCGGTTTCGAGGTAGGCGGCGATTTCGTCCTCGCTCCAGTTGCCGATCGATTCGGAGCCGGGGGTGATGTCCGGAATACGCCCCTCGCCTTCCGGGTTCGGGCCGCCCGCCAGCCACTGGCCGGTCTGGAAACCGCCCAGCACGTTGCGCGGCGTGTGGCATTCGCCGCAATGGCCGGGGCCTTCCACCAGATACTGGCCGCGCTTGACGGCGTCGGAGGCATTGGCGATCTCGACGCGCGGCTGGTCGGAGAAATAGAGAAGCTTCCAGCCGCCAAGCGTCATGCGGATATTGAAGGGGAAGGAGAGTTCGTGCGCCGGCGCGACGTTTTCGCTCGCCGGCAGGCTTTTCAGGTAACCGAAGAGGTCGTTGATATCCGCCTTCGTCATGCGGGCATAGGAGCCATAGGGGAAGGACGGGTAAAGGTGTTCGCCGGACGGCCCGACGCCCCGGGTCATGGCATTGCCGAACTGGGCAATCGTCCAGGCGCCGATGCCGGCCTTTTCATCGGGCGAGATATTGGGCACATGGAAGGTGCCAAAGGCGGTCGGCAGTTCGCGTCCGCCGGACATGATTTTAAGCGCGTCGCCTTCCGCACCCTTTGCCGCATGGCAGCTGGCACAGCCGCCGGCCCAGAACAGGGTTTCGCCATGCGCGAGATCCGGCGCACCAAGCCCTGCCCAATAGGCATCGGGATGCGGATCGGGCTTCGTCAGCGCGTAGGCGACTCCGGCCCCGACAACCGCCGCGACAACACCGGCAAGCGCAAATTTGGTGACGATCGAGGCCATGGCCTTCCCCTTCGATCACGACAGGTCAGAACGGAGAAAAGCCGCCGCCCGGCAACACGGCCAGACGGCGGCGCATCAGGGCGCGAGCCTCAGCGCTTCAGGCGGTAGGTCTGGTGGCACACGCCGCATTCGGCGCCGAGCGTCTGCATGGCCTGGCCAACGCCTGCCTGATCGGCCGGCATGGAAGCGAGAATGGTCTTGGCATCGGCGGACAGCTTCATGGCCTTGGCCTTGAAATCATCCATGTTCTGCCAGATGGCCGGAGCGGCTTCTGTTTCCATGCCGGTTTCGGAACCGGCCGGGAAGTGGTTGGGGAAATCCGCAGCGGACTCGGCAATCGTCGACAGCGCAGTCTTCACCGTTGCCGCCTCATAGGGCTTCTGGCCCTTGGCGATGGCACCGAGCGCGCCCATGGAGCCGCCGATCTTCTTCATCAGCTCCTGACGGACCACCTGCGGCTCGCCGGCTGCAAAGACGGCGCTTGCGCCCAGACAGAGTGCCACCACGCCTGCCGTCAGCATCTTGAATTTCATGAAGCAACTCCCCTGATTGTCCGTGCTTGAGTGTGGGTACTTGAATATCGGTGCCTGATTGTCGGTGCCGGATCCGTCCCGGCACACCGTACGACGCTCGAATGATTACATGCTAGGCAGCGGAAAAACATGACGATTTCCGGGCGGACACACAGATGTGATTGTGCCGGAACGGGACTGCTATCCCCTCATGCGAAGGGAAGGCTGCGGCTTTGCTCGCGGCCGAAACCGCGGATCTCCAGGCGGTCGGCATAAAGATCGACCCATGCGAAGGCATTGTCTGACGGCGTATCGACCATGCCCTTGAAGGTGACGAACCAGCAGGTACCGGCGCGCCCCAGACCGCCGCGGTGATCATGGCCGCACAGATAGGCGATGACCTGCGGCGAGGCAGCCAGCAGATCGGCCAGTTGTTCGGCATCCCACAGGCAGTGGTCGGTGGCCGGGTGGAGCGGGTAATGCCCCATAACGATCACCTTCTGGCCAAGAGCGCGGGCCGCCTCCAGCTGGCCGGCGATCCAGGCGAACTGCCTGTCCGAAATCCCGGCATTCCAGTCCATGGCATTCTCCGCACCTTTGGCCTTGAGGGCCGCAAGACGCGCGCTTGCAAGCGCATGGCGGCCTGGATCGGCGGCGGTCGAAAACAGGCTCTCCTCGCAACCATCGATGACGAGAAAACGGATGCCGCTGCGGGCAAAGCTGTAATAGGGCGCCGGCATGCCGAGTGCGGCATGCACGAAGGCGATCCGGTCCGGTTCGACCAGGAAATCGTGGTTGCCGGGCAGGAACAGGCATTCGTGGCGCGACCGTTGGTAGATGGACAGCGGTGCCTCAAAACTCTCCCAGCCGCGGTCGATCAGGTCGCCCAGCGTCATGACGAAGGAGAGATCCTCGCCCTCGAAGGTGGCGACGGCTTCCGACAGCTTGGCGAGGCTGCCGCGAAAATGCCGGTTCAGCACCGGGTTGGGGTCACGATCGGCATATTGGGGATCGGCGATGATGCCGAAGCGGAGAAGTGGTTCCTGGGTCATGGCGCGCACTTAAGGCGCCTGCGTGACACGGCTGTGACAGGCTGTGGGCGCATGCGCACCGGCAGCCACCCCGGCCATTGACCGCGCCAGCATGCGGTTTTACGGCGACGGCGGTAAAGGAGAATGCCCATGATGACCCTTCCCCAGAGAGCCGAACCCGCCCGCATCGACCTCAGGCCCGTGCGGCGCCGCGATGCGGCCGATCTGATCGCCGCCAATGTCGAAAGCCTGCAGCATCATCACCCCTATGCCGATCCGCCGAAGGATGAAGCCGCGTTCGAGGCCTGGTACGGGCAGATGGTCACCGGCGCCAATGTGAGCCTGCTGGCAAGGCTTGCGGAAACGGGCGAGATCGTCGGCGTCTTTAATTTCAGCCAGATCGCGCTCGGCAATTTCCGCAGCTGTTACCTCGGCTATTACGGTATGGCAGCGCTTGCCGGCCGCGGACTGATGACCGCGGCACTGAACCTGGCGCTCGACCACGCCTTTCACGAGATCGGCCTCAACCGGGTCGAGGCGAACATCCAGCCCGGCAACACCCGGTCGCTGGCGCTCGTTGCCCGGTGCGGTTTCCGCAAGGAGGGTTTTTCGCCGCGTTACCTGAAGATCAACGGAGACTGGTGCGACCACGAACGCTGGGCGCGACTTTCAGAGTGACAGGGCACAGCACGGAAAAAGGCCGCGACAGATGCCGCAGCCTTTCAAACAGTGCCTGACCGGCGGCCCATGACCGCCGGTGGCAAAAGGGAGTACCGCTTACTTCGTGGCGGCTTCGTACATTTCCAGCACGTAATCCCAGTTGATCAGGCTGTCGACGAAGGCTTCGAGGTACTTCGGACGAGCATTGCGGTAGTCGATGTAGTAGGAATGTTCCCAGACATCGACGCCGAGGATCGGGGACGCGCCGTGGACCAGCGGGTTTTCGCCGTTCGGGGTTTTCGAGATGACGAGTTTGCCGTCCTTCACCGATACCCAGGCCCAGCCGGAGCCGAACTGCGTGGTGCCGGCGGCGACGAAATCGGCCTTGAACTTGTCATAACCGCCGAGATCGCTGTCGATCGCTGCCTGCAGCTTGCCCGGCAGCTTGTTGCCGCCGCCATCCTTCTTCATCCACTTCCAGAAATGGATGTGGTTGTAGTGCTGGGCCGCATTGTTGAAGAGACCGGCATTGGTGCCGAAGGACTTCTTCACGACGTCTTCCAGCGACAGATCGGCCATGCCGGCTTCGGCGGCCAGCTTGTTGCCGTTGTCGACATAGGCCTTGTGGTGCTTGTCGTGGTGGTATTCCAGCGTTTCCTTCGACATGAAGGGCTGCAGGGCTTCGTAATCGTAAGGGAGTGCGGGAAGTTCGAAGGCCATGGTCTTACTCCTTTTCGGCAGAACACCTGAAGTGATGTTGAGCCGGAACATAGGTTTGAACGACCGAAGAGGCAACGGGCGACGGGGGAAAATTCGAAGCGTTCGGATGCCGGCGGCCACGCTTTCCGATGGCGCGCAGGCCGCGTGTCGCGACACTCCCTGGAAGCGTTTAAATTCGCCAAATACAGCTAAGGGTTGATTTGTGCAGCGGCAGATGCGACGTGTTGCTATCAGAGACTTCCCCGTACCCAACCTTTACTTTCGGACAAAAATGCCCGAAATTGTGTGAGAGTGATTTATGGACAAGCGGGACCGCTTTCTCCGTGACCTGAGACAGGAGGCGACATTGCGAGGGCTTTCCTTTCGGGTCAACAAGGCGAAAGGAAAAGGAAGCCATGCGACCGTGTTTGTCGGAGATCGCTTCACGACGCTGCCGAACCGCGACATCGATCCGAAGACAGCGGCGAAGATCAGGAAAACGCTGGGGCTCGACTGATATCGATCCGGCGCACAAGGTGACCGAATGAAGACCTACACCTATGCGGCTCTGTTCGAGCCGAAGCAGCAGTCGGACGGTTATGTGGTGAGCTTTGCCGACGTTCCGGAGGCGATCACCGAAGGCGACACACTTGGCGAAGCACGCTCCATGGCGGCCGATGCGCTTGGCATTGCCCTTTTGACCTATCTGCAGCTCGACCGGGCTTTGCCCACCGCTCAGGCGACGGGAATCCCGATCACGCCGGATGCGGAGGTCGCCGCCAAGATCGCCGTGATCGAGACGTTCCGCGCGTCCGGCATCAGCCAGTCCGAACTTGCCCGGCGCCTCGGCAAGAACGAAAAGGAAGTCCGGCGCCTGCTGGATGCCGATCACCGCAGCAAGATTTCCAGCCTGAACGAGGCCCTATCGGTGATGGGGCAAAGGCTTGTCATCGGGCTTGCCGCCGCCGAATAACACGGGTCCGTCTCCCCCTGCTGCCGAAGGAGTTTTCATGCGATCTTATCTTGTTGCCATTTCCCTTCTCGCCCTGACCGCCCCCGCCGTGCAGGCCTCCTCCGACGGCGCCTGGGCTGAATTCGGCAAGGCGGTCTCGACCGCCTGCGTCAAGGCGGCCGCCGGGCAGATCGAGAAACCACGGGCAGTGGTCGATCCCTATGGCAGTGACCATTTCGGTCTGGCGCTGGTCACCGGCAAGGCGAAGGGCGCCAAGCAGACGATCTCGTTGATCTGCGTCTACGACAAGCAGATGAAGACGGTCGAGCTCAGCTCGGAATTTTCTGCCGATCAGGTGAAGGTCATGCCGGGGCGATAAGGCGGCGCTTCGGGAGGATGGTGAATCGCCGTTGAGATATTGCGCGGCGCGGCTTCTACCCCCCTCTCTCCGCCTGCGGGGAGAGGGTTGGGGTGAGGGGCTACGACGGCAGAGATAGCGCCTTGCCCCTCATCCGGCCTGCCGGCCACCTTCTCCCCGTTCTGACGGGGAGAAGGAGAAACGCGGCGAACGCCTGCCGCATCGGAACCATTGCGGTTTATAGAAGACCAGAGCTTGCCTCAAAGGAGCAATCCACCCCTCGCCGCCCCTTTACGCCGCAGCCTTCACCGTAGCGCGTGCCCAGTCCATGTAGAGTTGCAGCGCCTTGCGGGCGAGCGGGCCTTCCTGGAATTCCTGGTCGTCCAGCCGGTTGATCGGCACGATCTTGGAATAGTTGCCGGAGGTGAAGATCTCGTCGGCTTTCTTGAAATCCTCGACCGTCAGCGTCACCTCCCGCACCTCGACGCCGGCGCTGCGCAACAGGTTGATGACGCGCGAACGGGTGATGCCGGCAAGGAAGGTGCCGTTGGCGACCGGCGTCATCACCACACCGTCCTTGGCGAGGAAGATGTTGGAGGAGGCGGTTTCCGCCACGTTGCCGTTCAGGTCGCGCATCAGCGCATTGTCGAAACCGCGGGCGCGGGCCTCGATGATGGCGCGGCCGCTGTTCGGATAGAGGCTGCCGGTCTTGGCATTGGTCATGGCCACTTCCGGGTTCGGCCGGCGGAAGGGCGAGACGGTGATGGAGGACGGCTGGGCGGTGTGCATCGGCGCTTCGAACAGGCAGAGCGCAAACCGCGTCGAGTCCGGATCGGCAGCCACGACGGAGCCCGCCATGCCGTGTTCGGCCCAGTACATCGGCTTGATGTAGATCGCCGTCTTGCCGTCGAATTTCTTCACGCCCTCCAGCGCCAGCGCCTCGATCTCTTCGGCTGTCATCACCGGTTTCATGCCCATGGCGGTGGCGGAGCGGTTGACGCGCTGGCAATGCAGGTCGAGATCCGGCGAAATGCCCTCGAACCAGCGGGCGCCGTCGAAAACGGTGGAGCCCAGCCACATGGCGTGCGAGGTCGGGCCGATGAGCGGCGGATTACCGGTGACCCAATCCCCATCGACGAATGTCCAGGTGGTGCTGCGGGGCGTGGTATCGACAGGCATTTTCTTCTCCTCGGAAAACGAATTTTCCGGAAGTGAAGGCGCCTGACCCGGCAAGGTCAAGAATTTTTTGCCCCTGCCGACAGGTTCGACAGAAAATTGCGCAGGAACCACCCCTCCCTGAAATGGCCGTTCCGCATGCACCACAGCCTTACATCATCCCATCAGGAAAAGTGATCCATGACGCCGCCCGGCGCGGATCGGACCGCGTCAAGGGCGACTGTGACCCGACTGCGCGGGCACCGGCAGAAACGGGCTTTCCTGCCCCTGGTTCGTCTGCGGGCCGTGGGATGAGGTGTTTGACCGGTCGATCAGCGGGATGGCCAAGACAACGGCCAGGAGGATCGCCAGCCACAACAGGCACCAGGTACGCATAACAGTATCTCCTCATTCACGCGCAGACGATAGCCGATCTATGCGGCGCAAATTCGGTCCGGCCGCCTTTTGTCCCGCGCCAGGGAACAAACAGCCGGGACCTTGCGTCTTGGCAGGGTATCCTGACAAACGGCTGAACGAAGCGGAGCGACATGACCACCTCCATTCTGGCAGAAGGCGAAAGCTGCTGGCGGATCGCCGAAGCGGATCGCTTTTCCGTCATCGTCGATGCGGGCGGCTTTTTCCGCCTGGCCCGCGCGGCAATGCTGAAGGCGCAGCATTCGATCATGCTGATCGGCTGGGACTTCGACACGCGCATCCGGCTGACGCCGGACCAGCCGCCCGGCGACCGGCCCGACAAGCTCGGCCGGTTTCTGGAAGATCTCGCCAAGCAGAACGAGGCGCTGCAGATCCGCATCCTGAAATGGGATTACGGGTTGCTTTCCTCCCTCACCCGAGGCGAAACGCCCTTCCACATGCTGCGCTGGATGATCTCGCGCCAGATCCACCTGAAGCTCGACCGGGCGCACCCGCCGATGGCGGCGCATCACATGAAACTGCTCGTCATCGATGATGCGGTGGCCTTCTGCGGCGGGATCGACATGACCGTTGGCCGCTGGGACAGCCGCGACCACCGGGAAGATGACCCGAACCGGCTTTCGCCCTTCGGGCGGCCGGAGCCACCGTGGCACGATGCCACGACCTGCGCCTCCGGACCCGCCGCCCGCGCGCTTGGCGACCTTGCGCGCGACCGTTGGGAAATGGCGACCGGCGAGCGCCTCGATCCTGTCGAGAGGTCCAGCGCTTCGGTTGATCCGTGGCCGGAGGATCTCGAACCGGAGTTCCTCAACGTCCGCATCGGCATTGCCCGCACCTCGCCGAAATACCAGGAGCGGCGCGAGGTGGTGGAGATCGAGACCGCGACGCTGGCGATGATCGCGAGCGCCAGGCAGAGCCTCTACATCGAAAGCCAGTACTTCGCCTCCCGCCGTCTTGCCGAGGCCATGGCCAAGCGGCTTTCCGAACCGGACGGGCCGGACATCATCATCGTCAATCCGAAATCGGCCAGCGGCTGGCTGGAGGAGAAGACGATGGACACGGCGCGGGCCCGGATGATCAAGCTGATGCAGGAGGCCGACCGGCATGACCGGTTCCGCATCCTCTATCCGGTGAACGAAGCGGGCACCGCCATCTACGTGCACGCCAAGATCATGATCGTCGACGACCGCATCCTGAAGCTCGGATCGGCCAATCTCAACAATCGCTCGATGGGGTACGACACCGAAAGCGACGTCATCCTGGAGGTTTCCGAGGAGGATGTCGATCTTCGCGCGGCGATCCGGGCACGGCGTGACGATCTGATGGGCGAACATCTGGGCACGTCTGCGCAGGCGGTGGCAGATGCGATTGCCGCCGCCGGCGGCTCCCTCGCCCAGACGATCGACGCACTCAGCCGCCGCGATGGCCGCAGCCTGAAGCCGGTGGGCGAGCGCGAGATGGGACTGGACGACGAGCTGGTGGCCGAAAGCGACCTGGTCGATCCGGAGCGCCCGGCCGGGGTGCGTTACAAGACCTCGCAATTCCTGCGCAACCGTTTCGGGCGGCGCCTGTTTTTGGCTCAGCAGAGCTGACGGGTGAAGGAGCCGGGCCGGATGGTGCAACAGGGAGAGAACACGGGCAGGCACGCTGCGGGCGCGGATACTGCCGGCGCGCAAGGCAGCCCATCGGCGGAAGGCCTCTGCGATCTTCTGACGATGATCGACGAG
Organism: Allorhizobium pseudoryzae; assembly: GCF_011046245.1. Taxonomy (NCBI): domain Bacteria; kingdom Pseudomonadati; phylum Pseudomonadota; class Alphaproteobacteria; order Hyphomicrobiales; family Rhizobiaceae; genus Affinirhizobium; species Affinirhizobium pseudoryzae. The sequence continues at coordinate 97,895 of NZ_CP049241.1, forward strand.
CTTGGCGACCGGCAGCGCAATGTCAGCGTCCATGACATCCGCGAGGAGATCGGCGAACGGTCGTTCGGGCCTTTCCTGCTGGTGCCGGCGGTGATCGAGATGAGCCCGATCGGCGGCATTCCCGGCCTGCCGACGGCGCTTGCCGTGATCATCAGCCTGTTTGCCGTGCAGATCCTGTTTGGCGCCCAAAATCTGTGGCTGCCGCAGTTCGTCGAAAAGCGGACCATCGACGGCAAGCGGCTGAAAAGCGCCATGGACACGATGATGCCGGTGGCGCGTTTCATCGACCGTTTCCTGAAACCGCGGCTCAAATGGCTGACGAAACCGCCCTGGGTGCAGGTGGCGGCGGCGCTCTCCATCCTCATCTGCTGCACCGTGCCGCCGCTCGAACTCATTCCGTTTGCCAGCACCGCGCCGATGGGAGCGATTGCCCTCTTCGGCCTGTCGCTGATGGCGCGCGACGGGCTGCTGACGGTGATTGCCGGCCTGGTGTCACTGAGCGCGATCTACCTCGTCTATACCGTGCTCTTGGGCGGATAGGCCGTCCGCGCCCGCCGGGCACGCGCTTGAACTGAACCGGGCAAAGCCCATGTAGGTGGGACACCCTTTTCGGGCGGCACCCCGCCGCCTGCTTTTTATCGACACGACCCCACAAGGAGACATCATGCACAACGTCAGCGCCAATGGCGCCCATATTCCGGCCCTCGGTTTCGGCACCTTCCGCATGCCGGGTGCGGATGTGCTGCGCGTCCTGCCGAAGGCGATCGAGCTCGGCTTCCGCCACATCGACACCGCGCAGATCTATGGCAACGAGGCGGAGGTGGGCGAAGCGATTGCCGGCTCCGGCGTTGCCCGCGGCGACATCTTCCTCACCACGAAAGTCTGGGTCGACAAGTTTGCCCACGATGCCTTTCTCGCCTCGGTGGACGAGAGCCTGAAGAAGCTGAAGACCGATTATGTCGACCTGCTTCTGCTGCACTGGCCGCAGAGCGACGTGCCACTTGCCGAGCGGATGGGCAGCCTGAATGCGGTCAAGGCCGCCGGCAAAGTGCGCCATATCGGCATTTCCAACTTCAACATCGCCATGATGCGCGAGGCGGCAGAGCTGTCCGAGGCGAAGATCGCCACCAACCAGGTGGAATACCATCCCTATCTCGACCAGTCGAAGCTGCTGGATGCCGCCCGCCAACTGGGCATTTCGCTGACCGCCTATTACCTGATGGCGGATGGCAAGGTGCCGAACGATCCGGTTCTGAAGGAGATCGGCGCCAAGCACGGAAAGACGGCGGCACAGGTGGTGCTGCGCTGGGCCGTGCAACAGGACGGCGTGATCGCGCTCTCGAAGACCGCGACCGAAAGCCGGCTGACGGAGAATTTCGACATCTTCGATTTCGAACTCTCGGCTGAAGAGATGCAGGCGATCCAGGCGCTGTCGAAACCGGATGGCCGCATCGTCAACCCGGCGCACCTGCGCCCGCCGCACTGGGATTGAGCGAAGGTTGGGGATTTGGGCGCGCTCCTGCGAGAGCCCCTCATCCGGCTGCCGCCACCTTCTCCCCGTTCTGACGGGGAGAAGGAAAAACCCGGCGCCGCCGTGCTCAAATGGCACACGAGTTTTGCGAGGAATGCCTGAACGCCCGGAGCTCCGGCCGCACGTCAGAAGGCTAAGTGGCGGTTCTCATACTGTTCGATGAGCAGTACAAGCGCATCGAAGTCGGCCGCCTCGGGCGTTCCGGCATCCGGCTCGCTCTCGAAATACGGGCGGACGGCGGTCAGCGCAGACTGATATTCTGCCTCTGTCTGAATACGATGTCTGTCACGTGGCGGCGTTGCCATCCTTGTCGATCCGTATGTTGATGACAGGAGCGACCACATTGCTCACAGAAGCGCTTGCACGTGCCCCGGCGAGACCGTTGATCAGATTCGCCTGTCGGACCATCGAGCCCAACAGGAAAAGATCAATGAGCTGTCCGATCCCCAGAAGACCAAACGTCAACAGCCACAAAAGCCCGCTTCCAGTGCGCCCCGTATAGAAACGATGGATGCCGCACACGCCAATCAGGCATAAAAGCCAGCACAAGAACGCCACAAACCCGGATTTCATCTACGCCCCCTATCGCTATGATGGTGCATCATAGCTCAATACAGCCTTAAATAAAGTCCGTTTCACGCCACACTCAATGCTTCAGCATGTACACCGCATAGACCCCGATCAGCGCGGCGGCGGCGACTGCCGAGATCAGCTTCAGGCGTTTTTCGATGAAGTGGCGCATGTCTTCGCCATAGCGATTGATGAGCCAGGCGAGTGCGAAGAAGCGGGCGCCGCGGGCGGCAATCGCCGAGAGGATGAAGAGGCCGAGGCTGAAATTGGCGACGCCGGAGAGGATCGTCACCACCTTGATCGGCGGCAGATGCGCAAGGCCGGAGGTGACGAGCAAGAGCAGCATGGTCTTCCAATCGACGGCGGAGGCGAGGCTCTCGAAGGTCTCGAGCTTGCCGTAGAAGGTGAGCACCGGTTTCGCAACCGCCTCGAAGGCATAATGGCCGATCGTCCAGCCCAGAATGCCGCCGAGCACCGAGGCGATGGTGGCGATCGTTGCGTAGAGATAGGCGCGCTTCGGCCGGGCGAGCACCATGGGGATGAACAGCACATCCGCCGGCACCAGGAAGAAGGAGCTTTCGACGAAGGCGATGACCGCCAGCCACCAGGCGGCGGCCTTGCGGGCGGCGAGCGCCAGGGTCCAGGTGTAGAGTTTGCGCAGCATGGGAAGGCTCCGGACGTTCGGGCGCGGCTTGATCCGGAGAGAGAGCCGGATCGGCGGGTGCGGGCCGGTTAGCGCGAAAGTGCGGCGCTGGCAAGGTCAGGGAGCGTCCCCGCACGATGCGGACAAGGCTGCCGGCCATGCCGCTAAAGGGCACCGGGAGCGGCACGGAGACACTACGCGGGGACAGTACACTGGGACACTCTGCAGAGAGGAACTCTCTCCGGCTCACCCGGCCATCAGCGTCTCTCGGCCATCATACGGTCGCCCGCCTCCGTCAAATTTTGCTGGAGCGTTTTCAACCGCTCGCGCAGCATAACGACTTCGTCCAAGCCGCAGCCGGTCGCTTCGGCGACGGCGGGCATGATGGCGGCAGCCTGCGCCTGCAGCGCCCTGCCCTTCTCCGTCAGCGTGATATTGACCTGCCGCTCATCCTGCTTGTCGCGGGTGCGCAACACAAGGCCTGCCTGTTCGAGGCGCTTCAGAAGCGGCGAGAGCGTGCCGGAATCGAGCCCCAGCGCCTCACCGAGCCCCTTCACCGGCTGGCCATCTTTCTCCCACAAGCTAATCATCACCAGATATTGCGGATAGGTCAGGCCCAGCGGCTCCAGAAGCGGCTTGTAGGCACGCGAAAAGGCGTGCGCCGCGCCATAGAGCGCAAAGCACAGCATCTCGTTTAGGCGGATGGTTTCGTCTTCGGTTTTCGGCACTTTCATCGTCTTTGTCATCACGGGTCCTGACTTTGGCGGAGACCGCCCTAACTTTTTCCATTGTCGCAGGCTTGACGCCGGACTGCAATGCGCATAGATATATTGCACGCAATCAAATTGCGCAATAATTATTAGCCGCGGCCGCAGGGCTGCGACCATCCGCAAGGCTCGAACTCAAGGAGACGCCCCATGTCCATTCTCTACACCACCAAGGCCTCTGCCACCGGCGGCCGCGCAGGCCGCGCCCATTCCGAAAACGGCGTGCTGGACGTCGTTTTGACGGTGCCGAAGGAACTCGGCGGCGACGGCGCCACCGGCACCAATCCCGAGCAGCTGTTTGCCGCCGGTTACTCCGCCTGCTTCCTCGGCGCGCTGAAGAACGTCGCCGGCAAGGCGAAGGTGAAGATCCCGGAAGACGCGAAGGTGACGGCCACCGTCGGCATCGGCCCGCGCGATGACGGCACCGGCTTCGGCATCGAGGTTTCGCTCGTCGTCGACATTCCGGGCCTCGACCGCGCCACCGCGGAAGACCTGGTCGCCAAGGCGCACATCGTCTGCCCCTACAGCCACGCCATGCGCACCTCCACCGAAGTGCCGGTTTCGGTCGCCTGAGGCTTTTCAGACTACGAACGACGGGAAGGGTCGCGCAGGCGGCCCTTTCTTGCATTTTGCAAGTTGACGTGCTATTTCTTTCTCAGGAAAGGAATTTTCGCGATGAACGTTCATCTTCAGCAACACCATGCAGCCGACGGCGCCCTCGTCAGCAAAGCGGTGGTTCGCGCCGCCGAACGGCTGGGCTTGAGCGGCAAGGGGCTCGGCAGCATCCTCGGCCTTTCAGAAGCCTCTGTCTCGCGTCTGAAGCGCTCAGAACTGCAGCTTTCGCCAATGGAGAAGAGCTTCGAGCTCGCCCTGCTGTTCATTCGCCTTTTCCGCGCGCTGGATGCCATCACCGGCGGGGACGAAGCGGTGGCGAAGGCCTGGTTGCGCAACGAGAACACGGCACTCGGCGGCATTCCGCTGGACAAGATCATGACAATTTCAGGCCTTATCGATGTCCTCACCTATCTGGACGCCAGACGCGCTCTCGTCTGAAGCGCAGCCGCTCACCGGCGCATTCTGGCGACTGGTGGAAGCGCAGCACCAGGTTTCGACAATGAAGCTGACCGACACCAGCAGCGAGCAGGCGCGGCTGGAAACGCTCCTGGAGGACACAAAGCCCACTCTCCCCGCGGACGCACAGGTCCTGGACTATCTGCTGGCGACACCCTTCCGCTACGGCGCCCTCTACCCGCAGGGCTCACGCTTTCGGCGCGCAGGAAGAACGCTTGGTGTCTTTTATGCCGCCGTGCGCGAGACGACGGCGGTGGCCGAGATGGCCTTTTATCGCCTTCTGTTCTTCAGGGAATCACCGGCCACCCCGCTTTCGGCAAATCCTTCCGACTACACAGCCTTTGCAGCGAAGATCTCAACGCCCCGCGCCATCAACCTCACCCGTCCGCCCCTGTCGCGGGACCGGGCGGCCTGGGAACACCCGACCGAATACGGCGCCTGCCAGGCTCTGGCCGATGCAGCGCGCTCGGCTTCCATAGAGGCAATCCTGTACCGGTCGGTCCGCGATCCCGAAGGCGGCACCAATCTGGCCTTACTCAGCCCTGCAGGTTTTGCGCAGAACAAACCGGTCGCTCGCCGAAGCTGGCGTATTCACTTCTCGGCTGAACACGTTCAAGCTCTGTCGGATTTTCCTCGTCGCAGGCTCGGCTTTGCCCTTACCGATTTTACTTCCGATCCCAGGATTGCCGAGCGGATTGCCCCTATCGGATCGCCGCAAGATCCGCCCTGAGGCGGCCGGGGCCGCCTTCACCTAAAAATTCGTCCACTGCGGCATGGGTCTTGGTCCAGACCGGCAGGGCGCGGGTCAGCAGCGCACGCCCCTCCTCCGTCAGCTTGAGCAGGCGGCTTCTGGCATCCTTCGGATCGTGTACCACCTCCAGGAGGCCGCGCCGCTGCAGCGGCTTCAGCGCCGCCGTCAGCGTCGTGCGGTCCATGTCGAGCACGGCAGCAACAGAGCCCATCGGCGCCGGTTGCGGGCGGTTCAAGGACATCAGCAGGGAAAACTGGCCGTTGGTGAGCCCCAGCGGCTTCAAGGCCTGATCGAACCTTCGGGCAAGCGCCCGGGCGGCGCGCTGCACGTGGAGGCAGAGACAGGTGTCGCGCACATGAACGGTGGTTGAAAAGGGAATCACATTTTCGTTTGACATGACCTATATACGTTGATATCAACTTAAATGTCAAGATCAACGAGGACATCTGGGAGGATGTGATGACGCGTGATGCGACGAACCATGCGGTTGTTTCCCGCGAGGAATGGCTTGCCGCTCGCCAGGCGCTTCTGGCGCGCGAGAAGGAAATGACGCGGCTGCGTGACGCGATCAACCGCGAACGGCTCGCCCTTCCCTGGGTGAAAGTGGAGGAAGACTATCGCTTCCAGACGCCCGAGGGCGAAAAGACGCTGTCCGACCTCTTTGACGGGCGCAGCCAGCTGATCGTCTATCACTTCATGTTCGGGCCCGACTGGGAGGCCGGTTGTCCGGGTTGTTCCTTCCTTGCCGACCATCTGGACGGCACGCTGCCGCACCTCAACCATCACGATGTGACGCTCGTCTGCGTCTCGCGCGCGCCGCTCGACAAGATCACCGCCTACAAGCGCCGCATGGGCTGGCAGTTTCCCTGGGTCTCGTCCTTCAGCAGCCGCTTCAATTTCGATTTCGGCGTTTCCTTCACGAAAGACGAACTCGCCTCCGGCTCGGTCTTCTACAATTTCCGTGACACGCCGGCCGCCCAGGCGAATGACGAGCTGCCGGGGCAATCGGCCTTCTTCAAGGACGAGACGGGCCAGATTTTCCACACCTATTCCTCCTTTGCCCGCGGCGGCGAGGACATGCTGGGCACCATGATGATCCTCGACATCGCGCCGAAGGGCCGCAACGAGGATTCAACGATGAACTTCGTCAAACGTCATGACGAGTATGAAGACCAGCCGAAGGTGGCCGCCTGCTGTCACTGAGCCCTTCAGGGAGGAAGACCGATGGACATGACCATGCCTCAGCCGCGCGCCGAACACGCCTTTCTGCAAAAACTCGTCGGCCGCTGGCAGGTCTCGGCTGAGGACATGACCGACGGCGAGGACTGGATCGAGGAGGTGCGGGCGCTGAACGGCATCTGGTTCCTCGCCGAGGGCCGCGGCAGGATGCCGGGCGGGGCTCCGGCGACCACACTCCTGACCCTTGGCCACGACAGCCGCACCGGCCGGTATGTCGGCAGCTGGATCGGCACGATGATGGAGCATATGTGGGTCTATGACGGCGAGGTGTCGGACGACGGCTCGACGCTCAGCCTCTTCACCACCGGCCCGAGCTTTGCCGATGCCAGCGTCACACAGGCGTATCGCGAACAGATTATCTTCACCGGCGCCGACACCCGCATCTTCACCTCCAGCAGCAGACAGCCGGATGGCGGCTGGCAGACATTCATGCGCGCCGACTATACGCGTCTGGCCTGAGCGCCACACGCTGCCAGCCCGATGCGCATCCGGTGTCGAGACGCGCCAAACCATTTCGTCACGAAAGGACGCTCATGCCCTCCCCCACCCACGGCACCTTCATCTGGTGCGAGCTGATGACCACCGACATGGACAAGGCCGCCGAATTTTATGGGTCCGTCGTCGGCTGGAAGGCGAAGACCATGCCGATGCCCGGCATGGAGGACGAGCCGTATGGCATTTTCGACACCCGCAGCGGTGACGAGGATTGCGGGGTGGCCGGCTTCATGATCCTGCCGCCGGAGATGGCAGGCGAGATCCCGCCGAACTGGACCGGTTATGTCGGCGTCGACGACGTGGACGCGATGGTAAAACAGGTCGTCGCGGAGGGCGGCTCGCTCCGCAAGGAGCCGTTCGATGTACCGTGTGTCGGGCGTATGGCGGTGGTGGCCGATCCGCACGGCGCGGTCCTCTGCATCATGACGCCGGTTCCGATGGACAATCCGCCGCCGATGGCGCCGATCGGCACGCCCGGCACCTTCGGCTGGCAGGAACTCTACGCCAATGACGGCCGCGAGGCGCTTGCCTTTTACGGCAAACTGTTTGGCTGGACGCTCGACCACGCCATGCCGATGGGCGAGATGGGTGACTACCTGATCTTTGCCCATCACGGCCGCGCGATCGGCGGCATGATGACCCGCCCGCCGGCGGTGCCCGTCGCCTGCTGGAGCTATTACGTGAATGTAGCCTCGATTGCGACTGCGGTGGACAGGATCAAGGCCGGCGGCGGCACGGTGGTCTTCGGCCCGCAGGACGTGCCGGGCGGCAGCCAGATCGTCCAGGCGCTCGACCCGCAGGGCGCCTATTTCGCACTGGTGGGAGGGGCTTGAGGGGAACGCTCCTACGCCTCCCTGAGCTTCAGCACCACGCCGCGGGCGGCGGCAAAGGAGAGGAGCGACAGAATGGCGGCCGTGCCCCAGAGCGCGAAGACCGCATGGCCGGGCTGACCTTCCGCCACCGCACTCTGCACGGCAAACAGCGAGCCGAGACCGCCGACGATGATCGCGCCGGCAACATAACCGCTGGTTTCCAGCGCCGGCAAAAGCGCGCTCGTTGCCAGGCGATGTTCGGGGTCTGCGTCCTCGATCACCGCCTGGTTGGCGCTGGCAAAGACCATGGCAAAGGCAATGCCGTTCAGCATCTGGCCGAAGAGAACGAGCGGCAGCAGGCTGAGAAACAGGCCGGTTGCGACGAAGAGCGCGCCGGTTGCCTGCAACAAGGGCCCTGCCCGCAGGATCGCCTGGCGTTTGGCGAGGCTGTCGACATTGCCGATCGGGATCGCCGCCGCACTCCAGGAGAGCGACAGCGTGATCAGCACCAGACCGACACGCACCGGCGGCAGGCCGAGGCGCACATGCAGCGTGTAGGCAAGAAACACGGTGGAGACGCTCTGCGCCGCCGTCATCAGGAACAAAAGCCAGCTGCCGCGCCCGACCGTTCCGGTGAGCGAAAACAGTCTTGGCGGCAGGAGGCTTGGCCGCGGCGCACCCGGTGATGCGGGGGCCCGAGTCTCGTCGCGTGGCAGCGCAAAGGGCATCACGGCAAAGAACAGCGCGATCACCGGCAGGCTGACGGTCAGTGCCCAGCGCCAGCCGAGCATTTCCACCGAGAGCCCACCGGCAAAGGGCCCGAGAACGGCGGCGAGCGCCCAGACCATGGCTTCCGCGGTAAAGATGCGCGGCACGAGGCGCGGCGGAAACAGATCGGCGATCAGCGTGTAGCACAGAGCAACGATCCAGCCGTCCGACAGGCCCTGCAGCGCACGACCCGCCATCAGCATCAGCGGACCCACGGCAAAGGCCTGCACCGCCACGCCGCAGGCATACAGCAGCCCGGCACACAACAGCGCCCGGCGGGCGCCGAGCCGCAGGCGCAACGGCGACGCGGTCAAGCCGCCCATGATCACGCTGACGAAGAAGGCCGCATACACGAAGGGAAGAAGCGCCACGCCTTGCAGCGCCGTCACCGCGATCGGCAGCACCGGGCCGATCGCCACCTCGTTGAAGGCATGCAGGCCGATGCCGGCGGAGACCGCCGCGAGCCGCAGCCCATGCGGCGCCCGCAACAGGGCGGCCCAGCCCCGGATATCCTCCTCTGCCGGTGCCTCAGTCCGGCTGCCGCCTGTCACCTGATCCATCGCTATCGTCCGATCCTCTTTGCACCATCGGACAGAGTCTGTAAAACCTCAACCATGGTTGAGATCAAGACGACAGAGACGGAAAAATCTCGCCGGAGCGAACTTTCCATCGGCGAGGTGGCGCGACGGGCGGGCGTTGCCGTCTCCGCCCTGCATTTCTACGAGGCGGAAGGGCTGATCCTCAGCCAGCGCACCCAAAGCGGCCACCGGCGCTACGGCCGCGACGTGCTGCGCCGGATTGCCGTGATCCGGGTAGCGCAGGCGGCGGGTCTCAGCCTGAAGGAGATCGCAGCCGCCTTCGCAAGCCTGCCGGACGGGCGCACGCCGACGGCCAAGGACTGGGCCGCGCTTTCGGCCTCCTGGCGCGATCTGCTGGACAGCCGCATCCGCCAGATGACGCGGCTGCGCGACGCGCTTTCCGGCTGCATCGGCTGCGGCTGCCTGTCGCTAGACGAGTGCCCCTTGCGCAATGACGGCGACCGCCTGGCCAAAGAGGGTGCCGGTGCGCGGCTTTTGGTGGAGTGAGAGGGACGCGGGGCAATTACAGAATTTCGCCGCCCCGGGGTGGGGCGGCGCGTGCTTTGCATCCGGAAAACCCTTAGCGGGCGGCCTCTTCGATGAGGGCGGCGACGGCCTTGGGCTGCGAGACCATCACGACATGCGAGGCGCCGTCGATGACCACCGTATGCTTCGAACCGGCGCGTTCGGCCATGAAACCCAAGGCCTTGGCGGGCACGTTGCGGTCCCCCGTGCCGTAGACGAAGTAGGAGGGTACCGTCTTCCAGGCCGGCTTGCCGGACTTCTCCGTCAGCGCGCCTTCGGTGACCGGGCGCTGGCCGGCGGCCATCAGGGCGGCGTCTGCGGCGTCCACATCCTCAGCGAACTGCTGGTGGAATTTTGCCTGGTCGATGGAGAGATCCACGCCGCCATCCTTCAGCTTGACGGGAGCGGCGAGTGCCTCACCCAGTGTGCCGCCCGGAAACTTTGCGGCGAGTTCGGCCACCGACTCGCCTTCCTCCGGCGCAAAGGCTGCGACGTAGACCAGCGACTTGACGGTCTTGTGGCCGTTGGCAGCCGTGCTGATCACCTGGCCGCCATAGGAATGGCCGACGAGGACGACCGGGCCTTCGATTGCGCCGACGATATCGGCGACATAGGCCGCATCGGCGGTAACGCTGCGCAGCGGATTGGCGGCGGCCACGACCTTGTAGCCGTCCTTCTGCAGGATTTTCGTGACGCCGTTCCAGCTGGAGCTGTCGGCAAAGGCGCCGTGGACGAGGACGATGGTGGGCTTTGCCGGCTCGGCGGCGACCGGTGCGGCGCTCAGCAGAGCCCCCGCCAGAGCAGCAGCCAGGGCGGCGGCGGTTGCGAACTTCGACATGATGATATCCTTTCTTCCATAAGACAGAGTTGCGGCAAGACCTGCGGGATCAGCCGCGGATGAAGGCGAGAACGTCGGCGTTGAAGCGGTCGGCTTCGATTTCGGCGAGCCCGTGCGAGCCGCCCGGATAGATCGTCAGCGTGGCATCCGCGACGAGTTCGGCGGCGCGGTGGGCAGAGGCTTCGATCGGCACGATCTGGTCGTCGTCACCGTGGATGATCAGCGTCGGGCGGTCGATGCGCTTCAGGTCTTGCGTGTAATCCACCTCGGAAAACTCGTGGATGCAGTCATACTGCCCCTTGATGCCGCCCTGCATGCCGATGCGGCGGAAGTTTTCGCGCAGGCCGTCGTTCACCGTCACGCCGTCGCGGTTGAAGCCGTAGAAGGGCACGGTGAGATCGAAGAAGAACTGCGAGCGGTTCTTGGCCGTGTTGTCGCGGATGCTGTCGAAGACCGAGAGCGGCGTGCCGTGCGGGTTTGCCTCCGTCTTCAGCATCAGCGGCGGAACGGCACCGACCAGCACGACCTTGGCAACCCGGGCGGTGCCATGGCGGCCGATGTAGTGCGCCACCTCCCCGCCTCCGGTCGAATGGCCGACCAGGATCGCATCCTTCAGGTCGAGCGCCTCGATCAGTTCGGCGAGATCATCGGCATACTGGTCCATGTGGTTGCCGTCCCAGGTCTGGTCCGAGCGGCCATGACTGCGGCGATCATGGGCGATGACGCGAAAGCCGTTCTCTCCGAAAAACAGCATCTGCTGGTCCCAGGCATCCGACGACAGCGGCCATCCATGGGCAAAGACGATCGGCTGGCCGGTGCCCCAGTCCTTGTAGAAGAGGCGCGTTCCGTCGGTGGTGGTGAAGAAGCTCATGTCCATCTCTCCTTTGTGAATTTGGTTTTGCGCATTTCGATTGCACGCAACCTATATCGCTGAACCTGCGACCCATGTCAACAGCGAACAATTAGATTGTGCGCAATTTTTATTGGCAAGCGCGCCCTGCCTCTGGCCAGTGGGCGCCATTGGGCTGAAAAATCGCATGCGCCCTCTTGGCAGGACCCCGGCCCACCAGGTCCGCATGACGGCAGACTGTCAGGGGCGCGATGCCGAAAGATACGGCGGCTTGCTACATGGTTTTGCGCCAGGTTTTACGGACGGCATCTGTGCGCCGACGATGGAATCACCTAGGGTTCTGCCCATGAGAATCATGGTCGATGATGGTTTTCACTGTCGCGATACCCATATCCTCGGACCGCCTTCCATCGACGTTCGCGATTGCCCATTTTCAACGGAAACGATGGATGTCCAAACTTCTCTTTTCACTTCCCGTTCACGAAAAGCCTGAGATCGTCAGAGACCAGATCGAGAACATCAATTATTTCGCGCCCGGCTCGCATATCTGCATCCATATTTCGCAGCTGGCGGAGAATCTCCGAGACGAATTCCAGACGGCCTGCGACTTCGACAACGTGACGATCAACCCGGTCTCCTACGAATCGGTCTGGTCGGGCGGCATTCTCCACACCCACATCGCCAATTTCGAACATGCACTGGAGGTCGGCGTCGATTTCGACAAGATCATCCTGATTTCTTCGAACGAGCTGTTGGTCAAGCCGGGGCTCGTGGAGTATGTGGCCGCGAACATGATCGGCGCCCAGACGGAGGTCTACGAGGATTCCGCGGACTGGGGCGTATTCTGCGACAAGCATCTGCAGATGCCGGGCATGCAGGCGTTCCTTGCTCGGCTCCATCTGCCGCTGTTTTTCGGCGGTCAGGCCGAGGGACAGTTTTTCCCGAAGAACATCTTCCAGATCCTGTCCAACAACTACCGCCAATGCTTTCCGATGGCGCCGGTCGGCTTTCCGATCGAAGAAGCGATTCCCGCCACGGTCGCCGCCCGTTTTGCCTTTACCGGCGTGGATGTGGTGCCACCGATCACCTTCTGCGATTACTGCACGAATATCGAGATCAACCAGGAGGTGATCGACCAGATCCGCCGCGGCACGGGCACGATCTTTGCCCGCACGGTGCCGCGCACGCTGCAATCGCCGCACATCAACAAGTCGGTGCTGAAGGGTGTGTTTGCGGTCAAGCGCGTTCCTCGCGAGGATTGCGACCTGCGACGCTATGTGCGCAGCCTGATGGTGTAGTGAGACGCCATCACCTGCGGTCAGGACTGCCTGCCTTTTCAGGGCAAATGAAAGATCTTGCCCGCGGGGCGGCAGTCTTTGATCGGACATGCGATCACGGTGTTGCCGCCAGCAATGACGCCATTGACCATCGGACACACAAATAGACTGCCTTTGACTGAAAGCTCTGCACGGTGGCGGATGCTGTGCGCCGCAGCCGTCAGACAGATGTCGCTATTGCGAAATACGTAGACGCCAGCGGAGGCATGCTGGGAGATGACCTGCTTTTCGCGGGCTTCCGTGACCACTCCGTCGACAATGCGGAGATAGCTGTAGCAGGGTTCGTCCGACACGAAGGTGGGAACGATCGCACCCCAGTCCTGGCCGCCGGTGATCGGCTCGAACCCCGCCGGTCCCTCGGAGAACAGGATGTCGGCGAGATCGACGACGATCGGCTCGTCCACGGCGACCAACGCCAGCCCGGCGAGGACCGAGAACAGGGCGCCACCGCTCAGGTCCGACAATGTGACGATGCGGCAGCCCGGCCAGGCGTTTCGCAAGAAGACCACCAGCTCTGCCGTCGCTTCGGTTTCACGCACCACGAACACGTAATCCGACGGTGCCAGGCGCGAGACCCAGGCGCGCTCGCGCAAGGCATGTTCGATCATCGGCGTTCCATCGACCTTCACCAGGGGACGCAGACCGTAACGCTGCGTCCACAGATCTGGCCCCGCCAGGGGAACGACGCACTTCATGCGCTTTTCAGGAGTTCGAGATAGCTATCGAGATCGTTCGGCGTCCCGATCCCATGCATCGCCACGGCGGGGATTTCATAGACACCCACGCGGCCGCCCCGCTTCAGCAGATAGTTGTAGACCGGGCAGACATAGAACTCGTTGTTGGAACGGTCATTGGCCGTGATCATGTCAACCGCAGCATCAATGAAGTCTGAGGCCCTGCGGAAATAGTAGATACCGACCGTTGCGAGATCGGATATCGCCACCTTTTCCTTCACTTCCTCGACCAAGCCGCTGTCGTTGGTGCGTGCGAACGACCATTTCGGATCCATGTCGCGGTCGCGGAAGCAGAGGATGGAACCGTCCAGTTCCCGCGTGTCTGCATCGCGAAGGAAATCCTTGCAGTCGAAATCGATGATCTGGTCGCAGTTTGCGATCATCAAGGGCGCATCCGGATCAAGATGCGACCGGGCGGTGAGAACCGTGCACGCAGCGCCTTCCGTCAGATAGTCGATCGGGGAGAAGATCAGTTCGCGCCTGTCGAGAAGCGACTGTGCCACGATGGGTTCCGCCTCGAGATGCTCGCGGCGGGCAATCAGGATGAAGCGGGCGCCATCGACCGTCAGATTGTCCATCACCCGCTCGATCATGGTCTGGCCATCCACATCGATGAAGGGTTTGGGCTTGGCGTATCCCGCCTTCGTGAAGCGGCTTCCCAGTCCCGCCATGGGAATGACCACCTGCACGCTTGGCAAAGGCTGCGACAAGGCGGCAAACCGGCCCCGCGCTTCCGACTGGTAATGCTCGACACGCTTCGGCGAATAGAAGGAGACGTAATCATCCGCTGCAATCGAGAACTGCGCGATGCGCCCACCGGCAAGAACGACCTCGTTCAAGACGGCTGACAGATAATACTTGCCGCCGGACGGATCGGACTTCAGGATGTAGCTCTGCGCCAGCGAGACGAACTGCCGCCCGCGGCGAAAATAGTATAATCCGGCGATGGCCTTGCGGCTGAGAACACGCTTTTCCGCCGTCTCGACGATCCGTCCTTCCACATCTTCCCGAACATAGGACCATCGGGGATGGACCGACGGGAAGGTCACGACACCGGCATCTGCTTCCGAGTGGAAAAAGGCACTGGTGACCGCGCCGAGATTGGCATCGACGATCTGGTCGCCGTTGCAGATGACCAAAGGCTCATCGTCGTCAATGAGATCGACCGCCATCAGCGCCGAACAGACAGCGCCCATGGTCGGCTCGTGCAACTCGACGACGCTCGTTTCCGGGCCGGCCACAAGCCGCAGGATTGAATCGAGGCTGTACTCCAGAACATCCTGCCGCAGGACGATGAAAATGAACCGGGCTGTTGGATCCCTGCGTCGAATGGATCCGACAACGAGGGAAATCATCGGCACACCGTCGATTTCGATGAGCGGCTTTGGAAAATGGAATTCTTCCTTCGGAAAAAGATCATCCTTGGAAGCGATGGGGATCAGGTATCTCATCAGTGCGCAGCCTCAATCGCCGAAATTTCATGCATGATCCGGTCGTAGGTCACATCGTTCACGGAGCCGACGACCATCACATGCGCGCCTGAGGCGCGAGCAGCCTGAATGCCGTGTTCATTGTCCTCAACGACGAGGCATTCCTCCGGACGCAGTTGCAACCGATCCATCGCCGTCAGGTAGATCTCGGGGTCTGGCTTGGCCTTGGTGACATCCTGGTTGGACAGAAAGAAATCCAGATAGCGCAGCAGATTGGACTGCTGCATCATCGCTTCGACCGTGGAGCGGACGGAGTTGGAGCAAACCACAATGTGCTTGCCGTCCCGCTGCAGACGCCCCAGCGCATATTCGTGATGAAAGACAGGTCGGCATTTCTCGATAATGACCCGGTAGGTCATCTTCTGCTTCAACGCGTTGAGAAAGTCGTGAAGCTTGGGAGAAAGGCCGCGGGTGCGGCTCAGCAGTTCCAGCTTCTTGCGCGTCGGAAGACCGTCATAGACGGCGAGATGCTCCGTCCGACTGATGTTCAGACCGAACACGGCCAGCGCATCATTCAGCGTCTCGTAATGCCAGTCCTTGGCGTCAATGAGGACGCCATCCATATCGAAAAGAACCGCTTTTATCACAGCGCCCCACCAACCCTGCTCAATTGAAAAAATTCGCAGCCTGATCCGGCAGATCCGTACAGATCTCCAGACGGTCGCTGCGCAGACCACGCCACGAGTCCCATGCGGCCCGGTGATCGCGCCCATGAAGCTCGGGCGACACCAGAGCCACGCGCCTGCCCGCCGCAAGATGCTGCTCGACAACCTCGGGGACAATCCAGTCCCCGTAGAACGCATCCAACCAAACGCCCTGCGCCTGATCCAGAAAAGCAGGAACCGTCTCAACCTCGGACTGGCGCGTATAGGTGCAGAAACCACCCCGCACATACCCGAGCGCGTCCGGCACAGCCATGTCGAAACAGAAGAGATCGTCGACCGGGTTTTCCGCTAGATCCGACCGGAGAAGCTTTTGAAGGCCGTCCGCCTTGATGTTGAGGGCAATTCTGCCCGCACCCGGATAGGATCGATGCAAACGGAGAAAATCCGCAAAGGACATGAGCCCATCACCGACCGGCACATCATGAGCGATTCTGAGGATACCCTCCTGATCCCGCACATCCGTCTCCACGCCAAATCCGCCCTCAAACGCCCGGCGGAATGCCACTTCGCTATTCTTCTCGGCAGGCGAGAGCCACCAGCCCCGATGCGCAAGTATCTTCACAAACCCTCTCCAGAGACCGATCCATTAAGACTGCAAAATCAATTTCTTCCGGGACAAAAGCCTGCGGAGCGAACTACTTCAGTGCCGACCATCCGAAAGCCAAACGACTCCTTGAAACTGAACGTTACAGTAGAATTTTCATCTTGCTCGTGGCTGGATTTGTACCTTCTGGCAAACACGAGACAGGCCTTGCGCGACAGGGGAGTGGCAAACACATCCCATCCGCCCGACACGTCATGTGGGCGCGTGCCGACCCGTGCCCGTGCCACCCATTGTGCGGCGGAGCGAGGCGACCCATATTGCCGTTTCGTCAAAGAACCGGATCCGCATGGCCCGCAAACACCGCGAAAAGATCGCCGCCTGGTACAGACCGCCGGAAGAGGTGGTCTGCCCGCTGTGCAGCCGTCCCATTCCGGAAGACCAGCGGGACGAGCACCACCTCGTGCCGAAGAGCCGCGGCGGGCGGGAAACACAAACGCTGCACCGCATCTGCCACCGGCAGATCCACGCGCTGTTTTCCGAAGCCGAGTTGGAAACCAACTATTCCAGCGTGGAGGCGCTGCTGGCCCATCCGGACATGGCCAAGTTCATCCGCTGGGTCTCGACCAAGCCGCCCGGCTTTTTCGACGGCACGCGGCGCAGCAACCGACGGCGCGAGACGGGGAAACCGGCGGCGCGCTGGTGAGGCCTACCCGAGGCGAAGGGGCGTCATCAGACCGCGACAGGAACCGGCTAAGCGCCAGGTTTTGACTTCCGGCCGCAGAGCGCCTATGGCGCCTGCAGATGAGACAAGAAGGACAAGCCAGCATGGCCGCCGATGACGACGATTACATCTATGACGAAGCAACCGGCGAATGGCGCCCGGCCTCCGAGCTGAAGGCCGAAGCCGCCAAGGGTGCAGACGTGCGCGATGCCTCCGGCACGCTGCTGGCCGACGGCGATTCCGTCGTTCTGATCAAGGACCTGAAGGTGAAGGGCGCCGGCCAGACGCTGAAGCAGGGCACGGTGATCAAATCCATCCGGCTTACCGACAACCCGGAAGAAATCGACTGCCGCCACGACGCCATCAAGGGCCTCGTGCTGCGCACGGAATTCGTGCGGAAGCGGTAAGGGTTCCCTTCCGGGCTTTGCCCCTCACCCTAGCCCTCTCCCCGCAAGCGGGGAGAGGGAACTGCGGCGTGCCTCGTCCCACCAATCGAAGCCCAATGAGACGCTCCCTCTTGCGAGACAAGGCATTGGGCAGAGCTCTTTATTTCGGTTTCTGCAGCGCCAATTCCCCAAGGCACATCCGGTGACGTGTTCGATATCTGCAAACACGGGGAAGAGGCGTTGGAACAGGCGTGCGCAGAGCGCCTATAACCCGGCACCCGCGAAGCCGGTGCTTCACTCCATCCGTTGAAAAGAGAACCATTCCTGCAAATACGGTGATCCCCGAGCCGCGGACTCGACCGGACGCGCCAGGCACGTCGCAGTCCCCTCTCCCCGCCTGCGGGGAGAGGGTTAGGGTGAGGGGCAGCCCAACCCGCTGCGCGACATCATCCGCACGGCAAGGCGGGATAGAAGCGCAGATCATAGGCCTCCACCCGTTCGGCCAGCCGACCGTCCAGAACGGCGAGAATAGTCTCGAGCACGCTGTCGGTCTCGCGCAGCACATCGACGTTCCAGACGCGCAAAACCGACCAGCCCGCGCACTGCATGACGGCGTTGCGCCGTTGATCAGTCACAGACCCAGCGTGCTGACTGCCATCGACTTCCACCACCAGCATCCGCTCCCGGCAGGCGAAATCGGCGAAATAGGGGCCGAGAGGCAGTTGTCGGACGAATTTGAAACCGCCGAGCTGGCGGTTCCGCAGATGAGACCACAGGCGTTGCTCGGCATCATTGTCCGATTGCCGCAAGGCCCGTGCCCGATGCGTCACAGCTTTCCTTGCACCCCGCATGCCTCCTCCCGCGCTCTCCGTGCGAAGGCGGGCCGGCCCGAAGATCCCTCAAGCCCCCTACCGCTTCAAGCTCCCCAAGATCCCGCGCACGAGCGCCCGGCCGAGCTGGTTGGCGACCGAGGTGGCGACGGAGCGGGCCGCACTTTTCATCGCCGCTTCGATCACCGTTTCGCGCTGATAACCGGAGCTTTTGCCGGCGGAACTGCGTTTTTTCGGCGGCTCTTCGCGGAGCGCTTCGTCTGCCGCATCGCCAAAGCCGGGGAGCGACCAGCGGCCGGCGGCGCTATCGGTTTTCCGGGTGGGCTCCGCCTCCTCGTGTGCTTCCGGCGCCACTTCGGCGCGTTTCGGCACCGCGCCCTTGGCCGCCTTTTCGGCACGCGCCATCAGGATCTCGAAGGCGGATTCGCGGTCGATGTCCTTGTCATACTGGCCGGCGACGGGGCTTGCGGCGATCAGCTTGCGGCGCTCGTCATCCGTGAGCGGCCCGATGCGGGCGGACGGCGGGCGGATCAGCGTGCGTTCCACCATGGAGGGCGCGCCCTTGCCTTCGAGCGTCGAGACCAGCGCCTCGCCGGTGCCGAGAAGCGTGATCGCCTCGTCGGTCTTGAAATCCGGGTTTGGGCGGAAGGTATCGGCCGCCGTCTTCACCGCCTTCTGCTCGCGCGGCGTATAGGCGCGCAGCGCGTGCTGCACCCGGTTGCCGAGCTGGGCAAGCACGGTTTCCGGCACGTCGAGCGGGTTCTGGGTGATAAAATAGACGCCGACGCCCTTGGAGCGGATGAGGCGCACCACCTGTTCCACCCGTTCGAGCAGCACCTTCGGCGCCTCGGAGAAGAGAAGATGCGCCTCGTCGAAGAAGAAGACGAGCCGCGGCTTCTCCGGATCGCCGACTTCCGGCAGTTCCTCGAAGAGTTCCGACAGCAGCCAGAGCAGGAAGGTCGCGTAAAGCCTCGGGTTCATCATCAGCCGGTCGGCGGCAAGCACGGAGATCACGCCGCGGCCATCGGTGCTGGTGCGCATGATATCGGTGATCTTCAGCGCCGGTTCGCCAAAGAAATGTTCGGCACCCTGCTGCTCCAGCACCAGCAGGCCGCGCTGCAGCGAGCCGACGGAGGCCTTCGAGACAAAACCGTAACGCTGGGAGATTTCGCCCGCATGCTCGCCCATATAGGCGAGCAGCGCCTGCAGGTCCTTGAGGTCGAGCAGTGGCAGGCCGCCCTCGTCGGCGATCTTGAAGGCGATGTTGAGGACGCCCTCCTGCGCCTCCGTCGCATCCATCAGGCGGGCGAGCAGAAGCGGCCCCATTTCGGCAATGGTGGAGCGCACGCGGTGGCCCTTTTCGCCGTAGAGATCCCAGAAGATCGTCGGGTAGGCCGCATTGTCATACTCGGCAAACTGGATCTGTTCGGCGCGCTTCAGCAAAAAGTCCTTCGGCTCGCCCATGGCGGCAATGCCGGAGAGATCGCCCTTGATGTCGGAGCAGAAGACCGGCACGCCGGCTTCCGAAAACCCTTCCGCCAGCACCTGCAACGTCACCGTCTTGCCGGTGCCGGTCGCGCCGGTGACGAGGCCGTGCCGGTTGCCGAACTTCAGGCTCAAGAATTCCGGCTTCTTCAACGTATCGTCCGGATTTCGACTTCCGCCGATAAAGAGTTTTCCTGCCTCAGTCATGCAACCGCCCTTCCCTCAACTCGTTTGCATTTATGCGCATGTATGCGGCCCCCTGTATAGGGTGGGCTCACGGGATCGGCAATGCTGGCTCAAACCCGCAACGAGACGGACAGGAGGAACACCGGTGGCACAGGCGGCAGGGACAGGCGAAGAGCATCGCGGACGGGAGGCGGAGCGCCCGCGTGACATTCCAGCCAAGGGGCTGAAGGATGTCTTCTGGCGCGTGTTTGCCGCCGTGCAGGAAGACCGGGTGCTGCTGGTGGCCGGCGGCGTCACCTTCTACCTGCTGCTTGCCATTTTTCCGGCCATGACGGCACTCGTCTCGCTCTACGGATTTTTTGCCGATCCGGCCACCATCACCGAACGGCTTTCCTTTCTGAACCAGGTCATGCCTTCGGAAGGTCTCAACATCTTCTTCGGCCAGTTGCAGACGCTGGCAAACGAAAAGCGCAGCGCCCTGAGTTATGGCCTGATCTTTGGTCTGGCGGTTGCCTTGTGGAGCGCCAACAACGGCGTCAAAGCCCTGTTCGAGGCCATGAACATTGCCTATGCGGAGGATGAAAAGCGCAGTTTCCTGCGGCTCAATCTCGTCTCCTTCGCCTTCACGATTGGCGGCCTGATCGGGCTCATCGTGCTGGTCATCGGGCTTGGCGTCATCCCGGCCGTGATTGCCTTCGTCAATCTCGGCGGCGTGGCGGAAACGGTGCTGAGCGTGGTGCGCTGGCCGGTGCTCCTGGTGCTGATCGCCTTCGGCATCACGCTGCTCTACCGCTATGGCCCGAGCCGCGAACGGGCAAGGCTGCGCTGGGTCACCTGGGGTGCGGCGATGGCCGCCCTCCTCTGGGTCATCGGCTCGCTCGGCGTTTCCTATTATCTCTCCAACATTGCCGATTATAACGCCACCTACGGCACGCTCGGCGCGCTGATCGGCTTTCTGTTCTGGACGTGGATTTCCGCGGTCATCGTCATCCTCGGGGCCGAGGTGAATGCGGAACTGGAACACCAGACGGCGCGCGACAGCACCACCGGCCCCGAACAGCCGATGGGACGGCGCGGTGCCTATATGGCCGATACACTCGGCGAAACCTCCGGCTGACCGCTCTCCCGTCAGCCCTCCTCCCGCACGATGCGTTACCATGCGCGGCGGGCGGCTTGCGCCACGCTGCAGCTTGCGCCGGGCGCGGCATCAACGCCATGTACTTTTCCCGGCAAAATGTTAGGCATCGCGGATGTACGACACGCGCTTGCGGCTTGCATCCGGGCGGCGATTTATTTACTTTGACGTTAACGTCAAAAACCTGAGGAGAGTTTGATGAACGATCTCGTGAACCGCGTGGCGGAGAATGTTGGCATCGCCCCGGACGTCGCGGAAAAGGCTGTCGGCATGATGCTGGGCTTCCTGCAGCGCGAAGCCGATGACGGCGCGGTGGCCCGCATGATCGAGGCGATCCCCGGCGCGCCGGAACTGGTCGCCAAGTTCAACGGCGCAGGTGCCGGCGGCGGCGGCCTTCTGGGCGGCCTGATGGCGAGCTTCGGCGGCGGCGTGATGGCGCTCGGCCAGCAGCTGATGTCGCAGGGCTTGGGCATGGGTGAGATCACCGCGCTTGCCCGCGAAACCATCGCCGTCGCCCGCGAACATGCCGGCGCGGAGACAGTGGACGAGGTGGTGAATTCCGTGCCGGGCTTGAGCCAGTTCGTGTGAACCTGATCGCGGGCTCGCCAGCGTGGCCCGCGTTCGACACGGTGAGCCGGACCCGTCGAGGGTCCGGCCATCAACTGCAGGTATTCTCTTTTACAACAGCTTTGTTGTCAGTTGCAGAAGCGGGCGCTTATCTTGCAGTATTTGTTGATATTATGAGATCTGGCATAAGAGGGAAGGATGAAAGCGACCACCATGCGCACGCTGACCATATCCCTGACACCGCAACAGGCGGCAATGATGCAGACTGCCGTGGACAACGGCGGTTATGCCTCCCACAGTGAAATTGTTCGCGACGCTCTCCGGCTTTGGGAAGAGCGCGAGGAAGTGCGCCAAATGGACCTCGCGCGTCTCAAAAAGGCTTACGATGAAGGTATGGCCAGTGGTGACGGCCGTGAGGTTAAGGCAGACGCCTTGCTCGCAGAGTTGAAGGCGGAAGCCCGTTTGCGTGGCTAAGTACCTTTTCAGCCCGCGTGCAGAGGAAGACCTTGGCGACATCTGGCGCGCAATTGCTCCCGACAATGAGCGGGCCGCAGATGGTTTACTGCGCCGTATTCTCGACAAGGCCGAGTTGGCAGCAGGGCAGCCCATGATGGGAACCTCCCGCCCGGAATTGAGTCCCACGGCGCGCATTCTTATCGAGGGGCGCTACATCATCATTTACGAGCCGATGCCTTACGGTATCTTCGTCGTGGCCATCGTCTACGGCACACGCGACATGGATAGCTGGTTGCGTTGAGCTTTTGCGAAGGGCACCCAAACGATTGACCGTTTGTAGCCCGGGCGCCGCTTGAGACTGACACCGAACAGCAAGCTACTGCAGACGCCTGCGCCGCGACCAGGGTCGGCACCGGCATGGCCCTGGTTCCGGCGCCGTCTCAGGAGGCCGGGCCAACGTCTTGGCAACACATCATTAACGACAATTTTAAAAATTAAACTTGTGACTAATTTTCCGCCCCAGTCGCGCGTTATCTTGAAACGGTAACACGGATTTCGGGGATTTCGGGGATTTTGGGGATGACTGAGACGACGGGCGGGTTTGGCCGCCACGCCGCCGCAATTGCGCTGATGATGGGCGTCTGGCTTTTTGCGCTCGAGGCGAAGGCCGGTTACGCGGATTTCATTCTGGACGTCAATTCGGGCAAGGTTTTGCAGGCGACGAATGCCGACGAGCTGAACCATCCGGCCTCGCTCACCAAGATGATGACGCTCTACATGGTGTTCGAGGCGCTGCGCGATGGTCGGCTCAAATGGGACCAGCAGATCGTGATGTCGGCCAACGGTGCGCGCACCATCCCGATGAAGCTCGGCATTCGCCAGGGCCAGACCTATACGGTGCGCGAAGCCGTCTACGGCATGATCGTGCGCTCGGCCAATGACGTGGCAGAGGGCATCGGCGATCATCTCTATGGGTCCGAGGAGCGGTTTGGCGCCGCAATGACGGCGAAGGCCCGGCAGCTCGGCATGAGCCGCACCGTGTTCCGCAACGGCTCCGGCCTGCCCGACAGCCGGCAGGTGACGACGGCGCGCGACATGGCGCGGCTGGGTCTCGCGCTGATGCGCGACTTTCCCCGCGAGTACCAACTGTTTTCCACCGCAAGCTTCAGCTTCCGCGGCAAGACGCTGCGCGGCCACAACAATCTCATGTATCGCTACAAGGGCATGGACGGCATCAAGACCGGCTTTACCAATGCCAGCGGCTTCAACCTCGTCAGCGCCGTCAACGACAATGGCCGCCGGGTGATCGGCGTCGTTCTGGGCGGCAAAAGCGCCCGCAGCCGCGATGCGCGCATGGCCGAACTGCTGGACGAGACGATGCCGAAGGCAACGACCCGCGGCGGCACGCTGATGGCAGCGCTGCGGCCCGCAGCGCAACCAGGGCCGCAGCCGATGTTTTCCGACACGCCCGCACCGCCGCGCAGCGGCGTGCCGGCACCGGTGATGCGCAGCGTAGAGGATGAGCGTGTGGAACAGGCCCCGACACGAACCGTGAAGCGGCAGGAGGCGAGTTTCCCGGTCGCACCGCGCCCTCCCGCCTCTTCTGCGCCCGCAATCGCCACCCCTGCCCTGCCGCAACCGGTGATCGCCGATCGCTATACGCCCTCTGCCGCCGTGCCGCAGCCGCCGGCCGCCATCGCCCGGGCGCAACGGGCAGAGATCGCACCGGCCGCGCCGCGCTCCGACCTCGCGTATACGCAGACGCCGAGCGCCGAGGCCGCCCTGCCCTTCAAGATCGTCACGAGCGCCGGCTGGCGGGTGCAGGTCGGCTCCGCCGGCAATGAAACCGACGCAATTTCGCTTCTGTCGCGGGCGATGCCGAAACTCGACGGTCGTTTCCAGGGCCTGACGCCCTATACCGATTCCGTGCACGGCAAAGCCGGCGCCACCTACCGCGCCCGCTTCTCCGGCTTTTCCGATCAAGCCTCGGCGCTCTCGGCCTGCAAGGTGCTGAAGGCGGAGAGTTTCGCCTGCCAGGTGGTGCCGGCGGGGGGATGACGAGGCCGCTTGAAGGGGTGGCGACGTCGCGCTATTCTCAGTCTCATGAAACAGATGCGCCTCTCTCTGCCGGAAGATCTGGACAGCTTTGTTGAAACCGAGGCGGCAGCCCGGGGGTTTTCGACGCGCGATGCCTATGTCCTTGATCTCATCGGGCGTGAACAGCAGCGGCAAGCGCTTCGCGCCAAACTGCAGGAAGGCCTTGCATCGCCAACCATTGCCGTTGCCGATGCGAACTATTTTGCCAAGCTGATGGCTCGGGCGTCGGATGGCTTGGAGGATAGGTGACGCTGCGGGCCGTTCGCCTCAATGCGGTTGCGGCTCTCGATATCGATCGGGCGATCGATGGCTACAGGAGCGATGCGGGAGCGGCTGTAGCACGACGTTTTGTCGCTAGCCTCCAGCAATCCCTCCTGCTCCTTGCGGAGTACCCAGAGACCGGCTCTCTGCGCTACGCGCAATCCGTCAACATCAAGGACTTGAGAACGCTGCAGATCAAGGGATTTCCCTGGATGCTGTTCTACATTGTCCAGACAGAGGTGACGGTCATACGAATGCTGCATAGTCACAGCGATATCCCGTCCTGGCTGTCGGACGAGAACAGGTGAGCCCAGCGCTTCAGAGCGCCGGGCTTCTCCTATTTTACTGCCACACCACGATCCGTGCCTTGTTCGGCACGCGTTCGTAGAGGTCGATGATGTCCTGGTTCATCAGGCGCACGCAGCCCGAGGAGACGGCCTTGCCGATGGAGTTCCATTCGGGATTGCCGTGCAGGCGGTAGAGCGTGTCCTTGCCATTCTGGAAGATGTAGAGCGCGCGGGCGCCGAGCGGGTTCATCAGGCCGGGTGCCATGCTGCCATTGGCGGCGGAATATTTGGCGAGCTCGGGCTGGCGGGCGATCATTTCCTCCGGCGGGGTCCATTTCGGCCATTTCTGCCGCCACTGGATGACGCCCTCGCCCTGCCAGGCAAAGCCTTCGCGGCCGATGCCGACGCCGTAGCGCATGGCGGTCTCGCCGCCCGATTCGACCAGATAGAGGAAACGCGATTTCGTATCGACGATGACGGTGCCCGCCGGTTCGCCGGTGATGTTGGCCACCCGCTGGCGGTAGAAGCGCGGCGGGATCTTCCAATAGGGCACGGCGGGGATGACAAAACCGCCATCCACCATCTGGCCGTAGGTGGCATCGAGTTCGGGAGAGCGGCCCGTCGGCGGCGCCGGCAGTTGCGGGGCGGCGATGGCGATGGGGCGGAGACCGGGCGGGCCGGAGGAGGCGCAGCCGGCAAGCGTGGAGGCGGTACCGACGGCGAGCAAGCTCAGGAGACGGCGGCGGTTCATAGTGTCTGAAATCATGGGGCCGGGTTTACTTCTTGACTGGAGACGGCGGACGATGGAACGCGAACCAACGGATGGTCCCGACTTTGGTTCCGCAATTGTGGCCAGAAGAAGTATAGGGAGGCTTAATGCGGCGGCCAGAGGCGGTCGCCGCACCTTATCGTGACCCTCGTGTGATCAGATCACCACAATCGGCGTGTTGGAGGGCACTCGATCGAAGAGATCAATCACGTCCTGGTTCAGCAGGCGCACGCAACCCGACGAGGTCGCCTTGCCGATCGACTGCCAGTCCGGCGTGCCGTGCACGCGGTAAAGCGTGTCCTTGCCGTCCTTGAAGATGTAGAGCGCACGCGCACCGAGCGGATTATTGAGACCGGGCATGGCGCCGCCCTGCGCTGCGGAAAACTTCGCCAGTTCCGGCTGGCGCTGAACCATGTCGTTCGGCGGCGTCCAGCGCGGCCATTTCGCCTTCCACTGGATTACGCCGCGGCCCGACCAGGCAAACCCGTCGCGACCGATGCCGACGCCGTAGCGGATCGCCTTGCCGTTCGGCTGGACGAAGTAGAGGAAACGCGCCTTGGTATCGACGACGATGGTGCCCGGCGCCTCATTGGTGCGGTAATCCACCTCCTGGCGCAGATAGCGGGCATCGATGCGCGAATAGGGAATGGCCGGCAGGGTAAACCCATCGTCGCGCAGGCTGGCATAATAGGCGCGGTGCACCGGGTTCGACACCGGGATGCCATAGGTCTGGTGGAACTGCGTCTGGTAGAGGTCGCGCTTCTGCGGGATCGGCTGGCGTTCCGGCACCGGCTGCGGCTGCACGGGCACCTGCGCCGCATAGGCGGGATTGAGGAAGACGGGCGCCGTTTCCTGCACGAAGACATCCGGGTTCATGCGGCTGGTATCCGTGACGAGAATACAGCCGGACAGGCCGCCTGCCATCAGGGGCAGCGAAATCAGCGCAGCAATGCGGGACAGATGTCGGGCAGCAAGGGTCATGGAGGAACTTCCGGCAGATGACGTCCTGCCGACCATGGCAGTTGCGGCTGGCGCGAGGCTTTCGCCAAAGGGCAATCATCATGCTGTCAGCGGAATTCACTTGAGCCGGACGGCAGGCCATACTTCAACGGAAGCCACACAGGACAGGCCGGCAGGCGAGTAGACAAGCACGCACAAGCACACACAAGGGAGACAACCGATGACGGACAAGGTGGCACTCATCACGGCAGGCGGCAGTGGCATGGGGGCGGGTGCGGCACGCCGGCTTGCGGCGGAGGGTTTTAAGGTGGCGATCCTTTCGTCTTCGGGAAAAGGCGAAGCGCTGGCCAAGGAACTGGGCGGCATCGGCGTGACCGGCTCGAACCAGTCGAACGAGGATCTCGCCCGGCTGGTCGATCTTGCCATGACGACCTTCGGGCGCATCGATGCGCTCGTCAACAGCGCCGGCCATGGCCCAAGAGCTCCCGTGCTCGATCTCACCGACGAGGACTGGCATCGCGGCATGGAGGTCTATTTCCTCAATGTCGTGCGCCCCACCCGGTTGGTGACCCCCATCATGCAGGCGCAGAAGAGCGGCTCGATCGTCAACATCTCGACCTTTGCCGCCTTCGAACCGGACCCCGCTTTCCCCACCTCCGGCGTCTTCCGGGCGGGGCTTGCCGCCTTCACCAAGCTCTTTGCCGACCGTTATGCGGCCGACAATATCCGCATGAACAACGTGCTGCCGGGTTTCATCGACAGCCTGCCGGAAAAGCCGGAATTCAAGGGGCGCATCCCGATGGGCCGCTACGGCACGGTGGACGAGATTTCGGAACTCGTGGCGCTGCTCGCCTCCGAACGGGGCGGCTACATCACCGGCCAGAACATCCGCATCGACGGCGGCATCACCCGCTCCGTGTAAGGTGTGAGGCCCGCCAGTCACGCCCCGTGATGGCGGAAGAAGCGGATGCTTTCCTCCACCGCGCCCGGCACCACGCCATTATGCGTGCCGGGCAGCAGGCGGTGATCGATCGACACGCCGGCCGATCGGGCGCGATCGATCAGCAACTGATCATTGGCATCAAAAGGCCGTTCCTCCGAGCCACGCAGAAGCAGCGTCGGGCATTTCAGGCTGGTGCCGAAGCAGACCGAGGAGCGCATGATCAGTTCGCGCTCATTCGTCGGATCGAACGGCATCTCCTTGCGAAAACGGCCAAAATAGCGCCAGGCGCTGACGCCGGCCGAAATCGGCGTCGCCGCCCTGAATTTGCGCGTCATGGCCGAGAGCAGCGACAGGGTTCCACCATTGCTGTGGCCGGCCAGATAGATGCGGTTCTTGTCGATGCCGGGCAGGTTTTCGAGAAACTCCGCCGCCGCCAGCGCATCGGAGGTTTCGTCGTAAAAACCGGAATAATTGCCCGCCTGGCCGTTTTCCCCGCGAAACGACGGCAGCATGGCGACGAAACCGGCCTTGGCATAGGGCATCACCAGTTCCCAGTGCCCATCCCCCGTCGCATTGCCGCCGTGCAGGAAAAGGACGGCCGGTTTCAGCTCCGTCGACGGCTCGTAGTGCGAGACCCAGGCGATCAGCTTCAGGGCGCCGTCGCGACCGCTCGGATAGAGCACCTTGCGGGCGCCGGGCGGCTCGCCGAGCGGGGCCGCCTGTTCCGGAGAGGGCCCGAAGCGCAGGAGTTTCGTCTCGAAATGCTTGCGGGCGACGGCATAGTCGTCCGTCTCCAGCGGCGGCACGGCGGGGATCGGAAACGGCGGCGGCTCCTCGGCCCGCACGGCCTGCGGCAGGAGCGTTGCGGCAGCGAGAGACGAAAGCATCTGGCGGCGGGAGATCTGCATCGGGAACTCATGCGACTGTGGCGGGAGGGTCAATTTAGCACTGCAAGCGCCCCCGGCAAGCCGATGGCGCATCACGCTTTCTCGACTGGCGCCGCCGGCTGTCAGTCAGCAGGACCGCAGAGCCGAGGAGCGCGACGACAGCGCGTGGAATCGGGTCAGAATGGCCTTTCATCGCCGGCGTCCGGATCATCTCCCGCAATCTGATCGAGAATTGCCAAGGCGGCCTCCGGGCTTCCCCGCTCGGCCCGCTCACGCAGCGACAGAACAGCGCGTCGATGGCCGAGCCCTTCGGCGATCAAAGTGCCGAGAAACTGGTTGATGGACACATTTTCCTCCTCGGCAGCTCTGCGCGCCTGCTCAAGAATATAATCCGGAACCCGAAGCGGATATTGTCCCATGATCAAGCCTCCTTCTGATAGATGGTCTGCAGAAATTCCTGCGGCGTTATGGCCGATAACCGGTATGGCCGAAGTGCATCCGGCAGGAAGTGACTGTCTCTCGTCAGAATGATGGACGCATTGGTGGCCAGCGCGCATTCAATCAGCAAGTCGTCCTTCGGATCGCGCAACACGGGACGAAACCGAAAATACGATTGCCCTCGCCGCGCCGGGACACACAGAGCATCCAGAATCACATCCACCTGAGCGGTCGAAATCTTGGGTGGGGTTCCCAGAACGCCAGGACGCTTAAGCACATCTTCGTACTCGGAGAAGAAGCGCCGGAGAGAGTCCAAATGACAGCTGGCCCGCCAGCATTTTCTTCAACACAAATCCCGACGCGCCCTGCGGAGAGCGGATTGCACTCACCAGAACATTGGTGTCAGCAACGATCCGCACTGCCGAACTCCAGACCAATATCACATGTAATAATACTCTTTCGCCTCGACCATGGCAATCAGCGTCGAGAGGCGGTCGGCATCGCGCGGCAGCTTGTCGGCGCGCAAGCGGGCGATGCGGGGGAAGCGCATGGAGACGCCCGATTTGTGGCGGGAGGAGCGGTTGATGCCCTCGAAGGCGACCTCCAGCACGAAGCCGAAACCGGGTTCGGCGCGCACGG
This sequence comes from Allorhizobium pseudoryzae, assembly GCF_011046245.1. Lineage (NCBI taxonomy): Bacteria > Pseudomonadati > Pseudomonadota > Alphaproteobacteria > Hyphomicrobiales > Rhizobiaceae > Affinirhizobium > Affinirhizobium pseudoryzae. The sequence continues at coordinate 127,150 of NZ_CP049241.1, forward strand.
CCCGGACCGGGCCGAACCGCTCCACGGTGTTGTCGCGGACGAACTTGTCGAGGACTTCCAGTTCCGCATCGGTGAAGCCGAAATAGGCCTTGCCGACCGGCACCAGCATTTCGCCGTCCGGCCCCTCCGTCCACACGCCGAAGGTGAAATCGGAATAATAGCTGGAGCGCTTGCCGTGGCCGCGCTGGGCATACATCATCACCGCATCGACATTGAAGGGATCGCGCTTCCACTTGAACCACGGGCCCTTCAGGCGGCCGGCCTGATAGGGACTGTCGGTCTTCTTCAGCATCACGCCCTCGATCACCGGATCGGGCGGTGACAGGCGCAGTTGATCAAGCTCTGTCCATCTTTCGAAGGCGACCAGCGGCGAGAGATCGAACCGGTCGTGCGGCGCCGTTTCGATCAGATCGGCCAGGCGCGCGCGGCGGTCGAGATAGGTTCTTGCGCGAATATCCTCGTCGCGCTGGAAGAGCAGGTCGTAGGCGCGCACGAAGGCCGGGTATTCGTCCACCAGCTTTGTGTTGACCGTCTTGCGGTTCAGCCGCTGCTGCAGGTCGGAGAAGGTGCGGGTGGCGCTGTTGGAGCGGGCCGTGCCGCCGACCAGAAGTTCGCCATCGATCACGCCTTCGAAGCTAATCGCCTCGATCACATCCGGAAAGGCGGCGGAAATGTCATCGCCGGAGCGGGAATAGAGTTTTCGCGTCTCGCCGAAGGAAGAAATCTGCACGCGGATGCCGTCCCATTTCCATTCGGCGGCGTAGTCGCGCGGATCGAGTTTTTCGAGATCGCCGTCCTCGACCGGGTTGGCGAGCATGACCGAATGGAAGATGGCGGGCGTGGCGAGAACCGGCTTCTCCCCCCTGCCCTCCAGCCAGGCAAACAGCGCAGTGTAGGGTGGCGTGAGGCCGTGCCACAGGGTTTCGATCTCGGTGACCTCCTTGCCGTTTTCGCCGCTCATCTCGGCCAGCGCCTGCTTGGCGAGCCTCGCCGAGACGCCGATGCGAAGCCCGCCGGTCGCAAGTTTCAGGAAGGCGAAGCGGCTGGAATGATCCAGATGATCGAGCAGATCGCGCACCGCAGAGCGCACCTCAGTGCGGCCAAGCGCGTTCATGCGCGTGACGACCTCGGAGAGCCGCGGTTGGGTTTCGGACGGCACGCGTTCCTTGGCGCCGCCATCCCAGATCAGCGCGATGGTTTCGGCGAGATCGCCCACATAGTCGTAGGAATATTGAAAGAGCACCGGATCGAGCCTTTCCAGCGCCAGTTCCTTCAGAAGTGCTGGCTTCACGCCCTTCAGGTCCAGTGTGCCCGCCAGCGCCGCCAGTCCATAGCCGCGATCGGGATCGGGCGTCGTGCGGAAATAATCGGCAAGCAGCGTCAGCTTGGCATTGCGGGACGGGGTGAGCACCAGCCGGTCGAGGAGTGTGGCGAAGGCTTTCATGGATGCCTCCCCATCGAGTGGTTCATGGCTGAGAGCGGTGGGATGACTTGAGCGTCCTGCCCCGCAATACCCCCCTCTGCCCTGCCGGGCATCTCCCCCACATGGGGGGAGATCGGCTGGGCGCGCTGGCGCGCCGTCCCTTGCTCCACCGCGTGGAACCCAGCGATCGCAGGTCCGGCTTGGGGCAGAACGGTGCCGCGAGTCGATCTCCCCCCGTGTGGGGGAGATGTCCGGCAGGACAGAGGGGGGTGAGCGGCACGGCGCGCGCGAAGGTCGGGGCCGGAAAAGCCCCTCACCCTGACACTCTCCCCGCCGGCGGGGAGAGGGAAGGAGAATGCGGCCCCCCCTTCCCTCGATCTTGTCCATGCAAGGAGGGATGGATGGGGCAGAGCGCGGGCGGCATCTCTCCTTCTCCCCGCCTGCGGGGAGAAGGTGGCCGGCAGGCCGGATGAGGGGTTGTGACGAACCAAAAGCATCCTCAATCCCCCTCGTCCTCGTAGCCCACCAGATGCAGCGGGCGGGCGGCGATGCCGGCAAGCTCGCACCAGCGCACCAGCGCCTCCTCGCGGCCATGGGTGACCCAGACCTGCGATGGCGAAATCTCCCGGATCGTCTCCAGGAGTTCCGGCCAGTCGCAGTGATCGGAAATCACGAGCGGCAGTTCCACGCCCCCCTGTTTGGCGCGCTGGCGCACCATCATCCAGCCGGAGGCGAAGGAGATCAGCGGTTCGTTGAACCGCCGGGCCCAGCGGTCCTGAAAGGCGGACGGCGGGCCGACGACGATTGCGCCGTGGAAGGCGCCGGGGTCCTTCTTCTCGAGCGTCGCGGGCCTCAGTTCGCCGAGATCGATGCCTTCAGAGACATAATAGTCACAGAGTTTCGTCAGCGCCCCGTGGATGAAGATCGGCTTGTCGTAGCCGCAATCGCGGATCAGCCGGATCACCCGCTGCGCCTTGCCGAGCGCATAGGCGCCGACCAGATGAGTGCGTTCGGGAAACTGGGCGATGGAGGCAAGCAGCTTGCGGGTCTCGGCCTTCGGGTCCGGGTGGTGGAAGGCCGGCAGGCCGAAGGTCGCCTCGGTGATGAAGACATCGCAGGCGACCGGTTCGAAGGGGGCGCAGGTGGGATCGATGCCGCGCTTGTAGTCACCCGAGACGACGATGCGGGTGCCGGATTTTTCGAGCGCGATCTGCGCCGAACCCAGCACGTGGCCCGCCGGATGGAAGGAGACGGAGGCGCCGCCGACATTGATGACGTCACCCCAGGCGGCACTCTGGGTGGATTGCGAAAAATCCGCGCCGTAACGCAGCGCCATGATCTCGAGTGTCTGGCGGGTGGCGAGCACCTGGCCGTGGCCGGCGCGGGCATGGTCGGAATGGCCATGGGTGATAAGCGCGCGGGCGACCGGGCGCACGGGGTCGACATAAAAATCGCCGACCGGGCAGTAGAGCCCGGCGGGCGTCGGATAAAGCAGCGCCTCAGGTTTCATGTCCCTGAAGATAGGCGGAAATTTCCGCTTTGAAAGAGCCGGTGCCTTGCCGTTCGGGCGGAGACACAACCTCCCCTGCCGGCTGTCGCTTGATCAGGCCTCCGGGGCGGCAGGCTTCGGGGTGCTGGCCATCGGCAGGCGGATCGGCTTCAGCATCAGCGCGGCGATGAGGCCGATCGAGGCAAGGCCTGCTGCCGTCAGGAACATCGGCTCGAAGGCGTTGGCATAGGCATCGGCCACCGCAAGCCGCGCGGCATCCGGCAGCTTGGCCAGCTGGTCCGGCGTCAGGGTCGCGACATTCTCGATGCCGGAGACCGTGACGCCGTGCATGAAGGCGGTGATGACGGCACCGTAGATGGAGATGGCAATCGCCGCACCGCCCATGCGGGTCAATGTCACGGCACCGGTTGCCGAACCGACATCGGTGCGCGGCACGGCGTTCTGCACGCCGATGATCGGTCCCTGCTGGCCAAGGCCGACGGAGAGGCCCTGCAGCAGCATGACGAGTGCCACGACGACGAGCGAGCTTCCGGCATGCAGTTGCGAGAAGATCAGCAGCGTCACGACGTTCATCACCAGGCCCGCCACGACGAAGGGTTTATAGCGCCCGGTGATCGAGATCAGCCGCCCGGCCGACAGCGAACCGATGACGATGCCGCCGGTGACCGCGATGAAGAACAGGCCAGCTTCGGTCGGCGACAGGCCGGTCGTCGTCTGCAGGAAGAGCGCGAAATAATTGACCATGCCGATCGCCACGCCGCCGGTCATCAAGGACACGATGAGGAAGAGCGAGAAGGTCGAATCCTTGAACAGCCTGAGCGGAATGATCGGTTCGGGCGCCCGGCGCTCGACCGCGATCCAGCTCAGGACGGCGGCGATGCCGATCGCCAGCACCACGACGCTCTGCCAGGAGAAGAGCGATCCAAACAAGGAGGTGCCATCGGTCAGCAGCACCACCATGGTGCTGGCGAGCGCCAGAAGCACGGCGCCCATGTAATCGATCTTCGGCTGGCGCGCCGGGCGCCGGTTCGGCAGCAGGACGACGAGGCCCGCCAGCACGAGGAGGCCGATGGGCAGGTTGACGAGGAAGATCGAACGCCAGCCGAACAGATCGCTCAGCGTTCCGCCGATCGTCGGGCCGACAGTGCCCGACGCCATGATGACGAGCGAGGAATAGCTCTGGTAACGCGCCCGCTCGCGCGGTTCGAACAGATCCGCATTGACGGAGAAGATCGACACCATGATGCCGCCGCCGCCCAATCCCTGGAACACACGCGCCGCAATCAGGCTGTCCATCGACCAGGCGAGGCCGCAGAGCAGCGAGCCGATGGTGAAGATGGTGACGGCGGCAATCATCACGTATTTGCGGCCGAACAGATCACCAAGCTTGCCATAGACGGGCATCACGGCGCTGGTGGCGAGCAGATAGGCGGACCCCACCCAGCCGAAGCGCTCGAAGGCCCCGAACTCGCCGACGATCGTCGGCAGTGCTGTGGAGACGATCTGGTTGTCCAGCGTCGCCATGAACATGGCGGTCAGGAGGAACAGAAAGACGGTCAGCCGCAAACGGGGATCGGTGACGAGCGGCTGGAATTGCGGGTGGGGAGACATATCCATGGAAGGCATCCTGCGTTTCCCGGTTTATGTGCTTTTAGCATATAATTGTCAATCGCACTTTAATGCGCTATGCAAACACTTGCATGACGTGCCGGAGTCGCGTTAGGAGGGCCCATGAGAGCCGAAACAAGCCTGCCGCAGCACGATGCGGCGCCAGACGAGATCGTTCGCATCGGCGACAGCATGACGCGCATGCGCGTGATGATGGGCCGGCGCGTGATCGGCAAGATGGCGATTGCCCGGGCGGCGCCCGGCCTCGACCTGTCGCAGCTCGATATCCTGCATGTGGTGCGGCGCATCGAAACGGAAGGCGGCGAGGCAACGGTCGGCGCCATCGCAGAGGCGATCCGGCTCGACCCCTCACGCGGCAGCCGTATTGTTGCGGATCTCGTCTCGCTCAATCTGCTGCGCCGTCAGGCCTGCCAGAACGACGGCCGACGCTCGATCCTCCGGCTGACGAACAAGGGCGAGGAACTGCTGGAGGAAATCCGCGCGGTCAAGCACAGCATCGTCGAGCAGGCAACCGGCGACTGGCCGGAGGCCGAAAGGCTGGCCTTTGCACGGTCCTTCTCCCGGTTCATGGACGGGATCGAACGGCTGCATCTTTTTGCGGAAAAGGATGACGGGTAACGAGGGCGCCCGCCGTCAAACCGTCAGCGCCACACCCTTCCGCGCCACTTCGAGCGTATCGCGGCCATGCGCCTTGGCCTCATACATGGCCCGGTCGGCACAGGCGAGCAGGTCTTCCGGCGTCGCGCCATCGCGCGGGAAAAAGGCGACGCCCATGCTGCAGGTGGCTTGCACGCGTGTCCCCTCCACCTCCATCACCTCGCACAGCCCTGCCCGCAAGTCTCTCAGCCGGCGCAGAATGCCCGCCTCGTCATGATTGGCATTGCTGAAGACGATGGCGAATTCGTCACCGCCGAGCCGCACGATGAGATCGGTCGCGCGGATGGAACCGGTCATCCGGGCAGACAGCGTCTTCAGCACCTCGTCGCCCGCCGCATGACCGAGCATGTCGTTGACCTGCTTGAAATTGTCGAGATCGATATAGGCGACGGTCACGCAGCGGTTCTCGCGCCGCGCCTCGTGCAGCGCCCGGCTGAACTGCGGCCAGAACAACGCCCGGTTCGGCAGGCCGGTCAGCGGGTCGTGATGCGCCATGTGGCGGATGCGCTCTTCGCTGCGGGCCCGTTCGATGGCGATGCCGGCGAGATCGGTCGCCATGGCCGTGATTTCGAGTTCACGCTGCGTCGGCTCGCGCGTTTTCCCGGAATAGAGCGCAAAGGTGCCGAGCACCTCCCGGTCGGTGCTGAGGATGGGCGTCGACCAGCAGGAGCGCAGCCCGAAGACGAGGGCGATATCGCGGAAATTCGACCAGAGCGGATCGGTTTCGATATCGCGGACGATGACGGCGCTGCGCCGCCAGGCAGCGGTGCCGCAGGAGCCGACACGCGGGCCGATCTCGATGCCATCGACGATGCGGGTATAGGCGGAAGGCAGGTCGGGGGCTGCGCCGTGGCGCAGGTGATGCCCGTCCTCATCCATCAGCAGGAAGGAGGCGGCGATATCATCCAGCTGCCACTGCACCAGCCGACAAATCGCATCGAGGATCACCGTCAGCGGCTTGCCGCGGGCGACCATTTCCAGCACGGAGGCCTGTTCGCGGCGCAATCCCTCCTGGCGCTTGCGCTCGGTAATATCCCGCGACATCACGATGAGGCCGACCACCTGGCCATCCGCATTGCGCAGCGGGGTGCGGGTCGTCAACAGCCAGATTTCACGACCATCGGCGAAACGCGCCAATTCCTCCTGCTCCTGGGCCTGCCCCAGCGACATCAACTGCTGTTCCAGCAGGAATCGCTCCTCCGCCACCTCGTCGCTCATCACGTCGAAGACAGTCCGGCCGAAAATATCGGAAATCTGGTCGGCGCCGGCAATCGACAGCACCGCGGCATTGGCGAAGATGAAGCGGCCACGCCGGTCCTTGATCGCCAGCCATTCCGGAAACTGGTCCATCAGCGACTTGGCGTCGAGCGACTGGATGACGAGCGCGCTGTCGCCATCATCGATATCGGAGGCCGTGGCGATCTTCAGGAGACGCCGGCGCAGCAGCTCCAGAGGATCGGAATCCTGCTGAGCGACCCATCGACCGGTGGTGGCATCATTCATTGAGCCTCTCCTCATCGCAAGACCGGCATCTTGAAAGCCGGGTCGGCACCAAACGTTCTGTCTGGTCCCTTGCCTCTGGAGAGTAGTCCCCAGCCCCCGCTACTCAAGTAAGACCTCCGTACAATTGCCCGACTCCCCTTAAAAAAGCTTATCGATTCCTGATCAGTTGCCGTTATTTTCGCAGATACAACCTCACCGCCGTTCCAAAAGGACACACAAAACTGGCACGTTTCGTGCAGGTTGTGGCGGATGACAAACAATCGCGCCATTTCCAGACGCCACCTCTTGATGCTGTCCGGCCTTGCGATGGCCGGAGCGATTCGCCCTGTCGCCGCCGCACCCCGTGCACCGCTGGCGGAGGGCGAGCTGCGCGGCTCGCTGCAGGCCGCCCAATATGGCGTGACGCCGGACGCCCGCGATGTGAGCAGCCGCAAGTTCCGCGAGATCCTGGTGCGGGCGGCCGCCGACAACAAACCGGTCTTCCTGCCGCCCGGCACCTATCCGATCTCCAGCCTCGACCTGCCGGACAATGTGCGCCTGACCGGCGTGCCGGGAGCCTCCCGCCTGCTCTACACAGGCGACGGTTCCATGCTCAGGGCCGAAGGCCTGCGGCGGGCCGAGATCAGCAATCTCGTCATCGATGGCGGCAATGCCTGGCTTTCCGACCAGACCGCCGGTCTGTTTTCCGCCCGCGCCGTCTCCGAACTCATCATCGAAAACTGCGACATCATCGGCGCCTCCAAGACGGCGCTGCATCTGGAACGCTCAAGCGCCCGCATCGAAAACAACCGGATCTCCGGGGCCGCGGATTATGCGCTCTATGCCGTGGACGGCCGGGCGTCCTCGGTCAGCAACAACCGGGTGAGCGCCTGCGGCAATGGCGGCATCCTCATCCACCGCTTCACGAAGGGCGCCGACGGCACGCAGGTGATCGGCAACCGGCTGAGCGATATCGGCGCCCGCAATGGCGGCACCGGCCCTTTCGGCAATGCCATCAACATTTTCCGGGCCGACGATGTGATGGTGACCAACAACCACATCCGCGGCGCGGCCTTTTCTGCGATCCGCGCCAATGCCGCTTCCAATGTGATGATCGCCAGCAACCAGTGCCTTAACTCCGGCGAGACGGCCATCTATTCGGAATTCGGTTTCGAAGGTGCGCTGGTGACCGGCAACCTGGTGGATGGCGCGGCAAACGGCATTTCGGTCGTCAATTTCGACACTGGCGGGCGGCTCGCGACGATCGCCAACAACATCGTGCGCAACATTTCCGACAAGGGCCCTTACGTGCACGACACTGTCGGCTTCGGTTTCGGCATCAGCGCGGAGGCCGATGCGGCCGTGACCGGCAACGTGATCGAAAACGTCGCGCGGTTCGGCCTGCTGGCCGGCTGGGGGCCGTATCTGCGCAATCTTTCGATCAACGGCAATATCGTGCGGCGCGCGGCAACCGGCATGGCGGTCTCCGTGGTGGAGGATGCCGGCCAGGCGCTGATTGCCAACAACCTGTTCGACGAGACGCCGAAGGGCGCAATCATCGGCTACCGCTGGCACGATGCGGCAACCTCCGATCTGGTCGAGGGCTCCAGCCGCTACCTGCACCTGACGATTTCCGGCAACCGGCGCTCCTGATTCCAGGCCTTAAGCCCGGGCACGAGATCACATCAGAAAATTTCATGGTGGGCCGCGGTGCCACCACCTTTTCCCGCTCTCGGGGGATGACTAGGGTCTCTCCAGCTGTTTTCTGGGAGACGACCTGACATGCTGACGATCTACGGCGCCTATCGCTCGCGCGCGACCCGCAACCTCTGGCTTGCCGGGGAACTGGACCTGCCCTTCACCCATGTGCCCGTGCTGCAGGCGAAGCGGCTTGACGACCCGCTGGCGCCCGATGCGCCGATCAACACGCTGTCACCCGCCTTTCTCGCCATCAATCCGATGGGTGCCATTCCCTCGATGGATGACGACGGTGTGATCCTGCACGAATCGCTCGCCATCAACCTCTACCTCGCCAGGAAATATGGTGGCACTCTCGGTCCGCAGGATCTCATTGAGGACGCGGCGATGATGCAGTGGGCGCTGTTTGCCGTGACGGAAATCGAGGCCAATGCGCTCAAGATCTCCTATGCGTCGGCGGGCGAGCCGACGGAGGAGGCGAAGGAGACGATCGAGGCTGCCGCCCGCAGCCTGAAGCGTCCCTTCGACGTGCTGGAACATTACCTTGCCGGCCAGGACTTCATGATCGGCAATCGTTTTACGGTGGCCGACATCAACACCGCCGAGATCGTCCGCTATGCCCAACCGCATGCACCGCTCATTGACGAGCGCCCGGCGCTGAAGGCGTGGCTGGAGCGGGTGCAGGCCCGCCCCGCCTTCAAGGCGATGTGGGAGAAGCGGCTGGCGGAGCCAGCGAGCGGGCCGGTCTGAGCACCGGTTCAAGCCCTGGCCGGTTCGATGGTCTCGGCGGCACGCCCGCCCGGACGCGCTCTGAGAGATGGCGGATGAGGTGTGCCGCTTCCGCCGGCGGGCGCGTTTCGATGCGCCGGTAGATCCGGCAATCGGCCGAGCGGGAGACCATCCCCCAATCGATGAGTTCGCGGCGGATCAGCACGTGATCCCCAAAGCCGTTCCAGCGCTTGAGGATCTCGTTGACCTCCCGTTCGGGCAGGTCCTGGCGCGCCGGGATCTGCGCCCAGCACCACCAGAGCGCCAGTTTCTGCTGCGAGGTCTTTTTCGGCCAGCGGGCCATGACGCCGTTCGCATCGAAACAGCGCAACACCTGCTCGATCTTCTTGTGATCGACAGGTTCCGGCGTAGCCGGGGCGGGAGGCGTCTCCAGCCGGGCGGCGGCACTCTGCGAGGCCTTCAGATGCTGGTAGTTGCGGAAGCCGGCGCCGCGCGCGATGATGTTCAGAAGCTCCACATGGCTCGGTCGCGTGTCGCGCGCGTCGAGTTCGCGACGCAGGTTTTTCGCCAGCGCGGAAATATCGGCAATGGTCAGTGTATGCACGTCTTTCGACATCGGTTCGTCCTCGATATCGTGCCGAAAATGCTGTCGGTGGTCACCGTCTTCCGACCCGGCACGAAGGAAAACCAGTCGTGTGTGCGGGATAAGATGGCAGGTTTAGCTCCCGATGCCAGGATCGGGCGGTGACGCCTGGGTGAACTGCGGACCCTGAGATCGATGGTTACCGCCGCAGCACCGGTTCGTCAAGCGATGTCCGAAGCGCCGCCCATTCGGCCATGGCCGCGTCCATTTCCTGCCGGAGCCAGTCCACAAACATCAAAACCTTCGCCGGGCGCCGCGCACCGGCGCGCGTCACGCAATAATGCCCCATGCCCGTGGATGCCTCGATGGCAAAGGGCATGAAGAGGCAATGCTGGCTGAGCGCCGACAATGCCAGAAGCCGCCAGGCGAGCATCACCCCCTGCCCGGCAATGGCCGCTTCCAGGGCCAGCGAGGCCTCGCTGAAGACGTGGCGCGGGCGGATATCGTGGCCCGCAAGACCGGCCTCCGCCAGCCAGACGTCCCACGAGAACAGGGCCTGACCATCGAGCAGGATCGGCAGCGACAGAAGGTCCGCGGGCTCCCGCAGATCCCGCACCAGCGCCGGCGCGCAGACCGGAAACACGGTCTGCGGCAACAGGAGATCGGCCTCCACGCCCGGCCAGACCCCGCGGCCGATCCGAATGCCGACATCCACATCGTCGCGGGCAAAATCGACAAGCCGCGAGGTGGCATCCAGCCTGAGGCGAAGCTCCGGATGGCGGGCGGTGAAACGGTCGATCCGCGGCAGGAGAAAGCGAGAGGCGAAGACCGGCGCGACGGAAACGGTCAGCACCGTATCATCCGGCGGGCGCGCCATCGCGACCGCCTCCGACAGGGTCTGAAACCCCTGCCCGAGGCGTGCAAGCAGTGCCGCCGTACCCTCCACCGGCACCAGCCCCTTCGAGGTGCGGGCAAAGACGGGCCGCCCGAGTTGCGCCTCCGCCTTGATGACCTGCTGGCTGACAGCGCCGATCGTGACGCCAAGCTCCTGCGCCGCCGCCTGCAACGAGCCGAGGCGGGCAACACTGTCCAGTGCCCGAAGGCCATTGAGGTGAACGCGGTTCAGGTTCTGCATATAGATTTTCTACATCATGTCCCTGATCTTCTCAATTGAAGATGACCGGAAAACCCGCGATGAAGAAGCCGCAAATACCCTTTATTTGCGAGGTGCCTGAATGGCCATCATCAGCCTGTTCCGACGATTTTTCGACTGGGCGAGATCCCAGGAGCCGTCAATCTCACCCGATCCACTGCTTCATCCAGATGTTCGGCAGATGAGCGCCCGGGCGCTCGCCGACCTGCCGATCGGCGCGTCCGGGGCACCTGCCCTGCCGGAAGAGCCGCGTGCTGCGGCAACAGCAACGCCGCAGCTTTTCCTCTGCGCCTGAAGAAAATCTCCAGTGGCTGGATAGCGCCTCGCCTTAGGACGCGGCCTCGTCGGCCAGCGCCTTCTGCACCGACGGGCGCGCCTTCATGCGCTCGTAATGCGCCTTGACCCGCGGGAATTCGGCGATATCCACGCCATCGTCCTTCAGCCAGCTTGAGATGACGAAGAGATAGGGATCGGCGATCGTATAGTCCTCGCCCATGACATAGGGGCCGATCAGCATCTCGTCCTCGATCAGCCTGTAGGAACTGCGCATCGTCTGCGGCACCTTGCGCTTCATGTCCTCGACCGCCGTCGGCTCGTCGGCCCAGCGCGTGGCACGCCGGCCATGGGCGTGGTTCACGTGCACGGTGGAGGAGAGATAGCTGTTGAAGCCCTGCAGCCTGGCGAGCGCGAAGGGATCATCGAGCGGCGCCAGCTTCTCCTCCGGCGCCATCTGGGCGATGAACAGCAGGATTGCCATGCTTTCGGTCAGCGTGCCGCGGTCCGTCACCAGTGCCGGCACGCGACCCTTCGGATTGACCTTCAGGAAATCGGCCGACTGCTGTTCGTTCTCGGCAAACTTCAACCGGCGCAATTCATACGGCAGGCCGGAATCGATCAGCGCGATGTGGGAGGCGAGCGAGCAGGCGCCGGGCGAAAAAAAGAGCGTGTACATGGGGTTCCTCCGTGGGTGTCGCCTATTGATAGAGCACGGCAGACGGCTGGCAAGCCCATCCGCTGCCGATCGCGACCACTGGCCCAAGGCAAACCGGAGGGTGGCTGATCCGTTCCGACGCAGCAGACGTAAAGATTGCCGCAACCATCACTGGAGCAGATGTATGCGGACGAGACGTTTTCGTACCCTGGCGGCAGCGACGATCGGGCTTGCCGTGGCGGCAGGATCTGGCGCGAGCCCGGCCTCGGCAAACCAGGAGCGCATTTCCGCCTCCGACATCCGCAGCGATATCATCGGCAAACGCATCTATCTGGCAGCGCCGCTGGGTGGCGAGTTTCCGCTGAACTACCGCACCTCCGGCGTGGTGGACGGCAATGGCGAGGCGCTGGGGCTTGGCCGTTTCGTCAAGCCGAACGATACGGGCAAATGGTGGATCCGCGGCGACCGGCTGTGCCAGCAGTTCACCACCTGGTACAAGGGCGCGCCCATGTGTTTCGAGCTCTACCGCACCGGCGACAAGACGCTGAAATGGATCCGCGACAACGGCCAGACCGGCACGGCGCGGATCGGCGGGGGGATTTGAGGAGACCGGACTTATCGGGGTCGGATGCGTTGCGGGTAAGCCGCACGGCACACCCCAAGTGGCCACGGCACGCCCCAACTGACGGAGTGCGATGCCCCTCACCCGAACAGCGCGTCCGTCACCCGGATATCGCCGACATGGATGCCGTTCCAGTTGTACATGGGGCGGTTGGCCATGCCCATCAGGGTCTCGCGGGTCTGACTGCCCGGCTCGAAGAAGCGGGCGATGAGCGCAAAGATCATCGCTTCGGCGGCGCGGGTGGTGCCGTCCTCGCATTTGACCGCGATCGCGACACCCTGGCGCGGCAGGGCCGCGATGAAGACGCCTTCGGCACCGGTCTTGGCAAAGATCTCGCCGGGCGCGACCTGCATCAGCCGCGTGCAGGCGCGCTTGGTGCCGGCGACATAAAAGGGTTCGGCCATGCAGGCCGTCATCAGCCGCTGAGCCGCCTTTCCACGCGCGGCAGAAATCCCCTCGCCGGTCAGCATCTTGGCAAAGCCGTGCGCCAGCCCCTTCAAGGGCACGGCATAGGTGGGGATCGAGCAGCCATCGGTGCCGCAGATATCGTGATCGAGCACCGCGCCGGTCAGGTCCTGCATCACGGCGCGGATTTCCGCCTGCAGCGGGTGATCGTAACCGACATAGCCCTTCGGATCGAAACCCGAACTCACGCAGGTGCAGATGAAGCCGGAATGTTTGCCGGAACAGTTGTTGTGCAGCGCGGTCGGTTTGTCGAGCGTGCGGGCCTGATGGATCAGCGTCTGCTGGTCGGACGACCAGTGCGCGCCGCATTCGAGCACCGAAAGATCGTATCCGGCCTTCGTCAGCATGCCGGCTGCGGTTTTCACATGCACGTCCTCGCCCGAATGCGAGGCGCAGGCGAGTGCCAGTTCCTTGTTCGTCAGGCCGAAGGCATCGGCGGCCCCGCTTTCGATCAACGGCAGCGCCTGCATGGCCTTGCAGGCCGAGCGGGGGAAAACCCCGGCTTCGACATCGCCCGCGGAGACAAGCACGGCGCCTGAACCATCCACCACGACGGCTGCGCCGCGATGGCGGCTTTCGACACGCGTGCCGCGGGTGACTTCGACGGTAACGGGATTTTGCATTGGGATGCCCTGATGATGCTGCTTTCCTGCGTTGATAGCCTGAAGTGCTGCAAAGCCAAACCGATTTTGCCAACGACCGAGGTGGACCCCACAGCCGATGCGATTCCTCAAGAAGCTGCTGATGGCGATTTTCGTCATCTACCTCGTGCCCACCTTCGCCTCGGCCGGCTGGTGGGCGCTCAAAGACCGCCCGCAGCGCTGGAGCGAGGCGAACTGGGGCTCGGCCGGCCTCCTGCCGAAACCGGAGGAGAGCGACGAGGCGGCGATCTATATCTTCTCCGCCAAGACCGGCGGGCTGAAGGGTGCGGTCGCCAGTCATGCCTGGATCGTGACGAAGGCCAAGGGGGCGAAAACCTATCTACGCTACGACAAGGTGGGCTGGGGCTCTCCCATCCGCCGCAACCATCGCCCGGCGGATGCCTACTGGTATTCCAATGCGCCGGAACTGGTCACGTCGGTGACGGGAGCGGAGGCGGAGCGGCTGATCCCCGAGGTGGAGGCGGCGATTGCCGCCTATCCTTACGCCGAGCCCGGCGGCTATACGATCTGGCCGGGGCCGAATTCGAACACCTTCGTCGCCTTCGTGCTGCGCGAGGTGCCATCGCTCGGCGCCGTTCTGCCGCCGCATGCGGTGGGCCGCGACTACCTGCCGGACGGCGAATTCGTGAATGTGGACGAGGACTGGCGTGACGTCCACCTGACCATCCGCGGGCTGATCGGCCTCTCCGCCGGCTGGCGCAGCGGGTTTGAGGTGCATTTTCTCGGCCTCGTCGCCGGCCTCGACATCGCCCGACCGGGCATCAAGATCCCGGCGGTCGGCCGCATCGGGGTTTGAAGGCAAGTGGAAGGGATGCAGAAAAGCCTTGAATCAGAAAAAGGGCCGCTTGCGCGACCCTTTCCATGAGTTTCGGTTCGGAATGCGAACCGGGACCTTCAACAGGCCCCTTCGGGAGGTGTGGTCAGGCCGAGGGCTGCCCCGTCAAAACCAAAACCTTTCCCATGTCCGCGTTGCAAACCGCAATCTCACTCGACATCGGATCACCTCCTTTCGTTTCGTTGAACATGCACTCAAGTTAGGAGCGGAAACGGCAAAGTGCAAGGAACGTTATATGACGAAGTTCGAAGTGACGTTACCGGATCTCACGCAGCATCGGCGATATCGAGGCGCACGACGAGACCCGCCTGCCCGGCAAGCGTGATCAGAGCATCAAGGCTGAAATTGCCGATGCGACCACGCAGCAGATCGTTGAGGCGTGGCTGCGTGACGCCAAGCCGTGCTGCCGCCTCGGCCTGTGTGCCACCCCAGGAGCGGACCTTCTGCTCGATGGCGATCATCAGGCTGGATTTCATCGACATCTGCGCCGCTTCGGCCGGCGTATCTTCCAGGGCGTCCCAGACATTCGAAAAGGACTGGCGTTCCATGCACTCTCTCCTGTCAAATCTTCTGCAGTCGGGCACGCGCCAACTCAAGATCATGTGACGCGGTGTGCTGACCTTTCTTCTGAAAGGCATGCAGGACAAAAACACCGTCCGCCATGTTGGCGACATAAGAACCCGAAACGCGCCTGTGTTGTCCCGGATGCGAATTTCACGGACACCAGGCCCGACCAACGTCATCGGTTTCCAGTCACTGGGTTCGAGGCCGAGCTGGATTTTGTGCAGTTGAACGCCGCACTCCTTGCGCACCGCCTCGGGAAAGGCCCGCAGGCGCTCAAGCGCATCACCAAGGAACTCGATCCGCTTCCTGCCCATGCAAACTTATACCGGAATTGATATAAGCTCGCAAGATCGTCCCCTCACCCCAGCGTCATGACGATCTTGCCGATGTGGCTGCTACTTTCCATCAGCCGGTGGGCTTCCACCACCTGGTCGAAGGGCAGGACGGTGTGGATGACCGGCGCGAGCTTGCCGCTTTCGAGAAGCGGCCAGACCTGATCCTGCAGTTCGTCGCGGATGGCGCGTTTTTCTTCCGCCGTGCGCGGACGCATGGTGGAGCCGGTGACCGTCAGGCGCTTGACCATGATGGGGCGCAGATCGACGTTCTCCGCAATATTGCCGCCGAGGAAGGCGATGATCGACAGGCAGCCATCCTTGGCGAGTACCGAGAGGTTCTTTTCGAAATAGGCGGCACCGATCATGTCGAGCACCACATCGACGCCCTTGCCGCCGGTCGCTTCCTTGACGACCGCGGCAAAGTCCTCGGTCTTGTAGTTGATGGCGCGGGCGGCGCCGAGCGTTTCGCAGGCGGCGCATTTGTCTGCCGAACCCGCCGTCGTAAAGACCGTCGCGCCAAATGCCTTGGCGAGCTGGATCGCGGTCGTGCCGATGCCGGACGTGCCGCCGTGGATCAGGACGCTTTCGCCTTCGGTCAGTCCGGCCATCTGGAAGAGATTGGCCCAGACCGTGAAGAAGGTCTCCGGCAACGCGGCTGCCTTCACCACGTCATACCCCTTCGGGACGCTGAGCGTCTGCCCGGCCGGCAGCACGCAGTATTCTGCATAGCCGCCGCCATTGGCGAGGCCGCAGACGAGGTCGCCGAGGGCAAATTCGCTGACACCTTCGCCGAGCGCCACGACTTCTCCGGCCACTTCCAGGCCAAGGATCGGGCTGGCATCCTTCGGCGGCGGGTAGATTCCCTGTCGCTGAGCGACATCCGGGCGGTTGACGCCGGCGGCCTGAACGCGCACGAGGATCTCACCGGCCTTCGGCTGCGGCACGGGACCGCTGGCGAAGGTCATCACGTCTGGGGCACCGAAACTCGGCAAATCGACATGGCGCATCGTGGTTGGGCGCATGGTGGCGGGAAGGGTCATCGGCAAAACGTCCTCCTGTTTGGAGACCCGATGTAGGACACACAGCACCAATTGAAAAGGCGGCGCGCTGCCGCGCCCCTCGCCTACCGGCCTTCGCCAAAGATGCTGAACACCAGCCCGCCCTCGCTGTCCTTGGCCTCCGCCTTGACCGCGGCAATTGCGGCGCTGATGCCGCCGACATCATCGAGCAGCAGGCCCTCCGGCAGTTCCAGCACGCCGATCGAGCAGCGCAGCAGCGGGAAATCCCGCTCCGTGCCGCTGCGGTCATGGCCGCGGATGCGACCGGCGGCCCGGTCTTCGGCGGAATACAGCTCCACCGCATCATCGTGGAAATCCGACAGCAGCCGCTCCAGGATTTCCGACAATTCATCGCGCGACCAGTCGGTCAGGCCGATGAAGAAATCATCGCCGCCGACATGGCCAAGGAAATCGCCTTCCGAGAAGAAATACCGGCGCATCAGGGCGGAGAACAGGGTGATCGCGTGATCGCCCATCTGGAAGCCATAATGATCATTGAACGGCTTGAAATGGTCGAAATCGCAATAGCAGAAGAAGCGCGTCTGGTCGTCGTCGCGACCCGCCTCCTGCATGAAATCGCGGATGGCGCGGTTGCCCGGCAGGCCGGTCAGCGGGTTCTGGTCCTGCGCCACCTTCAACTGCTTCTCGTTGATGACCTTGATCAGCGAGGCGGCTGACACGACGCCGGCATAGCGCATGTTTTCCGTCAGGATCACGCAGTCGCTGCCATCCATATTGGCAAAGATGTTCATCAGCCGCTCGGCATTGGCATCGAGGCCAACGATCGGCGCCCCTTCGACGAAATGCGAGATGGAGCGCTCGTAGATCTTGTTCTTTAAAAGGTCGCGTCCGAAGGGACGGTAGATATATTCCTTCAGGTGGTATTCGCTGATGATGCCGCGCGGTTCGCCATTGGCGTTCAGCACCGGGAAGAAGGACTGGCGCGGATTGCTGCGGAAGAGCTCGAAGACGTGATCGACGCTTTCGTGCTCGAAGACGGTCGGCAGCATTTCGATCTGCTTGCGGATGAGGATTTCATCGAGCGACTGGCTGGAGCGGCGGCTGCGGCCAAGATCGGCAAGATGCGGAAACCCGGCCTGCAATTCGCTGACGAAGGTGGTGGGCCTTGCGATGAACCAGCCCTGCACCATATCGACGCCGAACTCGCGGCAGGTCAAAAATTCCGGTTCGGTCTCGACGCCCTCGGCAATCACCCGGATGCCCAGCACATGGGCGATGTTGACGATGTTGCGCACCAGGTGGCGCTTGCGCGGGCTTTCCTCCAGCCCGGCGATGAAGTGACGATCGATCTTCAGGTAATCGACCGGGAAATCGCAGAGCAGTTTCATCTCGCCATGGCCGACACCGAAATCGTCGATCGCCAGCTTGAAGCCCGCCTTGCGCATCTTGGCGATCAGCTCGGCAAAGGCCGGATCGCGGGTATTGTCGAAGCGCTCCGACAGTTCGAAGCAGACCGAAGACGGCGGGATCTTCGCCTTCTGCAGGTGCTGCACCAGCTTTTCCAGCACATAGTCGCCATGCTGGATGAGGCGGTTATCGAGATTGATGAACAGCGTGTTGTGGGCGAAATCCGGCAGGGTCGCGAACTTGGCGAGCGCGCGGGCCGCCGTCATCTGCTCGAGACCAAGAAGCTGGCCGGCTTCGGCGGCGGTGTCCAGCAGGTCGAGCGGCGTCTCGAAGCCCAGCCGTTCATAGCCGCGCATCAGCGTCTCGTAGCCGAAGACCTTGCCGGTGGCGACTTCCACAATGGGCTGGAAGGCAGCTTCCAGCACCAGTTTTGACAGCGGTAACAGCTGATCATTGGCGTAACGCCTCAGCACTCCGGTTTCGAGCGGCAATGCGCCTGACATGCGGGTCCCCACCTTGATACGCAATACAATTGCGAGTGAAGCTCACATGCCAATCCTCAAGGAATCGTTGCCCGAATGTGAAGGTTTGATGAAACCGACACCGCTCAATTAGCCGGCGCGTTTTGCCGCGAGCGCCACGGCGATCAGCGCCCAGCCTTGGAAGATCAGATCGATGGCCAGGAAGAGGCCCAGCACCCAGACGCTGTTCACCGGCCAGCCGAGAAGGATCACCAGACCGGCAAGCGCGGTGATGGCACCGCCCGCCATGATCCAGCCGGCGCCCTTCAGCGGCCGCATCCGGTTGCCAGCCCACATGCGCACGAGGCCGGCAGCGATCAGCACCACGCCCAGGAACAGCGTGAACACCGCCGCCGTCAACGCCGGATTGGTGAAGGCCAGGAAACCGGCCAGCGTGTAGAGCGCGCCGCTCAGCCCCCAAGAGAGCCAGTCCCGCCATTCCTTGACCTGGAAGGCGTGCACGAGATGCAGGATACCGGCCACCAGCATCAGTGCGCCGAGATAAAAGACCGAGGCCACGGTGGCAAGCAACAGGTTGGCGAGCGCCAAGGTGCCGCCGATGAGCGACAGGATGCCGAGGGCCAGGAACCAGCCCCACTTGCCGTGCAACTGATGCGGATCGGGTTTCGCGAACAGGTCCGTCATGACCACCTCCTTCGGACGACAGGAACAAGCCTAAGGGAAAGAGATGGAACAGGATTGATGCGGATCAACCGGCCGCACGGGTATCGGCTTCCTCGTTGATTTTTTATTGATTGATCAGTCAATCAAAAATATACTGGCTGTCAATCCGGAGTGCGACATGCCCAAGCTTGGAATGGAGCCGCTGCGCCGCAAGGCACTGGTGGACGCGACCTTGAAGACGATCGGAACCCATGGATCGCTCGATGTGACCATGTCCGACATCGCGCGCGAAGCGGGGGTCTCGCCGGCGCTCGCGCACCACTATTTCGGCAGCAAACAACAGCTTCTGCTGGCCACGATCCGGAGTCTTTTGAATCGGTTGCGCGGCGATGCTGTCACGGCTCTTCAAGGTGCTCACACAGCACGTGAACGGATTTCCGCCCTCATCCGCGTGTCCTTCCAGGCCGACCAGTTTGCGCCGGAAACGGTCGCGGCCTGGCTTGCCTTCTATGTCGAGGCGCAACGGTCGGAAGAGACCCGCAGGCTGCTCATCATCTATGCCCGCCGCCTGCACTCCAACCTCGTGCATGCCCTGAAAGCCCTCGCCCCTCCCCTCTCCGCAACGGAGATCGCGCAAGGGACCGCGGCGATGATCGACGGGCTCTACATCCGCCAATCCCTGGGTGCGGCGCCGCTTTCCGTCGATGCCTCTGTCACACTGGTCGAGGATTATGTGACGGGGCGGCTTGCTGCCGCTCAAACCCCTTTTCCGTCGGGAGACAGAACATGAAAGCCCAGCCCCCAGCCTCGCATTTCATCGACGGCGCCTATATCGAGGACACCACCGGCACCGTCATCGAGAGCATCTATCCGGCCACCGGCGAAGTGATCGCCACGCTGCATGCGGCCACGCCGGCGATCATCGAAAAGGCAATTGCCGCGGCCAAGCGCGCGCAGGCCGAATGGGCCTCGTGGAGCCCGACGCAGCGCGGGCGCGTGCTGAAAAAGGCCGCCGAGATCATGCGCGAGCGCAACCGCGAACTCTCGGAACTGGAGACGCTCGATACCGGCAAGCCGATCCAGGAGACGATCGTTGCCGACCCCACCTCCGGCGCCGACAGCCTGGAATTCTTCGGCGGCATCATCGCGTCTGCACTGAACGGCAGCCATATCCCGCTGGGCGCCGATTTCGCCTATACCAAGCGCGTGCCCTTGGGTGTCGTGGTCGGCATCGGCGCCTGGAACTATCCTCAGCAGATTGCCTGCTGGAAGGCGGCGCCGGCGCTTGCCGCCGGCAATGCCATGGTGTTCAAGCCGTCGGAAGTGACACCGCTCGGTGCGCTGAAGATTGCCGAAATCCTGATCGAGGCCGGCCTGCCGAAGGGCGTGTTCAACGTGATCCAGGGCGACCGGGACAGCGGGCCGCTGCTCGTCTCGCATCCCGACGTGGCCAAGGTCTCGCTGACCGGTTCGGTCCCGACCGGCCGCAAGGTGGCGGGGGCCGCTGCCGGACAGCTTAAACATGTGACGATGGAGCTTGGCGGCAAGTCGCCGATCCTCGTGTTCGACGATGCGGATCTCGACAGCGCGATTTCCGGCGCCATGCTCGGCAATTTCTATTCGACCGGCCAGGTCTGCTCGAACGGCACCCGCGTCTTCGTGCACCGGGCGCTGAAGGAGCGTTTCCTCGACCGCCTGAAGGCGCGCACGGAGGCGATCGTGCTCGGCGATCCGCAGGAGGAGGCGACCCAGATGGGCCCGCTCGTCTCGCACGCCCAGCGCGACAAGGTGCTCGCCTATATCGAAAAGGGCAAGGCGGAAGGCGCGCGGCTGATCACCGGCGGCGGCATTCCGAACAGCGTGTCCGGCGAGGGCTTTTACGTGCAGCCGACCGTGTTTGCCGATGTGACCGACGACATGGTGATCGCCCGCGAGGAAATCTTCGGACCGGTGATGTGCGTGCTGGATTTCGACGATGAGGACGAGGTCGTTGCCCGCGCCAATGCCACCGAATTCGGCCTCGCCGCCGGTGTCTTCACCGCCGACATCTCCCGCGCCCACCGCGTGGTGGACCGGCTGGAGGCTGGCACGTTGTGGATTAACACCTACAATCTCTGCCCGGTCGAAATTCCCTTCGGCGGCTCGAAACAATCCGGTTTCGGGCGGGAAAATTCAGCCGCGGCGCTGGAGCATTATTCCGAGCTGAAGACGGTCTATGTCGGCATGGGCCGATGCGAGGCGCCGTATTGAAGTGGGCTTGGTGAAATGACCTTGGCCGTCGCGCAAGCTCGCCCCCCTCTGGCCTGCCGGCTGCAATCGGAGTGGCATGGCGGGTTTGCCTGTACCCCCCTCATCCGCCCTTCGGGCACCTTCTCCCCGCTGGGGAGAAGAGGGCGAACGCGGCCACGCCTGCGACTGCTCCTCTCCCCTCGGGGAGAGGGTGGCCGAGCGGAGCGGAGGCCGGGTGAGGGAGCGGCGGGGCAAAATCGTTCCGTCGCCCCCGACCCCTCACCGCACGATGTCGTCGAGATCCACCTTCAATGCCGCCGCGATGCGCTTCAGCACATCGACGGAGCCGGTCTTCTTGCCGCTTTCGATTTCGGAGAGGTAGGGCTGGGAGATGGCGGCCGCCGCCGCAAGCTCGGAGACGGACATCTTGCGGTAGGTGCGGAATACACGAACAGGGTTTTCGCCATTGGCACGGGCTTCGACGATCTCCAGGGGCCAGACTTCCTGGCCGTCAGCGACCTTGGCCAGCACGGCGCTTGCTTCGAGACCGTCCACAAGGTCTTCATAGTCTTCTTCGCTCAGCAAGACATAAGATTTACCTTCGATTTCGATCTTCTGCACGCGTCCCATGATCCTTCACTCCTTGTAGATGCTGCCGCGCGGTCCAGCGGGCACGACAAGCACAATCCCGCCCTGATCATCGATGATGACGCGGTCGTTGCCAACCCGGATGCGCCAGAGCTCCAGCCCTTTCAACTTCTTGATGTCGACCCGTTCGCCTCGCGCATAGGCTTTCACCTTCGCCAGGATCGCCAAACGACGTTTGGGCTGCATGTTCTGAAGCGCCTTGTCGGCGCGCTGCGACACCACGACTTCCTTCATCGCCCCACCGTCGCCCCCAGCGATATCGACGCGCTCCGTTATAGCGCATCGCGATACTTCTGTCACTCCATCCCCTACATCACTGGATTTCCTCCATGACGCAGAACGCAGATTTCGTCATCATCGGTTCCGGTTCCGCGGGCGCTGCCATGGCCTATCGCCTGTCGGAAGACGGCAAAAGCTCGGTCATCGTGCTGGAATTAGGCGGCTCGGATATAGGGCCCTTCGTGCAGATGCCGGCAGCGCTTGCCTTTCCGATGAACATGGAGCGATACAACTGGGGTTATCTCTCCGAGCCCGAGCCGCATCTGAACAACCGGCGGATGATCGCGCCGCGCGGCAAGGTGATCGGCGGCTCGTCGTCGATCAACGGCATGGTCTATGTGCGCGGCCATGCGGAGGATTTCAACCGCTGGGAAGAGATGGGAGCCACCGGCTGGGCCTATGCGGACGTGCTGCCCTACTTCAAGCGCATGGAGCATGCCCATGGCGGCGAAGAGGGCTGGCGCGGCACGGATGGCCCGATGCATGTGCGGCGCGGCACGGTGAAGAACCCGCTCTACCGCGCCTTCATTGAGGCGGGGCGGCAGGCCGGATTTCCGGTGACGGACGATTATAACGGCAGCCAGCAAGAGGGTTTCGGCCTGATGGAGCAGACGAGCTGGGCGGGCCGTCGCTGGTCCACCGCCAACGCCTATCTCAAGCCGGCGCTGAAGCGCGAGAACTGCCGGCTGATCCGCTGTTTTGCCCGCAGGATCGTCATGGAGGGCACCCGCGCCGTGGGCGTCGAGGTGGAGAGAAACGGTGAGATCGAAGTGATCCGGGCGAACCGCGAGGTGATCGTGGCGGCGTCTGCCTTCAACTCGCCAAAACTTCTGATGCTGTCCGGCATCGGGCCGTCGGCCCATCTGCAGGCGATGGGCATCGACGTGGTGGCCGACCGGCCGGGCGTCGGACAAAACCTGCAGGATCATCTCGAATATTACCATCAGTTCAAGTCGAAGCTGCCGATCACCCTGCATGCCAAGAACAACTGGTTCTGGAAGGGCGTGGTGGGCGCACAGTGGCTGTTGACGAAAACAGGGCTTGGCACCTCCAACCAGTTCGAGGCGGCCGCCTTCATCCGCTCGAGCGCCGGCGTCAGATGGCCGGACATCCAGTATCACTTCCTGCCGATCGCGGTGTCGTATGACGGAAAGTCGTCCGCCGAAGGTCACGGTTTCCAGGCCCACGTGGGCTACAACATGTCGAAGTCGCGCGGATCGGTGACCCTGCGCTCGCCGGACGTGAAGGAGGCGCCGGTCTTGCGCTTCAACTATATGAGCGATCCGGAAGACTGGGTGAAATTCCGCCACGCGGTGCGCGTCACCCGCGAGATCTTTGCCCAGAAGGCGTTTGATCCCTACCGCGAAAGCGAGATCGCGCCGGGCGAAACCGTGCAGAGCGACGACGAGATCGACGCTTACCTTCGCGAACACCTGGAAGGCGCCTACCATCCCTGCGGCACCTGCAAGATGGGGCGTGCCGATGATCCCCTGGCCGTTGTGGACCCGACCTGCAAGGTCATCGGCGTCGAGGGGCTGCGGGTGGCGGACTCCTCCATCTTCCCGCATGTGACCTATGGCAACCTGAACGGCCCCTCGATCATGACCGGCGAAAAGGCCGCCGACCATATTCTCAGCCGCGATCCCCTGCCCCGCAGCAATCAGGAACCGTGGATCAATCCGCGCTGGGAGATGAGCGACCGGTAGAGGCTCAGAGGCGATAGGGAGTGCGGATGCCGGGATCGGACGGCGGCAGATCCTTCACCATTCCTCCCGGAGAGACCGCTGATAGGATGTACCCTCCGCTTGCTGATCGGCATCAGCCCAAAGGCCGAATGCGACTGCGACGCAGGGTTTTTCCCGCCGCTGCAAAAGATCGGCCACCGCTTCACGAATGAGTGCGCTGCGGGAGACACGCTCCTCCCTCGCCAGCCGGTCGAGGGCTGCCACCGCCGTGTCCTCAAGATCGATCAGGGTTCGCATAGGGTCTCCTTGCGATATACGGCATAAATATATCCCATATCGTTATTGTGTCACAGAAACCGACGGATTTGCATCTCATCGCCGTTCAAGGTTGAAGTCATCACTGAACGTCATGATCCGCCGGGAGAAGATCGAGCTGCATCCTCTTGAAAACGAGTCTCATTCCGATCCGGATGCCGATCTCCTGCGGCGCGTGGCGGCAGGCGACGAGGCGGCCATGCGGGCGCTGGTAGCGGCAAAGCTGCCGCGACTTCTGGCGCTTTCGCAGCGCATGCTGGGCGACCGGGCGGAGGCCGAGGACGTGGCGCAGGAGACATTCTTTAGGATCTGGAAACAGGCGGGCCGCTGGCAGGCCGGGCGGGCGAAATTCGATACCTGGGCGCACCGGGTGGCGCTCAACCTCTGTTACGACCGTTTGCGCAAGCGGCGGGATGTGATGACCGACGACCTGCCCGAACAGGTGGACCCTGGTCCGCTGCCCGATGCCGGGCTGACCGAGGACGGCGACAGCCGGCGCGTGGAGCTTGCCTTGCAAAACCTTGCGCCGCGGCAGCGGGAGGCGATCATTCTGGTCTATTATCAGGAGCTGTCGAACCGCGAGGCCGCCTCGGTGATGGCGGTCAGCGTCGATGCGCTGGAAAGCCTTTTGTCGCGCGGGCGGCGCATGTTGCAGAGCCTCTTGCTGGGAGATGGCAAAGATGAATGAGAACGGACATCGCGAGGCGCAGCTGGATAGGCTGCTGTCGCGCCACACGGTTCCGGCGCCGGACAGCGCGCTCACCGGCCGCATTCTGGCCGATGGCGTGCGGCTGACGCAACGGCGGGCGCGGATCTGGCGATGGCTGACGGGTGCCGGCCTGATCGGCGTGGGCCTGGCGGGGGCGCTTTCCGGCGCGGCGGCGGTGATGGTGCTGTCGCCCAGCAGCGGTTTCCAGCTGTCCGAGCCGCTCGAAACCGCCTTCGGTACCGTTGCGACCGAGGCCCAGCTGACCGAGATCGGGGAGATCCAATGACCGACCAGTCGTTTCGCAGGCTCGTGCTGGGGCTGCTCGTCGTCAACACCTTTCTTCTGGCAGCCGTGATCGGCGGCGGGGTTTTCTATCTGTCCGGCGAGACGCGCCAGACGGCGCAGCGCCTGCCGCTGGCCGGTGAGCAGCTGCCGGCAGCCCAGCGAAAAGCGCTGCAGCAGGCGCTGACGGAGGCGCGGCGGGCCGTCCGCTCCACCCAGCTTGAGGCGCGCCAGGCACGGGTCGAGGCTGCCGCCCTGATGGGCAAGCCGGATTTCGATGCAGCGGCGCTGTCCGATGCTCTGGCCCGCGCCCGCACGGCGGAGATGGCGGTGCGGGCGGCCGTCGAAGAACGCGCAGTGGCGTTTGCCGCCACCCTCTCCACCGACGAGCGCCGGCGGCTGGCCGATGGGTTGATCGGCCGCGAGGCGCCGCGTCCTGCCACGAAATGATCACATTCGCCAAGCGACGGATTGGCCCAGCCCCTTCCGTTGAAGGACCGATCACGATGAAACGGAGGTCGTATCGGTCATGGCAAACCCCAAGGATCTGGATGCAGCGCTGGCGCTCTGGCGCTTCGGGCTCGGCGCGCAACAGGGCAGTCTCGCGGCGATCAAGGAGGCTCCGCGCGATCTCCTGATGCAGGAAATCACCGAAAAGGCCGTGCCAACCCCAAGCGGCGGCACGCTTCGCTCCTCCGGCGACCTTCTTCTTGCCCTTTATGAGTATCAGGATCAGGTGAAAGCGGAGCGTGCGCGCCCGCTGCCGGCCGCCGTGGAGCCCACCTCCGCTCCAGCGGCGGCCGGTCCTTCGGCTGGACCGATGGCGGGTCCGGACAAGGCTCCAGACGGCAAGGGCATGAGTGCCCGCCCGGCGGACAAGCGCCCCTATCTGCCGCAGCAGATCCTGCTCGACGAGGTGGATGCCCGGTTCAACGGCACGATCCACGAGCCGCTGATCGGGTTTGGCGAGCGGCTGGCGATGTTCTTTGCGAACCACTTTGCCATTGCCACCGGCAAGGGCGGCGAGGTGCACATCCTGGCCGGCTGTTTCGAGCGCGAGGCGATCCGCCCGCATCTCTTCGGGCGCTTCGAGGACATGCTGGTGGCGGTGGAAACCCATCCGGCCATGCTGGTCTTCCTCGACAACCGCCAGTCGATCGGGCCGAATTCCGCCGCCAACAAGAACGGCAAGCGGGGGCTGAACGAAAACCTCGCCCGCGAAATTCTGGAACTGCACACGCTCGGCGTCGATGGCGGCTACACCCAGGCGGACGTGACCGCGTTCGCGCGGATCATCACCGGCTGGACGGTGTTCCGCAAGGAGAACAAGCCGGGGCCGCAGGGCGAGTTCTTCTTCAATGCCAATGCGCACGAGCCGGGCGACCAGACGGTGATGGGTGTGACCTATGCCGATGGCGGGTTCGAGCAGGGCCGCGCCGTGCTGCGCGATCTCGCCCGCCACCCCGCCACCGCCCGGCATCTCGCCTTCAAGCTCGCCCGGCATTTCATCTCGGATCAGCCGCCGCCGGCCCTGGTGGCGGCCATGGCCGCCGCCTACACGAAAACCGATGGCGATCTCTCCGCCGTCTATCTGGCGATGCTGTCGGCGGAGGAAGCCTGGAACCCGGCGCTGACGAAACTGCGCCCGCCGCTGCAATACGTGACCGCCATGCTGCGCGCGTCCGGTGTCCGCCCGAAACCACAGCAGATCCTCTCCACCCTGAAGGCGCTCGGCCAACCGATGTGGGACCCCGCCGGACCGAACGGCTTTTCCGACGTGGCGGACGGCTGGGCCTCCTCGGAGGGCCTCGCCACCCGCATCGAGGCGGCCAATCTCTTTGCTCATCAGGTGGCGGGCAATATCGATCCGCGCGCTTTTGCCGGAGACCGGTTCGGCCCGCTTCTGTCGGACGACACCCTGCAGGCGATCTCGCGCGCCGAGACACGGCCGCAGGGCCTGTCGCTCGCCTTTCTTGCCCCCGAATTCGTGAGGAGCTGACGCCCATGTCCCGTGAAATGTCCTGCGAACTTTTAACCCCTACCCGCCGCGCCGTGCTGGGCGCTTCCGGAGCCCTGTTTGCCTGGGCCTTCATGCCGAAGTTCGCGACGGCCGCGCAAGGACGCGATCCGCGCTTCGTGACGATCATCCTGCGCGGCGCGTTGGATGGGCTGACCGCCGTGCCGCCGGTCGGCGATCCGGGTTATGAGGGCCTGCGGCAGTCGATTGCGCTCGCCACGGACGGCAACCAGCCGGCCCTGCCGCTCGACGGGTTTTTCGCGCTGCATCCGTCGATGCCGAATTTCCACCGGCTCTACCAGGCCAAGCAGGCGGCCGTCATCCATGCCAGCGCCACGCCCTATCGCGAGCGGTCGCATTTCGACGGACAGGACGTGCTGGAAAGCGGCTATTCGACCCCCGGCCACGTGGAAAACGGCTGGCTGAACCGCCTGCTGCAAGGCCTGCCGGCAGGCGACAAGATCGCGCCCGGCGCCACCGAGCGGGTGCGTGGATTGTCCGTCGGCGCCACCGCTCCGCTCGTCATCCGAGGGCCGGCGCCGCTTCTCGGCTGGGCGCCTTCGGTGCTGAGGCAGGCGGATGGCGACCTGCCGCCACGGCTGATGGATCTCTATGGCCGCACCGACCCGCTGCTCGCCGAACTCCTGAAAGAGGGCATCGAGACCGGGCGGATCGCGTCGGGCATCGACATGAAGGCGAAGGGCGGCCCGGGGGACCCGAACGGCATGGAGCAGATGGCCCGCGGCGCGGCCAGATTGCTTGCGAACGAGGAAGGACCGCGCATCGCAGCGCTTGCCTTCGAAGGCTGGGACACGCATGCGCAGGAGACCGAGCGGCTTTCCAAGCTTCTCTCCGGCCTCGACCGCGCCTTTGCCGCCTTCGAGCAGGAGATGGGGCCGGCCTGGAAGGATACGGTGGTGCTGGTCGCGACCGAATTCGGCCGCACGGCCCGCATCAACGGCACGGAGGGCACCGACCACGGCACCGCAACCACGGCTTTCCTCGCCGGCGGCGCCGTGCGCGGCGGGCGGGTGATCGCCGACTGGCCGGGGCTGAAGGACAACCAGCTTTACGAAGGCCGCGACCTTGCCGCCACCACGGACCTGCGCGCCGTGATCAAGGGCATTGCCACCGATCTTCTCGGTGCCGATGCCAAACATCTGGCCGAAGCGGTGTTTCCGGGTTCGGGCGCCGTCCAGCCGATGAAGGGGCTGCTGGTCTAGCGATCGGGGAAACGACGGCTTTCCGGCCCGTCCGCAAGACCTCCGCGGCGGGCCGGCTTTTTCTTGCGCTTTGCAAGGAAATTCCGGCCTGCGGGTTGATGGCGCGGCGCAAAAGGCGTTTACAGGGGGGAAGCCCGCCGCCTGTCGATTTCTGCCCGGATGTTTCTGATGCCTGCTCGTTCCCGCCGCTCCAAGGTCTTTCGCCGTTCCCGCGTGATGCGCGGATCCTGGACGGTGTGGAAACCGCGGATCGTCTTCTGGATCGGGGCGATTGCGATTGGCGTCGTCAGCGTTGGATTTGCGGCGGCGGCCGACCATGCGCAGCACCTTTTTCGCGGCCTCTTGGGCACTTCCGAGGTCAGTTTCCTGCTGCCGCTGCTGTTGACGCCGGCAGGGTTTGCGCTCTGTGCCTATCTGTCGATCCGCTTCTTTCCCAATTCGCAAGGCAGCGGCATTCCGCAGGCGATTGCGGCGCGCCATCTGCATGACGAGACCTCGCGCGGGCTGCTGCTCTCCTTGAAGATTGCCGCCGGAAAGGTGCTTCTCACCATCGTCGGGCTGTTCTGTGGCGCCTCGATCGGCCGCGAGGGACCGACGGTGCAGGTGGGGGCTGCGATCATGCTGGCGAGCGGGCGCATCGGTGGCATGGCGCAGGCGCGCGGCCTCATCCTGGCGGGCTCTGCCGCCGGCATTGCCGCCGCCTTCAACACGCCGCTGGCCGGCATCGTGTTTGCGATCGAAGAGATGAGCCGCACCTTCGAATCACGCGCCAACGGGCTGGTGCTGACGGCGGTGATCCTCTCCGGTCTGGCCGCCCTTGGCCTTGTCGGCAGCTACACCTATTTCGGCGAAACGAACGTCGCCGCCGTCGCGACGTCCGACTGGCTGCTGGTTCCGGTCTGCGGGCTTGCCGGGGGGGCGCTCGGCGCGCTCTTCAGCGCCGGCGCGCTGGAGGCGGCCAAGCGGCTTCGCCGGTTCGCGCAGCCGGCGCCGCTGAAGCGCATGGTCGCGGCTGCCGCCGTCGCCGGCCTTGCGGTCGCGGTGATCGGCATTCTGTCGGGCGGCGACACCTTCGGCACCGGCTACGAGCAGTCGCGGGCGATCCTCGAAGGGCAGACCCCCTCGCCGCTTCTGTTTGTCGAGAAATTTCTCTCCACCTTCCTGTCGATGGCATCGGGCATTCCGGGCGGAATCTTCGCGCCGTCGCTGACGGTCGGTGTCAGCCTGGGCGGCACGCTGGCAGACCTGATCGGCGGCAGTATCGCGCTTGGCGCGGTGCTTGGCATGGCCGGCTATTTTGCCGGCGTGGTGCAGGCGCCGATGACGGCCTTCGTCATCATCATCGAGATGACCGGCAACCAGGGCTCCGTCATCCCGATCATGGCCGCCTCGATGATCGGTTATGTGACCTCGCGCCTTCTCTCGCCGGAACCGCTCTATCACGGCCTGTCGCGAACCTTCCTCGCCCAGGCGCTGCGGGCCAAACGCCATGAGGACACCGCCCGGGCCTGAGCGGAGGTCCGAGATCCACCGCGAAAGCCCACAGATGCGGGCGTTCGGCGTCGGAGAACGCTATCTGTCATAATCATATGGTTATGCATGCCATGCCAATTTTTATTTGCGGGCTTTATCCGCTTCTGTAAGCATAACCGTCATGGAAGACTGCGAGTAGAGGAGCGTGGCATTCCGGGGGACGCGGGAACAGCGCGCGCTGTGTCACGATGTTTGCGGGGATTGCCGGTCTTCGGTCTTTACATATCAATGCTGGCGCGATGGGAGGAGAACATGTTGCGCAATCTTATGCTGGCCGGAATTTCCGGTGTCGCCTTGATGATGTCCGGCGTCTCGGCTTTTGCCGCAGATGTCACCTTGAAACTGCACCAGATGCTGCCGCCGCAGGCAACCATTCCGGCCAAGGTTCTCGAACCCTGGGCGAAGAAGGTGGAAGCCGAATCCAAGGGCCGCATCGTCGTCGAGCTTTACCCGTCCATGCAGCTTGGCGGTCGCCCGTCCGATCTGGTGGACCAGGTGAAGGACGGCGTGGTGGATCTGACCTGGACACTGTTCGGTTATACGCCGGGCCGTTTCCCGAAGTCGGAAGCCTTCGAACTGCCCTTCATGGTGACGACGGCGGAAGCCACCTCGGTCGCCTTCCAGGATTATTATGAAAAGCACCTGAAGGATGAGCTGAAGGACTACCACGTGCTCGCCGTCCACACGCACGGTCCCGGCATTCTGCACACCATCGCCTCCAAGCCGATCAAGTCGCTCGCCGACATGAAGGGCCTGAAGCTGCGCGGCACCTCCAAGGTCGTCAACCAGATGCTGGAAGCGATGGGCGCCGCTCCGATCGGCATGCCGGTCACCGCCGTGCCGGAATCGCTGTCGAAGAGCGTCATCGACGGCACCGTCGTTCCGTGGGAAGTGACACCCTCGATCAAGATCGCGGAACTGGCGCCCAACCACACACAGTTCACCGGCAAGAACGGCCTTTACACCGGCACCTTCTTCTTTGCGATGAACAAGGACAGCTACGATGCCATGCCGGATGATCTGAAGAAGATCATCGACGCCAATTCCGGCAAGGATCTGGCCCGTCTGTTCGGCCAGGCCATGGATGCTGGCGACAAGCGCGGCCAGGAATTGGCCGACAAGGCCGGCAACACCACGATCACGCTCGACGAGGCCGAAACCGCCAAGTGGAAGGCGCAGGGCGAAGCCGTGACCAAGAAGTGGATCGCCGACATGGACGCCAAGGGCCTCGACGGCACCGGCCTCTACAAGGATGCGGTGGCTCTCATCGCGCAATACTCGAAGTAACTTCTTCCCGAGACATCCAGGCGACGTGCGGAGACGCAGGTCGCCTGGATTTTTCTATCGATGCGAGGATGTGCCGCAATGGCAACCGATCACCCGACTGCCCTTGATCGTTTCGGACGCTTTACCAACGGCCTGGCCACTGCGCTCGTCGCGCTCGGCGGGCTCTGCCTCGTCAGCGCCAGCGTCCTGACCGGTCTTTCCATCATGGGATCGCTCACCGTGGAGCCCATTCCGGGTGAAATCGAAGTGGTCGAGGCGCTGTGCGGGCTCGCCGTCTTCGCCTTCCTGCCGTTCTGCCAGTTGCGTCGCGGCCATGTCGGCGTCGATTTGCTGATCAGCGCCTTCGGGACGAAGGCAATGAACTGGACACAGCTTGTCGGCGACATCGTCATCACCGCGCTGATCGCGCTGCTCACCTGGCGTCATGCCATCGGCTTCATGGACAAGCTCGGCAATGGCGAAACGACGCCGCTGCTGCTCATTCCCCTCTGGTGGGGTTATGCGATCGCGCTTGTCCTGCTCGTCGCCAACCTCGTCACCTGTCTTTTTGTCATTCTGGCTGACCTGCGCGACATTCGCCATGGCAACGCCATCGTCGCGTCTGTCGGAGTTCACTGATGAGCAGCATTGAAATCGGACTCTGGTCCTTTCCCGTCCTGATCCTTCTCATCTTCCTGCGCGTGCCGATCGGCGCTGCCATGCTGGGCGTCGGCACGATCGGCGTCTATCTGGTGCTCGGCCGCTGGACGCCGATCCTCGCGCAGATGAAATCGCTCACCTGGGCGACCTATGCCAATTATTCGCTCTCCATCGTGCCCTTGTTCCTGCTGATGGGACAATTCGCGGCGCGCGGCGGCATGAGCCAGGCGCTGTTCAACGCCGCCGCCGCCTTCGTCGGCCACCGCAAGGGTGGCGTCGCGATGGCGGCGATCGGTGCCTCTGCCGGTTTCGGCTCGATCTGCGGCTCCTCGCTCGCAACCGCTGCGACCATGGCGCAGGTGGCGCTGCCGGAACTGCGCCGCCACGGTTATGCGGGCGGGCTTTCCACCGCAGCCCTTGCCGCCGGCGGCACGCTCGGCATCCTGATCCCGCCTTCAGTCGTGCTGGTCATCTACGCGATCCTCACCGAACAGAACATCGCCAAGCTCTTCCTCGCCGCCTTCGTGCCCGGCATCATCGCGGCACTCTCCTACCTCATCGTGATTGCCATCTATGTGCGGCTGAAGCCGGAATCGGCGGGGCAGGCCCCGCGCCTACCCTGGAAGGACCGCATTCCGGCGCTGATCGCCGTCTGGCCGGTGGCGTTGATCTTCTTCCTCGTTGTCGGCGGCATCTATCTCGGCTGGTTCACGCCAACCCAGGCCGCGGCCGTCGGTGCTGCGGGCACCGGCCTCGTCGCCTGGGTGAATGGCGGGCTCGACCGCAAGTCGCTGCTCGACTGCTTCAAGGAAACGGCGGTCTCCACCGGCATGATCTTCTTCATCGTGCTCGGTGCCTCGGTGTTCAACTCCTTCATCGCCTTTTCGCGCCTGCCGCAGGTCGGAGCCGAATGGGTGACGGCGCAGGGCTTTTCGCCGATGACGGTGCTGATCATCATCCTGGTGCTCTACATCATTTTCGGCTGCATCATGGATTCGCTGTCGATGATCGTGCTCACCGTGCCGATCTTCTTCCCGATTGTGACCGCTATGGATTATGGCCTGACCCCGGAACAGTTCGCCATCTGGTTCGGCATCCTGGTGCTGATGGTGGCCGAAATCGGCATGATCACGCCACCGGTGGGGCTCAATCTCTTCATCATATCGGCGATGGCGCGCGAGGTGCCGGTGCGCGACACCTACAAGGGGGTCGTTCCCTTCGTCACCGCGGATCTGGTGCGGATCGTGATCCTGACCAGCTTTCCGATCATCTCGATCTTCCTGATCAGCTGACGGCTCACATCATCGCCGATGACTTTGCGGAAGCGCGCCCCTGCCGGGCGCGCTTTTTGCGTTCTCTGGGGCGCCACGAGCGCCAGCGAAGGCTGAATGACCTGATACCGTTTCGTCGATCGTGACGAGCCTTCGCCTCAATCCATCGCCGCGGTGCGGCGGATGCGGGCGAGGATGGCGTCGGCGATGACCTTGTAATTGCCGTCGAAATGATGGCCGCCCGGCCGTTCGATCACCTCGGCGCCGGGAAGGGACCTGACGGCCGGACAGGCGGTGTCCACTTCTTTCTGGCCGTAGACGCACTGGACGAGATCCGTCTTGAGGCTCTTCAGATCCTCGACCGGATCTCCGTGCTTGCCGGCACCGGCAACACCCAGCCAGCCCATCACCGAGATCTGGAAATCCGCCTGGTGGCCAAGCGCCAGCAGGGAGACCAGCGACACGCGGTCGGCCTCAGCCTTCGGCAGGCGTTTGAGCGTTGCCGGCAGAATGTTGGCGCCGAAGGAATAACCGATCAGCGCCACGTGCTTGACCCGCCAGCGTTTGCGATAGGTATCGATGATCCTGGCGAGATCAGCGGCGGTCTCGTCCGGGCTTCGTTCGCGCCAGAAATACCGCAGCGCATCGACGCCGACCACCGGCACGCCGTCCTGCTGCAGAGAGGTGGCGAGTTTCTTGTCGATATCGCGCCAGCCGCCATCACCGGAATAGATGATCGCCATCGTCTCGAAGAGCGGCCGGGTCTCCATCGGCACGATCGGCAGGTCGAGCGGCGTGTGGGCGCCCTGCAGGCGGTCCAGGGTGCGGTCAAGCCGCGCCGCCAGCCGCTGGAAGGCGGGGGCTGCGCCGCCCTCCGCCACCTCGACGTCCGGATGGCTGGCCTTCAACGCGGCCGCCAGCGCGCCACCTTCCGGCGGGGCGCTGTCGCCGAGATCGATCGTCACCGGGTTCGGCAGCGCACCGGGCGTCAGGCCGTAGATGGTGCCGCCGGGTGCCGGTGTCTTTGGCGCCGGCGTGCAGAGCACCGGGGTCAGCGGAATGACGGCTGTCGGGTCGACCGCGAGCGTCTCATCGATGGTGGCGGCCGGTGTCTGGGCGGCAATCGCCAGTGCCAGCGCTGCCCCGTCACCGATGCCGGCAACGACCGGCGCCCGATAGGTTTCGATCCCCGCCCGGCGGTGGATCTGCTGGCTGAGGGATTCGATATCGGATACGAGATAGTGGCAATCGACGGTCGGCGCGGCGCTCAGACGGGCATACCATTCATGCAGATCCACGCCGATCACGGCGGCCTTGCGGGCGAGCAGGTGCTCCGTCTCGGCAACCTCATCCGCCGTCCAGCCATCGCCGTCTGAAATCAGCAGGATCACGGCTTCCGGTGTCTCCGCGGGCAGCGCGAGATGTGTGGTCGGCAGCGTCTTCGTCGCATACTCATCGCTGGCGAGACCGGGGGTAGCCCCCAGGAGACCGGCCAGCAGGCTCGATGCGAGAAGAAGCCGGCCCATCATCGGCGCAGGATGCCTTTGATCCCGCCGCCGATCAGCATCGTGACGTCCAGCAGGGACGCCAGCGGCAGGCCGGAGCCGCCGACGACGAGATAGCGGGATTCCCATTTCGGGTCGAACTTGGACTTGAAGGCCAGCACGCCCCGGAAATTGTAGAAGCGCTCGCCGTGTTCGAAGACCTGTCGGCCGATCTGGTTCCAGAGCGGCGCGTAGTCGCCGTTCGGCAGGCCGGCGAGCGGCGCCATGCCCATGTTGAGCGTCAGGAAACCGTCCGCCTTCAGCCGCTCCATGATCTTGACGAAGAGAAGGTCCATCATGCCGCGGTGGGTGCCGGGAACGTGACGCATCAGATCGATGAAGGCGTCACCGCCCGCAGGCGCGGTCATGATCGAGGCAAAGGCGACGATGCGGCCTTCCATGCGGATGACGGCCACCGATTGTGCCACCACATAGGCATCGCGGAAGGTGCCGAGCGAAAAGCCCTTTTCCGCGGCATTGTGTGCGGCAAGCCAGGCATCGGAGACGCCACGCAGTTCGCCGAGGATCCTCGGCACCTCACAGGGTGAAACCAGGGAAAATTCGAGCCCATCACGTTCGGCACGATTGATCGAACGGCGCAGCTTCAGCCATTCCCCACCCTGCAGCGAAAACTTCCGGAGATCAACGATCGCCTGTTCGCCGAGCTTGTAGGGTTTCAGGCCTGCCTCGACGGCAATCGGCAGGAAATCCGGCGAGACCTGGTAGAAGACCGCCCGCCGGCCGTGCCGCTTGGCATCCGCCACGAATTTCAGCACCAGGTCATGCCAGGCCTCCTTCGGCCCGACAGGATCAAACAGCGCGATCTGCGACTGGCCACGGGTGCCGAACATGATGAAGGCATCACCGGCCTCGGAAAACAGGAGTTGCTTGTCGCCCAGCCGCACGAGGCCGGCGCTGGCATTGCCCTGCGCCCGCAGGATCTCGATGGCCTTTTCCAGATCCATCGCACTGACGCCAGACCGGCGGCGGCGCAGGGGGCGCACGAAACGGCGGCCGGCCCAGGCACCCGCGATCAGCGTGAACGATATGGTCGCACCCGCCGTCTCGCCGATGGCCGGAGCTCTCCACAGACGCAGCGCCAGAAGTGCCTCCTCCATGAAGAGGTACACGAAGAGCACGCTTGCCACGGCCAGCAGGCTGGTGAAACCGAAGATGCTGCTGCCCGGTCTCACGCGGTGGGCGAGATCGGCAAGGTGCGCGGCAAGGCGCGATGGCGGCGCGGCAAAGGTCGTGGGCGCGATCATATCACGGTCAGCAGAAAGGATGTCCATAACACGTCCGGTTGAAGCTCGATCCTGGGCTATAAGGCATGTGCATGGGCTGAAGCTTATCTCACAGGTCTGTGAAGGAAGCGGTAAGCTGCAAGGTTTCCAATCCGTGAAGCCGGCACGGGGCGTGATTGGGCGTGATGCCGTTTCCGGCAAGGCACCCGGCACGGCGGGTCGCCGCAACCATTGCGCACGGTTTCCATAGACTCCAGCCATGACAGCCTGACGACATGCGCACGCCCCGAGCCCCCTCCGGCGTGCATCCCCTCTTTCGCTGCGCATCAGTGACACAATTGAGCGTTTTTTCAAGTCCCGCCGGTTTTCGAGAGATATTTGCTCCGCCCTTCGCTCTGTTCAAACCGCTGTTTCTGTCTCCACGGGGCAGAGCGTGGGATAACGGGAGAACTCCTGGACTGACGGAACCCCTGCCCATGACACAGCATCAGACGCCCCATGAGATTGCGTCGCTCGACGCGGAACTGGCCGGCCTTGCGCTTGCCGGCCGTCTTTCACTGGCCGCAAGCCTTGGCCGCGCCGTGTTCACCACCTCGCTCGGCATCGAAGATCAGGTGATCACTGCCGCCATCGGCACGCATCGCCTGCCGATCGAGGTCGCGACGCTGGAGACCGGGCGGCTGTTCATGGAAACGGTGTCCCTCATCGGTGCCACGGAAGAGCGCTATACCCTTTCGATCCGCCGGTTTCGCCCGCAGCAGCGCGATATCGATGCCTATGCCGCCGAATATGGCCTCAACGGGTTCTACGACAGCGTCGAAGCGCGCCACGCCTGCTGTCATGTGCGCAAGCTGAAGCCTCTCGCCGAGGCTCTGGCGGGCGCCGAGATCTGGATCACCGGGCTTCGCCGCGGACAGTCGGGCAATCGCGCCGCAACGCCGTTTGCCGAATGGGACGCGGAACGCAATCTCCTGAAGATCAACCCGCTGGCCGACTGGGACATCGAGACGATCCGCGCGCATGTGGCGGCGGAGGAAATCCCGATCAACCCGCTGCACGCCCGGGGCTATCCCTCGATCGGCTGCGAGCCGTGCACGCGGGCCATCAAGCCCGGCGAGAGCGAACGCGCCGGCCGCTGGTGGTGGGAAAACGACGAGAAGCGCGAATGCGGCCTGCATGTGCCCGAACCCGCCGCTTCCTCGATTATCGCGCCGGCGCGTTGACCGGTTGCCCCTCACCCTGGCCCTCTCCCCGCCAGCGGGGAGAGGGAACGGAAAGGTCGCGGCTGGATCCCTTCTCCCCGCCTGCGGGGAGAAGGTGGCGGCAGCCGGATGAGGGGCACACGACAGGCACGCCGCCCGAGGCGCGGCACAGGACCATAAAGAAGCTGCCGGACGCGGCGAGAAGGACAATGGACGATCATGCATACGCATAACTCTGAATTCGACCCGCACCGGAACGACCCGGCCGTCAAGCCGCCGCTTGATCCGCACCTGAAGGCGCTGGAGAACGAGGCGATCCACATCTTCCGCGAGGTGGCGGCCGAGTTCGAGAACCCGGTGATGCTCTATTCGATCGGCAAGGATTCGTCCGTGCTGCTGCATCTGGCGCGCAAGGCCTTTTATCCTGGCCGCGTGCCCTTCCCTCTGCTGCACATCGACACCGGCTGGAAATTCCCCGAAATGATCGCGTTTCGCGACGAGATGGCGGAAAAGTTCGATCTCGACCTCGTCGTCTACACCAATCCGCGCGGTGCCACCGAAGGCATCTCGCCCTTCACCCACGGCTCCGCCTACCACACCGACGTGATGAAGACGGAGGCCCTTCGCCAGGCGCTCGACGCCGGCAAGTATGATGCGGCCTTCGGCGGTGCGCGGCGCGACGAGGAAGCCTCCCGCGCCAAGGAACGCATCTATTCCTTCCGCACGCCCGACCACACATGGGACCCGCGCAACCAGCGCCCGGAACTGTGGAACCTCTATAACGGTATGGTCCGCCGCGGCGAGAGCGTGCGCGCCTTCCCGCTGTCCAACTGGACGGAAGTCGATATCTGGCGCTACATCCAGGCGGAAAACATTCCTCTGCCGCCGCTCTACTATGCCAAGACGCGCAAGTTCGTGGAGCGCGACGGCATGCTGATGTGGGCGGAAGACCCGCGCTTCCAGGCGCTGCCCGGCGAGCAGGTGCAGGAAGGCCTGCTTCGGTTCCGCACGCTCGGCTGCTGGCCGCTGACCGGCGGCATCCGCTCCACCGCGGCGACCCTGGATGAGGTGATCGCCGAACTCGAAATCGCCACCGTCTCCGAACGCCAGGGCCGCGCCATCGACCGCGACCAGGCCGGATCGATGGAAAAGAAGAAGCGCGAAGGATATTTCTGATGACTGCTCCCTCCACCATCGCCGCCCAACATGATGTCAGCAATGACGTCAGCAACGTCGTGCCGATCACCGATGCGGTGAAGGCGGTGCGCGACACCCGGCCGCTGCGCCTCATCACCTGCGGTTCCGTCGATGACGGCAAGTCGACCCTGATCGGCCGGCTGCTCTGGGATACCAAGGCCGTGAAGGAAGACCAGGCGGCCGCCC
Source organism: Allorhizobium pseudoryzae (assembly GCF_011046245.1). NCBI lineage: Bacteria > Pseudomonadati > Pseudomonadota > Alphaproteobacteria > Hyphomicrobiales > Rhizobiaceae > Affinirhizobium > Affinirhizobium pseudoryzae. The sequence continues at coordinate 165,489 of NZ_CP049241.1, forward strand.
TTTCGCGTGACAGCGGCAAGCAGAACGACCTCGGCCTGCCCGATTTCGCCCTTTTGCTCGACGGCCTGCAGGCCGAGCGCGAACAGGGCATCACCATCGATGTTGCCTATCGCTATTTCTCGACCGACCGCCGCTCCTTCATCGTCGCCGACACGCCCGGCCACGAACAATATACCCGCAACATGGCGACCGGCGCCTCGACCGCCGATCTCGCCGTGCTTCTGGTCGATGCGCGCTCCGGCCTCTTGGAACAGACGCGCCGGCACGCCACGATCGCCTCGCTGATGGGCATCAAGCAGTTCGTGCTGGCGGTCAACAAGTTCGACCTGGTCGCCTACGATAAGGCGGTCTTCGAAAAGATCTCGCATGATTTCAAGGAGCTGGCGCTGTCGCTTGGAGTGCGCCAGGTCACCGCCATCCCGATGTCGGCGCTGAAGGGTGAAAACGTCGTCTATGACGGCCGCGCCACGATGCCCTGGTATGAGGGCCCGACGCTGGTCGAGACGCTGGAGCTTGCCACTACCCGTACGGCGGCCGCCGGCGGTTTCCGCCTGCCGGTGCAGCGCGTCTCGCGCCCCGGCGAGAGTTTTCGCGGCTATCAGGGCACGGTGGCCGGTGGTTCGATCAAGCCGGGCGATTCCGTCGCCATCCTGCCCTCCGGCATGGTCGCCAACGTCAAGCAGATCGTCACCTTCGACCTGGTGCGCAATGCCGCCGTTGCGGGGGATGCCATCACGCTGGTGCTCGATCGCCAGGTGGACGTATCGCGCGGCGACATGATCGTTTCGCTCGATGCCCAGCCGATGACCGGCGTCTCTTTCGATGCACAGCTGGTGGCGCTGCAGCCGGGTGGCATCGAACCCGGCAAGCGCTACTGGCTGAAGGCAGGCTCCCGCCGCCAGCGCGTCACCGTGCAGCCGGTCTCGCAGCTCGATCTTGCCACCGCCAAGTGGAAGAACCATGCCGATGCCCTGCCGATGAATGCGATCGGCAAGGTGCGCCTCTCCTTCGACGAGGCGGCGATTTTCGACGCCTACGATCAGAACCGCAACACCGGAGCCTTCATCCTGATCGATCCGGACACGCTGAACACGGTGGCCGGCGGCATGGTCAGCGCCAAGCGGTCCGATCTCGGCGGCATTCACCGCGATCAGCAGCGGGTTCTTCTGTCGCTGCCGGCGGACCTCGCCGACGACCTGATGGCGACCGAACTGTTTGCCGCCCGCCGCGACGAGGCGGAGGTGCGCCGGGTGACATCCGCCAGGGCCGCCGAACTGTTCGGAGACATCGAATAATCCCTCCCGGGAGCAAAAGCCGGCGGCCTTCCGACGGAGGCGGCCGGCTTTTCGTTGTCGCCCCCGACGCAAGGATCAGGCGGGAATCCGACGCGTGGTTTTGCGTTCGATCAGCTCGAAACCGAGGTCGATCGTCTGGCGCTCCATGCGCTTGCCGGAGGCGGCGCGGATCATCAGGTCCGCCGAGCGGTAGCCCATCTCGAAGAGCGGCGTGCGGATGGTCGTCAGCGGCGGCTCCATCACCGAGGCGAAATCGAGATCGTTGTAGCCGCAGATGCCGAGATCTTCCGGCACGCGTTTGCCCATGCGCTGCGCTTCGAACAGCACGCCGAGCGCGATATCGTCGTTCTGGCAGAAAACGGCATCGATGTCCGGAACGGCCTTCAAGGCACGGCGCAGCAGCCGGCAGCCCATCTGGGTGCTGGTCGCGGCGTTTTCGTACTGGATCAGCGCCAGCTCGAAGAGGCCCGCCTCCTGCATCACCCGGCTGAAGCCTTCGATGCGGCGGCGGCTGCGCTCATCCGGCGAGCCGCCGAGGATGGCGATCCGGCGATAACCGCAGGCCAGCAGATGACGGGTGGCCGCCGCAGCCGCTTCGATATGGTTGAGCGCAATCGCCGTTCCGGCCGTTTCAAGGCCGACATCCACCACCTGCACGACCGGACAGGCGGCACGTTGCAGCAGTTGCGAGACCGCCTCGCGCCCTTCCATGCCGCCGAGCACGATGCCGGCCGTGTTTTGCGACAGGAGGAGCCGCACCTGGCGCTTCTCCTCCTCGATGCAGTTGTGGGTGTTGGCGTACTGGATGCGGAAGCTGGTATCGCGCACACGCTCTTCCACGCCCTGCATGAACCCGAGGAAGGCACGGTTGGTCAGCGAAGCAACCAGCACGCCGAAGGTCGAGTTGTGCCGGCTGGCGAGTGCCCGGGCCGCCTGGTCCGGCACGTAATCCATCTCTTCGATGATCTTGAGAATGCGGCTTCGCAGCTCAGCGGAAACTTTTTCGGGCTCACGCAGGACGCGGGATACGGTGATGGCGCTCACGCCTGCTTTGCTGGCTACATCGTGCAGCGTTGTCCGTTCGCCCCGCCCTCGTCTCAATCGCACCTACCCTTCAGCCCTGTTTTCGCGTGTCATGGTGATCATGAAAGCCGCCACCTCAACCAGGAGACTAAAGAGCAGCTCTCTTGCAGTCTATGGCAGCATAACCCGTCTTTGGAAGAAGTATAGCTGACTTTGGAAGCATTGGCCAAGCGGATGCTTGCCGACCACATTGCCGGCACAGTGGCGCCGTTGCTGCGCGGCCCGTGTTGCGTGGCAATGGGCTGCACGATAGCCGGTTGTGGCTGCGACAACAGTGTTACAATTTTTTTCGCCGGCGTGGCGCACCCCACTCGCGAAGATGCGGTGACTTCTGCTAGTGCGATGGTGCGGCGCACATCTTTCTCATCAGACGGGCGCGGCATTCGTTTCACGCGGTCAAAGGCCGCGATTTCCTCCAGGAAGGGCTTTGCAGATATCATGAACACCCGCTTGATTGCATTGGCGGCCATGGCCGGTCTCGTCTCGGGATGCACGACCACGGGCCCGGCATCCAACCCGATCGAAATGCGCTGGAACGGCAAGTCCGCCGGCGCGTTCTTTGCCCGCTACGCTCCGCCCTACAGCGACAGCCGGACCGGTTCGGAAACCGTCTACAACTGGCGCGGCGGTTTCAACCGCATCAAGACGAAGGACGGCCGCACGCTGAACGTGAGCTGCGCGGCGCAGCTCGTGACCGGCGAAGACTACCGCATCCGCTCCATCCGCATCGTCGCCGACCGGCCGGGCGCCAACGGCCCGAGCTATTGCGAGGAACTGTTGACGGCGGAGTGAGGCGGCGAGCGCCTGCCTTTCCCTAATCGTCACCGCAGGAACTGCCGCGATGGGCGGTTCTTGCGGGGAGATAGATCTCAGCGGTCACCGAAGCCGAGCCTCTTTCGGCCCTATCCCACACTCCACCGCGTGGTTGTCCTCGAACAAGCGATGCACGCAGAACCGCAGATGAGAGCGCATACGCGGGACAAGCGACCTTGTTGACCGCGATCCCTGTGGACAAGCCACTTCGGCTTGCCATGCGCCCTGTTCATGTCATGAGCCTAAGAACTGTAAAACATACTTGGCTGCGAAGAATGCAAGGACTGGACTTATGAACGCTGCCCATGCGAACGCATTAATGCTACCATCACTGCGACCGGTGATGATCTTTGTTAGCCCGCCAGCAAGCAACGCCATGCCTGCACCGATTACGATAGCAGCAGCGAACATGCCGACGATGATTAGAAGTGCGTGCTGCCACCACGGCAGATGAACTGCAGTGCTTGAGAACCAATTGTAATAGGCCAACCCGGCGAACCAGCCCACAATCGTCATCTTTGCTGCTTTAGTGTTGACGCTATCGACGTCCAAGATGATCGCCCTCGGTATCATCGCACCTCAACTCAATCTCGCATATTCTTACGGATTCGCAACGGAGAACCAGGCGACAAATGCCATCTATATAGCATCCATAAAGTGTAACACTAAGTGTTTTCTAACGTTATCGAAGCATCTGACTTTATCGAGAAAACCTCATGGCTGGGGCGCCTGGATTCGAACCAGGGGATGGCGGTACCAAAAACCGCTGCCTTACCGCTTGGCTACGCCCCACCAGAGACCGAGGGGTTATGCGACGCACCGGCCCCTCGAATGCGCTCTGCGTTTAGCAAAGCTGCCTGCACCTCACAATCTCTAAGTTTTCACTTGTGACAGTTTTTTGTGGCATCCGCGGGCGTGCGTGTTACGTCTTGCAGCGCAGACCAAAACACACAGAGACGAGATCCGCATGAGCCAGTTCCGTGCCCGTCCGCCTGCCGTTCCCACCACGCTCGTCGATGATGCCGTGGTGCGCATCATCCGCTGGGATTTCGAACCCGGGGCCGATACCGGCGTTCACACCCATGGCCTGGGTTACGTGGTCGTGCCGATGACCGATTGCGATTTCCTGATCGAAGAGGAAGACGGGACCGAACGGCGGGCAAAGATCGAAAAGGGCGCCGCCTATCGCCGCGAGGCGGGCACGACGCACAACGTGGTGAATGGCGGCTCGGCTGCAATGTCGTTCATCGAAATCGAATACAAATGACCCGTCCGTGTCCCGCACAAGCTTTGCGGGATGTCCGACGGCCTTGAGACGAGTGTGATGCCATGCGTGCTGCCCCCGATTTCGACCTTGCCTTCGAACCCGCGCATGGCGAGGCGGTACCGCTGGCCAGGGGTGTCTGGCGGGTGACCTGCAACAACCCCTCGCCCTTTACCTTTCACGGCACGAATTCCTACATTGTCGGGCAAGGCCGCGAGGTTGCCGTCATTGATCCGGGTCCGGACGATGACGCGCATTTCGAGGCGCTGATGCGGGCGCTGAAGGGCAAGGTGGTCAGTCATATCCTGATCAGCCATACGCACCGCGACCACTCGCCGCTGGCAAAACGGCTCCAGGCGGAAACCGGGGCGTTGACGGTAGCGGAAGGTCCGCACCGGGCCTCGCGTCCGCTGCACGAGGGCGAAGCCAATCCCTTCACCGAAAGCTGCGATTACGATTTCCGCGCCGACATCACGCTCAACGACGGCGCATCCGTGGAGGGCGATGGCTGGCGCCTCACCGGCATTCACACGCCCGGCCATGCGGCCAATCACACCGCCTTTGCGCTGGAAGGGACCGGCATCCTGTTTTCCGCCGATCACGTGATGGCCTGGGCGACGACGATCGTCGCGCCGCCGGATGGCTCCATGGCGGATTTCATGGGATCGGTCGACAAGCTGATTGCCCGCGAGGGCGAGGACAGGATCTTCTTTCCCGGCCATGGCGGGCCGGTGACCGATCCGCCGGCGTTTCTGCGCGGCCTTCGCACGCACAGGCGCATGCGCGAGCGGGCGATTTTCGAGCGGGTGAAGGCGGGCGATGCCGAGATCGACGCCATGGTGAAGGCGATCTACGCCCGAACCGACCCGCGGCTACACCCGGCAGCGGCGCTCTCCGTGCTGGCGCATCTGGAGGACCTGGTCGAGCGCGGCGAGATCGTCAGCGACGGCCCGCCCGGCTTGCTCAGCCAGTACCGCGTGGCGTAAGCAGCCAGCGGGTCATCTCGGTCGACGCATCCCGTACTATTGCTTGGCAATGCCCAGCATTTCGGCGTCCAGCGCCCGCAGGAAACCTTCCGCAAGCCCGGCACCGAAGCCGAGATCGTGGGCGCCGTAGCGGGCCGCAATCCGCAGATCGACGAGCGTCGTTTCCTCCTCCTCGCGCAGGCGCACCACCACATCGAAGGGAAGCCCGAGCGCAAATGTGCGGGTCGAGCCCTGCAGCAGCACATCGGACGGGGTTTCCAGGGCGGCGATCGCCACCTTTCGGTCGGGGCGCGGCAGGGGAACGGGCACGATCGCTGGCAGAGGCGTCGCCGACAGGGCACCGGCAGCGTCTTCGACCTGCGCGGCCGCCTGCACCTGGCGTTCTGCCGCCTTTTCCGCCCGCGCGATCGGACTGTCGCCCTGCGGCCGCAGATCCATGCGCTCGGCCTTGGCCACCTTCATCACCGCCTCGTAGATCCGGTCAGGCGCACCCTCGTAGCGGCGCCCGGAGAGCGCCGGATAGGCGGTCTTCTGCGTCTGCCGCTCCAGGGAGGTGACGAACATCGGACGTTTCAGCCAGATCTGGTCCGCCTGCGGCTGACGGACCCAGGTCGGCGGATCGGCCAGATCCGTCGTCAGGTCGAACAGCCGCGGCGTGGTCTCGAAACGCCAGAGGCAGAAGCCGACGAGCAGCAGCGGCGGCAGCGCGAGAAACAGCGCGCCGGCCGCAGCGACCCCGCCCCTCGCGCCAATCGCCCAAAGCTGCATCAGCCCGCGCAGGGCCAGAGGCACGCTGACAGCCGCGATGGCGGCCGAGAGAAGCACCAGGGCGGCGAGTTGCGGCGTCGGCAAGGGCCCGAACCGATGGGCGGCAACGGCAATGATGAGCAGCAGGAAGGCCGCGAGCGCCAGCCGGCGGGCCATGAAGGCTGCGGACGAAACGGGTCTGACGAAGCGGACGGCCATGTGTATCGGACTTGCCCCAGTCTCAGCGGTCGGCAGGTTTCTTCGGCGAAGGCGCGCGCGTGCCGATTTTTTGACTTGCCTTGCCGTTCCTCTTTTACGACATGCGGTATCCGTCGTCACCCTTGCGGGAGGAACCGCCTCATGAATATTTCACGCAACGCCGTTCTCTTGGGCATGGCCGTGCTGGCGGGCTTCCTGTCCGGCTGCCAGACGATGACACCGGAGGAACGGCGCGCCGCCGACACGCGCACCTGCATGGGTTACGGCTTCAAGCCGAATACCGATGGCATGGCCCAGTGCCTGCTGCAGCTCGACCTTGACCGGCGCGCCGACATGCGCGCCTTCGAGGCACGGTCGGCAGCCATGTGGAACCAGCCGGTGATCCTGGAACGGCGCGTGGTCGTAGAGCGGCAATAGCAGCTCTTCGCCATTCCAGGACGCCTTCCTTTGCCCGCTCCCATCGTGTTTCTTGCCAGCGCCGATTACGCGCGCCGCACCGGCGGCTATGTCTACAACATGCACCTGCTCGAGGCGCTGAAACGCCAGGGCGCCCGCATCGACATGCTGATGCTGGAGACGGGTTTTCCGACGGTGTCGCAGGCCGAACGCCGCTGGCTGCTGGAGGCGCTGAGGGGCCTGCCGGAGGATACGGTGCTGCTCACCGATCACATCTATCTCTGCGACCTGGCGGAGGTCTTCGCCGCCCTCCCCCTGCCCGTGGTCTCGATCTTCCATCATTCGCTGGTGGAGGAACAGGGTGACCCTTCGGATGACAGGGCGCTGATGCTGCGGCAGGCGGAAGGGCAGGCCATCGCCCGCTCTGCCGGCCTTCTCGTGACATCGGACGAGACGGGGCGGTACGTCGCCCGGCATTATGGCGCAAGCGCCGACAAGGTGCGCGTCGCGGTCCCCGGCAACAGGATCGTGCCGCGGGTCGCCGTCGGCACACGGCCCGCGCCGCTGTCGATCCTCTCCGTCGGGGCAATCATTCCGCGCAAGCGGTATGATTACATGCTGGCTGTCGCGACGCATCTGAAGGATCTCGACTGGCGCTGGCACATCGCCGGCGATCCGGAGCGTTATCCGGAGCATGCGGCGGCTCTCAAGGCGCAGGCCGACGCTGCCGGCCTTGCGGATCGTTTCGTCTTTCTAGGCGACGTGGCGGATGACGATTTGGAAGACCTGTTCCAGTCAAGCGACCTCTACGTCGCAACCTCGGCCTACGAAGGCTATGGCATGGCAGTGGCGGAAGCCTTCCGGCATGGCATGCCGGTGGTGACGACCGCCTCGGGAGCCGTCTCCACCTGGGCGGCCGGCGGCATGCTGGCTGCTCCCGCCGATGATGCGGCCGGCATGGCCGACCTCATCCGCCCGCTGCTGTCGGACCGCGCCCGCCTGCAGGCGCTCGCCGACCGCGCCTGGCGTTTTGGCAAGACGCTGCCGAGTTGGGAGGAGACATTTGACGGGATTGGGGAGTGGCTGGCCAAACCCAGCTGATGTCGTCTCAACTCCCCCGCCGCCGCTCGTCGATGGCCGCCTGTGCCGCGGCGAGTCGCGCGATGGGCACGCGGAAAGGGGAGCAGGAGACGTAGTCGAGCCCGACTTCCTCGCAGAAGCGGATGGAGGCCGGGTCGCCGCCGTGTTCGCCGCAGATGCCGAGCTTGAGGCTGGGTCTCGTCTTGCGGCCGCGTTCGGCGGCGATGCGGATCAGTTCGCCGACGCCATCGAAATCCAGCGAGATGAAGGGGTCATGCACGATGATGCCCTTGCGCTGATAGGTGGGGATGAAACTTGCCGCATCGTCGCGCGAAATCCCGAAGGTGGTCTGTGTCAGGTCATTGGTGCCGAAGGAGAAGAAATCCGCCGTTTCGGCAATCACATGGGCGCGGATTGCCGCGCGCGGCAGTTCGATCATCGTGCCGGCGAGGAAACCGATCTGCATGCCGGTCTCGGCGGAGACATCGGCCGCCACCTTGTCGATGCAGGCCTTCACGTAATCGAGTTCGGAGCGCAGGCCGACGAGCGGCACCATGATCTCCAGTTCGACCGCTTCACCGGTTTCGCGTGCGGCAGCAGCCGCCGCCTCGAAGATGGCGCGCGCCTGCATTTCGGCGATTTCCGGATAGGAGATCGCCAGGCGGCAGCCGCGATGGCCGAGCATCGGGTTGAACTCGTGCAGCGCCTCGACCCGGCGCGACAGTTGCGCCGGCTCCATCTCCATCGCTGCCGCCACCTCGATGATCTCCTCCTGGCTCTTCGGCAGGAATTCGTGCAGCGGCGGATCGAGCAGGCGGATCGTCACGGGCAAGCCCGACATGATGGTGAAGAGTTCGGTGAAATCCGAGCGCTGCATGGGTAAAAGCTTGTCGAGCGCCGCGCGCCGCCCCGCCTCGTCTTCGGCGAGGATCATCTCGCGCATCACATGGATGCGGCCGCCCTCGAAGAACATGTGTTCGGTGCGGCAAAGACCGATGCCTTCGGCGCCGAAGGAACGGGCGGCGCGGGCGTCGGCCGGCGTATCGGCATTGGTGCGCACCGTCATGCGACGCGCCTTGTCCGCCCACTGCATCAGCCGGCCGAAATCGCCGGAAAGTTCCGGCTGGATCATCGGCACGTCGCCCTTCAGCAGATGGCCGGAGGAGCCGTCGACCGTGACGATCTCGCCGCGCTTCAGCGTGAACCCGGGGCCGATCAGAAGTTCGTTGCGCATATCGACGCGCAGCGCCCCGGCGCCGACGACGCAGGGGATGCCCATGCCGCGCGCGACGACGGCGGCGTGGCTCGTCATGCCGCCGCGCGTCGTCAGGATCGCTTCAGCCACATGCATGCCGTGAATGTCTTCCGGGCTGGTCTCGATGCGGATCAGCACGACCTTGCGGCCTTCCGCTTCGGCGGCCACCGCATCTTCGGCGGTGAAGACGATTTCGCCGGATGCCGCCCCCGGCGAGGCGGGAAGGCCGGAGCCAAGCACCGTGCGCTCGACCCGCGGATCGATGGTCGGGTGCAGCAACTGGTCGAGCGACGGCGGCTCGATGCGGCAGATCGCCTCCTCTTCGGAAATCACGCCCTCATCCACCAGATCGACGGCGATCTTCATCGCCGCGCGCGTGGTCCGCTTGCCGGAGCGGGTCTGCAGCATCCACAGCTTGCCGCGTTCGACGGTGAATTCCACGTCCTGCATGTCGCCGTAATGGGCTTCCAGCCGCGTGCAGATCGCCTTGAACTCGGCAAAGGTCTCCGGCATCAGCTTTTCGAGCGAGGGCTTTTCCGAACCCGCGGCAAGCCTGCCCTCCTCCGTCAGCGATTGCGGCGTGCGGATGCCGGCGACCACATCCTCGCCTTGCGCGTTGATAAGGAATTCGCCGTAGAGGCTCTTCTCCCCGGTCGAGGGGTTGCGGGTGAAGGCAACGCCGGTGGCCGACGAGGAACCCAGATTGCCGAACACCATGGCCTGCACATTGACCGCCGTTCCCCAGTCATGCGGGATGCGGTGCAGCGTGCGATAGGTGACCGCGCGGGCATTGTTCCAGCTGGAAAAGACGGCGGCAATCGCCCGCCACAGCTGCACCCCGGCATCCTGCGGGAATTCCTCGTCCAGCTCCTCGGCGATCACCTGCTTGTAGAGGGAAACGACATGCTGCCATTCGACGGCGGAGAGTTCGGTGTCGTAATCATGGCCGAGGCGGGATTTTTCATCCTCCAGGATCTCTTCGAAGATCTCGTGGTCGAGGCCCATGACGACATCGCCGTACATCTGGATGAACCGGCGGTAGCTGTCCCAGGCAAAGCGCGCATCGCCGGCATCGTGGCCCAGCGCCTGGACCGTCTCGTCATTGAGGCCGAGATTGAGCACCGTATCCATCATGCCGGGCATGGAGGCGCGGGCGCCGGAGCGCACGGAGAGGAGCAGCGGATGGGCGGAGCCGCCGAAGGTGCGGCCGGTCAGCCGCTCCATCTCGGCGATTCCATCGAGAACCTGCCCCTTCAGATCGTCAGGCAGCTGCTTGCCGGAGGAAAAATAGGCAAGGCAGGCATCGGCGGTGATGGTCAGGCCCGGCGGCACCGGCAGGCCAAGCGAAGCCATTTCGGCAAGGTTTGCTCCCTTGCCGCCCAACAGCGCGACATCGGATGCCCGCCCCTCCGCCTCTCCGCCACCAAAGCGGTAGACCCATTTCGTCATCGTTCTCCTCCACCGAGCATAACTGCTTCTTGTTTTCTCAAGCATTTACAGGAGTTGAAGGCCCTTGAAAACCGGGGGTGTGCAGGATGATGCTGCAATGCAACAAAATTGCGGCACTTTCTCTGACGGAACGGCTGCGGGATGGAGGCGATGCGGACATGCTGGCGATCCATAAATGGGATCTGGAGAGCGTTCCGCCTGGAACGGCCTTATGAATATTTGCAGCCTGAGCGGGTAATTGCGCGTGGCCACAGGGAGGGTTCATCAAGATGATAACAGGCTTTGCGGGGCCGCCTGCTCCGGCCCCGCAAAGCCTTCCGGCAGGTACAGGAACCCTGCCGGGGGGTGCGAAACGCGCATACGCCAGAAAGAAACAGACGTATGGTTGTTGCGTAGCACAACATTCTGAGCTTCGATAGCAGTCATAATAGGGGGACAAGAAATTATAGGCACCCCTCAAAAGGGGTAGGGACGCGCGAAATTCCGCCAAAAATCCTGCTTTATCAAGCCATCGCCACCATCAGCTTCGTCGTTGACACCTGTCGTCGTATGACATGGCAGCATTGGGCTCAAAGCCGCAGCATGTCGCGACGTCGCGGCCTACAGTCCTTCCCGTCGCAATTGAGATAGCGCCTCGGCTGAAGGGTTGCCGAGCACAACTTCTCCGAGAATTTTGTCTGCCGCACGCAGTGCGACCACCTTGCCATCGGGCAGAAACAGAACCCGCATGTGGCTGTCAGGGCATTGCTTGGCAAGGCAGGCGGCAAAAAGCTCCATTGCCGTTCCATCAACGATGACGGCTTGCGAGGCACCCGAGACGTAGCGCGGCCGGGACAGCATGTTGCGGACCCAGGAGGGCAAACCCCGTTCCCCCTGCAGCAGCTGGCGCAGGCTCTGTTCGTGCGCCGTCGAGGAGGAGATCACCTCCTGCAGGAAACGGCCGGACTTTGCCTCCGCCGCAAACACCTGGAGCGGAAGGAGCAAAAGGAAAGCAAGGAGAAGGCGGGCGATCATGATGTTGCTCCCATGTCTTCCAAAGCGGGCGTGCATCGCGCTCGGGGCTGACGAGCCACGGGAGGCTGGGCACAAATACCGGCTCAGCTTGCCTCGCGCAGCAGTTCCGCGGTCTGCAGGTCGACGGAGACCAGCTGGGACACGCCCTGCTCCGCCATGGTCACCCCGAACAGCCGGTTCATCCGAGCCATGGTGATGGGGTTATGGGTGATGATGACGAACCGGGTTTCGGTCGAGGCCGCCATTTCGTCCATCAGGTTACAATAACGTTCGACATTGTGGTCGTCGAGCGGCGCGTCCACTTCGTCCAGCACGCAGATCGGCGCGGGATTGGTCAGGAACACCGCAAAGATCAGCGCCATGGCCGTCAGCGCCTGCTCGCCGCCGGACAGAAGCGTCATGGTCTGCGGCTTCTTGCCCGGCGGGCGGGCGAGGATTTCCAGCCCGGCTTCCAGCGGATCGTCGCTTTCGATCAGCTGCAATTCGGCGGTCCCGCCGTTGAAGAGGTGGGTGAACAGGCGCTGGAACTGCGCATTCACCACATCGAAGGCGGCGATCAGCCGCTCGCGTCCCTCGCGGTTGAGGCTCTGGATGGCAGAGCGCAGCTTCTTGATCGCATCGATGATGTCGTCGCGTTCCTTGATAAGGCTCGCGAGCTTTTCCGACAGCTCCTTCTGCTCCTCGTCGGCGCGCAGGTTGACGGCGCCCAGCCGCTCGCGCTCGATCTTCAGCCGGTCGACCTCCCGCTCCACCTGGACCGTATCGGGAAGCGCGGCACCCGGCTGGATGCCGGCATGACGGAACACGTCGTGCGGTTCGACGGAGAGCGCCTGACGGATGGCGTTTTCCGCATCGTGGCGGCGTTCTGCGGCAGACACCAGGCGTTCTTCGGCGCGGCCGCGCTTTTCGCGGGCTTCCGCCAGTTCGGCGAGTGCCGTTGCTGCCAGCCGGTCGGCCTCGCGCTGGCGCGTCTCCGCTTCAGCCAGACGATCGGCGGCCTCGCGCCGCGCTTCGTCCGCCTTCTGCAGTTCATTCAGCAAAGCGCGGCGTTTGTCCTCGAACTCCTCCGGTGCCTGATCGAGCTCGGCCACCTCGTCGCGGGCCTCTTCCTCACGCTCGCGCAGGGTGGCGATATGATCCTCGGCGCTCGCCGCACGGGCGACCCAGGTGCCGCGCTCCTGCGCGATGGCCGAGAGGCGGCGGCGCCGTGCATCCATCTCCCGCGACAATCCCTCGAAACGGGCACGCGCCTCCGCCAGTTCGGCGCGGTCGGTTGCCACCGCCATCTGCTGCGCGGCAAGCCGCCGATCGACATCCGAAAGGTCCGGCGCCTCGTCCAACTCGGCACGGGCGGTCTCGGCCTGTTCGTCGAGTTCCTCGCCCTGCCCGCGCAACTGATCCAGCGCGCTCTCGACAGCGGCGCGGCGGCGCATCAGGTCGCCGGCAGCCCGTTCGGCCTGGGAAAGTGCCTCGCGCGCATCCGACAGCGTGCGGGTGAGAATGCGGCTGCGCTCGCGCGCCTCGGCAAGGTTCGCTTCCTCGGCGCGGATCACCTCGCCGGCATCCGCCAGCAGGCTTTCGGCCTCCGACAGGATGATGCGGGCCTCGTCGATTTCGGCCTCCAACTCGGACAATCGGTTCTTCTGGGCAAGACGTAGGGCCGCCGCAGACGGCGCTTCCGAGCCGGTGACGTGGCCATCCCAGCGATAGACAGCACCGTCCTTCGTCACCAGCCGCTGGCCGGGCTTCAGTTGCGGCATCATTCGCTGAGCGTCGGCGGGCTCGATAATGCCGATCTGCCGCAGGGCCCGGTTGAGCTCCGGCGGCGCTGTCACATGGGCCGAGAGCGGCAGGACGCCAGCGGGAAGCGCCGGGTCGTCACGCCCGTCGCCATTTTTCAACCAGTGGGCCGGTGCCGAATTGTCGAGCGGGCTGTCGAGATCATCGCCCAGCGCCGCGCCAAGGGCTGCCTCAAACCCACGATCGACGCGGATCATCTCCGCAACCGGGGCGAAGCTGCCGCTCGCCGCGCCCGTTGCCAGCATCTTGCGGATGGTGCGGGCTTCCGTCTCAAGACCGTTCAGGCTGGCACGCGCGGCCTCCACCGGGCGGCGGGCCTCGATCTCGCGGGTGCGGGCGTCCGCCAGCCGCTCCTCGATCGCCTCGATCACCAGGGCCGCGTCCTCCAGCGCGCTTTCGGCCGCCTCGACCGCCTCGCGGCGCTCCTCCGGATCGGCAAGGCCCGCGAGCTTCTCGGTCAGGGCCTCGACCTCGCTCTCCGCCTCCGACAGCTGCCGGTCGAGGCGAAGACGGCGATCGGCAAGATCGCGGATCGTGCGGTCCAGCTGGGCGCGGTTTGCCGCCGCTTCCGCCCGCTCGGCGGTCACGGTGGCGAACTGGCGTTCACTTTCAGCCAGTTTGGCGGCGGCCACGTCAAAGGCGGTCTTGGTCTCGTCGGCTTCCTCGCCGGACTGGTCGAGCAGCGCGCGAAGCTCCTCCTCCTCCCCATCAAGCCGTGCCAGCACATCGGCATTGTCGGCCATCAGCTGTTCTTCGCGGCGAATATCCTCGCCCAGCTGGGCCAGCCGGCGCATCAGGTCGTCGCGGCGCCGCGACAGACGGTCGGCTTCGTCGTCGAGCTGGCTGCGGGCGATCTGCAGGCGCTGAAGGGCGGCACCGGCCTTGGCTTCGGCCTCGCGCAGTTCCGGCAGTTTCAGGCTGGCGATGCCTTGCGCCTTGGCCGCTTCCATCTGCGCCTGCGCCTTTTCCGCGACCAGAGAGGTGACGGCATTGAGCGCCATCGCCGCCTCGTTCTCCGCCTCGCGGGCCTGGACGTAACGAATATGCAGAAGCAGCGCTTCCCGCTGGCGGATATCGGCGGACAGCATCTTGAAGCGGTTCGCCTGGCGTGCCTGGCGTTTCAGGCTCTCGATCTGGCTTTCCAGCTGTGCGGTGATGTCTTCCAGGCGTTCCAGATTGGTTTCAGCGGCGCGCAGGCGAAGCTCCGCCTCGTGGCGGCGCGAATGCAGGCCGGAAATGCCGGCAGCCTCTTCCAGCAACTGGCGCCGCGCCTGGGGCTTGGCCTGGATCAGCTCGCCGATCCGCCCCTGCCCGACCATGGAGGGCGAGCGGGCACCGGTGGAAGCATCGGCGAACAGAAGCTGCACATCCTTGGCGCGCGCCTCCTTGCCATTGATGCGGTAGACAGACCCCTGCTCCCGCTCGATGCGGCGCGAAACCTGGATCTCGTCGCTGTCGTTGAAGGCGGCGGGCGCCGACCGGTCGGTATTATCAAGGAACAGCGCAACTTCCGCCGTATTACGCGCCGGGCGGTTGCCGGAACCGGAGAAGATCACGTCGTCCATGCCGGAGGCGCGCATGTTCTTGTAAGAGTTTTCCCCCATCACCCAGCGCAGCGCTTCGACGAGGTTCGACTTGCCGCAGCCGTTTGGGCCGACGACGCCGGTCAGGCCCGGTTCGATGATGAATTCGGTCTGTTCGACGAAGGACTTGAAGCCGGTGAGGCGCAGCTTGTTGAACTTCATGCGCATTGCCTCATGAGAGGCAGGCCAGCAGCCACGCCGTCAGCGGGCAGCAAAAAGGGCGCGCAGTAACGCCGCACGCCCTCATCCATTGCGGAAACGGTCGTCTCAGAGCATGCTGTCGATAAGGGCAGACATGGCTTCAACCGACATGTCTCCAGAATAGCGGTTGCCGTTGATCAGGAAGGTGGGCGTCGAATTCACGCCAAACTCCTCGGCGCCCCGCTTCATCGTGGCGTTCACATCATCGAGAAGCTTCTGGTTCGTCAAGCAGGCGGTGAAGCTCTCCTGTGTAAAACCAGCGAGTTTCGACTGCTGCAGCAAGGCCGCGCGGACATTGCCATCGGCCGGAGCCGCCCAGGCGCGCTGCTGCTTGAAGAGCATCGAGACCATGGCGTAATATTCCTTGGAGCCGGCAAGCTGCTTCGGGTCGGACGGATTGCAACGGGCCAGCATGAAGGCGGCCGTCGCGACCGGATCGAACGGGAACTCGCGCAGGATGAAGCGCACCTTGCCGGTGTCGATATATTTCGTCTTGATCGGATCGAAGGTCGTGGCGTGGAAATGAGCGCAATGCGGGCAGGTCATCGACATGTATTCGACGATCGTCACCGGCGCCTTCTCATCCCCGATCGACATTTCCGGCAGCGGACCCGGCTGCAGGACCTTGTCCATATCGACCTTGCCGGCGGATTCCGGCTTTTCCTGCGCGAAGGCTTCGGAGACCTGGCCGAGCAGCGTGAGGCTGAAGGCAGAGGCTGCGACACCGCCAAGAAGCTGGCGCCTGGAGATTGTCAACGCATTCATCGGCATTGGGACACCCATTGTTCAGAAATAAGCAGTTTCATGGTCAACTTCCGTATCGTGCCGTTAGGTGGAGAACAAGCACCAGCACGAAGGGTTTTCTCAAACAATCGTGACACGCGGAAGATGAACGGCGGCTGAGCAGCCGGTCCGTTACGGGCGGCGGCGCGCGCCCGGCTGCATGACCGCCGTGCCCAGACGCTCGACCGCCTTCTTCAGCGCCTCGTTCTCGATGCCGTCCATCATGTCGTGCAGGCGCCGCGCGGCGTCCCCCCGCAAGGGTTGCGGCTTTCGGCGTGACTTGACCGGCGCGGAGACCGGCTTCTGCACGATGCGCACCTGGCGAACAGCCGGAAAACCGAAAAAACCGTTGATCCGCTCGATCAGTTCGCCCTGGGCATGACTGAGAAACAGCGCACGCGCGCCCTCGCAGGCAATCGTCAGCGTGCCGGGCTGGTGGCCGCTCGGCCCCTCGCTGCCATCCCGGCGCGGCCAGGCGATCTTTTCCGGTCGCGTGCAATCGGCAAAATCCTCGCCGGCGATCTCGTCCCAGGAGCCGAGGAGCGCCGTGGTGATCCCGGCCCGGCGCGCCAGGACCGGGTCCATGATGCCGTTGGCGATCTCCGCGATCTGCAGTGGAACGCGCGGCTTTGCCATGGTCAGACCTTTCTTTCCGCCGTCAGCGTCAGCATGTTCCAGCGGCGGAACTGCGCCATGTGGCAGCCGAAGAACAGCATGCTCGTGGACAGGCACAACTCATGATAGAACGGATCGTGCAGCAGGCCAAACGTGGCCACGCTGCCATAAAAATAGACGGCGCAGCGGCGAATGCTCCCCTGCGATGTCTGGCGAAACACGGTCAGCAGAAGAGCGGTCGGGATCGCAAACAAAAGCACCAGGCCAACGACGCCGTTAGCCAGCAGTTCCTGAAGCACGAAATTATGCACGTGTTTGAAGCCGTCGATCATGCCGGCATGACTGCCGGCCTCGACCTTCATCAGGGCGAACATGTCCATCAGGCCGACGCCGGTAAAGGGGTGCTGCTTGATCACCGCGAGCGCCGAGGCCCACATGGTCAGACGGATATCCCCCGATTCCATGTTGTAGGTATTGGCGCCGGCCACATAATATTCGTAGACGCTATAAAAGCGGTCGATGAGCATGTCCTGCACCGGCGGCAACAGAAGCAGGGCGCCCATGCCGATCAGCAAGGCGGCATAACTGCGGTTGCGCACACGGGGCCGCCAGCCGAGGCTCCAGAAGAAGAATTCGGCGACGAACAGCACCGGCACCAGGATCAGGACCGCCCGCGTTTCGGTCAGGAAGATCGGGAAGCTGGCAAGCGCGATATACTGCAGGCCGTTCGGCAGGAAGCGCGGCGGCTGATCGAGACGGATCGTTGCGACAATCGCGCCCAAGAGAACCAGAAGCGCCACGATCGCAGCATTGCCGCCACCGCTGTAACGTTCCAGATCATGCCCGTGATACATCAACATGCCGAACGCGACGGCAAAGGCCGCAAGACTGCCGATGCGGGTGCTCAGCACGAAGGTTCTGAGCGGCCGGCGCACGAGACAGAGGCCGGGTCCGATGAAGGTTGCGCCGAACAGCAGAAGCATGAAACCGAGCTGACGGTTCCCCGTCTCGAGTTCACCCCGCATGGCAATCAGGAAGATCGACCAGGCACAATAGAGAACGACGACGCCATAAGCGGACAGCACGTAGGAGCGGGTTCGGCGCGGATTTGAGAAGACCACATAGAGGCCGCAGATCGCAAAGAAGCTCGCAATCCCGACAGGTCCCGGCAGATAGAGCGGAAACATGATGCCAGCAAGCCCGAGCACCCAAAGGTCTATCCGCCGGCGCGCAAGCATAAATCTCCTGAACGACATCATCAAACTCATCTGACCTTTTAATTCCTGCAAGAACACTCGAATCCCGGTCCGGTGGACCGGGTCAAAAACCGAGGTCTATCTGAGGAAGGCGTAAATTGCACGCCTGAACGCTTCAGCGACGCGAAACATATGGGTCGGCATCTTCTTCAGTCCGCGCAGCTTCAATCCGCGGTAATCCGCCCGGCTGGCAATCAGCGTCTCGTTGCGCAGCGCCCCGAAATCGATGATGTTATGCTCCGTCGTATAGACCGGCACACCGTGATCCCAGGAGCGCTCCAGCGCACTGTCGAGCGGCAGCGACTGCGGCAGCATGCGCTCCGCCAACCGCGCGGCGGCCTTGGCGGTCAAAAGATAACAGGCGGACGAGCCCTGCGGCCCGAAGCGTGACAGTCCGATGCGATCGCCCATGGCGCTGGTGAAGCGGTGCCGGAAGGCGACCGTGCGATGGTTGACCAACTTGACGACACAATCATCCGGCACGGCCTGCAGAATGGCCGCAGCCCGCTGCATCAGGTCCCGGCTAAGCGCCACATCATCCTCGATGACGAGCGCGGCCTTGCTGCCGCTTGCGACGAGATGATCGAACGCATTGATATGGCTGCGGTAACAGCCATATTCACCGGCCATCATCGGGCGGCCGTTGCGATTGCGGAAGAGATCGAGATCGACATCCGCCCAGTCATCCTGCGCAACCTGGCTGCCATCGACACCCTTGACCCGTTCCAGCGTGATGCCGAGTTCCGCCGCCTGCCCCTCGATCAACTGGCGTCGTGCCGCCGCGCGCTCGATATTAATGAGGAGGACCGGCAATTCCATCTCTACTGCCATTGGCTTCAACGTCACCGCGCTCTATCACTGGGGCCGACCATGACCCATTCTCCTGACCCGATGCTTGCACAGCCCCGCCTCTCCGAGACCCTGCTTTCCTGGTATGACCGGCACCATCGGGAACTCCCGTGGCGGGTGACACCGCGCGAGCGGGAGGCGGGTAGACGGGCCGAGCCATACCACGTCTGGCTTTCGGAAGTGATGCTCCAGCAGACAACGGTGCAGGCGGTCAAGCCCTATTTCCGTAAATTCCTCGATACCTGGCCCACCGTCAACGATCTGGCAGCCGCTCCGGTGGACGATGTCATGGCGGCCTGGGCGGGGCTCGGCTACTACGCCCGCGCCCGCAACCTGAAGAAATGCGCCGAGGCGGTGGCGGCGGAGCATGGCGGCATCTTTCCCGATACCGAAGACGGCCTGCGCTCGCTGCCGGGCATCGGCGATTATACGGCCGCCGCCGTGGCCGCCATCGCGTTTGACCGTCCGGCCGCCGTGATGGACGGCAATGTGGAGCGCGTCATCTCCAGGCTCTACGCGATCGATGCGCCGCTGCCGGGGTCGAAGCCCCTGATGAAGGCGAAGGTGCGGGATCTGACGCCCAGCGAGCGACCCGGCGACTTTGCGCAGGCGATGATGGATCTCGGCGCCACGATCTGCACGCCCAAACGCCCGGCCTGCGCGCTCTGTCCCTTCCGCGACGACTGTCTGGCGCTTTTGACCGACGAGCCGGAGCGTTTTCCGGTCAAGGCGGCAAAGAAGGAGAAGCCGGTGCGACTGGGCGCAGCCTTCGTGGCTGTGACGACAGACGGCGCCGTGCTCCTGCGTCGCCGCCCGGCATCCGGCCTGCTCGGCGGCATGACCGAGGTGCCGACGACCGACTGGACCTCCCGTGTCGATGGTGGCACGACGAGCGGGCATGCGCCCTTTGTCGCGGACTGGCAGACCTGCGGCGTGGTGACCCATGTCTTTACCCATTTCGAACTGCGATTGAGCGTGTTCCGTACGCAGGTAGAGGAACCGGAGAAGGTGGAGGGATGGTGGGAGCCGGTTGCGACGCTGGAGAGCCAGGCGCTGCCGACGGTCATGAAAAAAGTCATTACCCAAGCCCTTCCACTGGCATTCAAATCGATTTAAATCGACACAACATCTGAGGAGAGGACTGTTTTATGACCATTGAGATCAAGCACATCGTCTTCGATATCGGCAAGGTGCTGATCCATTACGACCCGAACATTCCCTTCAGCCGTATCATTCCGGACGAGGACGAACGCCGCTGGTTCTTCCAGAACGTCTGCACCCATGACTGGAACCTGGAGCAGGATCGCGGGCGCGCCTGGCCGGAGGCCGAAGCGCTGTTGATCAAAGAATACCCGGACCAGGAGGAGCGGATCCGCGCCTTCCGCAAACACTGGCACGAAATGGTGCCGCACGCCTACGACGAGAGCGTCGCGATCATGGAAGGGCTGATCGAGGCGGGGCACGACGTGACCATGCTGACGAATTTTGCCGCCGACACCTTCAAGCGTGCCCGCGAGATGTATCCCTTCCTGAACCGTACGCGCGGTGTCACGGTGTCCGGCGAGGTTTTTCTCATCAAGCCGGTTGTCGAGATCTACCATAAGCATACGCAGGATTTCGGCCTCGATCCCACGCATACGCTGTTCATCGACGATACGGCGGTGAACGTGGAGGGTGCCCGCGCGGCGGGCTGGCAGGCCGTACAGTTTACCGATGCCGCAACCTTGCGCCGCGATCTTGGCGCCTACGGCATCACAGTGTGAAGCGGAGGACAGCATGGCAGACGACAAGATCTATCTCGACGGACATATCGACGTTCCCTCGAGCCGACTGGAGGCGGTTCTCGCCGCACTGCCGGAGCATATCCGGCTGACGCGGGCCGAACCCGGATGCCTGAAGTTCGAGATCTCGCCCAGCAAGACGGTCGCCGGACGACTGATCGTTTCGGAAATCTTCATCGACGAAGCGGCCTTCGAAGCGCACCAGGCGCGCAACCGCGCCTCCGACTGGTTCCGCGTCACCGCCGGCATCGAGCGGCACTTCCGCATCCGAACCGGGGATGATGCCTGACCCGACCAGAAAAAATTGACGCCCGGATCTTCAGCAAGATCCGGGCGTCATATCCCTCTTCGGGACTGGAGAAAGGACCGAAAAAGGAAGCTCATCGACGGCGGCGGTGGATCATTGTCTCCGTGCAATGAGGAATGCCATTCCAATGTCATGCTGGCCAATGTCATGCTGGCCAAAATCACGCCGGACGGGGCGACCGTTCGCCCCTCCCCGATGTGAGACCTGCCTTCAATCGAGCGCCGCCATGTCCTTGCGCACAAGCGCGCGCAGGGCATCGATCGGCTTCAGAGCGCCTTCTTCCTCGAAATGCCAGAAGGTCCAGCCGTTGCAGGTATCAAAGCCCTGCACCTTTGCGCCGACCCGGTGGATCGATCCCGCCTCGCCGCCCGAGACCAGCGTGCCATCGGCGCGCACGATGGCGCTGACCTTTCGCTTGGCATCCGTCAGCACCTGGCCGGGCTTGACCATGCCGCTTTCCACCAGCGTGTTGAAAGCCACCCGCGGTTCTGCCTTCTTGCCGGAGAGCACGGTGAGTTCCACCTTGCCGAGCGGCTCGACGGCGGCAATGCGGGCAGACGCCGCATCGATGTAATCCTGTTCGCGCTCGATACCGACGAAGTTGCGACCAAGCCGCTTGGCCACCGCACCCGTGGTGCCGGAGCCGAAGAAGGGATCGAGGATGATATCGCCCGGCTTTGTGGAGGCCATGATGATGCGGGCGAGCAGGGCTTCGGGCTTCTGCGTCGGATGGATCTTCTTGCCACCGTCATCCTTCAGCCGCTCATGGCCGCTGCAGATCGGAAACAGCCAGTCGGAGCGCATCTGCACGTCGTCGTTTGACGCCTTCAGCGCATCATAATTGAAAGTGTAGGACTTTGCCTTCGCATCGCGGCTCGCCCAGATCAGCGTCTCATGGGCGTTCTGGAACCGGCGGCCCTTGAAGTTCGGCATCGGGTTCGTCTTGCGCCAAACGACATCGTTCAGCAGCCAGAAGCGCAGGTCCTGCAGCATCGAGCCGACGCGGAAGATGTTGTGGTAGGAGCCGATCACCCAGATCGTGCCGTTCGGCTTCAGGACGCGGCGGCAGGCCAGCAGCCAGGCGCGGGTGAAGGCATCATAGGCCTGGAAGCTTTCGAACTGGTCCCATTCGTCATCGACCGCATCGACCAGCGACTGGTCCGGACGGTGGAGCATGCCGCCAAGCTGCAGATTGTAGGGCGGATCGGCAAAGATCACGTCGACCGACTGGTCGGGAAGCGCGTCGAGGGCGGCAACGCAATCGCCCTTGATGATGGTATTCAGCCAGGTGTCGGGACGAAACTGAGCCTGGGACTTCAGATCCTGAAGCGGAAGAACGGATGCCATCTGATACTCGCTGAACGCTGACTCGGGAACACTGTTTACAGACTGTTATGGTTACCCAGTTTGGTTACCAAAGCCTGAAGAGCAGCCGGAAAGTGTGCGAAATAATCGCGATGGAAAGAACAACCGGTCCGTATTAGATTAACGGCATGAGGAAAGATGACGCGATCAGACAGTTGACGGAACGGGCCGACGCCATCCGGGCGCTCGGCGCGACATCGCTTTACCTGTTCGGCTCCGTCGTGCGTGACGAGGCGAAGGAGACGAGCGACCTCGACCTGTTCATCGATTATGATCCGAAGTCTCGCTTCAACGCACTTGACCTGGTTGGGATCAAGCTTTTCCTCGAAGAGGAATTGCTGCTGGACGTTGACGTCACCACTCGCGATAGTCTGCATCCGATCCTCAAAGATCGGATCCTCGCCTCCGCCGAGCAGATTTTCTGATGGCGAGAGACATCCGTATTTCCCGAGTTCATCTCGGCTCTCCACCGGCGCCTCGTCGCGCTCGAACATGC
The DNA here is from genome assembly GCF_011046245.1 of Allorhizobium pseudoryzae. Lineage (NCBI taxonomy): Bacteria > Pseudomonadati > Pseudomonadota > Alphaproteobacteria > Hyphomicrobiales > Rhizobiaceae > Affinirhizobium > Affinirhizobium pseudoryzae. The sequence continues at coordinate 188,126 of NZ_CP049241.1, forward strand.
CGTAATCGCGCAGCACATGGCCGATGCGCAGGCGGTAGTCCGCGAAGATCGACGCCCGCCCTGCCCTTTGCGCCGCGCGGTGCGCCTCGACATTCCGCCAGGCCTTGACCGCCTCCTCGTCGCGCCAGAAGGAGAGCGACAGCAACTTGCCGCGCAGGGTGAGGCTCTCGAAGCGTTCGATCGAGATGAAGCCGTCGATCTTTTCCAGTTCGCAGCGCAGTTCGCCGGCGAGATCGAGATAGCGGTGGCGTTCGCCCATATAGGGCACCACCTCGAAGATAACGGCGATCATGGCGACACCTTCGGGCCGTGCGGCAGTGATACGTTGCGCAGGAAAATCCGGTCTTCCTTGAGGATGAAGCGCTCTCGGCTGGCAAAGGCATAGTTTTCGCGCCCGAGCGGATCTTCGGCAAGGCGGGCGCGATAGGCCTCGTAGGCGGCGAGGCTTTCGATGGAATAGACGCCGTAAGCGGTGGTGGAAGACCCCTCGTGCGGGGCGAAATAGCCGATGAGATTGGCCCCGCAGCGGGGAATAGCCTGGCCCCAGGCTTTGGCGTAGTCGCAGAACTGGCTCTTCTTGAAAGGGTCGATCTCGTAGCGGATGAAGCAGGTGATCATCGGTCTCTCTCCGGTTTCGGTGATCGCAGAGTGTACTATTGCAGAGCATCGATGCTTCGGTTACGATCGAAGTATGAAAGAAGGACCCGACATTGCCCGCATCGCCACGCTGATCGGCGATCCTGCCCGCGCCAACATGCTGACGGCCCTGATGGGCGGCCAGGCGCTGACCGCAACCGAACTTGCGGCAAGCGCCGGCGTGACGCTGGCAACGACAAGCGCGCATCTCTCCAAGCTGGAGGATGGAGGCCTTCTCATCCAGCGCCGCCAGGGGCGCCATCGATACTTCGCGCTGGCGGACCATGCGGTGGCCACCCTGCTGGAGGACCTGGCCGGCCTTGCCGCGACACGCGGCCATCTGCGCCATCGCCCCGGCCCGAAGGATCCGGCGCTGCGCCAGGCCCGCATCTGCTACGATCACCTGGCCGGCGATTACGGCGTGCGGATCCTCGACAGCCTCATGACACGCGGCGCGATCATCGCGTTCGAGGACACGCTGACCTTGACGGACCTTGGCCGGCAATTCGTCTGCGACATGGGCATCGACGTGGAGGCAACGCCGCGCCGGCCGCTCTGCCGGGCCTGCCTCGACTGGAGCGAGCGCCGTTCCCATCTGGGCGGCTCGCTCGGCAAGGCGATTTTCGCGCACATGCTCGCGAAGGGCTGGGCGAAACGCGACCCGGACAGCCGCGCCATCCGCTTCACCCGCGAGGGGACCCGCCGCTTTCTCGCCCTTTTCCCGGTCGAGAACGTCGACGCCGCCTGATTGTTATCAGAGCCCGTCTCGTGTAGGTCAGGCGCACTCCCCTTCCAAGACGTGACGAAAGAGCCTTTCTCCATGAGCGAATTCGACCTCATCATCTTCGACTGCGACGGCGTTCTGGTCGATTCCGAAATCATCGCCGCGCAGGTGGAATCCCGCCTCCTGACGGAAGCCGGCTATCCGATCAGCGTGGAAGAGATGGGCGAACGCTTTGCCGGCATGACCTGGAAGAACATCCTGCTTGCGATCGAGAAGGAGGTCGACATTCCGCTGTCCGCCTCATTGATCGACAAGTCGGAAAAGCTGCTCGATGCCAGGCTGGAGCGGGACGTGAAGGTGATCGAGGGCGTGAAGCTTGCGCTCTCCAGGATCACCACACAGGCCTGCATCTGCTCGAATTCATCAAGCCAGCGGCTCGACATGATGCTGACCAAGGTCGGCCTGAAGCCCTATTTCGCGCCGCACATCTTTTCGGCAAAAGATCTGGGACCCGACAAGGTCAAGCCGCGTCCGGACATTTTCCTGCACGCGATCGACACCTTCAAGGTGCATGCGTCCCGCACCGTGGTGATCGAGGATTCCGTACACGGCATTCACGGCGCGGTCGCCGCCGGCTGCCGGGTGATCGGCTTTACCGGCGCCTCGCACACCTATCCGAGTCATGCCGACCGCCTGACCGATGCCGGCGCCGAAACGGTGATAGCCCGCATGAGCGATTTGCCTGCGACGATTGCGGCGCTGGGGCAATGGGCGGGGGCTGTGTGAGGGGTAGCGGCTTCGCCACTGATAAAGCGGTGCCTTCACCTCTTTGCAGGCACCCTTCCATCCTTCAGGCATAACGGGCACACACTGAGGCCTGAAACCGCAGACACCTGTTCAGTGGCGTTTCCTGATGCCTGAAGAGACCGATCAGCGCGGGCGGCGTGTCGTCTTCTTGGCCGCCATGTCCTCGAAGCCGAGGCGCACGCGGGTGAAACGCGAGACGCCGCCGACGGTGTTGGGGATCGATACGTCGTTCTTGGCGAAGATGAACTGGGTCGAGCCTTCCGGCGGGACATCGATATTGAACTGCGTGGTCTGCGAATAGATCGCCTTGTCGCCTTCGAGCACTTCGACCACCACCGGCACCTTTGTCGGGCCGGGCTTGCCGGCCGGACCGAGCACGATGCGGCCCTGGGCCATCACGGTGATCGTCAGCGTCGTCTCGTTGGCCGTGCAGGCGCGCGTCGCATCGCCGAGAGAGGCGCGGTAGATGAGCTTCTCCGGATCCTCCTTGGCATTGCCGGCATAGGTGCTGCGGATGGCGGTATCGTCGCGCATCACCACATCCGGGCAATAGGCCTGCACCACCGGAGTTGCCGGCGGCTGGGCCGCCTGCTGGCCGATGTTCAGGCCGGCAACAGGTGAAGCGGAGTTGCAGCCGGCAAGAACTGCGAGAAGCGACAGCGGGAGAAACTTGAGCGACAACTTGCCAGACACGTGACTGCGACCCTTTTCTTCTGAACGGTCCCTGAATACTCATTCCGGGCTTTCACCGCAAATTCCGATGGTCTATACCAGCGGCGCACGGAAAAATCGATTGGCATTGCAGCTGAAATTTGTCCAGGCGGAACGATATCCTCCAGACGTCGATGACGCAAAGGTGGGCAGCGCTCCGAGGGACCGGCGGCGGGGCCAGCACAGTTCGTCTTGGGATACGCATCTTGGATTACATTTCGACACGCGGCGATGCGCCGGCCTTGAACTTTCGCGACGCACTTCTCGCCGGCCTCGCCACGGATGGCGGCCTTTACCTGCCCCGCGAATGGCCAACCCTGTCCAAGAAGCAAATCCGCGGCATGCGCGGCAAGACCTATCAGGAGATCGCCTTCCAGGTGATCTCGCTCTTCGTCGATGGAGAAATTCCAGACGAGGATCTGCGCCGGATGATCGACGAGGCCTATGCGACCTTCCGCCACCCGGCGGTCGTGCCGCTGGTGCAGACCGGCCCGAACGATTTCGTGCTCGAACTCTTCCACGGCACGACGCTCGCCTTCAAGGACGTGGCGATGCAGCTGCTTGCCCGCCTGATGGACTATGTGCTTGCCGAGCGCGGCGAACGCGCCACCATCGTCGGCGCCACCTCGGGTGATACCGGCGGGGCGGCGATCGATGCCTTCGGCGGTCGTGAACGCACCGACGTGTTCATCCTCTTCCCGCATGGCAAGGTCTCGCCGGTGCAGCAGCGCCAGATGACGACATCCGGCCACGCCAACGTGCATGCGCTGGCGCTGAAGGGCAATTTCGACGACTGCCAGGATCTGGTGAAGGCGATGTTCAACGACGTCGCCTTCCGCGACAGCGTCAAGCTTTCCGGCGTCAACTCGATCAACTGGGCCCGCATCATGGCGCAGGTGGTCTATTATTTCTCCGCAGCCGTTGCGCTGGGCAGCCCGGACCGCAAGGTCTCGTTCACGGTCCCGACCGGCAATTTCGGCGATATTTTCGCCGGTTACGTCGCCAAGCGCATGGGCCTGCCGATCGAACGGCTGGTGATCGCCACCAATGACAACGACATCCTGGCCCGCACGCTGAAGACCGGCCGCTACGAGATGAAGTCGGTCATTGCCACCACCTCGCCATCGATGGACATCCAGATCTCGTCCAACTTCGAACGGCTGCTGTTCGAGGCCTATGGCCGCGATCCCGCCGCCGTGCGCTCCGCCATGTCCGGGCTTCGCCAATCCGGCGCCTTCGAAATCCAGGCGGAGCCGCTGAAGGCGATCCGTAAGGAATTCCGCGCCGGCCGCGCGACGCAAAAGCAGGTAGCCCAGACGATCCGCGAGACGCTGGCAGAAACCGGTTATCTGCTCGATCCGCACACGGCGACCGGCGTTTTCGTTGCGAAAAAGCATGCCAAACCAACGAGCCCGATGGTGACGCTGGCCACCGCCCACCCGGCCAAGTTCCCGGCTTCGGTAGAATCCGCTTGCGGAATTCATCCGGCGCTTCCATCATGGCTCGCTGATCTGATGAGCAGGGAGGAGCGCTACGATCTGTTGGAGGCTGAGCTTAAGGCGGTCGAAACTTTCATCGGCCAGCATGCCCGCGCAAAAGCTTGAACAGGCATCGAGTGCCGGAAAGACCGACAATGAATGTTGAAATCACCCGGCTTGCCTCCGGGTTGACCGTCGTGACTCAGAACATGCCGCATCTGGAGAGTGTGGCGCTTGGTGTCTGGATCAAGTCGGGTTCGCGCAATGAAACGACCGAGGAGCATGGCATTGCCCACCTCCTCGAGCACATGGCCTTCAAGGGCACCGCGCGCCGCAGCGCCCGCGACATTGCCGAAGAGATCGAGAATGTCGGCGGCGAGCTGAATGCCGCCACCTCGACGGAAACCACGTCCTATTACGCGCGCGTCCTCAAAGACCACGTGCCGCTCGCCATCGACATCCTCGCCGACATCCTGACGGAATCGGCCTTTGACGAGGATGAGCTGCAGCGCGAAAAGCACGTGATCCTGCAGGAAATCGGTGCTGCCAACGACACGCCCGACGATGTCGTCTTCGATCGTTTCTCCGAAGTCGCCTATCGCGGCCAGACGATCGGCCGGGCGATCCTCGGCACGCCGGAGACGGTGCAGTCGTTCACGCCGGACCAGATCCGCGGATATCTGTCGCGCAACTACACGACCGATCGGATGTTCATCGTCGCCGCCGGCGCCGTGGACCACGACACGCTGGTCAAACAGGTCGAGGAGCGTTTCGCGCTCTTGCCGCTGCAGCCTTCTGCACCGCCCGTTTTCGAGGCGGCACGGTATCTCGGCGGCGAAGTGCGCGAGACGCGCGACCTCATGGATACGCAGTTGCTCCTCGGTTTCGAGGGCAAGGCGTATCACATGCGTGACTTCTACTGCTCGCAGATCCTTGCCAACATTCTCGGCGGCGGCATGTCCTCGCGCCTCTTCCAGGAGGTGCGCGAGCATCGCGGGCTCTGCTATTCGGTCTATGCCTTCCACTGGGGCTTTTCCGATACCGGCATTTTCGGCATTCATGCGGCAACCGGCGGCGAAGACCTGCCGGAACTCGTCCCGGTCATCCTGGACGAGCTGCGCAAGTCGTCCGAGGTCATCCACCAGCAGGAAATCGACCGCGCCCGGGCGCAGATCCGCGCCCAGCTGTTGATGGGTCAGGAAAGCCCTGCCGCCCGCGCCGGCCAGATCGCCCGTCAGATGATCCTCTACGGTCGCATCATCCCGAACCAGGAGATGATGGAACGGCTGGCGGGAATCACCACGCAGCGCCTGACCGATCTTGCCGGGCGGCTGTTTTTCGATACAGTTCCCACTCTGTCCGCCATTGGCCCGGTCGAAAAGCTGGCGCCCCTGTCGGACATCACGGCGGCACTCTCAATGCCGGGTTACAAGACGCAGAAGGCTCTCGGCTGAGCGCGGGTTTCCGCTCCGTTCAGCCTAGTCGCTTCGGACGGAGCGGAATGTTCTCAGCATGACGAGGTCGGTCTTTCGGTTTTTATCGCGTCAGCCGGATACGCCGGAACTGTACGGGGATCACCACCTCCTGCGCCTGCCGCGTTATTCCGACTATCGCCCGTGGTTTGCGGTGCGCGCCGAAAGCCGCGCCTTTCTGCAGCCGTGGGAGCCGACCTGGCGGCATGACGAACTGACGGAGGCCTCCTTCCGGGCCCGGGTGACCCGCAATTCACAGGAATTCTCCTCCGGCCTTGCCGTGCCGATGTTTCTCTTCCGCCGCGACGACATGGCGCTGCTCGGCGGCATTACCATCGGTTATATCCGCCGTGGCGCAGCCCAGAGCTGCATGATCGGCTACTGGATGGGCGAACGACATGCGGGCCAAGGTCATATGTTTGCCGCACTCCGGCTTGTAGTGCCTTATGTGTTTTCCGGGCTTCAGTTGCACCGTATCGAGGCAGCCTGTATTCCGGACAATTGGAAGAGCATACGGCTTTTGCAGAAGGCCGGCTTCGAGCGGGAAGGTCTGTTGCGCAAATATCTGAAAATCAACGGCGAATGGCGGGATCACATTCTCTATTCGCTGCTTGCGGGAGACGAGATGAGCGAGAGTGCGGACAAGGTGCGGACCGAACGATGACGATGGCCCGCTCCTTTATCGCGCTCGCCTGCAGCCGGCTGTCCGTGTTGCTGGCGCTTGTCATCCTGTCTCTGTCCACAGGTCAGGCGATGGCTTTCGAGCCGGTAAAAATCTCGCGCGACGACACCGCGCTGGATCTCACGGCGACCACCGACATCTATACCAATCAGGGCGAGGCCTTTCAGGTCTCGACCGCTGCCGGTGCCGATGGCATCCGCCGGCGCATCGAAGTGCGCGCCAGCACGCCCGGCCACCAGGGTGACTGGGCGGTCTTTGCGCTCGCCAACGTCTCCGAGGAGCAGCTCGAGCGCGTCATCGTCGCACCGCATTTCCGGCTGGTGGATTCCAAGCTGATCTGGCCGGATCTCGGCTCGCAGCGGATCAATGCCATCACGCCGTCGGAAGGTTTTGCGCTCGATCGCGTGTCGAGCCCGGATGCGGACGTCTTCCGCATCACGATCAATCCTGGCGCCGTCGTCACCTTCGTCGCCGAACTGACGACACCGGAGCTGCCGCAGCTCTATCTCTGGCAGCCGGATGCCTACAAGGATACCGTCAACTCCTTCACGCTCTATCGCGGCATCGTGCTCGGCATTGCCGGCCTGCTGGCGGTGTTCCTCACCATCCTGTTCGTCGTCAAGGGCACCTCGATGCTGCCGGCGGCGGCCGCGCTTGCCTGGGCAGTGCTTGCCTATATCTGCGTCGATTTCGGTTTTCTGGAAAAGCTGATCAGCATCACCTCCGGTGACGAGCGGGTGTGGCGTGCCTGTGCGGAAGTGGCGCTGGCCTCCTCGCTCAACATCTTCCTGTTTGCCTATCTCAACCTCAACCGTTGGCATGTGCATCTCGGTTACGCCACCTTCGCCTGGGTGATCGGGCTCGGCCTCCTCTTCGGGGTGGGCATCTACGACCCGTCGATTGCGTCCGGCATCGCCCGCATCTCGCTGGCGCTGACGGCGACCGCCGGCATCGTGTTGATCATCTATCTCGGCTTCAACCGCTACGACCGGGCGATCCTGCTGGTGCCGTCCTGGACGCTGATCCTCGTCTGGCTGTTCGGCGGCTGGCTGACGGTGACGGGCCAGCTCGACAACGACATTGTGCAGCCGGCACTCGGCGGCGGGCTGGTGCTGATCGTCCTCCTCATCGGCTTTACCGTGATGCAGCACGCCTTTGCCGGCGGTGCCTACCAGCAGGGCCTGTTCTCCGACCTGGAGCGTCAGTCGCTGGCGCTGATGGGCAGCGGCGATACGGTCTGGGACTGGGACGTGGCGCGCGACCGGCTGGTGACGACGCCCGACATCTCGCTGCGGCTGGGTCTTCAGCCGGGTTCCATGCACGGGCCGGTGCGCAACTGGCTGCCGCGCCTGCACCCGGACGACCGCGACCGCTTCAAGGCGACGCTCGACGTGCTGCTCGAACAGCGCAAGGGCCGGCTGAACCACGAATTCCGCATCCGCGCCGAAGACGGGCATTTCCACTGGCTGCAGATCCGGGCACGGCCCGTGCTCGGCTCGAACGGCGAGATCATCCGCTGCGTCGGCACCATCATCGACGTGACGGAACCGAAGAATTCCGTCGAGCGGCTGCTGTCGGATGCGCTGCACGACAATCTGACGGGCCTGCCCAACCGGCAGCTTTTCCTCGACCGCCTACAGGCCGTTCTCTCCATCGCCGCAGTCTCCGACAGTGTTCGTCCGACGGTGATGGCGATCGACATCGATCGCTACAAGCAGGTCAACGACGTGCTGGGCATTGCCGCCGGCGACAATATCCTGATTGCGCTGACGCGCCGCCTGCGCCGTCTCCTCAAGCCACAGGACACGCTGGCCCGCATTTCCGGCGACCAGTTCGGCCTCATCCTCGCCTCCGAGCGGGATCCGGCCAAGGTCGCGGATTTTGCCGAAGCGGTTGCGCAGGCCATTCGCGTGCCGATCAACTTCGCCAATCGCGAGGTGATCTTGACCGCTTCCATCGGGCTTTGCTCCTGGGTGGACCAGCAGGAGAGCGCAGCTGGATTGCTGAGCGATGCGGAGCTTGCGATGTATCGCGCCAAGCGCGGCGGCGGCAATCGGGTCGAACCCTTCCGTCCGGCCTTCCGCACCAATGGCGTGCCGGACCGCCTGCAGATCGAGACCGAACTGCGCCGCGCCATCGAGCGCAAGGAACTCTCGCTCGCCTATCAGCCGATCATCCGCCTGACCGACGGCGAGATTGCCGGCTTCGAGGCGCTGATGCGCTGGGAACACCCCAAACGCGGCACGATCCCGCCGAGCGAGTTCATCCCGATCGCCGAGGCCTGCGACCTGATCGAGCCGCTCGGCATGTTCGCGCTGGAATGCGCGACGGCCGATCTCATCAGCTGGGAAAAGCAGACGGGCGAAATCCCGATCTTCGTCTCGGTCAACCTGTCCAGCGCGCAGCTTTTGAACGCCGATCTCTTCAACGAGATCCGCTCGCTGCTTTCCCGCACCCAGTGCGATCCCGCCCGGCTGAAGCTGGAACTGACGGAATCCATGATGGTGGAAAATCCGGAGCAGGCGCGGCTCATCCTCTCGAAGCTGCGCGATCTCGGCATCAGCCTGGCGCTTGACGATTTCGGCACCGGCTATTCCTCGCTCGGCCACCTGACGCAGCTGCCGTTCGACACGATCAAGCTCGACAAGAGCCTGGTAACGGATACCTCCGATCGAGGGCTGGTTCTCTTGCGCTCGGTGATCGCCATGTCGCGGGCGATGGACATGGCGATCGTCGCGGAAGGCATCGAGACCGACGAGGATGCGGCGGCGCTCGTCAAGATGGGCTGCCAGTTCGGCCAGAGCTATCTCTTCGGCACGCCGATGCCGACGGACGCGGTGCAGCGGCTGCTGAAGGAGCGGTTTCCGCTGACCAAGCGGGCCTGACGTCGCGCGCGGTTCCGCCGCTCCTCACACCTTCCCGTGGACCACGCTGTGGATAAACTCCAGCTTGGTCACGACGGCGGGCGTCAGGATGAACGGGTAGAGATCCGGAACGCCCAGCGAGCGGTGGATGCTGTTCAGCGCTACGCTGAAGGGCACCCAGGCATCGACCAACTGCTCCGCATTGCGCGCCCTGTAGGGGTCAAACCGCACCTCGGATGTCAGGTCATCATGGCCGCGCGGATCGACCACCATGCCAAAGGCGCGCGCCGTCTCCAGCGTGTCGACGATGTGGATATAGTGGGCGAAACATTCGGCAAAATCCTCCCAGGGGTGGGAGGCGGCATAGGTGCTGATGAAATGCTCCTGCCAGTCGGGCGGCGGGCCTTCTTCGTAATTGCGCTTCAGCGCCTCGCCGTAATCGGCCCGTTCATCGCCGAACATTGCCCGGAACGGCTCCAGCCGATCCAGGTCACGCACCAGCTTGTCCCAGATGTAATGGCCGGTCTCGTGACGGAAATGGCCGAGCATGGTGCGATAGGGTTCGCTCATCGACACACGCACCTGCTCGCGCGTCACGTCGTCGGCTTCCGCCGCACGGATGGCAATCAGGCCGTCCTCGTGGCCGGTCATGGCGGGAACCACGGTGCCGTCCGGCTTCACCTCGTCCACCAGGAAATCGAAGACCAGGCCGCCGTCGGGATCCTCGTTGCGCGTGGTGCGCGGCAGGTTCCACTTCAGCAGGGAATAAAACAGATGCCGCTGCGCCTGGCTGATGCGGCGCCACTGCGACAGCCCCTCATCCGTTGCGGCATCCGGCACGAGGCGGTTGTGGCGGCAGGCGACGCAGAAGGTTTCCGTTCCTTCCGCCGGCACCGTCCAGTTGCAGATGTCGTTCGCCTCGTTGGCGCAGAGGCGCACCACATGCTCGGGCGCCGCCATCAGGTGCCATTCACCCGCCTGCCCCTCCGAAAGCGCATGCATGGCAAGCCTTTCCGGCACGAAGGCCAGCCGCTGGCCGCAATTGACGCAGGTGCGGTTGTCGAAATGGATGGTCTGGCCGCAATGATCACATTCGTAGAGGCGCATGGCATGATCCGCAAAGAGAGTTCGACATAAAAAGAGGGTTCGACATACAGAAAACCTGCCCCGCCGAAACGGCGGAACAGGCTCTCGAGGGAATGGTACCGGTGACTGGTCTCAGGCGCGATCGACGACGTTCTTCACGCCTTCCTTCGCTTCGCCCTTGGCATGCTGCATCTTGCCCTTGGCTTCCTGGCTATGACCATCGGCTTCCATGGAACGGTTGTCGGTGGCATCACCCACAGCCTGCTTCGCCTTGCCAGCCATTTCGTTGGCCTTGCCGGTCACCTTGTCGCTCATGCTACCCATGGTGTTTCTCCCTTGGCTTGGCGCTGCTTCGTGCAGCGTCTTCGGGAGGTTAACGCGGCACACCGTATCCGGTTCCTTGCGATCAGGCGTGACCTGCCTCGGTGGAGAGCATTTCCGGTCGCACGCCGAGAAGTGCCAGCGCGCGCTCGTATTTCAAATCGAGCGCGCGGTCGAAGATGAGTTCCTCGGAGGCGGGGCAGTTCAACCAGCCATTGGCGCCGATTTCGCTTTCCAGCTGGCCGGGGCCCCAGCCGGCATAGCCGAGCAGCATGGTGGCCCGGCGCGGTCCACGGCCATCGCAGATCGCCCGCACGATATCGAGCGTTGCGGTCATAGAGATGTCGTCGCTGACCGGGATGCTGCTTTCGCTGACATAATCATCCGAATGCAGCACGAAACCGCGTCCGGTTTCCACCGGTCCGCCGCTCAAGATCGGGAAGTCGCGCGTGGCGCCGGGCAGCATGATGGCTTCCGGCTGGTCCACCAGCTTCAGATGCAGCAGGATCTCGGTAAACGAGATGGACTGCGGGCGGTTGATGACGAAGCCCATCGCGCCGGCCGGCGAATGGGCGCAGATATAGACCACCGACCGGGCGAAATTGCCGTCCTGCATGCCGGGCATGGCAATCAGGAACTGGCCGTCCAGAAAACCGCGTTCGCGCGTGTTCAGATCGCGCTTATCCGTGAGTGTCGAAAATGACATCGTGCCTCCTGTTCCGGTAGGCCCGGCCCTCGGGCGGGCGGCTTTCCTGGAAAGCCTTCTTCAACGAAGATGGGGCAGTGTCTCTCATCAATCAACCGAAAATGATCTCGGCCCTGCGCTTGTGACTGGCCGCTGTTGAAAGGATGACTTAAAAAACCGCCCATGTTCAATTCTACTCCATTCTCTTTGGCCTGCCGACGCAGGGCTGCCGGTCTTGCCGCTCTGGCCGCCTCGCTCAGCCTGCTTGCCGGAACCGCTGACGCTGCGATGAGCCGTTGGGCGGAGAACGAGGGCGGGCGCATGCGAATCATCGCGCTTGCGCCGGAGGCGGACGGAACCGTGCAGGGCGCCCTGCAGATCGAGCCGAAGGACGGCTGGATCACCTATTGGAAGGAACCGGGCGAAGCGGGCATTCCGCCGCAGATCACGCTCTCGCCCGGGCATGGCATCACGCTGAAGGACATTTCCTTCCCGGTGCCGAAACCCTTCGAGACCGGCAATATCCGCGATCTCGGTTACGACCATCCGGTGACCCTGCCGTTTACGCTGACGCTTGCCGACCCGTCGCAGCCGCTGAAGCTCAACGCCTCGGCCTTCATCGGGCTCTGCCGCAATATCTGCATTCCCTTTCAGGCCGAATTCGAGCTGGAACTGTCCACGGCCAGGGGCCTGCCGCTCGAAGAGAACCTGATCCTCGACAAGGCGGCGCGCAGCCTTCCCGAACGGCCCACCCCGGATTTCGCCATTGCGCGGCACGGCCTGAGCGACGACCTGAAGACTCTGACGCTTGCGGTAAAACTGCCGCAAGCCTCCGAAGCGCCGAAGATCTACGTGGCGGGTCCGGACGGACATGTGCTGTTCGACCAGGAAAACGCGCGCAGGACCGGCGGCCTCTATGAGGTGGAGATGCCGGTCGGCAAGCTGCCGAAGGGCTATGATCCCAAGGGAAAGAGCTGGGACATCCTGGTGGTGGCGGGCAGCCGCGCCATGGAAACCTCGCTTGCCTTCGATTGACGCCGCTCTATAGTCGCGACGGAATTTTCGAACCACTTGTTCCATTAGGGAGATGAACATGACGATTGCCGTTGGCGATAGCCTGCCTGCTGCCACCTTCAAGGAAAAGACTGCAGACGGCCCGGTGGAAGTAACGACCGACGCCCTGTTCAAGGGCAAGAAGGTGGTGCTGTTTGCGGTGCCGGGCGCCTTTACCCCTACCTGCACGATGAACCACCTGCCGGGTTACCTGGAGAACCGGGATGCGCTTCTGGAGCGCGGCGTGGATGATATCGCCGTGGTTGCCGTCAACGACATGTTCGTGATGGGCGCCTGGGCGGAAAAGAGCGGCGGCATGGGCAAGATCCACTTCCTCTCCGATTGGGATGCCTCCTTCACCAAAGCGCTCGGCCTCGAGATCGACATTTCCGCCGCCGGACTTGGCGTGCGCTCCAAGCGCTATTCCATGCTGGTGGAAGACGGCGTGGTGAAGTCTCTGAACCTCGAGGAAAATCCGGGCCAGGCCACCGTTTCGGGTGCGGCCGCCATGCTGGAACAGCTCTGATCTGTTTCGTCGCACAACCGACGTCGAAAAGCGGTCCAGAGGGGCCGCTTTTTTTGTTTTCGAGCACCGAACATTCCAAGCAGAGCCTTTTTCTGCTTCGGGCCATTGAGCCCAAGATGTTTCATCTCGGGCTTACTTATCAATTAACTAATTATCGAAATTTTAGCCCTACATCTTGGGAGTCTAATGGAAAGCGTGCATCAGGCGCGCTTGACCATGGCGGTGATGGCCACTTTAGCCTCACGTGAACTGCATCCCAGGCAATGAATGCTTTCGGTTGCGCACCGCATTCAACATGAGGATGTTCCCATGAAGCATGTTCCCATTGTCGGGAAGTTCCTGATCATCATGATCACCTTCGGTCTGATGACGCTTGCGCTATCGATGTACGAAAGCCGGCAACTCTATACCGTGGACGAAGCCTATAGCGGCCTGCTTGACGAAGAGAGCACGGCAGCACTTTACCTGGCGCGGTCCAACCGCAGCCTGCAGGCCGTTCGTGCGACCATCGCCGAACTGATGATGGCCGATACCCCGGATCTCAAAGCCCGGGCAGAAGAAGGCCTGAAGGATGCACAGGCGGGTTTTGCAAAGTTCATGGACCAGGTGACCAAGGCCATGAACAAGCGTGCCGATCTGGTCCAATTGAAGACCGACGGTCTGAAGATATTCACCGACACTTGCGGAGCCGCCGTTGCCGCCGGTCGCAGCGCAACCTCGCCTGACGGTCTCCAGGCCGCGCAGAAGATCTATCGCGACACATGTCAGCCCGCCTTTTCCGCCATGTCGCCCCGCTTCACGGCGGTGACCACGGAAATGGTGGAGGCTGCCGCCAAGACGAGCAACGAACTGACGGAACATGTCGATGGCACCGCCAAGCAGACGATCCTCAGCGTTCTCATTGCCCTCGCTATCGTTCTGACCGCCGGCTTCCTGGCCATCCGCAGCTGGCTCGTGACACCGCTGCGCACCATGAGCGACACGATGAAGACGCTGGCGAACGGCGACCTCTCCGCTGTCGTCAATGGCACGGACCGTCGCGACGAAGTCGGCATCATGGCCAAGGCCGTGCAGATCTTCAAGGACAACGGCCTGCGCACGCGCGAGCTGGAACAGGAGGCGGAAGCCAATCGCGGCAAGAGCGAGGCCGAGCAGGCGCGCGCCGCAGAAGCCGAACGGCGCCGGGCGGCCGAGATGGCAAAGGCCACCTCCGGTCTTGCCGAAGGCCTGAAACACCTCTCCTCCGGCGACCTGACCTTCCGCCTCAACGAGCCCTTCGCCAGCGACTTCGAAGCGCTGCGGGCGGACTTCAACGCGGCGGTCAAACAGCTGGCCGACAGTCTGCGCTCGGTCGCAACGGCCACCGGATCGATCGACAGCGGCGCGCGTGAAATCAGCCAGAGCGCCGAAGACCTGTCGAAGCGCACCGAACAACAGGCGGCATCGCTTGAGGAAACCGCAGCCGCTCTCGATCAGATCACAACCAATGTGACGAACGCCTCCAAGCGGACGGAGGAAGCACGTCATGTGGCGATCGAGGCCAACAAGTCGGCCCGCCGCTCCGGCGAAGTCGTCTCCAATGCCGTCTCGGCGATGCAGCGCATCGAGCAGTCCTCCAACCAGATCTCCTCGATCATCGGCGTGATCGATGAAATCGCCTTCCAGACGAACCTGCTGGCGCTGAATGCCGGCGTGGAAGCGGCGCGTGCCGGGGAAGCCGGCAAGGGCTTTGCCGTCGTCGCGCAGGAAGTGCGCGAGCTGGCCCAGCGGTCTGCCCAGGCCGCCAAGGAGATCAAGGACCTCATCCGCAACTCCGTCGATGAAGTCTCGACCGGCGTGACGCTGGTGCAGGAGACCGGCGCCGTGCTGAAGGTGATCGAAGAGCAGGTCGTTGCCATCAATACGCAGCTCGATGCGATTGCCACGTCCGCCCGCGAACAGTCCGTGGGGCTGGCCGAGGTCAATACCGCCGTCAACCAGATGGACCAGACCACCCAGCAGAATGCGGCCATGGTGGAGGAATCCACCGCCGCCAGTTCTTCGCTCGCCGGCGAAGTCCGCAAGCTGCGCGAGATCATCGGCGAGTTCCGCATCGGCGGTTCGGAGGCGGGCTTCTCCGGCAGGCCCGAGGTGGCGAGAGCCAGCCATGCGCCTGCCGCCTCGCCGGCACGCCGCATGATGGCGAAGGTCGCCGGTGCCATGGGTGGCGGTGCGGCCGCGGAAAGCTGGGAAGAATTCTAAGAGCGCCCCCTCTTCACCGTCCTTGCGAAAGCGGTCCTTCGGGGCCGCTTTTTCGTTGGGGCGTCTGATCACCCCTGTCATCTCTTTGACGTGGAGCCTGCGAGTGCTTGCCGCATGGCGTCGAGTGGCTGCAGGCCTTACTGCACATCGCGCACAGCGCCCATCCAGCCTTGCCTTCTTGTCGCCGTATTCGTTATAACATAACCGTTATAGAGTTACACAACGAAAGCCCGCCATGCTCCGCTCCCCTCCCTCCTTCAGCCTGCTGCAGCAGGCGGCGCTGATCCGCGTGGCCGCCGCGCTTGTTCTGATCGCCGGCCTTTGGGCGGCGATTGCCTGGGCGGTCGCCTTGCCATGATACGGGAGATGAGTGGCATCATGAGCACGCCTGCCCTTTCCCTGCATGACCTGACGGTGACCTATGACCGGCATCCGGCGGTGCATCACCTCTCGGGAACGCTTACCACCGGCAGCCTGACGGCGATTGCCGGGCCGAACGGGGCGGGCAAATCCACGCTGCTGAAGGCGATCGTCGGCGAGCTTCGGCCTGCGGAAGGCCGGATCGAATACGCCTTTTCGCCACGCGACATCGGCTATCTGCCGCAGGCGGCCGAGATCAACCGGCGTTTTCCGATCAACGTGCTGGATACGGTGCTGCTCGGTGACTGGCACCGGAGCGGCGCCCTTGGCCGGATATCCTCGACCGCCCGCGATCAGGCCCGCGAGGCGCTGTCCGCGGTCGGGCTGGAGGGTTTCGAAAAACGACCGATCGGCTCGCTATCCGCCGGCCAGTTCCAGCGCGTGCTGTTTGCACGGCTTCTCTTGCAGAATGCCCGGCTGATCCTGCTCGACGAGCCGTTTACCGCGATCGATGCCCGCACCACGCATGACCTGCTCGAGATCGTGGCCCGCTGGCATGGCGAGGGCCGCACCGTGGTGGCGGTGCTGCATGACTTCGACCAGGTGCGCACGCATTTCCCGCAGACCCTATTGATCGCCCGCGAACTGATCGGCTGGGGACCGACCGAGGAGGTGATGGCACCGGCCAATCTCCTGAAGGCACGCGCCATGGCCGAGCGCTGGGACGATACCGCCGGCATTTGCGAGACGGCGGCATGACCCTCTACGACCTCTTTCTCGCCCCGCTTGCCGATTACGGTTTCATGCGCCGGGCGCTCGTCGCGTGCCTCTGCCTGTCCCTCGGCTGCGGGCCGATCGGCGTCTTCCTGATGATGCGGCGCATGAGCCTGATGGGCGACGCCTTGAGCCATGCGGTGCTGCCGGGGGCTGCGATCGGCTATCTGGTGGCGGGCTCGCTGTCGCTCACCGCCATGGGGATCGGCGGGCTAATTGCCGGGCTCTCGGTCGCGCTGCTCGCCGGTGCCGTGTCGCGCGCCACGAGCCTCGCGGAAGATGCCAGTTTTGCCAGTTTTTACCTCACGTCTCTCGCGCTCGGCGTGCTGATCGTCTCGCTGCGCGGCTCCAATATCGACCTGCTGCATGTGCTGTTCGGCACCATTCTGGCCATCGATTCCGAGGCGCTGACGCAGATCGGCGTGATCACCTCCGTGACGCTGGTGGCGCTTGCCATCATCTACCGGCCGCTGGTGGCGGAGTGCTTCGACCCCGGGTTCCTGCGTGCCGTCGGCGGGCGCGGGCCGCTCTATCACATCGCCTTCCTGGTGCTGGTGGTGCTGAACCTGGTGGCCAGTTTCCAGGCGCTCGGTACGCTGATGGCGGTTGGCCTGATGATGCTGCCGGCGGCGATCGCGCAGCTCTGGTCGCGCAACCTGCCCACCATGCTGGTGATCGCCTCCGGCACCGCGCTCGTTTCCGGTTATCTCGGGCTGATTGCCTCCTACCATCTGGAGCTTGCCTCCGGCCCGACGATCATCGTCACCGCCGCCCTCTTCTACGGCCTGTCCATCCTGTTTGCGCCCTCCGGGCTTGCCCGGCGCTATTTCCCCCGCCCGCATCTGACGGGCTAACCCGAAGGAGACGTTCCATGTCACTCCGCCCCCTGCTGCTTGCCGCTGCCGCCATTCCGGCGATCCTTGCCTTCAGCGCCCCGGTTTCCGCCGCCGAGCTGAAGGCGGTCGCCTCCTTCACCGTGCTTGCCGACGTGGTCCACCAGGTGGGCGGCGACAAGGTGCGCGTGGCGACGCTCGTCGGCCCCGATGGCGATCCCCATGAATTCGAACCCTCGCCGAGCGATGCGAAGAAGCTGAAGGAAGCCGATGTCGTCTTCGTCAGCGGTGAGGGCCTGGAAGGCTGGATGGACCGGCTGATTTCCGCCTCCGGCTTCAAGGGCAAGCCGGTCACCGTTTCGGAAGGCGTCAACACCCGCACCATGGAAGAGGACGGCAAGACGGTCACCGATCCGCATGTGTGGAACAGCCCGGTCAATGTGAAGGTCTGGGTCGCCAATATCGAAAAGGCGCTCTCCGCTGCCGATCCGGCCGATGCCGCCACCTTCAAGACCAATGCCGAGGCCTATACGAAGAAGCTCGACGCCATGGACGCCTATGCGCGCGACAAAATCGGCAAGATCCCGGAAGACCGCCGCAAGGTGCTGACCAGCCACGACGCCTTCGGTTACTTCGGCCGGGAATACAAGGTCACCTTCCTCGCACCGCTCGGCGTCTCCACCGAAAGTGAGGCGTCCGCCACCGATGTCGCCAAGCTGATCGACCAGATCAAGGCCGAACATGTGAAGGTGTATTTCTTCGAAAACTCCAACGATCCGCGCCTCGTCAAGCAGGTGGCAAAGGCAACCGGCGCCGAACCGGGCGGCGAACTCTACGTCGAATCGCTCTCCAAGCCGAAGGGCCCAACCCCGACCTATGAAAAGATGTTCCGCTTCAACGTGGATCAGCTGGCGGGCGCGATGAGCAAGGGCAGCTGAGGTTTCTCTGAGGGGGCACCCTCGGAGCGCTTTGCCCCTCACCCTCTGAAAGCCCAGCCCCTCACCCTAACCCTCTCCCCGCTAGGCGGGGAGAGGGGACCAGCCCCGTTGCAACGTCGCAACTGGTGGAAAACCGCGCGGCATATCCCTTCTCCCCGCTTGGCGGGGAGAAGGTGGCGGCAGCCGGATGAGGGGCTATGAGCCGAAACCGCCGTCTCTCACACCTCCAGATCGAACACCAGAAGCCCCGCAAGCCCGCCGTCGCAGGCGGCGACGATGCGGTCGCCGACGGCCATGTGGTCGGGATGGGCGAGGTAGGCGTCGCGGGCCGCCGCATCCTCGAAGGTGACGGCGAAACCATCGCGGAAGCCGCCGCTCAGGCCCTCCGGCGAGACATTCGGACCCGTCTTGATGCTGACGATGCCGGGGATGATCGCTTGGAGTTTTGCGAGATCCTCGAAGATCGATTGCTTGTCGGCGGCCGGCAGCGATGCCTTCAGCCTCAGAAATACGCAGTGCAGGATCATGGTCTTCCTCCCTCGCCTTGCCGTGCCCCTGAAGAGGTCACGGTCTTTATGATGCGCGCGTCTTGAACGGCGCCATGCCGAGACGCGCCAGCTCGTCGGCGCGTTCGTTTTCCGGATGGCCGGCATGGCCCTTGACCCAGTGCCATGTCACCTTGTGACGCTGGTTGGCTTGATCCAGTTGCTGCCACAGCTCGCCATTCTTCACCGGTTTCTTGTCGGATGTCTTCCAGCCGTTCTTCTTCCAGCCGAAAATCCACTTGGAAATGCCGTCCATCACATATTTGCTGTCGGTGTGCAGATCGACCTCACAGGGGGTTTTGAGGGCGTTCAGCGCCGTGATCGCCGCGAGCAGCTCCATGCGGTTGTTGGTGGTGTCCGCCTCGCCGCCATAGAGTTCCTTCTGCACCTCGCCATAGCGCAGGATGGCGCCCCAGCCGCCGGGGCCGGGATTGCCGGAACAGGCGCCGTCGGTGAAGATCTCCACCTGTTTCATGGGGCGATCTCCAGCCCGTATTCGGTGGGCGAGACGATGGCGCGGTGGAAGCGCAACTTCTTCAGGTATTCGAGCGGGTCCTTCTTGACCACCAGCGCGCCCTCCGGCGTCATCTGCCAGTCATAAAGGCGGGTGAGGAAGAACCGCAGCGCCGAGCCGCGGGCGAGAATCGGCAGCGCCGCCTGTTCATCCACTGAGAGCGGCCGCACCGCCTGGTAACCGGCGAGCATCGCCGCACCCTTGGCGAAATTGTACGAACCATCCGGCTGGAAACACCAGGCGTTCAGGCAGATCGCCACGTCATAGGCGAGCAGGTCATTGCAGGCGAAGTAGAAATCGATGAGTCCGGAAAGCCGGTCCCCGAGGAAAAACACGTTGTCCTGGAAGAGATCCGCGTGGATGACGCCGGCCGGCAGATGTCTGGGCCAATGGCCGGAGAGATAATCGAGCTCGTCGCCGATTTCCGCTTCCAGCCCCTCCTGCACCTCGTCGGCGCGGGCGGCGGCCTTCTGCCACAGCTCGATCCAGCCATCGAGCGAGAGCGCATTGGGGCGGCGGATGGCAAAATCGGCCGCGGCCAGATGCATTTCGGCGAGCGCGCGGCCCACCTGTTCGCAATGGGCAGCATCCGGTTTTCTGAGCCACATGCCTTCGAGAAAGGAGATGAGCGCTGCCGGACGGCCGGACAGCTCTCCCGTCAGCTTTCCGTCATGGCGCGGCAAAGGCAGCGGGCAGGACAGGCCCTTTTCCGCCAGATGCTGCATGAGGCCGAGGAAAAACGGCAGGTCGCCGGCATCCACCCGCTTTTCGTAGAGCGTCAGGATCAGCGGATCCTTCGTGGTGTGCAGCAGGAAGTTGGAGTTCTCCACCCCTTCGGCAATGCCCTTGTAGGAGGTGAGGTCTCCCACATCATACTGGGCGAGGAAGGCCCTCAGATCGGTCTCGCTGATATCGGTATAGACGGCCAATGGTCCTGCCCCTGCAACTGTGCGGCTGATCACCCAGCCAGTCTTGCACAAGGCATACACAGGGGGATGGCAGACTGGCTAGTCCCATGGAGGGGATGGGCACAGGATTTGCGGGAGCCTTCTATGATCACCGGTCGCCGCGGTCCAGGCATCTCTCCTCAAGTGCTTTCATTTCCGCTGCAGAAGCTGTCATTGAGGCATCTCGCTCATTTGACGCCGCGCAGCCTGCGCCAGGAAACCGGAGCGAGTCAGGCCATGGGCCTGCGCATAGGCATCGATCTTCTCCAGCACGTCCTCCGGCAGGGTGATGTTCAATCGGACCGCCTTTTTTGCCTGGTTTTTCAGCGGCACAAGCACGGCGACCGCATCCCTGTTGTCCTGCACCGACATGACCTCTTCCAGCGAAGACGGCTCGGGGATTGCCTCGCCATCCTCGATCATGCCCTCGACATGGAATGCAAGCGCCTCCTCCGCCATACGGCGGGCGTCATCGAGATCAGTGCCTGCCGTGATCACGCCGGGAAAATCGGGAAAGGATACGCCGTAATCGCTGTCCGGGTCCTTATGGATCAAGCCGATAAAGTTACGCATGGGGTTACCTCAGCTTCAATGCCGCCTGCTTCTCGATATTCTTCAATGTGCCGATCGGAATATCCCGCTTCGGATGGGGCACTGTCACGCGTCCCGGCTTCGTGTCATGCTTGAACTGGACATGACTGCCCCTGGTGGTCACCTCATACCACCCGTCTGCGCGCAGAGCGGCAATGACATCCGAGCTTCTCATGGCAGAACTATACACACGGAGTGTGCGTTTTCAATAAAGGACCGATTGCTTAGGCTTCGCCCGACCGTTCCCGGCTGCCGTCCTGGCCGCTCGCTCAGGCGCCGGCGCTGCTCACCCGTTCACCCAGGCCATGTCCTCGCGGGTGAGTTCGATGCTGCGCAGTTCGCGGTTGACGAGGAAGTGCTCGTTCTCTTCCGCCGTGATCGCGAGTTCCACCTTGGCGTCGAAACGCGCGCGGAAGGCTTCGATGATCTCGTCGACGATGACTTCCGGTGCGGACGCGCCGGCGGAGATGCCGAGCGTGCGGATATCGCCCACCTGGTCCCAGTCGATTTCGGAGGCGCGCTGGACGAGCAGGGAGCGGGTGGCACCGGCGCGCAGGGCCACTTCCACCAGCCGCTTGGAGTTGGAGGAATTCGGCGCGCCGACGACGATGAAGAGGTCACAGCCCGGTGCTGCCTGCTTGACCGCCTCCTGGCGGTTGGTCGTGGCGTAACAAATGCTGTCGGCCGCGGGTGCGGTGAGGTTCGGGAACCGTTCCTGCAGCTTGGCAATGACCCCGGCGGTATCATCCACCGAAAGCGTCGTCTGCGTGACATAGCCGAGATTGTCCGGATCGGCCGGCTGATAGGCCTCGGCATCCTCGACCGTCTCGATCAGCGAGACGGTGCCCTCCGGCAGTTGCCCCATGGTGCCGATCACTTCCGGATGGCCGGCATGGCCGATCAGCACCACGTGGCGGCCGAGGCGCTGGTGGCGCATGGCCTGCTTGTGCACCTTGGAGACCAGCGGACAGGTGGCATCGAGATAGAAAAGATTGCGCGATTGCGCGTCTTCCGGCACGGATTTCGGCACGCCATGGGCGGAAAAGACCACCGGCTGTTGGCGATGCTCTTCCGGGATCTCGTTCAGTTCCTCAACGAAGATCGCGCCCTTCGCCTCCAGGCCCTCGACCACATAGCGGTTGTGCACGATCTCGTGGCGTACATAGACCGGCGCGCCATAGGCTTTCAGCGCCAGAACGACGATCTGGATCGCCCGATCGACGCCGGCGCAAAAGCCGCGCGGTCCGCACAGGCGGATGGTCAGCGGCGGTCGGTTCACATGCATGTTCATTCAGTCAACCCGCAATCAGGACGGCAAGAAGGGCAAGCCCCGCCGGAAGCGCCTGAATGACGAAGATCTTCCGCGAGGCCGTTGCTCCCCCATATAGGCCAGCGACCAGCACGCAGCCAATAAAAAACAATTTGAGCTGGACGGCGAAGGCCGGATCGGGATGCAGGAGCGCCCAAATGAGGCCCGCCGCCAGAAACCCGTTGTAGAGGCCCTGGTTGGCAGCCATCACCTTCGTCATCTCCGCACGCTCCGGCGACAGGGCAAACGCCTTGCGACCCTGCGGTTTCGTCCAGAGAAACATTTCGAGCACGAGAATATAGATGTGCTCCAGTGCGACCAGCGCCACCAGCAGGTTCGAAACGACCGTCATCCATTCCCCCAACGGTTGAAGGGCGCGGCCGTCCACGCCGCCCCTTGCCTTTATGTCTTGCGCCTAAACAGCATCAGGCCGCTCACCGCCACCAGAGCGGCGGCCAGACCATACCAGGTCACCGCATATTGCAGGTGGTTGTTGGGCAGGTCGAACTGCGTCACACCCCCCTTCGGCAGCCCACCCGGATTGGCAACACGCGCATCCGCGTCGACGAAGAAGGGCAGCACCTCGGCGGGGGTGAGGCCCACGCTCGTCGTCATGACCTGCCAGTCCTTCCAGTAGAAGATGTTTTTTGCCGGTTCGTTGTCCGGCAAAAGCGAGGACGGCTTGGCCTCCAGGCGGGCGCGGACATAACCGGTGAGGGTGACTTCGCCGGGCACCTGCCCTGCGGCGCGCTTTCCCGCCTCCTTCAGGTCATAGGGCACGAAACCGCGATTGACCCAGAGCTGGCGGCCATCGGCGAGCGCGAGCGGCGTATAGATGTAAAAGCCGCTCTGTCCTTCGAAGGTGGCAAAGAAGTGCCGCTCGCGGCTGTGATCGAAGGTGCCGCTGACCCGCACATGCAGGTATTCGGCATCCTCGCCCTTCGCCATCACCTGTTCGGCCTCGGTCAGATCGAGGGGCTCTGCATTGCGGCGGCTGTCGATCTGGGCCAGCAGGCTTTCCTTCCAATGGAGTCGCTGCACCTGCCAGGTGCCGAGCGACAGGAGGATGGCGAGCATGACCAGCACGACCGCCCCGGTGACGAACGCCTTCGTTCTGCTCATCGACGCATCGGGCTTACTCGCGGTCAATCCGGCCCTCGCTGGCATTGTGCTTGTACTGCAGCGCAATCAGCAGGCCTTTCAGCGCCCGCAGGCTGCCGAGGCAGACGATGACCGCAAAGGGCAGCGTGACGAGAAAATGCAGCCAGACGGTCGGATGGAAGGTGAACTCGAACCAGAGCGCAAAACCGACCACCAGAAAACCGACGAGCAGCATGACGAAGACCGCCGGGCCATCGCCGGCATCGGCAAAACCATAGTCGAGCCCGCAGGCGGTGCAGCGCGGCTTCACCTTCAGCAGACCATCGAACAGCCGGCCCTGGCCGCAGCGGGGGCAATGGCCGCGAAGCCCCGTGGAGACGGCATCCTGCGGCGGATAATGGGCTTCGTCCTTCGGCATGCGGTCGATCCTTTCGGCGGGCGTGAGCGGGCACCTGATGGGAGGAGCCTAACGGAAAAGGGGCGGTTCCGGCCCGCCCCTCCCATTGTCAACGGTTCAGGTCGCCGGCTCAATGCGCCAGCGGCGCGCCCCAGCCACCCCAGATGTAGATGGCGAAGAAGAGGAAGAGCCAGACCACGTCCACGAAATGCCAGTACCAGGCAGCGGCTTCGAAGCCGAAATGTTTCTGCGGGGTGAAGCCGCCATTGACCGCGCGGATCAGGCAGACCAGCAGGAAGATGGTGCCGACGAAGACGTGGAACCCATGGAAACCGGTCGACATGAAGAAGGTCGCGCCATAGATCGAGTTCTTGAAGTCGAATGGCGCGTGCATGTATTCGTAGACCTGCACGAAGGAGAACAGCACGCCAAGCACCACCGTCAGCGCCAGGCCGTTCACCAGGCCCTTGCGGTCATTGTGCAGGAGCGCGTGGTGCGCCCAGGTGACACAGGTGCCGGAGAGAAGCAGGATCACCGTGTTGTAGAGCGGCAGGTGCCAGGGATCGAGAACCTCGATGCCCTTCGGCGGCCACTGACCACCGGTCGCGCCGACGCGGCTCGCCTGGATCGCTTCGTTGGCATAGAGGCTCGCATCGAAGAAGGCCCAGAACCAGGCGACGAAGAACATCACTTCGGAGGCGATGAACATGATCATGCCGTAACGCAGATGCAGCGACACGACACGGGTATGGTGGCCTTCGCGACCTTCCTTGATCGTATCGGCCCACCAGCCGACCATGGTGTAGATCAGGATGGCAAGGCCGATGAAGAAGAGCCACGGATGGGCGAAGTTCAGGCCGAACATGTGGAAGGTGCCGCCATGCAGGTACCGCATGTAACCGACACCGCCGAAGGTGACAATGAAGGCACCGACCGAGGCCATCAGCGGCCAGATGCTCGGGTCTATGATATGGTAGTCGTGGTTCTTTTGATGCGCTTCCGCCATGTGATCAGTCCCCGAAGTTTCTCCTCAAAGCCCGTCCGTCGAAAAAACGGACGAGCCCTCTCTCACAACCTGTTCGCGCCGTCCAACTTCTCGCCCTTCAAACCGGCAACCGGCTTGGCCCCCTGGCTGGGATAGAAGGTGTAGGACAGCGTGATATTCTTGATATTCCTTGTTTCTTCCGCCTTGACGATCTCCGGATCGATGAAGAACACGACGGGCATTTCCAAGGTTTCGCCGGGCTTCAGCGTCGTCTCCGTAAAGCAGAAGCACTGCACCTTGTTGAAATAGGCCCCGGCTTCCATCGGCGTCACGTTGAAGACGGCGGTCCCGGTCACCGGCACGGGCGAGCGGTTGGTCGCCATGTAGTTGATCTGCACCGTTTCGCCGATCCGCGGTTCCACCATCTTGTCGACAGGCTTGAACTCCCAGTTCAGGCCGGTCGAGGTGTTGGCATCGAAGCTGACGCGCATCGTCCGGTCGAGAATGGTCTCGGAATACTGCTCCACCCGCTGCGTGGTGCCGTTATAGCCGGTGACCTGACAGAACAGGCGGTAGAGCGGCACCGACGCATAGGCCGCGCCCACCATGCCGCCGACAAAGACCAGACACGCGACGAGAATGGTGCTGTTGCCCACCCGGCCCTGGTTTTTCGCCTGGCGATCGATCGTTCCCTGCTGATTGGCCATCCCGTTCTCCTCCCGTCCCGTTCAGCCCATTCCGCCCAGTTTGATGATGGTGACCACGTAAAACAGCAGCACCAGCGCCGCGAGCACAAGGCCGAGCGCGATGTTGCGACCCCGCCGCGATTTCTTCTGGGCCTCCGTCGGCTTCATCGTCTCGATCATGCCGAAGCTCCGACAAGGTCGAGGAGGTGCTGGCCGTAATGGCTGGCAATCAGCGCGGAGAAGATGGCGAAGAGATAGAGCACCGAATAGGCAAACATGCGCTTGGCCGGCATCATCTTCTCGTCGCCCTCCGGCATGCGCCGGACGGCGATGGAACAGTAAACGAAGATGGCGCCGAGCAAAGCGGCAAAGGCGCCGTAACCCCAGCCGACGAGACCGGTCATGGCGGGCACAACCGCGATGACCGCCGTCAGCACGGCATAGACCAGGATCTGGTTCTTGGTGGAGCTTTCGCCGGCCACGTTCGGCATCATCGGAATGCCGACCGAGCCGTAATCACGCATCTTAAAGAGGGCGAGCGCCCAGAAATGCGCCGGCGTCCACAGGAAAATGATGAGGAACAGAACAATGCTGTCGAGGGACACGCCACCGGTGACGCAGGCCCAGCCGATCATCGGCGGGAAGGCACCGGAGGCGCCGCCGATCACGATGTTCTGCGGCGTCGAACGCTTCAGCCACATCGTGTAGACGACGGCGTAGAAGAAGATCGTGAAGGCCAGCAGGCCGGCGGCAAACCAGTTGACCACCAGGCCGAGGATCGCCACGGAAAAGGTCGAGAGCGTCAGGCCGAAGGCCAGCGCCTCCTGCGGCATGATGCGGCCAGCCGGAATGGGGCGGCGCGCGGTGCGCGTCATCACCGCATCGATATCGGCATCGTACCACATGTTGAGCGCGCCGGAGGCACCCGCCCCCACGGCGATGCAGAGGATCGCAATCGCGCCAATGATCGGATTGATGGTGCCCGGCGCCAGAAGCAGGCCGGCAAAGGCCGTGAAGACCACCAGCGACATGACGCGCGGCTTCAGGAGTTCGAAGAAATCCCGCGCCCCGGCTTCGGAGAGGCGAACCTGCTCCTCTGTCAGCAGATCTGCGTGATCGTCGATCGTGGTCATTGTCATTCCTGTTTTGCAAAACGCCCGTTCGGCGCAAGCCCTTCGCCCGCGCCGAACGGTACTGGCATTACTTGATGCGGGGCAGCTGTTCCCACTGGTGGAACGGCGGCGGAGACGAGAGCTGCCATTCGAGCGTGGTTGCACCCTCACCCCACGGATTGTCACCGGCGACCCGCTTCTTGGCAAACGCTTCCCAGACGCTGAAGAGGAAGATCAGCACGCCGACAAACGAGATGTAGGAGCCGATGGACGACACGTAGTTCCAGCCGACATAGGCATCCGGATAGTCGATGTAACGGCGCGGCATGCCGGCCAGACCGAGGAAGTGCTGCGGGAAGAACACGAGGTTGACGCCGACGAACATGACCCAGAAATGCAGGTTGCCCAGCGTTTCGGAATACATGTAGCCGGTCATCTTCGGGAACCAGTAGTACCAGGCCGCGAAGATGGCGAAAACGGCGCCGAGCGACAGAACGTAGTGGAAGTGGGCCACCACGTAATAGGTGTCGTGCAGCGACCGGTCGAGGCCGGCATTGGCGAGCTGTACGCCCGTCACGCCACCGACGGTGAACAGGAAGATGAAGCCGATCGCCCAGATCATCGGCGTGCGGAAGGAGAGCGAACCGCCCCACATCGTCGCGATCCAGGAGAAGATCTTCACGCCCGTCGGAACCGCGATGACCATGGTCGCGAAGACGAAGTAGCGCTGAGCATCCAGCGACAGGCCGACCGTGTACATGTGGTGAGCCCAGACGATGAAGCCGACCGCGCCGATCGCCACCATCGCATAGGCCATGCCGAGGTAACCGAAGACCGGCTTCTTCGAGAAGGTCGAGATGATGTGGCTGATGATGCCGAAACCGGGCAGGATCAGGATGTAGACTTCCGGGTGACCGAAGAACCAGAACAGGTGCTGGTAGAGGATCGGGTCACCGCCGCCTTCCGGCGCAAAGAAGGTCGTGCCGAAGTTGCGGTCGGTCAGGAGCATGGTGATGCCGCCTGCCAGAACCGGCAGCGAGAGCAGCAGCAGGAAGGCCGTGACCAGCACCGCCCAGGCAAACAGCGGCATCTTGTGCAGCGTCATGCCCGGAGCGCGCATGTTGAGGATGGTGGTGATGAAGTTAATCGCGCCGAGGATCGACGAGGCACCGGCCACGTGCAGCGCAAAGATCGCCAGATCCACCGCCGGTCCCGGATGCCCGCTCGTCGCAAGCGGCGGATACATGGTCCAGCCACCGCCGACACCGTAAGCCCCCGCCGGGCCTTCCACGAACATGGAGAGCAGCAGCAGCAGGAAGGCCGGCACGATGAGCCAGAAGGAAATGTTGTTCAGACGCGGGAAGGCCATGTCCGGAGCGCCGATCATGATCGGGATCATCCAGTTGGCGAAACCGCCGATCATGGCCGGCATGACCATGAAGAAGATCATGATGAGCGCATGTGCGGTGGTGAACACATTATACATGTGCTTGCCGCCGTCGATCGCCGCATCACCTTCGAAACCGTAGACCATGGCGGCAAGGCCATGGAAGATCTGGATGCCCGGCTCCTGCAGCTCCATGCGCATGAAGACCGAGAGCAGACCGCCGACGATGCCGGCGAAGATCGCGAAGATCAGATAGAGCGTGCCGATATCCTTGTGGTTCGTCGACTTGAACCAGCGCTCGAAGAAAGTCAGCTTGTGATCGTGGTGATCGTCATGCGCATGCGCGCCGTCCGCAACGCGGGCGTGATGACCATCATGTGTCGAATGTCCAGCCATTGTCCTCAACTCCCCTTACTTGGACGCGACGTCGACGGCGCGAGCCGGCTGGTCGGTGGCGGCCATCAGCTGGCGGTTGGCGCCCGGAAGGTCGCTTCCGGCAGCGGCGAGCCAGGCCTGGTACTGCGCATCGGAGACGACGCGGATGGCGATCGGCATGAAGGCGTGGTCCTTACCGCAAAGCTCGGAACACTGGCCGTAATAAAGGCCTTCCTTCTCGGCGCGGAACCAGGTCTCGTTCAGACGGCCCGGCACGGCATCGATCTTGACGCCGAAGGCGGGCATGGCGAAGGCGTGGATGACATCGGTCGGCGCGGCCGTCACCAGCATGCGCACCGTCTTGTTCACCGGCAGGACCAGTTCGTTGTCGACGGCGAGCAGGCGCGGATAGCGCGTGCGGTCTTCCTTGCCGGCATCGGCGCGGTCCTTGTCCTGCAGCAGATAGCTGTCGAAACCAACCGGCGTCTGCAGGCCTTCGTATTCATAGCTCCACAGCCACTGTGTGGCCGTCGCCTTGACGGTCACGTCCGGGTTCTGCGGGATCGTCAGCTGCGCATTGAGCAGATTGAACGAGGGGATCGCCAGGAAGAGCAGGATGAGCACCGGCCCGAGCGTCCACACCACTTCGATCGTCGTGTTGTGGCTCGTGCGCGACGGTACCGGGTTGGCACTTGCGCGGTAACGCACGACCACCCAGATCAGAAGTGCCAGCACGAACAGGGTGATCGGCACGATGAACCACAAAGTGTAGTGCGAAAACCACTTGATCTCATGCATGATCGGCGTCACGGGCTGCTGGAGGTCCAGCTGCCACGGTACAGGCTGGTCTGCTGCCGCCCCCGAAGCGAACAGCAGACAGAGTGTTGCAGCCAAGGCTGCGCAGGCTCTGTTCATCACGATGTCTCTCCCCATGCGTTTGATCTAGATCAGATCGTCACGCGCATTCCCAATGCTATAGCCTATCGGTTGAACCACAGTTTAGCAGTTGTCGCAACATCCGGCCACGGCTTGACCCGTGCTCTTCGTGCGGCATTTTTGCGCGTTGTCAAATTGCGGTGCAAAACCTGCGAAAATTAAGCCTCCCGGCCGCTCCGCATTTTCGCCGCACTCGGCTGAAATGAGGTCAAGGGCTTTTCATTCGCGGTTGCGGGCGACAAGAATAGCCAGACTGATTCGAAAGACAGAGGTATCCATGCGTTTCCCCACCCTGTGCGCCGCCGCCCTGGCCGCCCTGATGCCGGTTGTGCTTCCGGCCGCGCCGGTGCTCGCCCAGGCGACTCAGCCGGCGGAAAAGCAGGCTCGCCCGGATGCGCAGCAGATACCGGCCCCGACCGCACCACAGCAGCCGGGTGGCGCGCCGCAGGCGGGAACGGTCAAGGGCAATCACGGCGCCTGGTCCATCCTCTGCGACAAGCCGGCCGGCTCCACTGCCGACCAGTGCGCCCTGATGCAGAACGTGATCGCCGAGGACCGGCCGGAAGTCGGCCTGTCGGTCGTCGTGCTGAAGACGGCCGACCGGAAAGCCCGCATCCTGCGCATCCTCGCGCCGCTCGGCGTGCTTTTAAAGGACGGCATGGACCTCTTCGTCGATGGCAACAATATCGGCCGCGCCTATTTCACGCGCTGCTTCTCCGAAGGCTGCTACGTGGAAGTGGAAATCGACGACGAGCTGATGAAGATCCTGCGTGCCGGAAAGCGGGCCGTCTTTGCGCTGCGCGAATCGGTCGATCAGGACCGCGTTGGCATTCCGATCGAGCTTTCGGGCTTCGCCACCGGTTACGACGCCCTCCCCTGACCCTCTCGCGAGGCTTGCTTCGGCCAGTCTTCGAACCTACATCGGCACAAGACGGCCGGGTCTTCATCTCATCGGCCAAAGGAGCCTGACGATGAACACCGACCTCATCAACCTGTTCGACTGCGACGAGAGCCGCCTGCGCCAGATTCTCGCCGACGCGCTTTCCGGCGCCGATGACGGCGAACTCTATCTCGAACACGCCCAGGCCGAATCGCTCACCTTCGACAATGGCCGCCTGAAGGGTGGCTCGTTCAACACCGACCAGGGTTTTGGCCTACGCGCCGTGGCGGGCGAGGCCGTCGGATACGCCCATTCGGGAGAACTCTCCGCGTCGGCGCTCACCCGTGCGGCCGATGCCGTGCAGGCCGTGACCCGCGGTTATTCCGGCTCCTATGCGGGCGCCCCCCAGCGGACCAACAAAAAGCTCTACGGCGACGAGAACCCGATCGGCCAGCCCTCTTTCGAGCAGAAGGTGGCGCTTCTGACAGAGATCGACGCCTATCTGCGCGCCAAGGATCCGAAGGTGCGCCAGGTAACGGCCTCGGTGGCGGCGAGCTGGCAGGTGGTCGATATCCTGCGCGCCGATGGTCACCGGGTGCAGGACATCCGGCCGATGACGCGCATAAACATTTCCGTCGTGGTGGGCGATGGCGACCGGCAGGAAAGCGGTTCGTTCGGCACCGGCGGCCGCATCGGTTTCGGTGATTTCGTCACCGGCAGCAACTGGCATACCGGAGCGGATGAGGCGCTACGCCAGGCGCTCGTCAACCTCGAGGCGATCGACGCGCCGGCCGGCACCATGGATGTGGTGCTCGGCAATGGTTGGCCGGGCGTGATGCTGCACGAGGCCGTGGGCCACGGACTGGAAGGCGATTTCAACCGCAAGAAGACCTCCGCCTTTGCCGGCTTGCTGGGCGAAATGGTCGCGGCTCCCGGTGTCACGGTCGTCGATGACGGCACGATCGACAACCGCCGCGGTTCGATCACCGTCGACGACGAAGGCACGCCATCCGCCTATAACGTCCTGATCGAGAACGGCAAACTCGTCGGTTACATGCAGGACCGGCAAAACGCCCGGCTGATGGGCATGAAGGCGACCGGCAACGGCCGCCGCCAGGGCTATGCCTACCAGCCGATGCCGCGGATGACCAATACCTACATGCTCTCCGGCGACAAGACCCCGGAGGAGATCATCGCGTCGGTCAAAAAGGGCGTCTATGCCGTTTCCTTCGGCGGCGGCCAGGTGGACATCACGTCCGGCAAATTCGTCTTCGGCTGCACCGAGGCCTACCTGATCGAGAACGGCAAGATCGGCGCGCCCATCAAGGGCGCCATGCTGATCGGCAACGGGCCGGATGCGATGAAACGCGTCTCAATGGTCGGCAACGACACCAAGCTCGATACCGGCATCGGCAATTGCGGCAAGGGTGGCCAATGGGTGCCCGTCGGCGTCGGCCAGCCGCATCTGAGGATGGATCAGGTGACGGTGGGCGGCACCAAGGCGTAAGCCGGGCTCGCGTTTCCGGGTTTACCCCCCTCTGCCCTGCCGGGCATCTCCCCCACACGGGGAGAGATCGGCAAGGCGCACCGGCTTCCCATCACGCACCTGCACCTAAAGCCTCGAGTTTAGGACGCAGCTTAAATTCTTTTGGGGCAAGAAGCGGGCCGCAATTCGATCTCCCCCCTTGTGGGGGAGATGGCCGGCAGGCCAGAGGGGGGCGACGCCGCACACGGGCGCTTTATGGACGGCCTGCACCGTTACCTCTTGCGACCGTTCCAGGATTTGGGTATCCGGCATTTTTGAAGGCGAGATCCAATGTCCATGCTGCCCCGTCCGCCCAAAGCCGTCGTCTTCGATATGGACGGCCTGTTGCTCGATACCGAAATCCTCTATCGCCAGTCGATCATCTCAGCCGCTGAAGACGCCGGGCTGCCGATCGGTCCGTCGATCTACGAAGGCATGCTGGGGCGCCCGTGGGTGAGCATTGCCGAACTGCTGCGGGAGCATTACGGGCAGGATTTTGATGCCGATCTCTTCCGCGCCGCCTGGCTTGCGCATTTCGACCGGCTGACGGAGACCGAGCTCAGGCTGAAGCCGGGCGTGGTCGCGCTCCTCGATCTGCTGGACGACCACGAGCTGCCGCGGGCGGTCTGCACCTCCTCGGCGCATTTTCAGGTCAAGCACCATCTCGGCGAACTCGGCATCCTCGATCGCTTCCACCACATTGTCGCTCACGGCGATTATCCGCGCGGCAAGCCGGCGCCGGACCCCTATCTGGCGGCCGCGGTCCGGCTCGGTATTGCGCCGTCCGATTGCCTGGCGCTGGAAGACAGTTTCAACGGCATCCGTAGTGCCGCCTCGGCCGGGATGATGGCGGTGATGGTGCCGGACATGCTGGCACCGACCGAGGAGATCCGGGCGCTCTGCGCCGTGGTAGCCGAGAGCCTTGATCACTGCTGCGCATTCTTCGATCGCAAGGTGGCGGATTTAGCGGCTCAATGATCGGCGGCGTCTCAGCCGGTCTTATCGAAGACCAGTTCCTCCAGCCGTCGGCGGGCGGCATCGGCGAGGAAGGCGGACCGGCTCTGGTTGATGCGGCCGGCCGCGCGATCGACGGCTTCGACAAGGCCTTCATCCATCGAGATGTTGATGCGGACGGCCTTGCGCGGAACGTCGTAGCGGGCGACGAAGATCGTGCCGTCCACCAGAGCCTCCTGCACGTCAGGGTCCAGCCGCAGGTCTTCCAGCGTCCGTGAGATCGGCAGCGCTTCGCCATCCTCGACCATTCCGGCGACATGGAAAGTCAGAACCTCATCCGCCTTGCGAAGCGCCTCCTCCTCGGTCGCTCCACCTGTCACGCAGCCGGGAAAATCGGGAAAGGAAACGCCGAAAGACTGGTTTTCGTGGTGCAAAATTCCGTATGTCGTCTGCATCTGGCTCTGTTCCTTGCCCATTACCAATCCCACCAGGCCTGCCGGAAAATGGAACGGAGCGTGCCTGTCGGGATCTCCCGGACACCCATGTCAAGCGAGACCCTCCGCAGTATCTGCGGATGCACATATTGGACGTGATCGCCAGGGCCATAACGCTTGATCAACCAGCCCTAATCTTTCAGGCGTCTGGCCACCTCGCGCGGCGTCATCGGGCTTCGCTTAGGTGTCATGCGCAGCTCCTTGTTGTGTAATTATACACAACTGTTGTGACATCTTCAAGCTCAAGACGTCCTGTCACTGCCGACCAGCCTGTACATCCGCCGCTTGCGCGAATGGAAATTTCCATTACCTTTGTTATCAAAGGAGATCCGCAATGACATCTCTGACCGTGACGATGAAGGGCCAGGTAACGCTGAAACGCGAGCTGCTGCAGCATCTCGGCATCAAACCCGGCGAGCGCATCGTGTTCGACAAACTGCCCGGCGGAGAACTGCGCGTCCGAGCGCCCCGCCCCAGCGGCAGTATCGACACGTTCATCGGTCGTCATACGGGGAAGGTGAAGACTGCGCTCACCATCGACGATATCAATGAGATCGCCCAGTCCGGCTGGGCCGGCGAGGAATGAAGATCACCGTCGATACGAATGTTCTGGTACGAGCTGTCCTGCAGGACGATCCCGCGCAAGGCGCTGCAGCGGCGCGAATCCTCAAGGAGGCGACATTGATTGCCGTGTCCCTTCCGGTACTTTGCGAACTCGTCTGGGTTCTGCGGCGCGGTGCGAAACTATCGCGAGGCGAGATTGCCCAGACGATCCGCGACCTTCTGGCAACCGACAAGGTGGCCATGAACCGATCCGCTGTTGAAGCGGGTCTTGCCATGCTCGAGGCCGGAGGGGATTTCGCTGACGGCGTCATTTCCCATGAGGGTTTGTGGCTGGGAGGAGAGGCCTTCGTTTCCTTCGACCATCAGGCGGTGGCATTATTGGCCGCGCAGGGAAAAACGGCCCGCCCTGCAAGCTAACAACCCTCACTCGGGCCGGAACCGCCACTTCCGCTCGATCGCTGCCTCGAGGTCGAGCCCGTTGGCATAGGCAAACAGCAGAACATGGCCAAGCACATCCGCCGTCTCATCGGCGAGTTCACGGGCGAGATCCTCGGGCGTGCGGCCTTTGGGAAGGCCGCGGCCAGTCTTGCGGTTGAAGGCCTGGGTCAGTTCGCCCACCTCCTCGTGCAGTTTCAGCAGGTACCAATCCGGGTCGCGCGTCATTCCGTTTGCGTCCACATAGCGCAAGGACGCGGCCTCGAACTGTTGCATCAGCGTGGCGAGCATTTCCATGTTCTCCATTTGTTTCGTTTCATCCCAAACCGATTCGCGACGCAAGGTCCAGCGAAACGGCGGGACCAGACGGCCATATTCAATCATTGACAGCCAAGCGGCTGCGGCTCACAAACCGTGCCTTGTCCGTCCCTCCGTCATCGGAACACCGTCCTGATGCCCCTTTCCGAAAGCCTGTCTGCAACCGCCGATCAGCTTCTCATCGCCCATCCGCCTCAGCAGATCGCGCTGCTTTTTGCTGTCGCGCTGGTTGCCGGGCTGGCACGCGGTTTTTCCGGTTTCGGCGGCGCGCTCATCTTCGTGCCGCTGGCAAGTGCACTTGCCGGACCCCGCATCGCCTCACCGCTGCTGCTGGTGATCGATGCGACGATGACGCTGGGGCTTCTGCCGGATGCGGTCAAACGGGCGAACCGGCGCGACGTGCTGACCATGCTGATCGGGGCGCTGTTCGGCGTGCCGCTCGGAACGGCAGCACTCGCCTTTGCCCCGCCGCTCATCCTGCGCTGGACGATTTCCGTCATCGTCCTTGGCCTTCTCTGCTTTCTCATCAGCGGCTGGCGCTACCACGGAAAACCGAAGGCCCCGCTCAGCATCGCGACCGGCGCGGTCTCTGGCGTCTTCGGCGGCGTGGCACAGATGTCCGGGCCGCCGGTCGTCGCCTACTGGCTGGGCGGCGCCATCCCGCGGGAAACGGTGCGTGCCAATCTCGTGACCTATTTCGCGCTGAGTTCAGTCATTTCCGCGACCTCCTATATCAGCGCCGGTCTTTTGACTCTCGAAAGCCTGCTTCTGCCGGTCGCAGTCGGCCCGGGTTATGCGATCGGCATCGCCATTGGCTCTGCCCTCTTCGGCAAAGCGAGCGAACAGACCTTCCGGCGCATCTGCTACGCTCTGATTGCCTCCTCTGCTCTGATCAGCCTGCCGCTCCTGGACAACCTGCTGCGGTAGAGCAGGAAACAGCACACGTCTTCAGCAAGACTTAACCTTCTAGGCGCTAGCGTGCGCTTTCTGTTGGGTGGAAGGCAGGTTCGGCGGCACGCATGAGCGTAAATCTCGATGCCATTTGGCGCCGTGGCGTCAAGCGCGGCTTGATTGCCGGGGGACTGGAGACCGCACATGTGCTGGCGCGGCTCGGCCTGATGCGCCGTGCGCGCGGGCGTGGCGCGATCTTCACGCTCCATCACGTTCGTCCGTTTAAGCCCCGCATCATCGAACCGAACGCGCATCTGGAAGTGACGCCGGAATTTCTGGATCTCGCCATCCGGCGGCTCAGGGAGGACGGATACGACTTCGTGCCGCTCATCGAGGTGCCGGACCGTCTGCGCGCGCCCAAGGACCGGCCTTTTGCCTGCTTCACGCTGGACGATGGCTATCGCAACAATGCCGAGCATGCGCTGCCGGTGTTCGAGCGGCATGGCGTACCCTTTACGATCTTCATCAATGAG
Organism: Allorhizobium pseudoryzae; assembly: GCF_011046245.1. Taxonomy (NCBI): domain Bacteria; kingdom Pseudomonadati; phylum Pseudomonadota; class Alphaproteobacteria; order Hyphomicrobiales; family Rhizobiaceae; genus Affinirhizobium; species Affinirhizobium pseudoryzae. Next base: position 223,796 of record NZ_CP049241.1, read on the forward strand.
GGCTTTGCCGATCGCACGCACAGCATCTGGTGGGAAACTCTGGCGGCGATCCTGAATGCCGAACAGAGCCTGCGTTTCGATTTCGGCGCGGGTGAAGAGATTGTTCCTTTGGCGATGGAAACCCAGAAGCTCGACGCGTTCGACCGCTTTGCGCTGTTCATCCAGAGCGGAGACGAAGCAGAAGCCGTGACCGCGCTTGATGCTCTGGCCCGCCGCCACGGGGTGGAGCCGTTGAAGATCACCCAGAAGCTGACCATGGGACGCGACGAACTGGTGCGACTGATCCGCCATCCGTTGGCCAGCTTCGGCGCCCATACCGTCAGCCATCGGGCGCTGAAACGGCTGTCCGACGATGAAGCACGGCGCGAGATGCTGCGCTCGGCCGATTGGCTGGAGGCCTTGACCGGCGAGCGTCCCGTCACCCTCGCCTATCCCTACGGCACCGATTCGGCCGTGTCCCAGCGCGACCGGACGCTTGCGGCAGAACTCGGTTTTCAGGTGGCCGTCACCACGCGGCCGGGCACGATCTGCGAACGGTTTTCCGATCACCTGACCGGTCTGCCGCGCATCTCGCTGAACGGATACTATCAAGAACCCCGCTATGTGGCGGCGCTGGCGTCCGGCATTCCCTTCGCGCTGCACGCCGCCTGACGGTTCTGCCTGATCTCGCCCTTACGGATACATCCGCGTCTTCGACCAGCCCTGCCCGCCCTCTGCATGGCGGAATTCCACGCGGTCGTGCAGGCGGAACGGCCGATCGTGCCAGAACTCGATCGACTGCGGCTCGATGCGGAAACCGGACCAGTGCGGCGGACGCGGGATCTCGCCGATCGCATAACGCGCGGTGTATTCGGCCACCGCCTTTTCCAGCGCGAATCGGCCTTCCAGCGGACGGGACTGCTTGGACGCCCAGGCGCCGATGCGGCTGCCGCGGGGACGCGAGGCGTAATAGGCATCCGCCTCGTCATCGGAAACGACGCTGACCGGACCGCGTACCCGCACCTGACGGCGCAGCGACTTCCAGTGGAAGCACATCGCCGCCTTCTTCTGGCCCAGGATTTCCCGGCCCTTCTGGCTCTCGAAATTGGTATAGAAGACGAAACCGCGCTCATCGAAGCCTTTCAGCAACACCATGCGCACATTCGGCAGCCCGTCGGCATCCACGGTTGCGAGCGCAACCGCGTTCGGATCATTGATCTCGGAGGCTTCCGCATCCTTCAACCACGTGGCAAAGAGGGCAAAGGGCTCGTTCTCTTCGGTGAAGTCACCAGCTGTTAACCGTTCTTCCGACATATTGACTAAAACGCTCCTGATCTGATCGAATGCAGCCGTAGGACCTTTTCCGGATTGGACGCAAGGTGGCAGTGACTGATACGACAAAAAACCGCATTGGACTGCCCCTGTCATTTCCGGTTCGGACATTCGCATTCATTTTCCTCGCAGCGGCCGTCTCCGGCTGCACCAGCGGCAGCCTCGACCTTTTCGAGGGCGCCAGCAAGGTGGATCGCAACATCTCGACCGCCACCGTGCCGAAGCCGCCGCAGGAAACCGTCGCCGACCAGATCACCATCCTGAATGCCGTCACCTCCACGGATCTTTCCAAGCTGGGTGATTCGCCGCTTCCCTGGGCCAATACGACAACCGGAAGCGCCGGCGTCGTCTCGTCGATCCACGAAGCGAGCCGCAACGGCACCACCTGCCGGGACTTCATCACCACCCGCCATGCCTTCGACGGCATTGCCCAATACCGGGGCAGCGCCTGCCTCGATCCTGCCGGTCGCTGGATGCTCGTCTCCTTTGCGGCGCGCTCCTGAGACGCTCCTGATCGCTCTTGGCGCTTACCTTCCGGTAAGCTTAATTTTAGATCCAGCTTTCGCGTAAAAGCATATTTACCGGTTCTGCCGCTACCGTTCCTCCCATCGACGCCTCGGCCGGTCAGCCGGAACCCGAGGCTCATTTTGGGAGTTCATGCGAGGCAGCCTGTCGCCATATCGGGACGGCGCCCTCTTTTGACCGGTGGCTTTGATGCGCGATCCTTATTCCATTCTCGGCGTACGACGGGACGCACCTGCAGACGAGATCAAAGCAGCATGGCGTACGAAAGCCAAGACGCTGCACCCGGACCATAACCAGGACGATCCAACCGCGGCACAGCGTTTTGCCGAGATGGGCCAGGCCTATGACGTGCTGAAGGATCCGGAGCGCAGGCGGCGTTATGACCGGGCGGTCGAAACGCAGCAAACGATCATGCAGCAGCGCGAGGTGCAGCGGCAGGCCGAGGAACGGGCCAAGGCGGCGCGCGCCAAGGCCGAACAGGTAATGGAAGAACTTGCCCGGGCCAACGTGCAGGCCGGCGGTCAGGCAAAGGCCAAGACCGGGACACAGGGTCAGGCCTCCGGCGCCAGCGCAGCCGAAACGCCGGAAGAAATGGTCGAACGCATCTTCGGCACCTCCGCCGAGGCAAGAGCCGCGGGTGCCAAGCTTCACGAGCAGCAGCAGGCCCAGGCAAAGGCCGACGGCGCATCACAGGACGGCGCAGATGCCGAACCCGGGGCGGAGGCCGGTGCTGCGTCCGACACGACACCGAAGCCGGCGCCTCCCCTGCCGCTTCAGGCGCTGGAACTGATCACCTCGCTGATGCGCCGCATTCGCGGCGAAGTACCGCCGCCGGAAAAGGCGCCCGACCTGCTGGCCACCGCCAAGGTGACGCTCGACGACATGCTGAAGCTGAACGTGGCGACGGTGGCACTCTCCGACGGTCGCGATGTACGCCTGCCGCTGGAGGCCGGCATGACCGACGGCCAGGAGATCCGGATGAAGGGACAGGGCTTGCGTCTTCAGGGCATGCAGCGCGGCGATCTCGTCGTCACGCTCAAGATGGCCCGCGACGAGCGCTTCCAGGTGGACGGTTACGATCTGCACACGGTTCTGTCGATCTCCCTCGAGGATGCCGTCCTCGGCGGCGAACATGAGGTGGAGACACCGGGCGGCAAGATCCCGATTTCGGTTCCGGCCTGGTCCGGTTCGGACCAAAGCGTTACCGTTCCGGGCCTCGGCCTCCTGAAGGAAGGCGGCGAACGCGGCGATCTGATCGTTGAACTGCGCGTCATCCTGTGGGAAAAACCGGACGCCAAGGTGGTCGACCTGATGCGCCACATGCGCCACGGCCTGTTTGTTTGAAACTTTTGCGACAGTTTCCAGCCCGCGCACCCTTTGTTACGCTGGCTTACAGGAGATGATCCCCGTCAAGCTTGAACGCGCTGGCGGGCTATGCCATAGGCATCCTTCGTTGATAGTTCAGAGGGACGAGTATGGCTCAGGCATCTGGCCTCATGGCAGGCAAACGTGGCATCATCATGGGTGTCGCGAACAATCGCTCTATCGCTTGGGGGATTGCTAAGGCCATTCATGCTCAGGGCGGCGAAGTGGCGTTCACCTATCAGGGCGACGCAATCAAGAAGCGTGTCGAACCGCTGGCCGCCGAACTCGGCGCGGTCCTCGCTGGAAATTGCGACGTCGCGGACGAAGCTTCGATCGATGCCGTCTTTGCCGATATCGAGCAGCGCTGGGGCAAGATCGACTTCCTGGTGCACGCGATCGGCTTTTCCGACAAGGACGAACTGACCGGCCGTTACGTGGATACCACGCCGGAAAACTTCGCCAAGACCATGCAGATCTCGGTCTACTCCTTCACCTCGGTTGCGCGCCGGGCGGAGAAGCTGATGACCGATGGCGGCTCCATGCTGACGCTCACCTATTACGGTGCCGAGAAGGTCATGCCGAACTACAACGTCATGGGCGTTGCGAAGGCGGCTCTCGAAGCGAGCGTAAAATATCTCGCCGTCGATCTCGGCCCGAAGAACATTCGCGTCAACGCGATCTCGGCCGGCCCGATCAAGACGCTGGCCGCTTCCGGCATCGGCGATTTCCGCTATATTCTGAAGTGGAACGAATACAACGCACCGCTGCGCCGCACCGTGTCGATCGAGGAAGTGGGTGATGTTGGGCTCTACATGCTCTCCGACCTGTCCCGTTCGGTGACCGGCGAAGTGCATCACGCCGACAGCGGCTACCATGTCATCGGCATGAAGGCCGTGGACGCACCGGACATTTCGGTCGTCAAAGATTGATCTGAACGCATCCGAAGGCAGGCACCGTGCTCATCTACATGATCCGCCACGGGCAGACCGACTGGAATGCCGAAGGCAGGCTTCAGGGCCAGAAGGACATCGGGCTGAACGACAAGGGGCGCGCGCAGGCGCGCCACAATGGCGCGACGCTTCGCATGCTGGTCGGCGACCGTGTGGGGGCGTTCGATTTCGTCGCCTCTCCCCTCTCCCGCACCCGCGAGACGATGCAGCTCGCACGCGGGGAAATGGGGCTCGACCCGCTCGACTACCGCACCGACGACCGGCTGGTCGAACTGTCCTTCGGGGACTGGGAGGGCCATACGCTGGACGAGATCCGGGCTGTGGCGCCGGATCGTCTCAAGATGCGCTCCCGGCAAAAATGGGCTTTCATTCCGCCCGGCCCCGATGCCGAAAGCTATGAGATCCTGTCATGGCGGGTGGGCGCCTGGCTACAATCGGTGGAGAAACCCACCGTCTGCGTCAGCCATGGCGGCGTCATCCGGTCGGTGCTGAAGCTCGTCGGCGGGTGGGATGAACTTGAGGCGGCCCGCTGCGATATCCCGCAGGACCGCGTGCTGGTCATCGAGCGCGACAAGGATCGCGCCGAGTGGCACCAGATCTAAGACCTCTTTTTTCGTCTTATTGCATGACCTGCAGGTCATCCACCATGCGGTTGCCATCGACCACCGTATAGAAGACGACAACCTTCACACCCGCGCTCAGGCCGTCGAAGTTGAACTCCTCCGGCACCTTGTAGACCTTCCCGTCATCGAGGGTGAGGTTGAGCTTCTTGGTGTCCACTGCCTTAATGGTCGCCTCCACGTCCATGCTCTGCGAGAAGGCAGACAGGGGAGACAGCAGGCTTGCCGTGGCCAGAAGGGCGGAAATCAGGATGCGCATCTGTGGAACTCTCATGAATCAAGCAAGCCTTACAGAGAACCGTTTTCTCGTTCGAATGTGGCGAAATTTGCCCGCTATGGCGACAATTTTATTATAATAGGACGCATTGTCCCCACGGACTGGGCGAGAAAGCCATTCTGGCGCAATCGCGCCTTTCAGGCAAATGCGCACCCGGACAGACAAGATCGTATCCTTCCCCCGAGTCTTGCTGTCATCCGCTGTAAAACGCTCTCTTGACCGGAAGGTCTGGCGGAGGGGTTAAGCGCAAACCACTAGAAATCCCCCTCAAGTTTATGGGCCCAAGCGCAATCGGATGTTAACTGGCGGGCCGTAACTTCCTTGAAAAGCTCGGTAATACAGGGAAGGTCCAGGCGCTTGCTCTCCAGGCTCATGATGAACAGGCACATGGACCATGCGTATCGACGGTATCGTGGCCCGATCGCCATTGCCGTTGCCATCGCCTTGATGGTCATCTGTGGCGGCGTCGTCATGGATTACCAACGGACGAAAAGCCATCAGCTTGCCCTCAAGGAAGCGGCCGACCTCAACGTCAATGTCATCCTGAAGCAGTTGATCGAGCGGCTGGACAACCAGTTGTTTGCCGCCGACGGTCTTGCGCATACGTTGAAGGAGCATGGCAGCTTCGCCGTGCAATCCATTGATGAGCCGGTTCGCCATGAGCTGGAGCGCAGTCCTGCCTTGCTGGCCGTTGTCATCGCACCGAACAATCAGCTCGCGCGGCTCATCACCAGGACCACGGCCATCGGCGACGGCACGCATCCTCTGAACGGCACCGTCGCCGGCATCAATGTGGACAACCTTGCACGGCAGCTTCGCGACTTCGATGCGTCCGACCGCAGCCTGCTTGTGGAAAGCGCCGAAGACACGACGCTGACGCTGGCGGTGCCGCTGACGGATGCCAAGGGACGCGATTGGGGAACGCTCGCCCTGTTGATCGACGAGCATCAGTTCCTGCTCGACGCGGGCATCAGCCCCTCGACCTCCACCATGAACATTCAGGAGACCACCAAGACCGGCTGGATGCATGTCTCCATCCAGCACCTGGGCTCTACGGGCACAACCCGGCTGACGGGGACGGATCTGTCCGACCTGGCGCCGATCGTCTCGTCCATTCCGGTCCCAGGCGGTGCCTGGGAGATTGCCGCCGCACCGCATGGCGGCTGGGATGCCGCACCGGACGATCAGGGATCCTTCCGGCTGCTTCTTGCCTTCGGCGGCTTTGCAACCATCATCCCCGTCTTCGTGGCGAGCGTGCTGGTGGCCGAACGCAACCGGCACATCACGATGTTGAAGTCGCGGGAATCGAAGCTCGTCGAGTTGTCGCAGCGTTTCAGCCTCGCCATGGAAACGTCCAATATCGGCATCTGGGAAGTCACGGGCGACAACCATCTCTCCTGGGATGCGCGCGCCGCCGCTCTTCACGGCCATTTCGGCGAGGTGGCGGACAACCGCCTCGAGGAATGGCTTCAGTCGGTCTATCCCGAGGATCTCGATGCCGCCGAGGCGCATTTCTTTACCTGCATCTGCTCGACCGGCCCCTGTTCGCAGGTCTATCGCGTGCAAACGCCAGAAGGAGATGTCCGTTATCTGAGATCCGCGGGTGCCAGCTACCGCAATGCCGATGGCACGACGCGCACCACCGGCATCGTCTGGGACATCACCTCCGACATGATGGTGAACCAGACGCTGCGCAGCGCCAAGGAAGACAGCGACATCAAAAACGCCGAGCTGGAACTGGCGCTTGAGGAACTTTCGAACCGCGAGCAGGAACTGGAAGAACTGTCCAGCCGCCTTGACCTGGCGCTCGCCTCCTACAATTGCGGGATCTGGGAATCGAACCTCGAGACGGGGAAGGAAATCTGGGACGCTCGCATGTGCCAGCTCTACAACGTCCCGTACACGGACGGCGTCATTGCCAGCGACAAGTGGATCAGCCTCATCCATCCCGATGACCGCCCCCGGGCTGAAGAGATACGCCCGAAGTTTCCGCGCGGCGACCAGAACTCTCTCACCGTGCGCGTTCCCCTGCCCGACGGCAGCATCCGCTACGTCCGCTCGTTCGGCAAAAGCCACGTGATGCGGGACGGCGCCCGCAAGATTGTCGGTATTGCCTTCGATGCGACCGAAGACATGCGGATGACCCAGGAGATCGAGGCCGCCAAGCACGAGGCGGAAGCCAAGAACATCGAGCTGGAGCTGGCGCTGGACGAGCTGTCGAACCGCGAACAGGATCTCGAGGAACTCTCCAGCCGTCTCGACCTGGCACTGGCTTCCTATAATTGCGGAATCTGGGAAGCCACGCCGCAAGACCGCACGGAAGTGTGGGATGCCCGCATGTGCCAGCTTTACGGCATTGCCTCGACGGGTCGGACCGTCACGAACGAACAATGGCTTGCCATGGTTCACCCCGATGACCGGGAAATGGCACTGCACATCTCGCCCAACCTGCCCGTTTCCATGAAGGAACCGCTGACAGTGCGCGTGCCGCAGCCGGATGGCAGCATCCGTTACGTGCGCTCCTTCGGCAAGGCACACAGCATGCGCGACGGGACGGTGAAGATCGTCGGCATCGCGTTCGACGTGACGCAGGACATGCGCCTCACCCAGCAGCTGCAGATCGCCAAGCGGGATGCCGAGGCCAAGAACGTCGAGCTGGAACTGGCGAAACAGAGCATCGAGCACAACGCGCTGCACGATCCGCTGACCTTGCTCGGCAACCGCCGCAAGCTCGATCTGGAGCTCGACGCCTTGTCGCGGGACAGCCAGAGCTCCCGCCTGAGCGCGACGATCCTGCATCTCGACCTCGACCGCTTCAAGCAGATCAACGACACGCTGGGCCACGCCGCCGGTGACGCGATGCTGACGCATACGGCGACGATCCTGCGCAACGTCGTGGGCGCCGGGGCCGTCGTTGCCCGCATCGGCGGCGACGAATTCGTCATTCTCCTGCGCCATACCGCCGATACGGCGGAGGTCTCGGAGCTTGCCAACCGCATCATCAGCGAGTTCCGCCAGCCGATGGATTTCGACGGTTTCTCCTGTCGCTGCGGTGTCTCCATCGGGATTGCCCAGGCCAACGGCATGCGCATCGATGCCCGTCGCCTGCTGATCAATGCCGACATTGCGCTTTACCGGGCCAAGGCCGAGGGGCGTAACCGCTTCGAGTTCTTCACCCAGAACCTGCAGGCGGAGATCATCACGCACAAGCGCACGGCCGACGAGTTGCTGAGCGCGATCGAAAACGGAGAATTCACAGCCTGGTACCAGCCACAGTTCTGCGCCGATTCCCGCGAAATGGTTGGCGTCGAAGCGCTTGTGCGCTGGAACCATCCCTATCGCGGCATCGTCGCGCCGGATGCCTTCCTGCCGATTGCCGAGGACCTTAATGTTTCGGCGGTGATCGACCAGATCGTTTTGGAAACCGTGCTGAAGGACCAGATGCGCTGGGCCGCCGCCGGCATCAGCGTACCGCGCGTCTCCGTCAACGTCTCCTCCAAGCGCCTGCATGATGAAAGCCTGGTCTCGACGCTGGAGACGCTGTCCATCACGCCCGGCCGGATTGCCTTCGAACTCGTTGAATCCATCTTCCTGGACGAGAGCGAAGACATCGTCACGCACAATCTGGAGCGCATCAAGGCGCTCGGGATCGACATCGAGATCGACGATTTCGGCACCGGCCACACCTCCATCGTCAGTCTTCTCAAGCTGAAGCCGAAGCGACTGAAGATCGATCGCCAGCTGGTGATGCCGATCATCACCTCGCCGCAGGAGCGCTCGCTGGTGCGCTCGATCATCGAAATCGCCAAGTCGCTCGGGGTCGAGACCGTGGCCGAGGGCGTCGAGACGATGGAACATGCCGCACTGCTGCGCAACCTCGGCTGCGACCTCCTGCAGGGTTACGCCTTTGCCCGTCCCCTGCCCTTCGCGGACTTTGTCGATGGCGCCCGCAATGGTTTCCGCAAGGTCGCCTGAACCGGCGACACAGCGTTCATCAGTCGAGACGGAAAGCTGCGCAAAAAGACTTTCCACCTCAAGCGCTTTTCCACTATGACAGAGCCGCTCCACGTCACGGCGCCTCGGGGAAGACGGCGCGCAACGGTCAGGTCTCATGTCGCATAATACATTCGGTCATCTCTTCCGCGTCACCACCTGGGGTGAAAGTCACGGGCCGGCTCTCGGATGTGTCGTGGATGGCTGCCCTCCGGGCCTCACCTTCACGCTCGACGAGATCCAGTCCTTCATGGACAAACGCAAGCCCGGCCAGTCGCGCTTCGTGACGCAGCGGCGCGAGGACGACCTCGTCAAGGTTCTCTCCGGCGTGATGCTGGCCGAAGACGGCGTGACGATGACGACGACCGGCACGCCGATCTCGATGCTGATCGAAAACACCGACCAGCGCTCCAAGGATTACGGCGAGATCGCCAAACGTTTCCGCCCCGGCCATGCGGATTTCACCTACGACCTGAAATACGGCATTCGCGATTATCGTGGCGGCGGACGCTCGTCTGCGCGCGAGACGGCAGCCCGCGTGGCGGCCGGCGTGCTGGCCCGCAAGGTGGTGCCGCAGGCAACGATCCGCGGTGCCCTGGTGCAGATCGGCAAGCACAAGATCAACCGCGCCAACTGGGACTGGACGCAGGTCGACCAGAACCCGTTCTTCTGCCCGGATGCCGCGATGGTGCCGGTGTGGGAAGAGTATCTCGACGGCATCCGCAAGGCGGGCTCCTCCATCGGCGCCGTGATCGAGGTGGTGGCCGAAAACGTGCCGGCCGGGCTCGGCGCGCCGATCTATGCCAAGCTCGACCAGGACATCGCCTCGCTTCTGATGTCCATCAATGCCGTCAAGGGCGTGGAAATCGGTGACGGTTTTGCTGCAGCCGAACTCTCCGGCGAAGACAATGCCGACGAGATGCGCATGGGCAATGACGGCACGCCGCTGTTCTTGTCCAACCATGCGGGCGGCATCCTCGGCGGCATCTCGACCGGCCAGCCGATCGTCGCCCGCTTCGCCGTCAAGCCCACCTCGTCGATCCTGACCGAACGCCAGTCGATCGATTCCGACGGCAACAATGTCGATGTCCGCACCAAGGGACGGCATGATCCGTGCGTCGGCATTCGGGCCGCACCAATTGGCGAAGCCATGGTTGCCTGCGCGATCGCCGACCATTATCTGCGGGATCGCGGCCAGACCGGCCGCCTCAAATAATCCGGCTTTCCAAGGGGATGAATGCCATGCCTTTCGACCAGAAACGCGTCGTCGACGCCATCCGCGCCTTTGAAGCCGGGCAGATCGTCGTCGTCACCGATGACGACGATCGCGAGAACGAAGGGGATCTCATCGTCGCCGCCGTTCACTGCACCGCCGACAAGATGGCCTTCATCGTGCGCCACACCTCCGGCATCGTCTGCACGCCGATGCCGCGCGAGGAAGCCAAGCGCCTGAACCTCAACGCCATGGTGGCGGAAAACGACAGCGCGCATACCACGGCCTTCACCGTGACCGTCGATTTCAAACACGGCACGACCACCGGCATTTCGGCGGAAGACCGGACGCTGACGGTGCGCAACCTCGCCAATCCGAATGTCGGCCCCACCGATTTCGTTCGTCCCGGCCACATCTTCCCGCTGATTGCCCGCGAAGGCGGTGTCTTGATGCGCTCCGGCCATACGGAAGCGGCCGTCGATCTCTGCAAGCTTGCCGGCCTGCCGCCGGTCGGCGTCATTTGCGAACTGGTGAACGACGACGGCACCGTGATGCGCGGCCCGCAGGTTTCGGCCTTCGCCGAAAAGCACGGCCTGCTGCAGGTCTCGGTCGCCGATCTCATCGCCTACCGCCAGCGCAAGGAAACGCTGATCGAGTTGCAGTCGAGCTTCGAGATCGCCACCCCCGTCGGTCCGGCGAAGGCGCATGCCTATTCGCTGCCCTGGGACCCGATGCAGCATCTCGCCGTCGTCTTCGGCGATATCCGTGACGGCGAGGACATTCCGGTGCGCCTGCATCTGGAAAACGTCGCCCGCGACGTCTTCGGCACCGATCGGTCCGTCTCCCGCTACATGCAGAAGATCAGCGAAGCCGGCCGCGGCATCATCATCTACCTGCGCGAAGGCTCCGTGGGTGTCGGCCAGTCCGGCACGGGACGACGTGCACGCAAAGGCGCGGAAGATCACGAGCAGGCGCAGAGCCGCGAAAGCGAGTGGCTGGAAATCGGGCTCGGCGCGCAGATCCTGAAAGATCTCGGCGTCACCTCGATCAAGCTCTACTCGTCCCGCGAGCGCCATTATGTCGGCCTCGAAGGGTTCGGCATCAAGATCACGGCGACCGAGATCGTTTGAGCATGACGTTCAGCCGGCGAGCGGTCCTGTGACGACCGGCGCCGGCTCTCCATTCCAGACAAGCCGCCAGACGTCTGCCTGCCGGACCGATTGCACGGCAGCCGGGCGCAGGATCGCCAGGCAGGTCCCGCCTGGATGGCGCACCGACGGATAGATGATGCCGTTCGTGCCGGCATGGCGGGCGTCATCCGCCAGCCGATTGCCCGCCGGATAACCGCTGGCCTTGTCCGCTGCGAGCGACGGATGATCCGGCCTCTCGCGCAGATCGACGAAGTCGCCAGACACGCTGCACAGCATTTCCGCATAATCGACCGTCGCATGGAAATCGCCGGCCTTCTCTAGAAAATCCGTCATGTGGAAGGTGATTTCGGCGAGGCACGTCTCCACCGCAAGCGCCGCATACCAGGCACCACGCGTCTCGCCGTTGAACCGGTTCGGCTCGCGCGGCTTGGCATAGGCGAAGCTGGCATTGATGAAATGGCCATGCGGTACGTCATAGACGAGGTCCTGGGGAACGAGGCCGGACAACCCGATCGTCTCCGCCTGAAGGCGGCCCGAGGTGGCACCCTCGATCTCCGCCAGGTCCTGCAGTTCGCGCTCGCTATCCACGAGCGCTTCCAGGACAGAGGCCCTCAGCCGCGCCGTCGAGACGAGCCTCACGGTGCGCGGATAGGCAATCACCGTCACCGGAACGCCGGCCACCTGCACTCAGAGCCCCCCGCGCACGGCATCGACGTATCGGCGCACTTCCAGCATGTGTGGAATGCCGCCGGACATCATCGCCTCGACCGGTGTGCGGCGATCAAAGAGGACGCCGCTGTTGGAAAGCTGCGGCCAGCGGTCGGCCATGTCATCGACGAACAGCAGATGCAGGCCCTTGTAGATGCCGGTGAGCGCCGAGATCCGCGTCATCTGATCCTGGCTCAGCATCTTTCCAGCCGGTCCGGCCTTCATCCGCTCCCAGGTGCTGACGGAGACCCCGAGCAGAGCTGCGGCCTGCTGCGCGGTAAGGCCCCACGCAGCCACCAGCCGCCCGTACGCCTTCAGCGCCGTCTGCGACAGACGCGCCCGTTCGCCCTCATCGGCAAAGCCGCGCCGCTCGATGATGCCCGGTTGGCGCGTTGCACTCGGTATGGCGACCATAAGTCTCTCCGTCAAATGACGTGGGTATCATACGTCATTTGATGGTTCGTTCCAACATTGTCCGTTTGTGCGGCTTACGGGACGACCAGACCGCCGTGATAATTCATCCGATAGACCTCGCGGCCATCGGCGAGGATGCGTTCGAGGCCGACGAAGCTTTGATGATCTCCCTCGCTCTCATCGGCATAACGATAGAGGTCGACCTCCATGGAAAAGCCGCCGAGGAACCGGCCCTCACGATACATGGCAGGCAGTGCCGTGCGGATGACATGGCCGGCCCGCGCGCCATCGATCGCTGACGGATCCAGCACACGGCCATAATAGTTCATCACCCAGACCGGTTCATCGTGCCACCAGACGATCTCCTGTCCGAGAAAATCCGTGCCGCCGAAATAGCTGTCGCGATAGGCCCAGTCGCCGCGCCGATACTGAAGATCGTGCGAACCGGTGCGTGACGAGGGCGCCGTTGCCCCGCCGCCGACATAGGTGGCAGCCTTGGCTTCGACGATGAACTCGTGCAGTTCCGCGTGATCCATCGCCTTCTTTCCCCTAGCGCCCAACAACCCGCGACATGCCGACCGAGCGCGGCGCCGTTTCAGCGAAACCGAACTGGGCGTAAAGCCGGTTGGCCGGCACGTCGGCGATCAGACTGACATAGGCGGTCGCGGGGAGATGGATTTCGATATAATCGCTGAGCGCCTGCATGATCCATTTCGCAAGCCCGCGGCCCTGATGCTCCGGCTGGATGGCGATGTCGGTGACCTGAAAGAAGCAGCCGCCATCGCCGATGATGCGGCCCATGCCGACCGTCTCGTCACCCCGCATCAGGCAGACGGCGAAGATCGTGTTCGGCAGACCCTTTTCCGCTGCTTCGCGGGAAAAGGGCGTGAGGCCGGAGACCAGCCGCAGCCGCATGTAATCCTCGACATGCGGCGTGCGGGCTTCGATCCGGTAATCGTCATTCGTCATCAAAATTCAGCCTTTGCTTTTTTCAACCCTGCCAATCGGCCAAGAACTCGACCCTCTCGACACCCGAAAAGCGGGCGAGGCGCTGCAATTCCGCTTCCAGCTTTTCCAGCCGGCCGGCGCTTGCACGGATAGCCGGTTCCCACCAGAGGCGCTTGACGATCAGGGCTCCCGCCTTGCGATCGGCCTTCATGTCGATGCGACCGACCATGCGGTCGCCTTCCAGCAGGGGAAAGACGTAATAACCGTATTGCCGCTTCGGCTCCGGCACGAAAACCTCGATCCGGTAGTTGAAGCCGAACAGGCGTTCGGCGCGATCACGATCCCGCAGCAGCGGATCGAAGGGGCTGAGCACCCTCAGACGCGCCGGCGGTTCGGGTGCTTCCAAGAGGGACGGCAGTTGTTCGGCAAAGGCGAAGGAGGGACGCTTTCGCCCCTCCACCGTCTGCAATTCGACCTCTGCCAGCTCCTCGCGATGGTCGGCCACCCAGACCTTCGCCTCCTGCGGCGTCACGAGATCGAAGAAGGCGGCGATTTCGCCGGAGGTGGCAAAGCCGAGCCGGGTCAGTGCAGCACGGCAAGCCCAATCGACGAAATCGGCATATTCGACCTCCGCCGAAAAATGGTCGGGCGGGATCACCCGTTCGGCGAGATCATAGACCTTCTGGAAGTTTTCGCGGCGGGCGATGGCGAGCTTGCCGGTGTGCCAGAGGAATTCCAGCGCCGTTTTCGAGGGATGCCAGTTCCACCAGCCGCCAGACTTGTGATCCTCCGCCTTCACCTCCCGCGCCAGCACCGGGCCATGATCGCGGATGCGCCGAAAGGTTTCCTCGACAGCGGAATCATACCCTTCCCCCTGCCACTTTCCCCAGTTTTCACGGATGCGGGCCTCGCGGCGCACGAACCGGTGCTTCCAGAAGGGAAAGAAGGCGGACGGGATGATCGAGGCATCATGCGTCCAGTGCTCGAACAGGCTGCGGTGGTCTTCGAGAAGGGCTGCCAGATGTTCCCGGAGATAGGTCTGGTTGCGGGAAAACAGGATCTGGTGATGCGCCCGCTCGACCGTCTGGATGCTGTCGACCTGCACGAAACCGAGATCATGGATCAGCTCCAGCAACCCGTCCCGCCCCAGCAGCCGGTTGGGCGGCCGGGAGAGCCCCTGCCGTTCGAGAAAGATGTGCCGGGCCTGCCGGTTGTCGATCAGAATCGTCATACCTACGACGCTAGCGGATGTTCGTGTTTTGTTCAACAGGTGTACGGTTGCAGCCGAAAAATTCCTGCGTCAGATATCGCGACCCTTGAGGGAACCTTCGCGGATCGCCCAGCTTGCTGTCTCTCTGGGACAACCAGGTTGCAATTTGCAGTTTGCGGCGCAATTCTGGGCGGTGTTGTTCGAGGTCCAGTGAGGAAACATGCATGCGAGTGTGAAAGCCACGATCATTGGGGTGGCCTGCCTCATCGCGCTTTGGGCACCACAGGCACGCTTCGATCGGGCAAGCCTGGAAAGCACTTGGGGGCAAATGACAGCAGACTACGTCCACGGTCAATGTGATCCCTCATTCCGGGCATTCGTACACCGAGACCGCACAACGCTTGCGCCAGGCGAGCAGATCAGCAACCGCTTTGTGAAAAGCGGGTCCCTGTCGGGAATTTATCCCGTTCTGAAAGAAGAGGAGGCGCAGGTAATTTTGGCCATTGAACGGGCTTTCGCCTGGGATTCAGCAAATGCGCTCCTCCAAGTTTGGCGGCGGGAGAACGGCAATGTTACCTTTCAGCCTGTCAGCCCCTCCGGTGGGCATTTGATGGATGGCATTACGCTGGACGATTGTGGTTATTTGGTCGGAGATGATAACCGAACGCGCCAGCGGCTTGCGATCGCTGACCACGAACGCGGATGATCGTGGGTCTGGCAAAGCCATCTCATGTCAAACAATATCGAGCGTTTCCCTGCGGCGAAGCACGGTCTATAGAGGCGGCAGTTTCTGGTAACGAGTGGCCCACCACGTGCACATTCTCTTCGATCAGGCGGAGTTGCGATATGGCGAGCGGATCGCGCTTCATCCGCTGAGCCTTGACCTGAGCGAGCAACGCATTGGCGTCATCGGGCTGAACGGCTCCGGCAAGACGAGTTTTGCCCGGCTCGTGAACGGGCTTGCCAAGCCGAGCCGTGGTCGCGTGACGCTGGATGGGCTCGATACGGTTGCAGACGACAAGGCGGTGATGGCGGCGACCGGTTTCATCTTCCAGAATCCGGGCCACCAGATCATCCTGCCGATCATCCGCGACGATATTGCGCTCGGACCGAAGAGCCGCGGACGGAAGGGTGCTGCACTCGAAGAGGCGGTGGATGCCGTGCTTGCCCGCTTCGGGATTGCCGATCTCGCCGACCGGCGGCCGCACGAGCTTTCCGGCGGGCAATTGCAGCTCGCAGCGCTGGCCGCCGTGGTGGTGACGAAGCCAAAACTGATCCTGTTCGACGAGCCGACCAACCAGCTCGATCTCAAGAACCGTGCGCTGGTGAAGGCGGCGATCGAGAGCCTAGACGAGCAGGCCATCGTCATCAGCCATGACCTCGACCTGGTACAGGATTTCGAGCGGGTGCTGGTGTTTCATGAGGGCGCGCTCGCCTTCGATGGCGCGGGCGGGGCCGCGGTCGCCCGTTACCGGGAGATCGCCGCATGCTGAACAGCCTGCATGTGGAGGGTCGCACGTGGCTGCACCGGCTGCCGGCGGCGCCGAAACTTTTTCTGTTGGCGGCGGTCAGCCTCGTCCTGTTCTTTGTCCAGAGCCCGGTTGTTCTTGCGCTGGTGCTGCTGCTCGCAGGCGGCGTCTATACAAGCCTCGGCCTTCCGGCCCGCGAGGCGCTCAAGCGCATCCGGCCGGTGCTGATCACCATCCTGTTGTTTGCCCTTATCAATCTCGTGCTGGTCTCGCCGCAGGAGGCGCTGACGACGACGCTCAGGCTTCTCTCGGTGCTGCTGCTGGCGGCGAGTGTCACGGCAACCACCACGATTGCCGCCTTCATGGATGTGCTGGCGAAACTGTTTCTGCCACTGGAACGTCTCGGCCTTTTGAAGGCCGCCGATATCAGCCTTGCCGTCGGGCTCGTGCTGCGGTTCGTGCCGGAGATCGCCGCGCGATACGAGGGCTTGAAGGAGGCGCACCGCGCGCGCGGCCTGCCGTTGCGCATCCACCGGGTTCTCGGGCCGCTGATCATATCGACGCTGAAGGATGCCGATACCATTGCCGAGGCGATTGACGCCCGCGGCATTCGGGGCCAGTAAACACGGCATGACCCGTGTCACGTTCTTGAGGAGATTTTCATGACGACCAGAGATTTGGTGCTTGCCGCCCTCTTCACTGCCATCATCATCGTGCTGGGCCTCATCCCGCCGGTCACGCTTGGCTTCATCCCGGTACCGATCACCGCCCAGTCGATGGGCGTCATGCTGGCGGGCACCATTATCGGCGCCCGGCGCGGCGCGCTTGCCTATGGCCTGCTGGTGCTTCTGGTGGCGATCGGACTGCCGGTGCTTTCCGGCGGCCGCGGCGGCCTCGGCATCCTGATGGGCCCGACCGCCGGTTACATCGCCGGCTGGATCATCGGCGCCTTCGTGGTGGGGATGATTGCCGAACGGTTCGTACGTGAGGGCCAGTCGACCGTTCGCCAGATGGCCGGTTTCTTCATCGCCAGCGTCATCGGCGGCATCGTGGTGGTCTATGCGATCGGCATGCCCGTCGTTTCGCTGATCGCCGGCACGCCCTTTTCCAAGGTGATCATGGGTTCGCTCGCCTTCCTGCCGGGCGACCTGCTGAAGGCCGCGATTGCAACGCTGGCCGCGCGCGCGGTGATGGTGGGCTACCCGCTTCTGCCGCAGAAGGCCTAAAAGGCAAACATCATCGGCGACGATGTCAGGGGCGTGCGGAGCGATCCGCGCGCCCCTTTTCTTTGCCGGATGTCACACGCGAATACATCTTTTACGAGCATAATACTTTTGTAATAACTTTTACGTTTACAACTTATGAGAAGTATAAGATATTCAATCCCGCATAGGTAAGCGACCCCGACAGCAAATGTCCGGGCCTCATCACAGCACTCACAGCGGGAGATTTCACATGAGCAGCAAGGAAGTAGCCCGATTCATGGTCGGGATGTCGATGGATGCCGCCGCTCTGCAGCGGTTCCACGCAAACCCGGATGCGGAGCTGAAGCGCTTCGGCATCTCGGATGCAGCCTCCAAGGTCATCAAAAGCAAGGATGCGCCGGCCATTCATAAGGCGATCAAGGACAATTTCGCCAGTGCCGCCTCCGATGTCGTCAACGTCGTCGTCGTCGTTCTCTAACGCCGCCTCCAACCGAAACCGGAAAGGGTAAGACCATGCCAGCCATGGATAAACTTCTTGTCGATATTGCCACCAATGGCGCAACGGCCAAGCGGTTCCGGGACAATCCGGCCGCCGTGATTGCCGCCGCCAATCTCTCTGCCGTCGAGGAATCCGTGCTTCTGTCGCGCGATCCGAAGATGATCCAGTCGGCGCTGCATTCGGCGGCACTGAAGAACAGCCTGAAGGCCGCGAGCGACGACACGGTCTGGACCGTGATCGTGGTGCTTTAGACGGGCGCGGCATCCGTCTCATCCCGGATGCCGCCCCGCGCGCCGCAGTCATCTGCCACCGAACAGGTCATCAACGGAGGAATGGGTATGACCCTGATGGAACAGACAAGGCCCGCCACATCGCCCGAAGGCGTGTCCGCCGCCGCATCGTCTCAAGGTTTTCTGGCCGTGGTCGGCGTCGGCATCAAGCTTGCGGCGCAGACGAGCCTGGAGGCCAAGGCCCAGATCGAGGCCGCCGACCGCGTTTTTTATCTGGTGACCGATCCCGGCACCGAATACTGGCTGCAGACGCTCAACCCCACATCGGAATCGCTGCAGCCCTTTTATGACGGGCGCGACAGCCGGCTGACCACCTATCTCGACATCACCGACTATCTGCTCGACCATGTCCGGCAGGGCCTGCATGTCTGTGCCGTCTTTTACGGCCATCCGGGCATTTTCGTGTTTCCCTCGCACCGGGCGGTGGCGCGGGCCCGCAGCGAGGGTTTCCAGGCCGTCATGCTGCCCGGCATTTCGGCGGAGGACTGCCTGTTTGCCGATCTCGGCATCGATCCGGCCCGCAAGGGCTGCCAGACTTTCGAGGCGACCGACTTCCTGATCTTCCACCGCACCTTTGATCCGCGCAATGCGCTGGTTCTCTGGCAGGTCGGCGTTCTCGGTGAAGTCGGCTACAAGATCTCGCTGTCGCCGCAGAAGCTCGCCGTTCTGGTCGAGAGGCTTCTGGAGGCCTATCCGCCCGATCATCCGGTGGTGGTCTACGAGGCGGCACGCTATCCGGTCTGTGATCCGCTGATCATCCGCACCACCCTCGCCGGGCTCGATGTCAGCATGATCAGCTCGATCACGACGCTCTACATTCCGCCGCTTTCCCAACGCAAGCCGGATCTCGAGGTCGCAGCGCGGCTCGGCATCCCGGCGGATTTCATTAAACGCCGCTTCGAGATGAGCGACGAAGAGATCGAACGCCTCGGCCTCGACTGAGCGCCGAAGAAGACCGACGGCTTACTCCAGATACTGGTAAAGCCAGTCGCGCAATTCCTCCGGCAGCGGCACCGGTTCGCCGCTGTCGGGATTGCAGGCGCTCCAGACGATCTCGGCCTCTGCCACCAGGTCCTCGCCGCGAACCATCAGGACGGCAAAACCCGCCGTCCTGCCGCCGATCTTGCTGGCGCGCACGGATGTCTTCACCTCATCACCGAAATGCAGCGCCTTGTGCAACTGGCAGCTGACCTTGGAGACACAGAAGGCCGGATCGGAGGGCTGCGGCGCACGCGCTGCCCAGAACTGGCCGAGCGCCTCTTCCGCATAGGCCAGATAGGCGGAAGAATGCATTTCGCCCCGCATGCCGACATCCCGGAACGGTACGCTGAACACGTAAGGATTCGCCTGGCTCACGGTCTGCCCATCTCCCCTGCCCCCGCAATGGTCTCTCGTCGCGCGCCATTAAAGACGACAGTGCTGCGGCGAACAAGCTACCCAAGCGCAGGCACCTTGAAAAATGCGGGTTTTTGCGCCATCTCGGCAGGGCTTTCCTCGCGCGGCAGGAGCTTGCCCGAATGACCACCCGCCTTTACGAGCACTCAATCTTCCTTGAACACAACACACCCAAGGGCCATCCGGAGCGCGCCGACCGGCTGCGCTCCCTGGCGCTGGCCCTGGAGCACCCGAATTTTGCCCGGCTGGAGCGGGTCAAGGCGCCGCAGGCGAACGAGGACGCGGTGATGCTGGCGCATCCCGAACGCCACTTCATGTCGGTCATGCGCGAGATCCCGGAAGAGGAAGACCTGATCCGCCAGATCGAGGCGGATACGCATGTGAGTTCGAAAAGCCTGCAGGCGGCGCTGACCGGCATCGGCGGCGCGATGGCCGCGGTGGACGACGTCTTCACCGGCAAGGCCGACAATGCCTTCGTCGCCTCGCGCCCGCCCGGCCACCATGCGGAAAAGACGAAAGCCATGGGCTTCTGTCTGTTCAACAATGTCGCAATTGCCGCCCGCCATGCGCAGAAAACCTATGGCGTCGAGCGGGTCGCGATCGTCGATTGGGACGTGCATCACGGCAACGGGACGCAGGATATTTTCTGGGACGATCCGTCCGTGCTGTTCTGCTCCACCCACCAGATGCCGCTCTATCCCTGGACCGGCGAAAAGGATGAAACGGGCGCGCATCGCAACGTCGTCAACGCGCCGCTGGAGCCGAACGCGGCGGGCGATCATTTCCGTGAGGCCTTTGCCGATCGCGTGCTGCCGGCGCTTCACAATTTCCGGCCGGACTTCATCCTGATCTCCGCCGGTTTCGACGCCCACCACCGCGATCCGCTGGCGCAGATCAACCTCGTCGGCGATGATTTCGACTGGGCGACGGGACGGATCATGGAAATTGCCGGGAAATACGCCGGCAACCGGGTCGTCAGCCTTCTGGAAGGCGGCTATGATCTCGAAGGCCTCGCCGAATCGGCAGGCATGCATATCCTGAGACTGATGAAGGGTTGAGTATGGCGGAGAGCGCAACAGTCCACGACCTGAGCGGCTACACCTTCGAAAAGGCCGTTGCGGAACTGGAAAGCATCGTGGCACGCCTGGAACGCGGCGACGTGGCGCTGGACGAATCCATCGCCATCTACGAGCGTGGCGAGGCCCTCAAGAAGCATTGCGAGCAACTGCTCTCGGCGGCGGAGAACCGCATCGAAAAGATCCGCCTCGACCGCTCCGGCAAGCCGCAGGGCGTAGAGCCGCTCGACGGCGACTAAGTCCGGAACCGTTTCTGCCGGCGCGCGTTGAGGGCGCATGGCAAAAGACACCGGACACAAGGCCCGCAGCGGCATGATCACCTTCGTTCTCACCATTTTCGCGCTGGCACTGGTGCTGGCGGGAATCTACATGTTCGGCTTCACGCCCGGCGAGACCAATTGAGGCTGGGCATCACCGCAGCGCCGCAACCTTCAGATCCACCGCGGCCAAGGTTCGGTCCACATGGCCGTCGAAGACCAGTTCGGCCTCGTTCGACACCACTTCGATCTTCGGCAGGCCGCTCAGGCGCACGTGCAGCGACTGGCGCAAGCCTTCTTCCATCCCACCTGCGAGCAGATCGTAGAAGCGCGTTCCGGGGCCTGTGACGGTGATCGGCATCGTCTCGTTGAGGCTGAGAACCCGCGAGAGGCCCTGCCCCAATGCCAGCCCCGCCTGGCGGAAGGCATATTGTGCCATGCGCGCGCCCTGGCGGGCGGAGAGCGCGATCTTTTCGATTTCCGCCAGCGGCACGAATTTGGCAGGAATGGTGTTCGGCGGCACCTGGAAGGCGAGCCGCAGGATCCCGTAGAAGCCCGCCGTCGCCTCGATGCATCCGCGCGAGCCGCAGCGACAGAGGCGATCGTCCACCGCATTCAGCATATGGCCAAAATTCGGGGCGCTGACATTGAGCCTTCCGCCCTCCACCCTGGCGATGCCAAGCCCGATGCTGTGGCCGAGCGACAGCGCCAACAGCCCGCCAAACCCGCCGTCTGACCTCTGCGCCATCGCCTTGCGGGCGGCCGCATGCGCCACCAGCAGCGTTTCGTTGCTGACGAAGAGGTCTGCCGCCGGATAGGCCCCGATGAGCGAGGAGAATTCCACCGTCTTTTCGCCGAACACCGGCGACCAGACGAGCCTGCCAGCGTCCGGATCGACAATGCCCTTGCTCGACAGGGAGATCGCACCGATCGACGCGGGCGAAAGTTTCGAGCGGCTGACCAGACGGGCAAAAGCGTCCGCCATCTCGCCCAGCAGGCTGTCCGGCGTGCCCGAAACGAGATCGCGCGGACGGCTGAAGCGGTCGATCATCGTGCCGCCGTAATCGGCCAGGCCGTAATGCACCTGGTCGGAAGAAATCTGCACCGCGATGACGTGGGAGAACGTGCGGCGACGGACAAACAGCACGCGCGGGCGTCCGCGTCCGCCCGACGCCGCCTGTTCCAGCCGCTCGATTGCGCCGGCACGCTCCAGATCGGCGGTGACCGCGGTGACGGTGGCCGATGCCAGCCCCGTACGCTCCGAAAGATCCGTATGCGACAGGCGGCCCGCCTGCCGCAGGGCCGCAAGAACGGCCGCCACATTCACCCGGCGCAGGTGTTCCGCCCCAGGCTTGAGCACCTGCGGCGAACCAAAACCGGCATTGTGAGGGTGGAGCGGATCGGCAGCGGCCATGTTTTGGACGAGGGTTCGCAAATACTGAATTTCGTGCTGTTGACAGGCTGAAAATCATCTGACAGATATTTTCTCGACTGTCGAGAAAAACAATCTCCCTCAGGGGTAGCGGGGTTCATCGACGGTAGGTCCAGCGGGAGAGGCAGACGAGGAGGTCGGCCACCGCGTCAATCGGGAGGTTCCTATGAAATCAGTTTTGAAGCTGATGGCCTGCGCGGCTGTCATCACGGCCGTTCACGCTCCGGCCTTCGCCAAGGACAAGATCATCGGCGTATCGTGGTCCAACTTCCAGGAAGAACGCTGGAAGACGGACGAAGCAGCGATCAAGAAGGCACTCGCCGCCTCTGGCGACAAATACATCTCGGCTGACGCCCAGTCGTCTGCCGCCAAGCAGCTGACCGACATCGAAAGCCTGATCGCCCAGGGCGCCAACGCGCTGATCGTTCTGGCGCAGGATTCGTCCGCCATCGGCCCGGCCATTGAAAAGGCGACCGCAGAAGGCATCCCGGTCGTCGGGTATGACCGCCTGATCGAGAACCCGAAGGCCTTCTACATCACTTTCGACAACAAGGAAGTCGGTCGCCTGCAGGCCAAGGAAGTGTTCAAGGCGAAGCCGGAAGGCAATTACGTCTTCATCAAGGGCTCATCGTCCGACCCGAACGCCGACTTCCTGTTCGCCGGCCAGATGGAAGTGCTGAAGGCTGCGATCGACTCCGGCAAGATCAAGAATGTCGGGGAAGCCTATACCGACGGCTGGAAGCCGGAAAATGCCCAGAAGAACATGGAGCAGTTCCTCACCAAGAACAACAACAAGGTCGACGCCGTTGTTGCCTCGAACGACGGCACCGCCGGCGGCGCGATCGCAGCACTGACGGCGCAGGGCCTTGCCGGCTCCGTTCCGGTCTCCGGCCAGGATGGTGACGCCGCCGCTCTTAACCGCGTGGCGCTCGGCACGCAGACCGTCTCGGTCTGGAAGGACGCCCGTGAACTCGGCAAGAACGCGGCCGAAATCGCCGTTGCTCTCGCCGATGGCAAGAAGATGGACGAAATCAAGGGCGTCCAGACGTTCAGCGGCGGCCCGAAGAAGGTGCCGATGAAGTCGGTCTTCCTCACCCCGATGGCGATCACCAAGGACAACCTGAACGTCGTGATCGACGCCGGCTGGATCACCAAGGCTGCTGCCTGCCAGGGCGTGAAGGCCGGCACGACCAAGGCCTGCAACTGATCTGAAACACTCACGGCTGGCGCGTCGCGGATAAAGCGGCGCGCCTTTCGCCCGTCCAGGGATGGACCGGCACCAAGAACAGGGAGAACGGCAAGGGCATGGCCGAAGCAACCAATGTCAACCGGGCGGCGGTCAGCACCCCCGCCGAAAACCCGATGAAGCGCCTGCTGCGCGCGACCGAACTGGATACGCGCCTGCTCGGCATGATCGGCGCCATGCTGATCATCTGGATCGGCTTCGATATCTTTACCGGCGGTCTGTTCCTGACCCCGCGCAACCTGTGGAACCTCTCGGTCCAGACGGCCTCCGTGGCGGTCATGGCGACCGGCATGGTGCTCGTCATCGTCACCCGCAACATCGATCTCTCCGTTGGCTCGATCCTCGGTTTCGTCGGTATGATCATGGGCGTGCTGCAGGCGGAAATCCTGCCGCAGATCCTCGGCTTCGAACATCCGCTGATCTGGGTGATCGCACTGGCCGCCGGGCTTCTTCTCGGCGCCGCGATCGGCGCTCTGCACGGCGCCATCATCGCCTTCCTCAACGTGCCCTCCTTCATCGTGACGCTCGGTGGCCTGCTCGTCTGGCGCGGCGCGACCTGGTTCGTCACCAGCGGCCGCACCGTGGCCCCGATGGACGCGACCTTCCGGCTGATGGGCGGCGGCACCAACGGTTCGATCGGCGCCACCTGGAGCTGGATCGTCGGCCTTCTGGCCTGCGTTGCGATCGTCGCGATCATTCTCAATTCGCGCCGCCAGCGTTACCGGTTCGGCTTCCCGCTGCGCCCGGTCTGGGCGGAAGTCTTCCTCTCCGGTGTCGGCTGCGCGCTCGTGCTCGTCGCCATCTGGGTGGTCAACAGCTATCCCTGGCCGATCAACATCGCCCGCAACTATGCCGAAGCCAATGGCATTGCCTGGCCGGAGGGCGGCCTCTTCATCGCGCATGGCATTGCGGTTCCGGTGCTTGTGGCACTTGCCGTCGGCATCGTGATGACCTTCATCTCGACCCGCCTGCGCTTCGGCCGCTACGTCTTTGCCATCGGCGGCAATCCGGAAGCCGCCGAACTTGCCGGCATCAAGACCCGCTGGGTCACCGTCAAGATCTTCGCGCTGATGGGGGCGCTTTGCGCCATCGCCGCGGCAATCTCCACCGCCCGCCTCAACGCTGCCACCAATGCGCAAGGGGAGCTGGACGAACTCTACACCATCGCCGCAGCCGTGATCGGCGGCACGTCGCTTGCCGGTGGCACGGGCACCATTGCCGGTGCCATGCTCGGCGCCCTCGTCATGCAATCGCTGCAATCCGGCATGGTGCTGCTCGGGATCGATACGCCCTTCCAGCGCATCGTGGTCGGCATCGTCCTGGTGGTGGCCGTCTGGCTCGACACCATCTATCGCGGCCGCAGCCGGTAACGGAGGACATCATGTCAGATACAAACACTCCGCTTGTCGAGATGCGCAATATCTCGATCTCCTTCGGCGGCATCCATGCCGTGGACAATGCCTCGGTGGATCTTCACGCCGGCGAAGTCGTGGCCCTGCTCGGCCACAACGGGGCGGGCAAATCCACCCTCATCAAGATCCTCTCCGGCGCCTATCGCCGGGATGCGGGCGAGATCCTGATCAACGGCGAACCGGCCGAGATCAGCAATCCGCGCGACGCCAAGCAATATGGCATCGAGACGATCTACCAGACGCTCGCCGTCGCCGATAACGTCGATGCCGCCGCCAACCTTTATCTCGGCCGCGAGCTGCGCACCCCCTGGGGCACACTCGACGACGTGGCGATGGAGGCGAAGGCGCGCGAAGTCATGGGGCGGCTCAACCCCAACTTCCGCCGCTTCAAGGAGCCGGTGAAGGCGCTCTCCGGTGGCCAGCGGCAATCGGTGGCGATCGCGCGTGCGATCCTGTTCGATGCGCGCATCCTGATCATGGACGAGCCGACCGCAGCGCTTGGGCCTCAGGAAACCGCGCAGGTGGGCGAGCTGATCACCCAGCTGAAGCGCGAAGGCATCGGCATCTTCCTGATTTCCCACGACATCCACGACGTGTTCGACCTCGCCGACCGGGTGTTCGTGATGAAGAACGGCAAGGTGGTCGGCCATGCGCGCACCGAGGACGTGACCAAGGACGAGGTGCTCGGCATGATCATCCTCGGCAAGGTTCCGCCGGGTGCGGTGCCGGGTCCGGGCGCCATGCAGGAAGCGTAATACCTGCGAAGACGAGCAACGGCAGCGCTTATCGGCGCTGCCGTCTAAGACAATAGTCCAATAGTCGAAGCAGACGGCGATTGACCACCCTTCCCCCGCACTCCATGATGGACGGGAGTGAACACGACTTGGGAGGGTCATCATGAATCACATCACACGCCGCGCCGTTCTTGCCACCGCCATTGCCGCCGGTCTTTCGGCTGCCGCTCCTTCGGCCAAGGCTGCGGAATTCATCAACCTTCTGACCGGCGGCACATCCGGTGTCTATTACCCGCTCGGTGTTGCACTGTCGGAAATCTACGGCCAGAACATCAAGGATGCCCGCACGCAGGTGCAGGCGACCAAGGCTTCCGTCGAAAACCTGAACCTCTTACAGGCCGGCCGCGGCGAAATCGGCTTCGCGCTCGGCGATTCCGTCAAGATGGCCTGGGACGGCAACAAGGAAGCCGGTTTCCCCGGCAAGCTCGACAAGCTGCGCGGCATTGCCGGCATCTATTCCAACTATGTGCAGATCGTGGCCTCGAAGGAGTCCGGCGTGACCTCGCTGGCAGAGCTGAAGGGCAAGAGCCTTTCGGTCGGCGCGCCGAAATCCGGCACAGAGCTGAACGCCAGGCAGATCTTTGAGGCTGCCGGCATGTCCTACAAGGATCTCGGCAAGACCGAATACCTGCCCTTTGCCGAATCCGTCGAACTGATCAAGAACCGCCAGTTGGACGGGACCCTGCAATCGGCCGGCCTCGGCGTTGCCTCGATCCGCGATCTCGCCAGCTCCCTGCCGATCAACGTGGTGGCGGTGCCGGCTGACGTGGTGACGAAGATCGGCGCGCCCTATACGGCTGCCACCATTCCCGCCGGCACCTATGACGGCCAGACGGCCGATGTGCCGACCGCTGCCGTCGGCAACTTCCTCATCACCCATTCCGGCGTGTCCGACGAAACTGCCTACCAGATGACGAAGCTTCTCTTCGAAAACCTGCCGAAGCTGACCGCCGCGCACGCCGCCGCCAAGGCGATCGACGTGAAGAAGGCGCTGGACGGCATGCCGGTGCCGCTGCATCCGGGTGCCGAGCGCTATTACAAGGAAGTCGGGCTGATCAAGTAAGGGACAATGGGGGGCCGCTCGCCTTCGGCAAAGCATCAGCAAGAGTGTGGGAAAAGCCCCTCATCCGGCTGCCGCCACCTTCTCCCCGCATGGCGGGGAGAAGGGCTATGCCGAGCCGTCGCCTCTTCCTTCGGACCTGTCGCGGGGCACGTCCCCTCTCCCCGCAAGCGGGGAGAGGGTTAGGGTGAGGGGCTCCCTGCAGGACAACCCAGGAAACGTGTGGCAGCCGTTAACGGCCGTCGTCCAACGAACCCTGCACGAACAAGACCAATGAGTGTGAGACACGCATGACACAAACCCTGGCGGAACAGGAAGCAGCGGCCGAGATCGAAGAGACCCATACGGAGGGCCTGCCATCCGGCTTTGGCGAGGGGGTGATGGGCCGCGTCGCCTTCTGGATCGCCTTCTCCTTTTCGCTGTTCCAGCTGTGGACCGCCGCCTATGGCACGATGCCGAGCCAGGTGGTTCGGGCCATGCATGTGGGTTTCCTGCTGCTGCTGGGCTTTGGGCTGATCGGCAATCTGGTGGCGAAAACCCAGGCGGGGCGCTTCTGGTTCTGGGGTCTCGGCCTCCTCGGTTTTTCGACCGGGCTCTACAACTGGGTCTTCTACGAGGACCTGATCCTGCGCAGCGGCTTCCTCACCCATCTCGATCTCGTGGTCGGCAGCGTCGTCATCGTGCTCGTCTTTGAAGGCGCGCGCCGCCTGATGGGCCTGCCGCTGACGATCATTTCCGGCATCTTCCTCGCCTACTGTTTCTTCGGCCAGTATTTTCCCGATCCCTTCGTGCATCGCGGCTATGATTTCGAGCAGATCATCGAGCATTTCGGCTTCGGCACCGAGGGCATCTACGGCACGCCGATCTATGTCTCGGCGGCCTATATCTTCATCTTCGTCGTGTTCGCCTCCTTCCTGGAGCGCGGCGGGATGCTCGGCCTGTTCAATGATTTCGCGCTCGGCCTCGTCGGCTCCTGGAAGGGCGGTCCGGCGCAGGTCTGCGTCATGTCCTCGGCGCTGATGGGCACGATTTCCGGCTCCGGCGTCGCCAATGTGGTGGCGAGCGGCCAGTTCACCATTCCGCTGATGAAGCGCTTCGGCTTCCGCTCCGCCTTTGCCGGCGGGGTGGAGGCAACCTCCTCCATGGGCGGGCAGATCATGCCGCCGGTGATGGGGGCCGTCGCCTTCATCATGGCCGAGACGCTGAACGTGCCCTACGCGGATATCGTCAAGGCAGCGCTGATCCCCGCCATCCTCTATTTCGGCGTCTGCTTCTGGATGGTCTATCTGGAAGCCGGCAAGGCGGGGCTTGCGGGCCTTGCGAAGGCAGACCTGCCGAACCCGTGGGCCGCGGTCAAGGAACACTGGCCGTTGATCCTGCCGCTTGCCGCGCTCGTCTACCTGCTGTTTGCCGGTTACACGCCGATTTTCGCCGGCACGATGGGCCTCGCGCTCGTCGTCGTGCTTTTGCTCGGCATGCCGCTCGCGGCACGCATCGGGCCGCTCGCCTTCCGCATCGTCTTTTGGCTTGCGATCGGTTTCGCCGCGAGCGCCTTCCTCAAATTCGGCGTCAACATCCTTGTCCTCATCATCCTTGGCATGATGACCGCCTGCTTCTTCGTCAAGGGCGGGCGGGAGACGCTGATCATCTGCCGCGATGCCATGGCGGAGGGTGCCAAGAACGCCCTTCCCGTCGGCATTGCCTGCGCCATCGTCGGCATCGTCATCGGCACGCTGACGCTGACCGGCATCGCCTCCACCTTCATCGGTGCGATCATCCGCATCGGTGAGCAGCATCTCTTCCTGTCGCTGGTGCTGACGATGATCACCTGCCTGATCCTCGGCATGGGCATTCCGACGATCCCGAACTACATCATCACCTCGTCGCTCGCCGGCCCGGCGCTGCTGGAACTCGGCGTGCCGCTGATCGTCAGCCACATGTTCGTCTTCTATTTCGGCATCATGGCGGACCTGACGCCGCCGGTGGCGCTTGCCTGTTTTGCCGCGGCCCCCATGGCGAAGACCTCCGGCCTCAAGATCTCGATCGAGGCGACCAAGCTTGCCACCGCCGGCTTCGTGGTGCCGTTCATGGCGGTCTATGCACCGGCACTGATGCTGCAGGATGCCGGGCCGATCGCGGCCGCCTGGGGCTATCCGGTGGAGGTTGCCTATGTCTTCCTGAAAGCCTGCTTCGGCATCGGGCTCTGGGGTGCGGCGGTGGTGGGTTATCTGTTTGCCCGCCTCAACCTGCTGGAACGCGCTGTGGCGCTTATCGCCGGCGCCTGCATGGTGCTCGCTCTGCCCTTGACCGACGAGATCGGTTTTGCGCTGGGCTTTGCCTTCATTGCCTATCACTACCTGACAGTGCGGCGCGCCAAGGCCACCGGTTCGCTCACCGGTGCACCATGAGCCTTTGTGTGCTGGCGGCAGGCAAGGTGGCGGTGATTGCCGCCACCAGCTTCACGCTCAGCTGGACCCATTCGGTGGAAAAGGTGGAATGGCGCGAGACCTACCAGGTGACCGGGGCCGGTCTTCGT
This sequence comes from Allorhizobium pseudoryzae, assembly GCF_011046245.1. NCBI lineage: Bacteria > Pseudomonadati > Pseudomonadota > Alphaproteobacteria > Hyphomicrobiales > Rhizobiaceae > Affinirhizobium > Affinirhizobium pseudoryzae. The sequence continues at coordinate 253,152 of NZ_CP049241.1, forward strand.
CTGGAACAGGCGGCCGTCAAGGGCTCCGGCGCCGGCATGGAACCGGGGCCGGATGCGGTGCTACAAAATGGCTGGTGGGTGTGGCAGCCGAAGATAGAGCCGCTCCCGCGTCTATCCCTCGCCGCTTCGGGCGCGACCGTGAGCGGCTGGCGCCTCTGCCATCAAGACGGATGCCTGACGCTGGGCGAACAGGCCGGCGACGGGGTGGTGGTGGAGCCGTGCGGGTGAGATCAACTGCGCCCGACGCGCCGCTCCAGCGCTTCGATGCGTTCGACCAGATCTTCGAGCGAAATCTTGTTCTGCAATCCGCCCTGGACGGCATTCAGGATCTCGTTGGAGTGGCTCGCAACATCCAGACTGAGCGCCTTGATCTGGCGTGAATTGTCGCTGACGGCGGTTTCCAGTTCATCAATGCGATGAAACAGGGAGTCCATCCGCGTGCGTGTTTCATCGCGGAACTGCTCGAATTCGGCCCGCAGTTGAGCAACTTCGCCCCGCACCTGCGCCAATTCGGACTTCAGGTCGATCATGTCCAGGCGGAACTGGTTGTTGTGGCGTGAAATCTTGGCAAACTCGACGTCGAAACGATCCGTCATGGTCATCGTTTCCATCAGGCGACGATTGACCCCCTGCATGGCGTCGATCAACGACGACATCTGGTTGTAGAGGCCCCTCTGGAATTCGGCATCCGATGACATGACCGTCTCCCGACAAACACACACCGAAGGATACAGTGCGAACGGAGTAGATACAACTGCCGAAAAGCCCGGGTTTCTTCGGTTATCTGGCCCTTAGAACACCCGCGAGTGTGTGGATGTGGGATGCACCAATGCCGCAGCAGCCGCCGATCATCGTGGCGCCGGCATCCGCCCAGCGGCAGGCAAACCGCGAATAGGCGTCACTCGTCAGGTCTTTCCGCGTCTCGTGCAGGCCTTCATTGGCGGCCGTTTCATCCGTATCGCTGTCGAAGGCATTGGCGTAGACGCCGATCGGCATCGAAACGCCCTTGGCGCGCATGGCTTCCTTGGCCACCTTGACGGCCGCCTCCATGACTTCCGGACGGGCACAGTTGAAGAGGAGCGCCTCGGCACCGGAGCCCGCCGCCCACAGCGCCGCATCCGCCACCGTCTCGCCGGAGCGCAGCTTCGGCTTGGCGCCGGCCACCTGCGCCGCATCGTCGGCCAGCGTGAAGGAAATCCAGAAGGGTTTGCCGGTGTTTTCCACGGCGACCCGCACCGCCTCGCCCTCGGCAATCAGGGACAGCGTTTCGCCCAGCCAGACATCAACGAAGGGCGACAGGTTCTCGACCAGGACGGAGAGATAATCCTGCACCCGCGCCGGATCGAAGTTCTGCGGTTCGTAGGACCCGAAGATCGGCGGCAGACCGCCCGTGACCGTCACCGGACGCCCCGCCGCATCAGCCGCCTCGCGCGCCAGGCGACCGGAAAGGGCGATCAGCGCCGCTCCCTCCTGGGCGAAACGCTCCTCGCCGATATGGAAGGGCACCAGCGCATAGGAATTGGTGGTGATCACATCGGCGCCGGCGGCGATGAATTCCTCATGCACCTGGCGGACGATCTGAGGACTATCGATCAAGGCGAGCGCCGACCATTCCGGCTGCTTCAACTGCGCTCCGAGGCGCAGAAGCTCGCGGCTCATGCCGCCATCCAGTATGCGAAGCGTGCTCATGCGGAAAATCCTCTATCCCTGCCTGTGCTGCCGATAGCGCATCGGGAGAGGAAGCGGAACAGGTTTTTCGGGCGAGCCACCTATGTGACCCGCCCCTCATCATGAAACCGTCAGTTCCAGCGGTCCTTGCCGTTGGCCTTTTTCGGCTTGCCCTTGCCGGCGGCGGGTTTTGCCGGCTTGCCGGCAAACTTGGCGCCATCCTTGAAGGCGGGCTTGCCGTCCTTCTTGAACGGCTTGTCCTTGAACGGACGGTCGCCTGCCGGCTTGTCGCCATAGGACCGTTCGCCATAGGCGCGTTCACCGGTCGGGCGGTCGCCGGCCGGCTTTTCACGGAAAGGCTTGTCGCGGAAGGGTTTGTCACCCGATGGCTTGTCGCGGAAGGGCTTGTCGAAGCTTTTCGTCTCGCGCGCCTCGCCACCGGCATAGGCCGGCTTTGCCTTCGGCTTGCCCTTGCTCCAGTCGTCACGGCCACCTTCGCGCGGAGCATCGTTGAACTCGCGGCGCGGCGGGCGGTCTTCAAAGCTGCGCTTCTCGAAACTGCGCGGCTCGGACTGGCGGGAAAGGTCCGGCACGCCGTCCAGCACGGTCACGCGCACACCGCGTTCCAGCATGCGGTTGGGGCCGATCGCACCGAGGAAGGTATCGGCCACATCGGCGGACAGTTCCACATAGGTTTCCATCTGCTGCATCTTGATCGCGCCGATGCCCGACTTGGTGATGTTGCCGTTGCGGCAGAGCATCGGGATCAGCCAGCGCGGTTCGGCATTCTGCTTGCGGCCGACCGACAGCGACAGCCAGATGGCCGGGCCGAAATCGCCACGCGGCGTGCGCGGGGTGGACGGAAAGCTTTCGCCCGCCTCGCCGCGCGCGTCAAAACGATCATTCGTGCGCTCGCGCGGCTTGCGGGGACCGTCGATCGAGATTTCGATCAGGTCTTCCGGGGCTGCATTGTTGTTGCGGTGCAAGTTGACGAAGGCGGCGGCGAGCTTTTCGGCGCCATAGGTTTCGACCAGCCGTGCGACGAGATCCTGTTCCTCTTCACGGATTTCCTCGGAAAACACCGGATCGGCCAGAAGACGTTCCTGGTCGCGCACGATGACCTCTTCGGCAGAGGGCGGCAGCACCCAGGCGGGCGTGACGCTGGCGCCCATCAACAGGCGCTCGGCCTTGCGGCGCTGGTTGACCGGCACGATGAAGGCGCTGATGCCCTTGTTGCCGGCGCGGCCCGTGCGGCCCGAGCGGTGCAGCAGGGTTTCCGAATTGGTCGGCAGATCGGCGTGGATGACGAGTTCGAGGCCCGGCAGGTCGATGCCGCGGGCGGCGACATCGGTTGCGATGCAAACGCGGGCGCGACCATCGCGCATGGCCTGTAGCGCATGGGTGCGTTCGTTCTGCGTCAGTTCGCCGGAAAGCGCCACGACGGAGAAATTGCGGTTGCTGAGACGGGCCGTCAGGTGGTTGACGTTGGCGCGCGTCGAGCAGAAGACGATGGCGTTCTTCGCCTCGTAGAAACGCAGCACGTTGACGATCGCGTTTTCGCGGTCGGACGGGGAGACCATCAGCGCACGGTATTCGATATCCGCATGCTGCTTTTCCTCCGACGCCACCTCGATGCGCACCGCATCGCGCTGATACTGCTTCGCAAGCCGGGCAATGCCCGACGGAACCGTGGCGGAGAACATCAGCGTGCGACGATCATCCGGTGCCTGTTCCAGGATATATTCAAGATCCTCGCGGAAGCCGAGATCGAGCATCTCGTCGGCCTCGTCCAGCACGCAGACGCGGACTTCCGACATGTCGAGCGCATTGCGGCGGATGTGGTCGCAGATACGGCCCGGGGTGCCGACGACGATATGGGCGCCGCGTTCCAGCACCCGGCGTTCGCTACGGATATCCATGCCGCCAACGCAGCTGGCGATTACCGCGCCGGTCATTTCATAGAGCCATTCGAATTCGCGCTTCACCTGCATGGCAAGCTCGCGGGTCGGCGCGATCACCAGCGCCAGCGGCGCCTCGGCGCGGCCGAAACGCTCCTCGCCTTCCGGCAGCAGCGTGGAGGCCATGGCCATGCCGAAGGCAACGGTTTTGCCGGAGCCGGTCTTGGCAGAGACCAGCGCATCGGAATCCGCCAGATCCGGGTTCAGCATCGCCTGCTGTACAGGGGTGAGGGTTTCATAGCCGCGTTTCGACAACGCCTTGGCAATCGCCGGAACGGCGTTATTCAGTTCGGACATTTCAAGGTCTTTCGGAGCAAGGCGCATTTTCGCGCGAAAAGGCCGCGACGGAACGCAGCAGTCATGGCGCTCGCTGTAGCGATTTGCGGGCGAAATGTCAAAGCGGATGCGCGGGCGGAGCTTCCCGGTTCGGGACAGGGTAAATGAACAAGACGGAACGGATGGGCGATGGCATAGTGCCGTCGGCCAAAGCGACCGCAATCGACAGGAGAAAGCCCGATGTCCTTTTTTCCCGGAACCGATCCCGAAGCGGGCGATGCCTTTGCCTGTGATGCCATCGAGAACCTGATCATTCCGCGTTCCAGCGATATCGGCGGCTTTTCCGTGCGCCGGGCGCTGCCGACACGCCAGCGGCGGCTTGTCGGGCCGTTCATCTTCTTCGACCGCATGGGGCCGGCGATCCTCAAGGCCGGCGAGGCGCTGGATGTGAAACCGCATCCGCATATCGGGCTTTCCACCGTTACCTATCTCTTCGACGGCGAGATCAAGCATCGCGACAGTCTCGGCACTGAACTCGTCATTCGCCCCGGCGACGTGAACCTGATGACGGCGGGGCGCGGCATCGTGCATTCCGAACGCACGCCGGAAAACCTGCGCGGCCATCCGCTCTCCATGTCCGGCCTGCAGACCTGGCTGGCGCTGCCAGACGAGAAGGAAGAGATCGACCCGGCCTTTGCCCATACCGCCAAGGAAAACATGCCGATCATCGATCTGGCCGGCGTGACCGGACGGGTGGTGATGGGCGCGCTCGACGGCGTGACCTCGCCGGTCGAGACCTTCACCGATACACTCTACGCGGATCTCGCACTTGCCGCCGGGCGACGTTTTCCCTTTTCCGCCGCGCATGAAGAGAGGGCGATCTACATCCTGTCCGGCTCGCTGATCGTCGCTGGCGACCATTTCGCAGCCGACCAGTTGCTGGTGTTTCGTCCGGGCGACGAGATCACGCTGGAAGGCGGGCCGGAGGGCTGTCATCTGATGCTGTTCGGCGGCGCGGCGCTGAATTCCAGACGCTATATCTGGTGGAACTTCGTCTCCTCCTCGAAGGAACGGATCGAGCAGGCGAAGGAAGAATGGCGCACGGCGCGTTTCGACATCGTGCCGGGGGATGAAGAAGAGTTCGTCCCTTTGCCTTGAGAGGGTTTTCGGCTAGAAGCGCGGCTTTGTGACACTTGAAAAAGCCGCGTTTCTGCTCATGTTGGGAAGAAACACAGGCTCCGCGAGAGCAGAAAAGGCATTCCCATCGTGACCTCCATGCCCAAGACGCCGCTTCTGGACCAGGTGACCTGGCCGGCCGACCTGCGCCAGATCGAAGACCGCGAGCTGCCGCAACTGGCGCGTGAAGTGCGCGACGAGATGATCGACGCCGTGTCCAAGACCGGCGGGCATCTGGGTGCCGGCCTTGGCGTGGTGGAACTGACGATTGCCATCCACAAGGTGTTCAACACGCCGGACGACCGGCTGATCTTCGATGTCGGCCACCAATGCTATCCGCACAAGATCCTGACTGGCCGGCGCGACCGCATCCGCACACTGCGCCAGGAAGACGGGCTTTCGGGTTTCACCAAGCGCACCGAGAGCGAATACGACCCCTTTGGGGCGGCGCATTCCTCCACCTCGATTTCTGCCGGGCTTGGCATGGCGGTGGCGGCAGACCTTTCCGGCCATCCGCGCAATGTGATCGCGGTGATCGGCGATGGTGCGATGTCGGCCGGCATGGCCTATGAGGCGATGAACAATGCCGGCGCGCTGGATGCCCGCCTCATCGTCATCCTCAACGACAACGACATGTCGATTGCGCCGCCGACCGGCGCGATGAGCGCCTATCTCGCCCGCCTTGCTTCCGGGCGCACCTATATGGGCGTGCGCGAAATCGGCAAGAAGCTCACCGCCTATCTCGGCAAGAATGTCGACCGCGCGATTACGCGAGCCGTGGAACATGCCCGCGGTTACGTGACCGGCGGCACCATGTTCGAAGAGATGGGCTTCTACCATATCGGCCCGATCGACGGGCATTCCTTCGAGCATCTTCTGCCAGTGCTGCGCAACGTGCGTGACAATGCCAAGGGCCCGGTGCTGATCCATGTGGTGACGCAGAAGGGCAAGGGCTATGCGCCGGCGGAAGCCGCCGCCGACAAATATCACGGCGTCAACAAGTTCGACGTCATCACCGGCGCGCAGGCCAAGGCGAAACCGAACGCGCCGAGCTACACAAACGTGTTTGCCGAAGCGCTGGTGCAGGAAGCAGCGCTCGACGACAAGATCGTCGGCATTACCGCGGCCATGCCGAATGGCACGGGGCTCGACAAGCTGCAGAACCTCTATCCCGCCCGCACCTTCGATGTGGGCATTGCCGAACAACATGCGGTGACCTTTGCGGCCGGCCTCGCGTCTGAAGGCTACAAGCCCTTCTGCGCACTCTATTCCACCTTCCTGCAGCGCGGTTATGACCAGGTGGTGCATGACGTGGCGATCCAGGGGCTACCGGTGCGCTTTCCCATCGACCGCGCCGGTTTCGTCGGCGCCGACGGGCCGACGCATGCGGGCTCCTTCGACACCGGCTTCCTCGCCTCCCTCCCCGGCTTCGTGGTGATGGCGGCGGCCGACGAGGCGGAACTGAAGCACATGGTGCGCACCGCCGCGGCTTATGACGACGGGCCGATCTCCTTCCGTTATCCGCGCGGCGAAGGCGTCGGCGTCGACCTGCCGGAGCGCGGCGACATTCTGGAAATCGGCAAGGGCCGTGTGATGAAGCAGGGCGCCAAGGTGGCGCTGCTCTCCTTCGGAACCCGACTTGCCGAGTGTCTGCTGGCCGCCGAAGATCTCGATGCCGCGGGCCTTTCCACGACCGTTGCCGATGCGCGGTTTGCCAAACCGCTCGACCACGACCTCATCCGCCAGCTTGCCCGCCACCACGAGATCGTGCTGACCGTGGAAGAAGGCGCTGCCGGCGGGTTCGGGTCGCAGGTCATGCATTTCCTCGCCAACGACGGCCTCCTCGACAACGGCCTCAAAATCCGCTCGCTGGTGCTGCCGGATCTCTGGATGGACCAGGCGAAACCCGAAGTGATGTACGCCAAAGCCGGCCTCGACCGCGCCGGGATCGTGAAAACGGTGTTCACGGCACTGGGGCGTGGGGTTCAGGTGGGCGCGGCTGGGTGATGGGTGGATGCTGGTTGCCGAAGGCTGCTATCGGCCTGAGGCGGTCATAGCAGATTTAATCTGGGCCAGAGCGCCCTGAGGATTATCTTCCGGCGCAAACTTGAAAAATGCTAGAGTATTGATCGCAGCCGAACAAACTGTTTACTGGCTGGGCCCGTGGGAACAATTGGCTTTGCAAATGCCGTTTGCAAACTAAAATGAATATTCATCAGCCCTACACCATTGAGGCGAGTCGTGAATTCGACAAGCAGAGGCAATAGCCTGGAGGATGTTTTTTACCAGTATCTCCTCGATCAACGAGATCGTGGAGAGCTCATCTTCGGGCTGTACCCGTCAGAAAACTGCAGAATTTATAAGAAAAAGAAATATTACTGCCGCGATCGTGAAGCAGATGTCGAATTCGATATCGTTTTAGAGTTGTATCGTACGGGGCGAAATGCCCCTCACCTGTACGTTATTTTCGAGTGCAAGAACCATGACGCAAACGTCTCCGAAATTTACGTAAACGATTTCTCCTCGAAAATTGGTCGCATGTTCCCTTGCGCAGTCAAGGGCGTCATCATTGTCACCTCACGATTGCAGTCTGGAGCTGAGAAAGTTGCTAGAAATGCCCATATGGGCATCGTTAAATACGATGATAAGGGCCTTGAGATCATTGCCGATCGCAGGGGCTCGTGTGTCGAGCGTGGGTTTGTCCAATCTCAAATTTTCCGCGATGATAACTCTACCAAGTCGCTTAAGTTTTCAGCCTATCATGACGGGGATTATTTTGGCTCGATCCGTCAGTTTCTGGATAGCCTTGATCCCGACTCTGCCGAGAGCACTCAACAAGAGAATGAACGCATCCGTCTGTCGGTACCATTCCTATCAATAGAACAGATAAAGGCGGCCGCACGTGAAATTCTCGAATTAGCCAGCTATGAGTCAGGCGCAGTCGACTTAGTACAGATTTGCCGAAGCCTATCCATCGAACTGCGGTTCGCCGATCGGGCTGTGTTCGATGCGGACGGTGTCACCATTCTAGGCTCAGCGAACTTCGGACGAAAGCTCATTGAGATCAATTCGCACTCGAGGGAAACGCGAGAGCGATTCACCATTGCTCATGAAATTGGGCATTTTTGTCTGAGCCACGAGCATTATTTGCATTCCGAAACGATTATTGAACGAGACCTTTTCATTACCCGTGAAAGGGACGAAATCTTCAACTATGAGCGACTCGAGTATCAGGCCAACGCATTCGCAGCCGAACTCCTGCTCCCTGATGTGGAATTCTTCAAAAAGACAGCTCATTTCCGCTGCGACCTGGACATCCGCGACCGTGGGCATGGGTACATATTTGTCGACAACCAGCCCTGCAACTACACGCCCTATGAGGAATTGCTGTCGCGTCTTTCGACATATTTCGAGGTATCGAAACAAGCTATTGAGGTTAAATTTAGAAAGTCCAAAATGCTGACCGATCACAGGACGCGCAGTGAGCAATCGCCTATATCTGGCGTGTTATCGAATTTGATTTCTTCGCGGCACATTTAAGTTAAACGGCAGTTTCTCCTCATAGCTATCGCGCCAGATTAAAGAACCTCTACAACTACCAACTCAGTTTCTGTCGCCGGTCAGCACCTTTGCCGACATAGCGCCCGCCGATATCACCTATTCTGCGCCGAATTTGGCGACGGCCCTCGCCCTTCGCGTCACTCGGCCTTCGCGGCAGCCCCCCTGGCCTGCCGGCCATCTCCCCCACACGGAGGGGGGGAGATCGACCCGCGGCACTGTCGTGCCTCAAGGACGCGCTGTCGTCTGTGGTGAAACATTTTCTAACGCAACTGCCCCTGCCTGCAGCGTGCGACTAGACGCCGGGTTCAGACGCCACCCCCTCAATTCCCGCTCGGCGCCACCAGAAACAGAATATCCAGATCCTTTTCCGGCCAGAAATCGGTCTTTTCCATCACGAACGTTGTCGGGCCGGTTTTCTTGATGCCGTCGGCGCAGAGGCTCACGTAGTTTTCCGGTTTGCCCTTGTCGATCGTCAGCTTGAACTTCGCAATGTTGCCGCCCCAGTTGGCGCCGGTCTTCAGCACGTAGGAGAGCCAGGCTTCCGTATAGGTCGGGCCGTCCGGCGGGGCGGCCTTTTCCAGCTTGGCGGCCGTTTTCATGAAGGCATCGTCCAGGCAGTAGCGGGTCTTGTAGCTGTCATAGTTGAAGCCCGGCTTGCCGTGGTCGATGAAGCTCAAGGCCACCGTGCCGCCGACGCTCGGTTTGTACCGGTGGCTGACGCGCACCGTCTTGCCGGCCGGAAACGTGGTCTTCCACCAGTAGACCGATTGCAGCGTCCAGAGCGGCCGGTAGACGGTCTGCCATCCCTGCCCCGCATCGAAGGTATCGGGATAAAGAAGGCCGCGGCCCGCCCAGTCCTTCAGGGTCTCGGGCGGCAGCGTCTTCAGGTCCTCGGCCGCCTTGTCGCTATAGGGCAGGAGCGAGATGTTTCGGCTGCGCAACTCGTCCGTCCAGTCGATCGAGAGGGCGCTCACCCGCTGCTGCAGTTGCGGCTGGATCGGCTTGCCGTCCTGCGTCACGGTAAAGCCCAAAAAATTGTCGGCCTCGAAATCCGGAACCGCGACATTGCTCTCCGGCTGGGTGACGATGTCCGGCATCGGGAAGGCGATGATGCTCGTCACATCCTTGTCGCTGGTGTTCTTGAACACGTAATCGACACGCACCTCGTCCATCGAGAGAAAGAGGTTTTCCTCGACCATCGAGACGTCTTCGGTGACAACATAGGCAAGCCCGCCGGTGCGCAGCTCCGCCATCGAATCGTTCGCCAAGGCCGGAACGGCGGTTGCGCAGAGAAGGCCGGCTGCCGCCAGGCTCAAAAGTTTATGCATGATCTTACCCCACCCGAAATCGCGCGAAAGGTAGCACGCGGGCCGCGGGACGGAAGGGGGATAAACAAAAAAGAGGCGGGGTTGCGGCCCGCCTCTTGATCCTTGTCTCTCCGATGGAAGAGATCAAAACTCTTCCCAATTGTCTTGCGCCGGCTTGCCGCCGCCAAAGGCCTGGGCGAGCTTGCCGTGCAGCGCGTTTGCAGGTGAAGCCGCCGGGCGGGCGGAGGCCGTGGCGGCAACCGGGCCACGACCGATGGCCGGTCTTGCCACTGCGGTGGCCGCGGGCTGGGCTGCCGGTTTTGCCGCAGGCTTTGCCATGGGGCGCGCCATCGGCTGAGGTGCCGTTGCTGCAGAGACCGGGCTTGCCGCCGGGGCGGCGGGCCGCGGTGCCTGCGGCCGCTGGATGGCGGCACCCGCTCCGAGCTTGAACTGGCGCAGGAGTTCGTCCAGTTCGCCGGCCTCGCGGGCAAGCGTATGGCTGGCGGCCGTCTGTTCCTCCACCATCGCGGCATTCTGCTGCGTGTTGTGGTCCATGGCGGCAATCGCGGTGTTGATTTCCTGCAGGCCGATCGACTGTTCGCGCGAGGAGGTGACGATCGCCTTGATGTTATCGTTGATCTGCTGGACCTCGACGACGATCGCTTCCAGCGCCTCGCCCGTCTCGCCGACCAGCGCCACACCGGCATCCACCTGCTGACTGGAGGTGGTGAGCAGCGTCTTGATCTCGCGGGCCGCATTGGCGGAGCGCTGGGCGAGTTCGCGCACTTCCTGGGCGACGACCGCAAAACCCTTGCCGGCTTCCCCGGCGCGGGCGGCTTCGACACCGGCATTCAGCGCCAGAAGGTTGGTCTGGAAGGCGATGTCATCAATGACGCTGATGATGTTGATGATCTCGCCGGAGGACTTGGAAATGCCTTCCATGGCGGCGACCGCACGGCGCACCACTTCGCCGGATTTTTCCGCCCCGAGGCGAGCCCGCTCGACGCGCTGGCCGACATCTTCCGCCCGCTTGGCGGCGTCCTTCACGGTGGTCGTCACCTCTTCGACGGCCGCCGCCGTCTGCTCGACGGAAGCCGCCTGGCGCTCGGTGCGCTTGGCGAGATCATCGGTTGCGGACTGGATCTCGACGGCGCCGGCATTGATGGCGGACGCATTGCGGCCAACGCTCTCCAGCGCGGACTGCAGCTTCTCCACCGCCACGTTGAAATCGCCCCGCACCCGGTCCAGGTGCTCGGCAAAGGGACGGTCCAGACGGTAGGCGACATCGCCATCGGCCAGTTTCGACAGGCCGTCGGCCAGCGAATTCATGGCGAACTCGATTTCCGCGGCCTCGCGCGCCTTGCGGGCGTCGTTGGCCTGGCGCTCCTCTTCGCTCGTCAGGCGCAGTTCCTCGGTCTGCTTCGACAGCCGGACCTTTTCGATGGCCGCATCCTTGAACACCGCGACGGCCTTGGCCATCTGGCCCACTTCGTCCGTGCGGTCGAGGGCCGGCACGGCAATATCGTTGTTGCCGGCCGCCAACGCGCTCATGGCGCGGGTCATGCCGACGATGGGGGTGACGATCGCCTGCGACAGCAGCCAGATGAGGCCGATGGAGATGACGCCGGCCACGGCGCCGCCGATCACCAGCGTCCACAGGACGACGGCATGCGCCTGCTCCTGTTCATGCACCTTGGCGGTGGTGAGGCTGTTGAGATTGCCCTTCAGCTGTGCGGCGAGCCCCCGGAAGCGCTCCAGCTCCGGCGAGGCCTCGCCGGCGGCCTTGACGACGGCTTCGATGGATGCCGGATCCTTGGCCGCCTGACGCGCCTTCAGCTGCGGCTCGACCACGGATGCGAAGAAGCTCTCGGAGGCGCTCTTCAGGTCGGTCAGCGTGCGCGCGATCGCGGCATCGTCGGCGGCCGGTTTCAGCGCGGCGTCCAGGGCTGCGACCGTCTCTTTCTGCTTGGCATAGACGCCGTTCAGCAGGTCCGGATTGCCCGTCAGCATGTAGCCGCGCTGGTTGAAGGCGAGTTCCAGCTGCGATTCCGCCGTATCGGCGACAGCCGCCTGGATCTCCTGGGCAATCGTCAACCCGCGCGAGGCATCCGCCGAACGCAGAGCCTGGAGGAAGACAACCGCCGATGCCAGAAGGCAGACGGACATCAGCGCCAGGAAGGTGCTGATCAGCTTCTTATTGAGGGAGAGATTTTTCAGGAACATCACACACCGCACTCAGAGATTCGGTTCACACCGTTGCCGACAGAGAATCCGATGGATGTTAAAATTGCGTTGCCCCGGCGCTTCAACTCCCGCGTATCCCGACCGAAGCTCAACTTTTCTGGCCCTGGTCCAGGCTCGACTTCGCCAGACCTGACAATCGTCAAGTCTTGTGCGCGGCTCCTCGCCTTTTTCCTTGCGCCGGGACCCAAGGACCGGCATTGACGGCAGATGACCTCCAAGACCTCCGAAAGACTGGACCAGCTGCTCGTCAGCCGCGGTCTGTTTGCCAGCCGCTCGCGTGCCCGCGATGCGGTTTTACGCGGCACCGTGCGCGTCAATGGCGCCGTCGTTGAAAAGCCAGGCCAGGTGATCACCGGCGATGCAGAGCTTGCCATCGATGACCCGGCGCAGGCCTATGTTTCGCGCGCGGCGCTGAAGCTGACGGCCGCCCTCGATCATTTCGGCCTCGATCCGGCGGGCCAGACCTGTCTCGATATCGGCGCCTCCACCGGCGGCTTCACGCAGGTGCTTTTGGAGCGGGGCGCCTCGCATGTGGTGGCCGTCGATGTCGGGCACGGGCAAATGCACCCGATGATCGCCAGCGACCGGCGCGTCACCAATCTCGAAGGACTGAACGCCCGGCATATGGAGCAAGAGGATATTGGCGATGTGGCGGTGACGCTCGTCGTGTCGGACGTCTCCTTCATCTCGCTGAAACTCGCGCTGCCGCCGGCGCTTGAGCTCGCGGAAGAGGGCGCCCATTGCGTGCTTCTCGTCAAGCCGCAGTTCGAAGCAGGACGCGAAGCAATCGGCAAGGGCGGGCTGCTGCGCGATCCGGAGAGCGCGCCGGATGTCGCCGCCGAACTGGAACGCTGGCTGGTGGACGACCTGGGCTGGACCAGCCTTGGCCTCATCCCCTCGCCGATCGCCGGCGGCGATGGCAACCAGGAATATCTGCTGGCGGGACGCAAGGACGCCGCCCATCAGGATGCCGACGAGGATCAGGAATGAGTACGCAAACCGTCAAGATCGCAAGCCTCGGCGCCAAGGGCGATGGCGTAGCGCATACGGTCGAGGGGCCGGTGTTCGTGCCTTACGCGCTGCCGGGGGAAACGGTCGCGATTGCACAGGTCAAGAACCAGGGCACGATCATGTCGATCGCCACCGCCTCGCCGGACCGGGTGGAGCCGCCCTGCCGGCATTTCGGACCGGATGGCGTCGGCGGCACCTGCGGCGGCTGCGTGCTGCAGCACCAGGCAAAGGCGCCCTACAATGCCTTCAAGCGGCAGCTCCTCATCGACGCGCTGAAATCGCAGGGCATCGATGTCGCCGTGGGCGAGACGGTGGAATCCCATCCCCACCAGCGCCGCCGCATGGTGCTGACGGTGCGCCGGCGCGAGAAGGAGATCGTCATCGGCATCAACCAGGCCGAGACGCACCATGTGGTGCCGATGGTGGAATGTCCCATCGCATCCGTCGGCATCATTGGTCGGCTGGATGCGCTGAAGGCCATTTCGCGGGCCACCGGCTGCGATGCCTTCCGCATCGTCGTGACCGAAACCGTGACCGGCCTCGACATCTCGCTGGAAGGCGTACGAGGCGGCCTCAAGGAACAGGAACGTCGGGCCGTCACCAATGTCGTGCTGAAACTCTCCGGCATTGCGCGGGTGTCGATCAATGGCGAGATCCTGATCGAACCGGAAAAGCCGCTGCTCGATTTCGGTGGCGCGCGTGTGGTGTTGCCACCCGGCGGCTTTACCCAGGCCACCCGCGAGGCGGAAGAGGCGATGGCTGCGATGGCAATCGCCCATCTCGGCAAGGCGAAACGCGTCGCGGACCTGTTTTCCGGCATCGGCACGTTTGCACTCCGGATCGCCCGCAAGAGCGGCGTGCATGCGGTGGAATCGGACGAGAAGGCGGTGAAGGCGCTCGACCAGGCGGCGCGCACGACGCAAGGGCTGAAGCCGGTGACTGTCGAGCGGCGCGATCTCTTTCGCCGGCCGATGACGCCGCAGGACCTGAAGGTGTATGACGCCGTGGTGTTCGACCCGCCACGCGCGGGCGCCGAGGCACAGTGTCGGGAGCTGGCGCTGTCACCCGTCAGGAAGATCGTCGCGGTCAGTTGCAACCCGCTGACGCTGGCGCGCGACCTGTCGATCCTGATTAAGGGCGGCTACAAAGTGGTTTCGGTGACCCCTGTCGACCAGTTCCTCTGGTCGTCGCATGTGGAAGCGGTGGCCCTGCTCGAACGGTAAGGCTCAACCGCCCGCTGCTGCCCCGCTTAACCGCCGAGTTGCAGCGTGCCGTTGCCGACGACGCCATCACACCGGCAGCGCCCGCCGACCCGGCCTTCCTGCGCACGGCAGACATTCGGGTATTTCTGCTTGGCACTGTCCTGCGGCGGCACGACGCAGACATAACGCTGGCGGGGCTTGTAATCGTTCTCGTTGATGACGCGGGTGTTGGGACCCGTGGACTGGGCCATGGCCGCCGCTGATGTCACGAGCAGCACAACGAGGCCTGCACCGAGCCTGATCATCCTCATTCCTCCGATCAATCCTTGCTGACTGCAGACCATCGGCCCGCAGCCGTTAACGGAGGATGAACGGCAGGTCGGGCCACTGCCCGTTTATTTGCCCCGCCTCATGAAAGCCTCGAAGGCGGCGCGGGCTTCGGCGCTGCGCAATTGGGCCGAAAAGTGCAGCATTTCGGCATCGATACGGGCGAGCACCTCTTCGGTCGAACCCCGGACCAGATCGCGGGCGATCTTCAGCGCCCCTGCGGGTTTGGCGGCAAGTGCGGCGGCGAGTTTCAGCGTTTCCATCTCCACCTCCTCCGGTGCCACCACCTTCCAGATGAGGCCCGCTTCGCGTGCCTGTTCGGCGGAGAAGCCCTCGCCGGCGGCGAGGAGCGCAAAGGCGCGCTGGTGGCCCATCATGCGCGGGGCGAGCAGGCTGGAAGCGGCTTCCGGCACCAGCGCCAGATCGACGAAGGGCGTCTTGAACAGGCTGCGTGTCGAGGCCACCGTCATGTCGCAATGCATGTGAAGCGTGGTGCCGATGCCGATCGCAAGGCCATCAACGCCGGAAACGAGCGGCTTGCCGTAGCTTGCGAGCACCTTCAAGAGATCGACCGCCGCCGGGGGTTCCGACGAGCCGGACATGGCAAAGCTGAGAAAATCCGCCATGTCGTTGCCGGCGGAAAAACAGCCCTCGGTGCCAAGAAAGGCGACCGCCTTGATCGACGCATCCTGGCCCGCCTCATGCAGACCGGCGACCATGGCGCGGTACATGGCCGACGTGATGGCATTCTTCTTGTCCGGCCGGTTGAAGCGGATCACGAGCACGCCGGGATGGGTCTCGGGGCGTTCGATCAGGATGTGGTCGGTCATGGATTGTCCTCGTTCAATACGATCCGTCGCGGAGAGTGCCCCTCACCCCGCCTCCGCTGCGCTCGGCGCTCCCTCTCCCCGTAAACGGGGCGAGGGGGAACGGAGGCGGCGCGGCCTTTCCCCTTCTCCCCGCGGGCGGGGAGAAGGTGCCGGCAGGCGGATGAGGGGCCACCTTGCCCGGTGCGGAGCCTTAGCCAAACAACATCCGCGCGGCGGCAAGGCTGTCGGCGCCGCGGATGACGCGGTCCTTCAGTGCGGCCGTCTCGGCGATCAGGTTTTCGGCGGCAAAGCGGCAGAGGGCCAAACGTTCCGGCCGGCCGTGGTCCTCGTCGGCGAGCGCTCCCTTGGCGAGGTAGGCGCCGGTGAGCGTCAGGCCGAACAGGCGCTGGTAGGGTGTCGCACCGGAGAGTGCGGCCTCGGCTTCACCGGCGGCCAGACGGGCGAGCAGCCAGTCTGTCGCCTCTTCGAGATCCGCCAGGCTTGCCGAGAGGCGTTCCGCCGTCTCGCCGAAACCGTCGAGATTGGAGGCGCGCACCTGTTCGGCGATCTCTTTCAGCTCGGCGATGAAACCGCGCACCTGCGCACCGCCGGAGAGCGGTAGCTTGCGGGTGACGAGATCGGCGGCCTGGATGCCGTTGGTGCCCTCGTAGATCGGGGCGATGCGCGCATCGCGCCACAGGCGGGCGGCACCGGTTTCCTCGATGAAGCCCATGCCGCCATGCACCTGGATGCCGAGGGACGCAACATCCACGCCGGCATCGGTGGCAAAGCTCTTGGCAATCGGCGTCAGAAGCGCAGCCCGTTCGGCAAAATGGCGCGCCTCGTCGCCTTCGGCGGTATGGGCAATGTCGGTCGCATGGGCGCAGGCATAACAAATGGCGCGTGCGCCCTGCGTCAGCGCCTTCATGGTCACCAGCATGCGCGCGACATCCGGGTGCTCGATGATCGGCGACATGCCGGATCCCGTCCAGCCGGGCGCCTTGCCCTGCGTGCGGTCCTTGGCATACTGGATCGCCTTCTGGGTCGCCGCCTCGCAGATGGCCACACCCTGCATGCCGACGGCCAGGCGCGCATTGTTCATCATGGTGAACATGCAGGCCAGCCCCTTGTTCTCCTCGCCGACCAGGTAGCCGATGGCACCCGGTTCGTCGCCGAACTTGCCGTCGCCATAGATCATCGTGCAGGTGGGCGAACCGTGGATGCCGAGCTTGTGCTCGATGGAATGACAATGCAGGTCGTTGCGGGCCCCAAGCGATCCATCCGCGTTCACCAGGAATTTCGGCACGAGGAAGAGCGAGATGCCGCGGGTTCCGGCCGGTGCATCCGGCAGGCGGGCGAGCACCAGATGGATGATGTTGTCGGTGATGTCGTGCTCACCCCAGGTGATGTAGATCTTCTGGCCGAAAATGCGGTAGGTACCGTCGTCGCGGCGTTCCGCGCGGCTCTTCATCACGCCGAGATCGGAGCCGGCATGCGGCTCGGTGAGGTTCATGGTGCCGGTCCATTCGCCGGAGACCATTTTGGGCAGATAGGTCGCCTTCAGCGCCTCGGAACCATGCGCCGTCAGGGCATCGACCGCGCCCATGGTCAGCGTCGGGCCGAGCGCGAAGGCCATCGAGCCGGAATTCCACATTTCGAGCGCCGCGACGTTCAGCATATGCGGAAGCCCCTGCCCGCCGAAATCCGGCGAGGCGGTCAGTGAGTTCCAGCCTCCTTCAGCCCAGGCGCGGTAGAGTGTGTCCCAGCCTTCCGGCACGATGACCTTGCCATCGACCAGTCTCGCGCCCTGCCGGTCGCCGATTTCGGCCAGCGGGGCCACTTCCTCGGTCGCGAACCGACCGGCCTCGGACAGGATGGCATCGACCAGATCGTCGCTCAGATCTCCAAGCCGCCCTTCGGCCAGTGCCGGCGCCAGGCCCGCCACGTGTTTCAGGGTAAACGCGATGTCTTCAACCGGCGCCTTGTACATGGCATGCTCCTCCGCAATCCTGTATCCTGACCGGCGCCATCTCCACCCAGACGTTGGCCGATCCTCCCTCTATCGGCTAATTGATTTTTACGTAAACGTCAAATGTTTTGCCGGTTTTGCGCGCTTCCGTCGCAGTGTGGTCAACTCTTGGACGGCTGTGGTTTTCGTCATCAGCCTGTCATGGCTTGCGGGGTAACCCCGTTTGGAACCCTTCTAAACCAACTTGGGGAGACGACCATGACTGAGATCGACACAAGCAAGCTGTCCTGGGACGAATGGGACGAGCTGCAGAACCCGCCGCCGGCCGAAACCGACTTCGACCGGGTCGTTGCCTCGGCCATTTCGCGCCGCGGTTTCCTCGGCAGCGTTCTCGCCTTCGGTTCGGCCGCCGCCGCCATGGGCACGCTCGGCAACCTGATGAGTTCGACCTCGGCCCAGGCACAGGAGGCCTCGCGCTTCCCGTTCAAGCCGGTACCGATCGCCACCGACAACACGATCCACGTACCGGAAGGCTATTCCTGGAAGCCGCTCGCCAAGTGGGGCCAGCCGCTGTTCAAGGGCGTGCCGGATGTCGATCCGGCGAAGGGCGTCAGCCTTGAAAACTCCGACAAGGTATTTGGTGAAAACACCGACGGCATGGAACTCTTCGTCGTCGGCGAGCACCAGCTGATCGCCGTCAACCACGAATACGTCAACCCGGAAATCAACCTGCCGCATCGCGAGAAGGGCAATCCGGCCAATCTCGATGACGTGCGCATCCTGCAGAACATGCAGGGCGTGACGGTGATGGAAGTGGCCGAAGGGGCCAATGGCTGGGAGATCGTTGTCGACAGCCCGTTCAACCGCCGCATCCACCACAACACGCCGATGAAGATTTCCGGTCCGGCCGCCGGCTCCGATCTTCTCAAGACCGCCGCCGATCCGAACGGCACCGACTGTCTCGGCACCTTCAACAACTGCGGCGCCGGCAAAACGCCGTGGGGCACCTACCTCACCTGCGAAGAGAACTTCAACGGCTACTTCGGCACCACCAATGCCGAGTTCAAGATGCCGGCCGACTACAAGCGCTACGGCATTGCCGCCGAAACGCGCTATGCCTACGAGAAGTTCGATGAGCGCTTCGACGTGGCGAAGAACCCGAACGAACCGCGCCGCGCCGGTTATGTCGTCGAAATCGATCCCTCGAATGCCAAGTCGGTTCCGGTGAAGCGCACCGCGCTCGGCCGCATCAAGCACGAAAACGCTGCTGTCGTGATTGCCCGTGACGGTCGCGTGGTCGTCTACATGGGCGACGACGAGCGCGGCGAGTTCCTCTACAAGTTCGTCTCGAACGGCATCTACGTTCCGGGCGGCGAGACCTCGAATCTGCTCGACGAAGGCACGCTCTTCGTTGCCAAGTTCACCGATGACGGCACCGGCGAGTGGCTGGCCCTGACGCCGGACACGACCGGCATGACGATGGACGAGATCTGCGTCTTCACCCGCCAGGCCGCCTCCAAGGTGGGCGCCACCACCATGGACCGTCCGGAATGGGTGGCGATCAACCCGGTTGCCATCGAAGCCTACTGCGCGCTCACCAACAACAGCCGCCGTGGCGAGGTCAAGGACGGCAAGCTGCGCACCAATGCCGGTGGCGATGCCATGGCGATCAGCGCCGTCAACCCGCGCGAGAAGAACGAATACGGCCAGATCGTGCGCTGGTACCCGGAAGGCGACGACCACGCGAACGGCACGTTCAAGTGGGACCTGTTCTGCATGGCCGGCAACCCGGCTGTTCACAAGGACGCCTATGCCGGCTCGTCGAACATCAACGAAGGCAACATGTTCAACTCACCGGACGGCATGATGTTCGATTCAACCGGTCTTCTGTGGATCCAGACGGACGGGGAAGACAGCAACGAAGGCAACTTCGCCGGCCAGGGCAACAACCAGATGCTGGCAGGCGATCCGGCCACCGGCCGCATCGAGCGCTTCCTGACGGCACCGAAGGGTGCGGAAGTCACCGGCCAGACCTGGTCTGCCGACAAGCGCACGCATTTCGTCGGCATCCAGCATCCCGACGCGCCGTTCCCGGATGGCGAAGGCAAGCTGCCGCGTTCGACGGTGATTGCCGTCAAGCGCAACGACAATGCCATGATCGGCTGATCCCGATCTCGGGCGAACCATCACCAACGGGGCGCGTCGGTTTTCCGGCGCGCCTTTTTCATCTGCGCCTCCGGTGTGTCTTGATGCCGTTTCATCGTCATGGCTAGATGCTATGCTGCAGCCGCGAAGGAGCCCTCCCATGCTGTCCATCGTCCAGTCCATTCCCGGGCTCGTCTGGGCCTATACCTTCGACCAGGAGCAGCGCAGTTGCCGCCGCCTGCCGCCGGATGCCACCCGCGCCGACCTGAGTTTTGTCGGCAACGGCTTCCGCTGGCTGCATCTGAACCTGGCCGATCAGCGTGTCGCCGCTTTCCTGGAAGAGTTTCCCGAACTGCCCTCCGCGGTGGTGTCGGCGCTGACGACGCATGAAACGCACGCCTCGATCACCCTGGAAGACGGGATGATCTATGGCACGCTTGTGGATTTCCAGCGCGAGTTCGACGAGGAGACCCGCGATATCGGCTGGCTGCACTTTGCCGTCTGCGACAATCTGCTGATCACCACCCGGCTGCAGCCTTTACGTTCCATTGACCGGGTGCGGGCGGCGGTGGAGAAGAACCCGGCGCGCTATCGCCAGCCGATCGACATCTTCGAACTGATCGTCGCGGAATTCCAGCGCACGCTGATCTCACTGGTGATCGAGCTGACGGAAGAGCTGAACCAGATCGAGGATGTCGTCTATGGCGCAACCACGCAGGACGAGCGTCGCCGGCTGGCCCCCGTGCGTCGAACGGTGGTGCGCCTGCACCGGCATCTGCGCACCGTGCTGACGCTGCTGCGCCGGGCTGCGGCCGCAGACGACGACGAGATGCCGCATGGTTTCGATGATGTGGCCGGCCGCCTGACAAGCCGGCTGGAAGCGGTGGATCACGACGTCTATGCGCTGCAGGACCGGGCCCGGCTGCTGCACGAAGAAATCGATTCAAAACTCTCGTCTGAAACGAACCGCCACCTCTACATCCTGTCGCTGATGACGGCCTTCCTGCTGCCGCCCTCGCTGGTGACCGGCTTTTTCGGCATGAATACCTCCGCCCTGCCCTTTTCCGATGGCGAACATGGCACGGCGCTCGCCTTCGGCCTGATGGCGCTCTCGGTTTTCGGCGCGTGGTGGCTGCTCAAACGGGCCGGGATTCTCTGAGCGCCAAAGCGCTGCCCCCAAACGCAAAAACCGCCCGGCAGGACCGGACGGTTCTCGTTCTTCCGACATGCTTCGGTTCAATAATAGGGCGACAGGCACTGCTGGCGCGGGCCGCCATAGGGCTGGAAGGTGTTCGAATAGCTGTCATAGGACCGATAGCGGGCCGAGCACCATTCGTAATGCTGCGGGTTGATGCCGGCGCGGCTCGGGGCCGGTGCATAGCGCGGCTGCGAGGCGGCGGAACCGGCAATCAGGGCGCCTGCAATCAGCGCACCGGCAGCCAGCGGCACCCAGGCATTGCCACTTGAATGATGACGGCGCTCATGGCGGTCCCAACGGCGGTCGTAACGGTCGTACCGGCGGTCCCAACGGTCGCCGCGACGGTCCCAGTAGCGGTCGTCGCGATACTGAACCTCGACAACCTGCTTTTCCACGTGCGGCGCGGAAACGAGCGGCATGGCCTGGCTCGGCAGCACGGATGCGGTCAGGATGGAGGCCGAGAGGCCTGCAATCGTCAGTTTCTTCAAGAAGTCCTTCATCATCGATCTCCACTCCCTCGCCGGACACCCTGCAGGCTGGACCTGATGTCCCCCGGTCCCTCTTCTCTGCAGTTCTGGTGCATCTTAGGATCTTCTACCTGAACCGCTCATTAACGCTTCGTTCATAAGCAGCAACTGCACTTGCCATCAGGCCGTCCGGACGAAGGAAATCCGGCCACTCGAACGGAATGGCCGGACCTCGATCGCATCAATAGGGCGAGTTGCAGAAGCGGCGATCGCCGCGGCTGTTCGCCACATAGGTGTTGTCATAGGCGCGGTAGGTCTTGTAGCGCTGCTGGCACCAGGAATAATGCGCGGTGGTGTAACGGCCTGGACGCACGGGAGCGACCGCCCGCGGCTGCGACATGGCACCGCCGATGATCGCGCCGGCCGCGAAGGCACCCAGCGGGAACCAGAAGCCGTTGTGGTAGCGATAGCCCTGGCGACGATCCCGATAGCCGCGATAGCCGTTATAGTAGCCATCGCCGCGTCGATCGAAGCGGTGATAGCTGCGCGGCTCCCAGCGACGGGGCATGTTGTCGCCGTATTCATGGTGGCCCTGGACGCGGATGACCGGCGCCGGAGCCGTCACGACGCCGCCCGGCAAGGTCGGCATCGAGAAGGCTGGAGAAAAACCGGTCGCCGTTACTGCGAACGCTGTCGCAATAACGGCCAGTTTCTTGGTAAACCTGTTCATGGGAACTTCCTCTTCCTGCTTTATTGAAGCAGAAACGCTGATGCTGCGCCAGAGGTTCCGTGTCAGGCACCGCACCACGAGGTCGTGATGCGTCCGCCCCACGCGCATCGGTTCGGTGGTCCTTCGCGTCAGACCTCGACCTCGATATCCGTCTTCGGACGCGAGCAGCAGGCGAGGATATAGCCCTCCTCGATCTCGTCATCGAGGATGCCGCCATTGTGGTTCATGTCCACCTCGCCCGAGAGAAGCATGACACGGCAGGTGCCGCAGAGGCCGGATTCGCAGGCCGCCCCGATGCGCACGCCGGCGGCCCTTGCCGTCTGCAGCACGGTGAAGCCCGGCTCACAGGTGGCTTCCTTGCCGGCCATGGCAAACCGCACCTTGTGGGCGGGAGCCCCCTCCTCGCCCTCATGGACCACGACAGGCGCGACCGGTGCGACGGGCTGGAAGGTTTCCTCGTGGTACCGGCCCATGTCGAAGCCGGCGCCGGCCAGCGATTCCCGGACCGTTGCCATGAACGGGTCCGGTCCGCAGCAGAAGACGGTGCGATCAAGGAAATCCGGGGCCAGAAGCGCGATCTTCGCCTTGTCGATGAAGCCGCGCAGGCCGCTCCAGAGCTGCGAGCGGCCGACGTTCTCGACGATGAAGCCCGGCTGGAAATGCGGCAGGTGCCGGGCGAGATATTCGAGCTCCCAGCGGAAGATGATGTCGTCCGGGGAACGCGCGCAGTGGATGAAGGAAATCTGGCTGTCCGGCTGGCGGTCGGCCATGTCGCGCGTCATCGACATCATCGGCGTGATGCCGGAACCGGCGGAGATGAAGAGATATTTCTCGCCCGGATGCTTCACATAGGAGAAATCGCCGAGCGGCCCGATGGCGCGGATCTTCATGCCCGGCTTCAGGTTCTCGAACATCCAGCGGGTGCCGATGGAGTTCTTCTGTGCCTTGACCGTGACCGCCACCGTGTAGGGCCGCGAGGGTGTGGACGACAGAGTATAGGTGCGCAGCAGCGGTTCCGGACCGACGGGCAGTTCCAGCGTGATGAACTGCCCCGGCATATACCGGAACCAGTGCCCCGGCCGATCCGCCTTGAAGGTGAAGGTCATGACATCCGGGGCTTCCGGCGTCCAGGCGACACATTCGAGGAGATGCGTCCGGTCGGACCAGGGCCGCATCTCATCGACATGCTTGTAGGCGAGATCCACTGTCATTCGGTTATGCTACGACTGCAAGCTTGGCCTGATCACCCTGAAGCCGGTTGATCATGAAATTGCGATACCACTCGACGAACTGCATGACACCGCCTTCATGGTCCGGCGAATAGGGGCCGGGTTCATAGGCGGGCGAACGGATGCCGAAGGCGTTTTCCTCGACGATCGACCGGTCCTGGTCATTGGTCATGTTCCAGACATGGGTCAGTTCTTCGAGATCGTAATCGACGCCTTCCACCGCATCCTTGTGCACGAGCCAGGTGGTGGTGACGGCGGTTTCCTCCGCCGAAATCGGCAGCACCCGGAAGGAGATCGCGTGGTCGCCCAGCATGTGGTTCCAGGTGGTCGGGTAATGGAAGAGCAGCATGGTGCCGATATGGCTGATCGTCACGTCATCCGACAGCGGGCGCTTGACGGCGCGCTGTCCGGACATGGTGTAGCTTTCGGCATCCTGGATCAGCGGCATGCGGGCCACACGGAACTGGCCGCTCTGGTGCATGTTGAAGCTGCTCGGCAGGCCGGCACCCTCGCAACGCTCCCAATGCTCGGAAATGAACGGATCGTCGGCGGCACCCTGCACGCCGGTCGCCGTCGGCGCCTCCGGATAGGTGCGGCAGAGTTCCGGGTGGTTGCCGGCGCAATGGTAGCATTCGCGGTTGTTTTCCCAGACGAGCTTCCAGTTGCCCTTTTCGATGATGGTGTTCTTGTGAGCGACCTTCGCTTCCGAGAGGCGGTGCGGCGCCATGTAAGGCTCGACGGTGGCGCGCACGGGGGCGAAATCCGGCGCCTCGTTGGCCAGACAGATGAAGATGTAACCGCCGACGGTCTCACAATGGACCGGCTTCATGCCGAATTGCGACTTGTCGAAATCCTCGCCCATCTGGCGGGCGAAGACGAGCGAACCATCGAGATCATAGGTCCATTGGTGGTAGGGGCAGACGAGCTTGGCGGACGCGCCCTTGTCCTGCGTGCAGACCCGGTGGCCACGGTGGCGGCAGGTGTTGTGGAAGGCGCGGATCAGCTTGTCGCGGCCGCGCACCACGACGACCGGGTAATCGCCGATCTGAACCGTGAAATAGTTGCCCGCCTTCGGAATTTCGCAGTCGTGGCCAAGGAACAGCCAGTCGCGATACCAGATCATCTCCAGATCGAGGCGATAGTAATCCGGATCGATATAGAAGGGCTGCTCAAGGCTGAAGCCTTCGCGCTGGTTCTTGAGCTGCCGCAGCACCGTGTTGCGAATATCCATGGTCTACATTCCTGTCGAAGACGGCGGAGACGGAGGGATTTTCGCCACAAGCGCAAAACCCGCACCTTCGCCCGCCACGTGGGCCAAGCGTCAACTCTCAAGAACCCGGTTCGGGAAGACCGCAACAAGTGGCAGGTTCGCCACCGGCAGCGTTCCGCCGTTGCTGGAGGCACAGCGCCGGCTTCGACCGGCCTTGCTCTTCACCGCCCGCGGGAGACGGGGTTTTCGAGTCTGCCTCACTATATCCGAGCCGCTGATCCGCCTCACAGTGGACAATGCGACATACGCTTCCGCATTGACGACAAAATGCGACATCCATACCAAACGCGACACCCATGCCGCAGGAAGCGTATCAGGGGCGGGATTTTGCTGCCTCCCGCACGTTTGCGCCCACCACAAAACGACAAGTCTCGGGAACGGCGCAAGCCACCGTTAAGGAAGCCGTCATAAACTGGCGCGGCCCACGGGAGTTGATCGGCTGTGACCACCAAACCGAAGCTCAGATATTTCGAGGCCAAACCGTTCAGGCCCTCGGTTCCGAAGCTGAAGCCGGCCGCGCATTCGGAATTTCTGCGCACGGGCAAGATTTCGCGCGACAGCCGGGACTGGCTGCCGGAGGAGAAACGCTACCTCACCTATCAGGAAGTGGCGGCCCGCACAGAAAAGAAGCTGACGTCTGCCGGCGAAAAGACGCATGAGCGGCTGAACAGCGTTCACCGGTCGATCCGGTTTCCCAAGGTGATCTTCTCGCGCTCGCTCGAGGAACAGCCGCATCTCGGCTACTGCCATGTGACGGCAGCGCGGACGATCTTCGGGCGCGACACGCCGATCGACTGGTCCTTCTACATCTGCAACTTCGTTGCCAGCATCGGCGACGAGACGGACTTTTTCCAGAATATTCGTACCGATTACGGGCGGATGTACTTCGCCGTCGCGATCGAGGCGGACGACGAAAGCGGAACACGGATCAACCGTCGGGTCCGCGGCAACGGGCTTCTGTTCCGCACCGGCGATCCGGGCGATGCGCTGCGCAACGTGCTGCTGCTTGGCGCCCGCGACGAGACGCTGCGCGAGATCATCAAGACGCTCTGAGCCGCCGGCCTCCCCGAAAAGAATTTGCGCCGTCTTGCCGTTTGGGTCTATGGAAACGGCCATCATGACGGCGCGCATCATCGACATTTCCTGGGAACCGGAGCAGGCTTTGGCCGAGGCTTCCGCGCGTCTGGCCGAGGGCCTTCCCGTCGCCATTCCGACGGAGACCGTCTACGGTCTTGCCGCGGATGCGACCAATCCCGCCGCCATCACCCGCATCTACGAGACCAAGGGACGACCGCGCTTCAACCCGCTGATCTGCCATATGGCGGATCTCGCCATGGCCGAACGCTACGCGCTCTTCGATCCCTTGTCGCGGCGGCTGGCGGAAAGCTTCTGGCCGGGCCCGTTGACGCTGGTGCTGCCGCTCAAAACCGATTGCGGCATCCATGCGCTTGCCACCGCCGGACTGGACAGCGTCGGCGTGCGGGTGCCGAAGGGTTTTGCCGGCGATCTCATCCGCCGTTTCGACCGGCCGCTTGCAGCGCCCAGCGCCAATACCTCCGGCCGCATCAGCCCGACCAGCGCCGAGCATGTGGCCGAGGATCTGGGGGACAAGCTTGCCCTGATCCTGGATGGCGGCCAGGCCGATGTCGGCGTCGAATCCACCATCGTCAAGGTCGAGGGCGAGCGCATCCGGCTGTTGCGACCCGGCGGGATTGCGGCAGAGGACATTGAGCGCGTGGCGAGGCGGACCGTCGAGCGGCAGGCCTCTCCTGCCCCGACCATCGAAGCGCCCGGCATGCTCGCCTCTCACTATGCGCCGAATGCATCCGTGCGCCTCAACGCAACCGCTGTCAGGCCGGGCGAGGTGTTGATCCGCTTCGGCGGGAAGCCCGTCTCGGGAGCGGATATCGCCTCTGCGGTGTTCGACCTCAGTGCAAGCGGCGACCTGGCGGAAGCGGCGAGCAATCTCTTCGACATGCTGCATGCCGCCGATGCGATGGGCGCAGGCCGTATCGCCATCGCCGCCATTCCCGACCAGGGACTTGGCGAAGCGATCAATGACCGTCTCATCCGCGCCGCAGCGCCCAGGGACCACTAGCCAGACACGCGACTTACAGACCAGCAGGAAGGCAATCGCCATGGATCTCCGCAGCCCCTCCTCCGAACTGCTCGCCCGCTTCGCAGCCCTCGTGGGACCGGCGAACGCGATGACGGAGGCGGCGGAGATCGCGCCGCGGCTGGTCGAAAATCGCGGCCTCTACCATGGCAAATCCTCGATGATCCTGAAGCCGGGCTCGACCGAGGAGGTCTCGGCCATCCTGACGCTTGCCAGCGAAACGAAAACCCCGATCGTGCCGCAGACCGGCAATACGGGCCTTGTTGGCGGGCAGACGCCGAGCGAGGACGGCACCGCCATCATCCTGTCGCTCGAGCGCATGAACCGCATCCGCGACATCGATCCGTTGGCGAACGTCATGGTGGTCGATGCCGGTTGCATTCTGGCGGATGTGCAGAAGGCGGCGGAGAGCGGGCACCGGCTGTTTCCGCTGTCGCTCGGCTCGGAGGGTTCGTGCCGGATCGGCGGAAACCTCTCGACCAATGCTGGCGGCACGGCGGTTCTCGCCTATGGAAATATGCGCCAGCTCTGCCTGGGGCTGGAGGTCGTGCTGCCGACCGGCGAAATCTGGGACGGACTTCGCCGGCTGAAGAAGGACAATACCGGTTACGACCTGCGCGACCTCTTCATCGGCGCGGAAGGCACGCTCGGCGTGATCACCGGGGCGGTGCTGAAGCTATTCCCGCAGCCGGCCGGCCATCAGGTGGCGTTCGTCGGACTGCCCTCCCCCGATCACGCGCTGTCCCTGTTCGAGAAGGCCTCCAACCTCTGCGGCACGGCGCTGACCGGTTACGAACTGATGCCGCGCATCGGCATCGATTTTACCACCCGCCATATCGCCAATGTCCGCGATCCGCTGCCGACCGCGCATGCGTGGTACGTGCTGGTCGACATCTCAACGAACGATTCCGCCGAGACGGCGGAGGCGATGATGCACAATCTGCTCGAACAGGGGCTGGAAGCCGGCCTGATCGAGGATGCGGTGATCGCGAGTTCCGTGGCACAGCAGAAGGCGCTCTGGCACATGCGCGAAAGCATGTCGGATGCGCAGAAGCCGGAAGGCGGATCGATCAAGCACGATGTCTCCGTACCGGTGTCGAAGATCCCGAGCTTCATGGCGGAGGCGGAAAAACGCGTGCTCGATGCCATGCCCGGCGCGCGTGTCTGCGCCTTCGGCCATCTCGGCGACGGCAATATCCACTACAACATCTCGCAGCCGGTCGGTGCCGACAAGGCGGCCTTCCTCGCCCGCTGGCGGGAGATGAATGCGATCGTGCATGGGCTGGTGCTGGAGGCCGGTGGGTCGATTTCCGCCGAGCACGGCATCGGCCAGTTGAAACGCGACGAACTGGCCTTAATCCGCTCCGACATCGAGATCGACCTGATGCGCCGCATCAAGCGGAGCTTCGACCCCGCCGGGATCATGAACCCCGGAAAGGTCATCTCACTGCCGTAGGAACGACCTTATTTCTGCGCGAGCGAGGTCAGCAGGTCAGCGCTGATGCCAATGCTGCTTGACGTGCTGGTCAGAATGGACAGGGCCGACGAGGAGGCTTCGCCGTTCTGCAGATCGTACATCACGGTGAATTTATCGACCATTTTGCCGACCTTGTCCGGATCTTTCAGATCCTCAAGGTTCATGTACTTCTTGACCAGTTCTGCCTGCTTGTCGACGTCGAGGTTGCTGAAGCTGTCCGGCAACTGGAAGCTGACGCGGAAGAATTCCAGCAAGGCGGAATCGCTCAGCATGTCGTAGGCGCTGGTCATGGTCGGTGCCATGCGCTCGAAGTAAAGCGCCAGTCGAACGCCGTTGTTCGTCTCGCCCTGTTCCTCTTCCAGCGTCTGGCGCGTGTATTTGTTCTGCGTCTCGATGATCTTGCCGCGCGACTGCGTGCCGTTGTTGAAATCGTCCGTCAGGTTGCCACGCGCATCGAAATTGAACGTGCCGAGGATTTCCGCCCAGACGGAATTTTCCTGCTTGTTGACGAAACTGTTCGGGTCGCCCAGATCGGAGGAGAAGACCTGCTTCAGGAAGTTCTTATCGACGGTGCCGGGATCAATGCCATAGGCGGTCAGAACAATATTCGTTAGCCGGTCGTCGTTGATGAATTCCGAGGCGGTCTGGATGCTGAGCATCTTTTCCGAATAGTAGCTCACCTCGGCCTTTGCATCCTCCTTGGCCTTCGTCGTCGCGTCCTTGTCGAGGAAACGCGTCTTCATCACCGTATAGTCGGAGGCGATCGAGGTGATCGTGCCCTGCGACTGCGCCGTCAGCGGCACCGTGACATTGCCGTCCTTGCCGAAGTTGAAGGCCTTGGCAAGCGTCAGGTAGCGTTCGTCCTTCAGCCCGTAGACATAGCTCTTCTTGTCTTCCAGATCGCTCTTCAGGACCTGGCTGATCGTGAATTTCGACACCTCGTCCGGATCGATGCCGACCGCTTTCAGGGCGAAGCTATAGACATCGGACTTGGCCAGGAACTCATCGACCGTATCGATCTCGGAGATGGCCGCCTTGTAGAGGCTGATCGCCTTTTCGTCGGCTTTGTCCTGCACATCGTCGTAGGTGTTGTAATAGAGGTTCTTGGTGGCCTCGGTCTGCGCTGCCGTTTGCGCGCTGCCAACCGCAACCGTGCCATCGGTGTTGAAATTGAAGGCCTGAGCGAGCTTCAGATATTCCGGACGACTTTTGCCAAAGGTGTTGGCATAGCTGGTCGGATCGTTGAGGTCGCTGGTCAGGATCTGTTCGATCGTCGAACTCACGACCGTGGCGCCCGTGAGACCGTAGGCGGTCTTGATGAACTTATAGAGCCGGGTATCCGCGATGATATCGGATACATTGTCGACGGTCGCAATCTTCTGCTCGAAATAGGTCGCATCGGCCAGCGCCGTGGCGGTCGAGACACGTTCCTGCTGGCTCACATAGAGGCTGTTGACCGTCGCCTTCTGGTCGGCCGTCTGCGCGCCCGTGGAAGGCGCCGAGCCATCGGCGTTGAACTGGAAGGCGTCGGCCATGTCGTAATATTTCTGGATCGTCGCCAGCGAGGCGTCATACCCTGCGATCTCCGCCTTGATCGCTTTCTTCTCGTTGTCCGTCGTCGCCGCATCCAGGCGGGTATTGGCATCCGACAGCTTGGCGTTCAGATCGTCGCGCTGGGGTCCAAGCGTCTGGTTGATGTAGCTGGAGGAATCGCTCGTGTCGCTCGACAGTACGCCGCGGATCAGCGAGCGGGAATAATAGCGCTGATCGATACCGTAGGAGGTCAAAAGATAGTCGCGCAGGCGGTTGTTGTTGAGGACATCGTCGACGCCGCCGACCTCGTCCATCATGGCGTTGAAGTAGTTCGTCTCCGTGGTGACGTTGTCACCCTGGCTGACCATGGTCTCCGTATAGAGGTCCACCATCGCACCGACCTGGGTGGACGATTGCGCGGTCTTTTCCGCCGAAGAAAAATTGAAGGCGGTGGCAAAATCGCGATACCGATCGTCCGCCACGAGATTTGCAAAGCTGTTGTCGTCCGACAGATCGCTTTCCAGGACCTTGCGCATGAAGGCCTTGGCGTAGGTCATGTCCTCCAGGCCGTGGGCCTTCATGGCATAGGAGTAGAGGCGGTAATCATCAAGGAATTCATCGACGGACGTAACCTTGCCGATGTTCTCCTTGTAATATTCCGCTTCACGGGAGACGGTCGATTGGTTTGAGACGCGCTTCAGGCTCGCGGAAAGATCCCGCGTGACAAGATCGTAGCTCAGGTAAGTTGATACCATTTCGACGCCTCTTTATCTCCTGTGCGCACAGATGACGTGCGCGAATGATACATCAACGAAACTTAAAGAATTGCTGTCCTGCCTTCGCACGGCAGGCTTGTCCCGACCTTTCGCGAAGCTGATCTTGTGCTGTGACAGAACACGACGGATCTTTTTCACGAAACGGAAACCCTGACGGCTTGGTTTTTGCTAACCATCGGAAGACGCTAGAATTTCTTAACCGCAATTTTTAAGCGCTTCTGGAAGTGCGCCGCCTATGTTGAGCCCATCAGAGGACGACAAAGTCCCGACAGAAGACCGGCAAACGGCTCTCAGGTAAAACAAGGGTAAGTTTCGAGATGACAAATACGGTTCTGAAACCCTCATGGGCAGGTGCAACGCTTCGGCTCGATCCGGCGCGGTTTCCCCAGCAGATCACGTACGGGCTGCATGATGCTGCCGGCGATGTCTCCATCACCATCGACGAGCGCGGCGCCGTACTCCGCAAAATCCTTCCCGGCAGCGGGCTTCCGCTGTCGTTCGCACTGCCGGCGCGCGCCTTCAAGGGTGTTGCCGCCCGCGCCATCGATCACGGAAACGGCGACGTGACCGTGACGCTGGAACTGCATCACGACGATCCGGACCTGTGCATTCCGCTGCTTGTCGCCCATGATCTCTGCGACATCGCCGCCGACTGGCGCAGCTGGTCGGAAGCCTTCCGCATTCCGATGCTGATGGTGGAAGCCGATGGCGTGGCACGCCCGCTGGAAAACCATCTCGGCGACCTGCGCACCCAGGCTGCACGTCCGCGCCGCCGCCATTCCTACTTCGCCGCCCGCCGCCCCCGCTTCCTGGTCCGCCGCACGACCGGCAGCCTCGGCGTGGCGATGAAGATCGAAGGCAAGGAAATCATTGCCCGCCGCTGAACGGGCAATCCTCGCAAATCCGACCATACCTCCAGCGACACAGGCCCGGTTTCCCTGCCGGGCCTGTGTCGTTGTGCGTCACGGGCGGGCCGCTTGACCGGTCAGTTATAGCTGGCGAGCGAGACGACAAGCGCCAGGAAGATCACCGCGCCGATGCGCCCGTTGAACTTGAAGAGGCGCAGGCATTGGTCCGGGTTGTCGATATCGATGATCAGAACCTGCCAGGCGAACATCAAAATGGCGATGGCAAGACCGATAAAGCCGAGAATGCCAACATCGGCGAGGGCAAAGGCGATGATGAAGCACAGCGTGGCGAGGCCGTAGATAGCGCTCAGCCAAGCCTTGGTATGCTCACCGAACAGGCGCGCCGTGGAGCGCACGCCGACCAGCGCGTCGTCTTCCTTGTCCTGGTGGGCATAGATCGTATCGTAGCCGATGGTCCAGAGGATCGCGGCGAGATAGAGCCAGATCGCCGCCCCGTCGAGCCGGCCGAAGAGGGCTGCCCAGCCCATCAGCGCGCCCCAGGAAAAGGCGAGGCCTAAGAAAAACTGCGGCCAGTCGGTAAAGCGCTTGGCAAACGGATAGATCGCCACCACCAGCAGCGAGGCAAAACCGAGCCCGATGGTGAAGGTGTTGAACTGCAGGAGCACGACAAGACCGGCCAGCGCCTGCATCACCAGGAAGATCTTGGCACCGAGGCGGCTGACCCGGCCCGACGGCAGCGGCCGCGAGCGGGTGCGGGCGACCGCCATATCGATCTTATGATCGACGAGATCGTTATAGGTGCAGCCGGCCCCGCGCATGGCGACCGCGCCGATAAAGAAATAGAAGAGATGCGCGAGCTTCAGCTCCAGCGAAAAACCGCCGTCGGGGGCGACATCGGCATTGGCGGCAAGCGCTGCGGACCAGAAACACGGCCACATCAGGAGCTCCCAGCCGATCGGCCTGTCCCAGCGCGCCAATTGCGCATACGGCCAGAGCGGGCGCGGAAGGACCCGATAGACGAAGTTGTCGGAAGGCGCGTCGGAGACGCGATCGCTCATGTCCTGTGTGGTGCTCATGCCTGCGAGTTCTAAAAGCTTCGCGAGCAAAAGCAACGTCTTCCATCACGGATGACGGCAAAGTTCATCGAGCCGTTGCCGCACATCGCTCAAACCGCGATCTGGTCCAGTGGCGCGCGGGCCTGCTCGAAGGACCGCAGCGCGGCTTCGCGCTTGCCGATGTAATCGCGATGATGCGGCACCGCATCGCGCTTCTTCTTGAGCTGCACCTGGAAGATGAAGAAGTTTTCGTGGGTAAAGGCCATTTCAGAGCCGGCCAGATAGAATTCCCACATGCGGAAGAAGCGTTCGTCATAGAGCGCCAAAACCTCGGCCTTGCGGGCCAGAAACCGTTCCCGCCAGTGGCGAAGGGTATGGGCGTAATGCATCGGCAGGATTTCGAGGTCGGACACCAGAAGCCCGGCCTTTTCGATATGCGGCAGCACTTCCGACAAGGCCGGAATATAGCCACCCGGAAAGATGTATTTCTCGATGAAGGGATTGGTGACGTAAGGGATGGTCGGCTGGCCGATCGAATGCAGGATCATCACCCCGTCCTCGGCGAGCACCTCGTTCACCTTGCGGAAGAAGTTCGCATAGTTGGTGCGGCCGACATGTTCAAACATGCCGACCGAGACGATGCGGTCAAACGTCACTTCAGGTTTCAGCGTGCGGTAGTCCTGCAGCTGGAACCGCACCTTGCCGTGCAGGCCGCGATTTTCGACCCGCTGGCGCGACACCTTCAGCTGCTCTTCGCTGAGCGTGATACCGGTGACGTCAACGCCGGAGGTTTCCGCGAGATAAAGCGCCATGCCACCCCAGCCGGAGCCGATTTCCAGCACCCGCTGGCCGGGTTCCGGCATCAACTTGGCGGCGATGTGGCGTTTCTTGGCAAGCTGCGCCTCATCGAGCGTAATGCCCGGCGGGTTGAAATAGGCGCAGGAATATTGCCAGTCCTGATCGAGAAACAGCGAGAAGAGACGGCCGTCGAGATCGTAATGATGGGCGACATTGCGCCGGTTGTGGTTGATCGGCACACGATTGCGGAACAGCGACGCGCCGATGCGCAACAAGCCGCGCCAGACCATGCCGAAGGTCAGGCCTTCGCTCAGCGTGTTATCCTTCACCAGCGCGAGGAATTCGTAGATGTCCCCCTCGTCGATGAGGAGCCGGCCCTCCATGTAGAGCTCGCCGAGCTTCAAGGCCGGATCGGCGGCAAGTTCCTCTTCGGCTTGCGTGTCGGTGAAGCGGATGGTGACCGTGCGGCCTCCACCTCTGCCGAAGGTCTCCTCTCCTGACGGTCCTCGGACCGTCAGCGAGCCGATCTTGATGATTTTGGCAACCAGAGTACGAAGCGACGAGGCCATATCCACCTTCCGCAATACTAAGCTTGACTTACTAAACCAAATTTAACGCCTTCGCCGCGGCTGGCAAGTCCAATTCGACTGAAAAAATGCACAAGGAAAAGCCCTGCCGAACCGGGTTCGACAGGGCTTTTGTCACCACAGCAAAGAGAGATCTCAGCGCTTCTTCATGGCTTCTGCGAGCGCTGCCCCGAGGCCGCCCAGCTGGCTGCCACCATCCGACTTCTGCGGTTTGGCCTGCGCATGGCGCATGGGATTGCCGGCGCCCGGTGCACGGCTTTCCCGCATCGAGGCAGGCGCCGCTTCGCCGCCATCCTTGCGCATGGTGAGCCCGATGCGCTTGCGCTTCACATCGACTTCGACGACGCGGACCTTCACCACATCGCCGGCCTTCACCACCTCATGCGGGTCCTTGACGAAACGATCCGCAAGCTGGGAAACGTGGACGAGGCCGTCCTGGTGGACGCCGATATCAACGAAGGCGCCGAAAGCGGCGACGTTCGTGACCGTGCCTTCCAAAAGCATGCCGACCTTCAAATCGCTGATCTCGTCCACCCCGTCGGCAAAGGTCGCGGTCTTGAAGCTCGGACGCGGGTCACGGCCCGGTTTTTCGAGCTCGGCGAGAATATCCTTCACCGTCGGCAGGCCGAACTGCTCGTCGACGAACTGCCTGGGATCAAGCCGCTTCAGGGCGGCACTGTCACCCATCAGGTCGCGCAGGTCACGACCGCAGGCGGCGACGATCTTCTTCGCCACGCCATAGGCTTCCGGGTGAACGGCGGAGGCATCGAGCGGCTCCTTGCCGTTCGGGATGCGCAGGAAGCCGGCGCATTGTTCGAAGGTGCGGGCGCCAAGGCGCGCCACTTTCAAGAGTTCCTTGCGGCTGGCAAACGGACCGTTCTGGTCGCGATGGATGACGATCGCATCGGCAATCGAGCGGCTGAGGCCGGCGACGCGTGCCAGAAGCGGCGAGGAGGCCGTGTTGAGATCGACGCCGACCGCGTTCACCGCATCTTCGACCACGGCGTCCAGCGAGCGCGACAATTTTCCCTGATCCACATCGTGCTGGTACTGGCCGACGCCGATCGACTTCGGCTCGATCTTGACGAGTTCGGCCAGCGGATCCTGAAGGCGGCGGGCGATGGAGACGGCACCGCGCAACGAGACATCGAGGTTCGGGAATTCGGCAGCGGCCAGTTCCGAGGCGGAATAAACGGACGCGCCGGCTTCCGAGACGATGACCTTGGTCGGTTTCGTGCCGCCGGCGGGGGCGGGAAGCTGGGCCAGCATGTCGGCCACCAGCTTTTCCGTCTCTCGGCTGCCGGTGCCGTTGCCGATAGCGATCAGGTCCACCTTGTGCTTGCGGATGAGGCTTGCAAGCTCCGCCTGCGTTCCGCGCACATCGTTCTTCGGCGGGAAGGGATAGACGGTCGTCGTCTCGACCAGCTTGCCGGTGCCATCGACGACGGCCACCTTGACGCCGGTGCGGATGCCGGGATCAAGGCCCATGGTGGCCCGCGAACCGGCGGGTGCTGCGAGCAGCAGGTCCTTCAGGTTACGGGCAAAGACGCGGATCGCCTCTTCTTCCGAGCGCTCGCGCAGTTCGCGCATCAGGTCGAGCGACAGCGACATGGAAAGCTTCACGCGCCAGGTCCAGCCCGCGACTTCCATCAGCCAGCGGTCGGCCAGACCCTTCTCGCCGATCTGGAAGGCGCCTGCGATCATCCGGTGCGTCGGCTTGATCGGTGACGGATCGTCCTGGTCCACCTCGATCGTCAGCGTCAGCACTTCCTCGTTCCAGCCGCGCAGCATGGCAAGCGCCCGGTGGCCCGGGGTCGTGGCCCAGCGTTCGGAATGGTCGAAATAGTCGGAAAACTTGGCGCCGGCCTCCTGCTTGCCATCCACCACTTTGGCCCGCAGCGTTGCGGTGTCGCGCATATACTGGCGCAGGCGGCCGAGAAGATCGGCGTTTTCGGTGATGGTTTCGGCCACGATGTCACGCGCGCCCTCGAGGGCGGCCTTCACATCCGCCACTTCGGCGGAGAGATAGGTGTCCGCGAGTTTCGCCGGATCGGCGGCGCGATCGGCCCAGAGCGCATCGGCCAGAGGGCCGAGACCGCGCTCGCGGGCGATCTCCGCCTTGGTGCGGCGCTTCGGCTTGTAGGGCAGATAGAGATCTTCGAGTTCCGCCTTGGTGGTGGCGCGGGCGATCTTCAGCGACAGCTCGTCGGTCATCTTGCCCTGGCCGGCAATGCTGTCAACGATGGAGGTGCGGCGGGCCTCCAGTTCGCGCAGATAGACGAGCCGTTCGGAAAGATTGCGCAACTGCGTGTCATCCAGCCCGCCGGTGACTTCCTTGCGGTAGCGCGCAACGAAGGGAACGGTTGCGCCTTCGTCCAGAAGACCGATCGCGGCAACGGCCTGCTCCGGCCGTGCATTGATCTCGGCGGCGATGGTTGCGGCAATGGATTTGATGTCGGCGGCCATGGATCGTCCTGCTTTGCTGTTTGCCCGGACCATAACGGCAGATCGTGGCAAGGCAACGCCGCAAGCGGCGATTCCACAGGCTTGGGCGTGCTGAGTAGCAGTCCAACCAACAAAAAACCCCGCCGAAGCGAGGTTTTTCAGACACTTCATCCAGTTTGCGATCACCAGATAAAGTGGCCGCCCAAGGGCGGACTTAATTGCCGGAGCGACCGGCGACAGACCTAATATGGGTTGTCTTCGAACATATGTCGATTAGCGTTGCCGGAATGAGCTTCTTTTTCCAATAACGAGAAACTTAGTTTAGTTGCTACCGCTTGCGAGAACGCTCACAGCAAGGGCGATCAACACGGTATTGCGGCTTGACCTTTTGGCTCCCTCCCCTTAACCGCGCAGGCATTCCACTCTGCGACAACAAAGGGGCGAGACGTGAAGGTTCTTCTGATTGGGTCCGGCGGCCGTGAGCATGCGCTGGCCTGGAAACTGGCACAGTCCCCCCTGCTCTCCAAGCTCTATGCGGCGCCAGGCAATCCCGGCATTGCCGAAGAGGCGGAACTTGTCTCGCTGAATGTCGAGGATCATCAGGCCGTGATTGCCTTCTGCCGCGACAAGGCGATCGATCTCGTCGTCGTTGGCCCGGAGGCACCGCTGGTGGCGGGGCTTGCGGATGATCTGCGTGCGGCGGGTTTTGCCGTCTTTGGCCCCTCCAAGGCGGCCGCCCAGCTGGAAGGCTCCAAGGGTTTCACCAAGGATATCTGCGCGCGCTACAACATTCCGACCGGCGCCTATCAGCGGTTCACGGCTGCCGAGCCGGCGAAAGCCTATATCCGCGCTGAGGGCGCGCCGATCGTCGTCAAGGCCGATGGGCTTGCCGCCGGCAAGGGCGTGACGGTGGCGATGACGCTCGACGAGGCGCTTGCTGCCGTCGATGACTGTTTTGCCGGCGCCTTTGGTGCAGCCGGTGCCGAAGTGGTGGTGGAGGCCTTTCTGGACGGCGAGGAGGCAAGCTTCTTCTGCCTTTCCGACGGCAAGACGGCGCTTGCCCTCGCCACCGCCCAGGACCACAAGCGCGTCGGCGATGGCGATACCGGCCCGAACACCGGCGGCATGGGCGCCTATTCTCCAGCCCCGGTGATGACGCCCGACATGGTGGAGCGCACGATGAAGGAGATCATCGAGCCGACCATCCGCGGCATGGCAGAGAGCGGTCATCCCTTCACCGGCGTCTTCTTCGCCGGGCTGATGATCACCGCCAAGGGGCCGGAACTCATCGAATACAATGTCCGCTTCGGCGATCCGGAATGCCAGGTGCTGATGATGCGGCTGAAGAGCGACCTTCTGCCGATCCTTCACGCGGCCGCCACCGGCACGCTCAATCAGGTGAGCGCCGAATGGCGCGACGAGACGGCGCTCACCGTCGTGATGGCCTCCAAGGGCTATCCCGGCTCTTACAACAAGGGGACGCCGATCGCCCATCTGCCGGACGCGACCGATGGCGCCAAGGTTTTCCATGCCGGCACGGCGCTGAAAGACGGGCAGTTGGTGGCAACCGGCGGCCGTGTGCTGAACCTGACCGCCATGGCGCCGACCGCAGCCGAAGCCCAGGCGAAGGCCTATGCCCTGGTGGACCAGGTGGAATGGGACAACGGCTTTTGCCGCCGCGACATCGGCTGGCGCGCGATCGACCGCCACTGAGGGCCCGCGAAAACGGGACATTTAACCCTTCGTTAACCCCGTCCCCTGACCGGTTGGAAAGGAAGCTGGCGTAACATCATGGTCTGACCGACTGGCTCCAACCCATGTGGGGAGTGGATACGATGTACAGCCAACTTCTGACGATCCTCGTCCTCGCCGCCGCCTCGCCGGCCGCGGCCTCTTCGATCGAGAAACTGTCGACGATCCCGATTGCCAACCCGGAGAGCGTGGTGGAGATCCGCTGCGCGGCTTGCGACGAGATACCCCGCACCATCAAGGAGCCGACTTACAAGGTGCCGGAGCTGCAGGGCGAGGAGCAAAGGCTGGAACTTCAGGTGCGCAACGGAAAACCGGCCCTGCTGCGCACCGAAGCCTTGATGGGCGGTTCGCCGGTCACCTTCGTCAGCCTGAATCCGGTGTTCATCGAGAACGAGCGCAGCGCCATTGCGGGCCGCAGCGGAGCGCCGATGAAGGGTGATGGTGTCGATATGCAGGCCACCACATCGGCGGTCAGTTCCGAAACCGCGGCGGATCCGGCGCTTCCGAAACTGCTACCCGCCGACGCGGCGCCACCGCCGGATTTTTCCGGGCTTGACCTGCGCCCCGGCCACTGAGGCCAAGAGAAGGCCGTTGATCGCCGTTCGGTCAACGGCATCTTCAAGGTGTATTTTTCAACTCGCCTCAATCAATACTACCTTAATTAGAGAATTATAAAAATATTTAGTATTTTTGCCCATAATCACGAATGGGATGCGCTGTAGTATCCGTCTAGCGCAGGATGCGCCGTTCATTCACGCAGCACCATCACACGGGACACGGTCCAACGCGATGGCACAATCGGCGGTGACCCTATGAGAAACATGAAGATTTCCCTCCAGCTGTTCCTGCTGGTCGGCGCGATGATGGCGGTCTTTGCCGCCATGACCTATTACCAAGTCCGCTCCTCGACGGCTGCCATCTACCATGAGCGCTACGAGATGCTGCGGACGCAGGTGGAAACGGCGCTTTCCGTTCTGAAGGACTACAACGACCGTGCCGCGAAGGGCGAGTTCAGCCAGGAGGACGCACAAAAGCGTGCCTACGACATGCTGAACAAGATGCGCTTCGAGCCGGACGGTTATTTCTTCGGCTATGACTACGACGTCAAGATGATCTTCCACCCGACGTCTCCGGATGTCGGCAAGAGCAACAAGGGCAAGCCCGATGCGAATGGCTTTGCTTATCGCGACGAGCTGGTCCGGCTCGGCCAGATTGGCGGCGGTTATGTGGAGTTCCTCGGCCCGAAACCCGGCAAGGACCCGAATGACCGCACGTATCCGAAAGCCTCCTATGCCAAGGCGTTCGAGCCGTGGAAGATCATTATCGTCACCGGCCTCTATACCGATGACCTCAGGGCCGAGGTGCGCGACACGATCATCAAGACCGTCGGCGCTTCTGTAGCGCTGTTCCTGGCGGCGCTGGCCGGCGCCTATTTCGTCATCCGCGGTATTACCAGACCGCTGAACGCCATTCACGATGCTCTGGGTGCCGTGGCCGACGAGAACACGACGATCGCCATTCCGCATACCGACATGCGCAACGAGATCGGCAAGATGGCAAAGGCCACCGCGGCGCTGCAGGACAAGGTGCGTGAACGCCACGCCATGGCCGCCCGCGAAAAGGAGCAGGAAGCCCAGCTGAATGCCGAGCGCGAGCAACGCGCGGAGCGGGACCACCAGGAGGCGCAAGCCCAGGCGCATGTGGTGGCCACCATCGGCCAGGCGCTGGAACGGTTGTCGCAGGGCGATCTGACCGTCCGGTGCGCGGATCTCGGGGCGAAATATGCCGGCCTGCGGCACAATTTCGACGACGCCCTCTCCCGCCTCGAACAGGCGATGAGCCGCGTGAACCTGAAGGGCAACGACATCGGCGTATCCAAGGAAGAAATCCGCCGCGCTTCGAGCGAGCTTGCCCAGCGTACCGAACGCCAGGCGGCCAATCTGGAGGAAACCTCCGCCGCGCTCGACGAGCTGACGGTTGCGGTGCGCCAGACGGCGGATGGCGCCAAGGAAGCCGCCCAGCGGGTGCAGTCCATCAGCGGCGAAGCCCGGCAGAGCGATACGATCGTTGAACAGGCAATCGGCGCGATGAGCGGCATCGAGCAGTCCTCGGCCGAGATCACCAAGATCATCGGCGTCATCGACGAGATTGCCTTCCAGACGAACCTCCTGGCGCTGAACGCCGGCGTGGAAGCGGCGCGTGCCGGCGAAAGCGGCAAGGGTTTTGCCGTCGTGGCGCAGGAAGTGCGTGAACTCGCCCAGCGCTCCGCGGCCGCCGCCAAGGAGATCAAGGACCAGATTTCCCGCTCCTCCGGCCAGGTGGAGCAGGGCGTGCAACTGGTGGCCCAGGCCGGCGAGGCGCTGAAGCGCATCTCCAGCCAGATCGAAAGCGCCAACCAGGTCGTCTCCCGCATCGCCCACAGCGCGCAAGAGCAGGACACGACGCTGCGGTCCATCTCGTCTTCGCTGAACCAACTGGACCAGGCGACGCAGCAGAATGCCGCGATGGCCGAGGAAACCACCGCTTCGGCAGAAGTGCTGGCCAACGATACCGGCGACCTTTTGGACCTGATCCGCGGTTTCCGCACGGCGGACGCCGGCGGGCTCGCCGGCATGGCCCAGCAGATGCGCCGGGCCGGCTGAGACAACCATCCCCCGACACCCAGAACGCCGGCTCGACAAGGGCCGGCGTTTTGCGTTTCAGGAGGCGAGATGTGCTGCCAGCGCCTCGATCTCAGACGGCGCGTAGACGACGATGCCGTGCCGTTTCAGCAGCGCTGCGGTGACACCGTGGCCGGCGTGTTTCACACCGCCAAATGACCCGTCATAGATGGAGAGCGACCCGCAGGAGGGGCTGCCGTCAATCAGCAGCGCAACCGTGCAGCCGTTTGCCTCAGCCAGACCCAGCGCCTTCTCCGCACCGGCGACAAAGGCCGCGGTCACATCGCCACCCGTGACTTCGAGCACGCGGGCATGACCCGCCAGCACATCATGCCCGTTCATGCCCTTTTCGATCTCGGCCGGCGGGCGCGGCACGCTCATGCCGCCGGCAAGCTCCGGACAGAAAGGCACAAGCCACCCCTCGCCTTTCCACGCCTCGATCCACGGATGGACGAGCGGTTTTCCCTTGCCGTCATAGCGCACGGGCTGGCCGAGCAGACAGGCGCTGATGAGAATTTTGGGAGGCATGGGGTTATTCGTCCAGATGGCGGGGGACGTCGGCGCGCTCGTGGAGAATGCGGACAACTTCGACCGTGCCGTCATCGAGAATGGCATAAAAGATCAAGTGCGAACCGGCGCGGCGTCGGCGATAGTCCGACCGTATTGATGGGACGTCGATCCCCGCGAAGGGGTGACGGCCAATCTCGGCGATCATCTCCAGGATCTGCTTCAGGTAGCGCTCTGCCTGGGCTTCGGACCATCGATCCCGTGTCTGGTCGCCAATATCGACGAAATCTCGTTGCGCAGACGGGCGAAGACGAACCTCAACCACGGCTCGTCCATCTGGCGCGAACGGATCTCATCAGCTCTTCCGGGTCGAAAGGAACTGAAGGTCCGCTATTCTCCCCCTCGATCAAGGCATTGCGCAGCCATTCCAGCTTTCGCTGATCCTCTTCCAAGAGCCGCAGCCCTGCTTCGACGACATCCTGCGGCGAGGAAAAGCGTCCGCTTTCCACCTGTTCCTCGACAAAGCGGTCGAGCGGTTCAACCAAAGTGACTTGAAACGGCTTGTTCATGCAAAGCCTCCAGCGCTGAGCCTGATGGCCTCAGTCTATCACAGATATCGGACAGGCTGGAAGTGGATAGGAAAGACCCCGCCGGAGCGGGGTCTGGAAGGATCAGCCAGAGATCTTGGAGAAATCCGCGACCGTGCCGGTCGCTTCGCGGATTGCCTTCAAGAGCGCCAGGCGGTTGGCGCGGATGGCCAGATCCTCGTCATTGACGAGAACGGCTTCGAAGAAGGCATCGACGGGGGCGCGCAGCTTCGACAACGCTTCCATGGCGGAGCGGAAATCTTCCGTGGCGACCGCGGCGGCGGCCTCGGAAGTTGCGGCCTTGATCGCGGCATAGAGTGCCTTTTCGGCGTCGAGCGTCAGCAAATCTTCCGACACGCCATCGGCCACCACCGTGCCCTTCTTTTCTTCGGCAGCAAGCAGCTGCGTGGCACGCTTGGTGCCGGCCAGCAGGTTCTTGCCGTCTTCCGAGGAGATGAAGGCGGTGAGCGCTTCGGCACGCCGCGCAATCAGCAGCAGGTCATCGGCGTCGGGCGTCAGTACCGCATCGATGATGTCGTGGCGGGCGCCCATGTCGCGCAGATAGACTTTCAGGCGGTCGTGGAAGAAGGACAAGAGATCGAATCGAATTTGATTTAAAGCTTTGACAAGCCAAGTAATCTTAGCAGCTGCCGCTGCGTACGCATCAAGCCCCTGAAGAGCTTGAGGATCTTCGAGATTTTCAAAAGCCATATGGACTGAGAGGTTATCCAATTGCTTTAGTCTTTGCGTCAGGGCTTCATAAGCATCTGCGCGAGTTTTGTATTCATCAGCATCTTCGTCACCAAATAAGTCTGGACTTCCGATCTGGTAGGCGCCCAGAAAACCTTCGCTTTGATCGATGAATCCATCCCCGTTAAGTAGGGTTCTATAGGGCTCTTTGCTCCAATCAAGAGCCGGCTTCTCTTCATTTGCAGGATCATATGTATAAGCCAAGGTCTCAAAACCGTGGAAATACCGGCTGTCCGGTGTGAACGAATAATACAGCGCAGCGCAGAGTTGGAACCAGAACAACTCAAGCAGCGACAACCGTACCTTCCGCTCCAGCACAACACGCACCACACCGAGCGCCGCGCGGCGCAGGGCATAGGGGTCCTTAGAACCGGTCGGCTTTTCTTCGATCGCCCAGAAACCCACGAGCGTATCCAGCTTGTCCGCCAGCGCCACGGTGATCGCTACCTTGTCGTCCGGCACACGGTCGGAGGGGCCCTGCGGCTTGTAATGGTCCTCGATCGCGGCGGCAACGGACGGGTTTTCGCCCTGCAGGACCGCATATTTGCGGCCCATCAGGCCCTGCAGTTCCGGGAACTCACCGACAGCTTCCGTGCGCAGATCCGCCTTGGCCAGCACCACGGCGCGGTCAACGAGGGCCTCGTCCGCACCGACAACCGGCGCAATCTGCTTCGCCAGTGCCCGGATGCGTTCCACCCGCTCACCCTGCGTGCCGAGCTTGGCGTGGAAGGTGACGTTCAGCTGGTCGAGCTTCGCCATGCGCTGGTCGAGAGGCTTTGCGAGATCGAGGCCGAATTTCTCCGCCGAGGCCTTCAGCGTCTCGAGATCCGGCAGGTTGCCCTGGTCGCGGGTAAAGAAATGCTTGGCATCCGAGAGACGCGCCCGCACGACCTTGCCATTGCCGTGCATGATCTCCTTGCCGCCATCCTTTGCCTCGATATTCGAGACGAGGATGAAGCGGTTGGAGAGGCTGTCGCTCTCGCCCTGCGGGCGGGTGACGAAACACTTCTGGTTCGTCTTGATGGTCAGCCGGATGATTTCCGCCGGGATGGCCAGATATTCGTCCTCGAACGTGCCCATCAGCACATGCGGCCATTCCACGAGGCCGGAGACCTCTTCCAGCAGGCCCTCGTCTTCCACAAGGTCGAGGCCGTTGGCGAAGGCGAGATCGCGCGCATCGTGCAGGATCACGTCCTTGCGACGCTCGGCATCCAGCATCACCTTCGCCTTTTCGAGGCTTGCGACGTAATCATCGAAGCGGCGGACAGTGATCGCGCCCGGTGCATGGAAACGGTGGCCGTAGGTGACGTTCGACGCCACAATGCCATCCACCGTGAAGGGGATGACCTGGGTCTCCTCGTGCTCGGGGCCGAATAGGCAGACGATCGACTGCAGCGGGCGCACCCAGCGCAGGCTTTCCGAGCCCTTGCCCTCGATGCCACCGTAAGCCATGCCCTTCGGCATGGAGGCGGCACCGGAGCGCATCGATTTCGGCCAGGGGAAGGTGCGGATGATGCCCGGCATCACGTCGGCAATGATCTCTTCCGCCGCGCGACCCGGTTTCGAGACGACCGCCACATAAAAATCGCCCTTCTTCGGATCGGACACGACCTGC
Source organism: Allorhizobium pseudoryzae (assembly GCF_011046245.1). NCBI lineage: Bacteria > Pseudomonadati > Pseudomonadota > Alphaproteobacteria > Hyphomicrobiales > Rhizobiaceae > Affinirhizobium > Affinirhizobium pseudoryzae. Next base: position 297,226 of record NZ_CP049241.1, read on the forward strand.
GCTTCCGAGACCGAGGAGAGGCCCGCCTTGCGCAGAAAACCCTGCACGGCCTGTTCCGGCGCCTTGGTGGAGGGACCCTTGATCTCCTCGCGCTGATCGGCCGAGCGGGCGGTGAGGCCACGGATATCCAGCGTCAGGCGGCGCGGCGTCCAGTATTCGCGCGCACCCTCATAGGTCAGGCCCGCCTCGACCAGCGCATCGGTGACGAGCTTCTTCAGGTCGCCGGCCGCCTTGCGCTGCATGCGGGCAGGAATTTCCTCGGAGCGGAGTTCGAGCAGTAAATCGGGCATGGTACTCGGCTTTGTCTTGGGGTTCTGGGCTTTGCGCCGGACTTAGCAAGGCATGCACCAAAAGTCATCTGCCGAGTGGGGTAAAATGAAGGTCCGTGAAGGCAGGGTGGCCATGGAGCACGCTTGCCCCTGTGGCTCGACGTGCAGCGAACGAAGAAAATCTACCACCCTCCCCCGCCGCCCCCGCCGCCGCCGCCGCCGGAGAAGCCGCCGCTGGAGGAGAAGCCGGAAGAAGACGAGGATTTCGGTTCCGGGATGGTGGAAGCGATAGTGGACGCCATGGAGGAGGAAAAGCCGCCGATGCTGGTGCCGAAATCGGAGAAAGACCCGCCGTGGTACCAGGCCGGCTGATAGGCGGCCGCCGCAGCCCCCGCCGCGGCGGTTGCCAACCAGGTCTCGAAGGTATCGCTCCAGGGCCGCTCGACGCCGAGCGCCACCGCATAGGGGAGCAGCGTCTCGAAATGCTGCGGCGACATTTTCGGCGCGCCGGCCATGTTCAGCCGGTCGCGTTCGGCCAGCGTCAGATAGGTCTTCAGCCCTTCGATGCCGGCCATCAGCTTGGCGCCGAGCGGGGTGGGCGCTCCCATCAGCACGAAGAAGACGACATTGACGAGCGCCAGCCCTCCGACCGCCGCAAAGACCGGCCATTCGCCGGTATCGATGCTGTCGATGATGCTGATGACGAAAAAGCCGAGGACGCAAAACAGGATGAAGCCGACGATGGAAAAGCCGATTGCCGCGAGGATGCGTTTGACGAGCGTGCGGCGGCGCAGGAAGGCGCGTGCGGCACTCACCGCCGCACGCCCCCAGATCACGCCGCCCACGGCCGGGACGATGAGTGCCACCACGCTGTCCGGGTGGACATCGCCGAAACCGATCAGGGCACCGAGCACCAGGAGGCTTAAGACAGCACCGCCGATCGTATAGCCGAGATTGCTCTTGTAATATTTGCCGCGATGTTCCTTCTCGATGGCGGAGCGGAAATTGCCGGCCACCTTCTGAACTTTTTCGCCGTTGTCCCGGTCGATCACGAGGTCGTCGCCGGGCGTTCCCAGTTCGCGCATCAGCGCCGCCTGGCCGCTCGGCAGCTTGTCCGACAGCCGTTTGTCGGTGCGGCGCACGACGATGCGGTTTTCCAGATCGTCCAGCGTCACATAGCCCTTCACCGCAAGATCGATGAAGCTGGCCGAGAGCGCTTCCCAGCCGGCACCCGAAAATCCCTTGTTGTGCACGTAGTTGACGAGCGCCGGGGAAAGGCCCTCCGGCGCATCCCAGCGCGGCACCACCACGCCGCCATCCGGATCGCGGCCCACGCGGCGCCAGAACCAGACATAATAGAGAATGACGAGCAGCAGCCCGCCGCCGCCGATGATCAGATTGATATTGTCGCGCAGGAACCAGTCGCGCTGCTGATCGGCGGAGGGCGGCGCAATCGAGCCTTTCGGCATCGAGATCGCGATCGTCAGCCCTTCCTGCGGTCGCAGCGGGCGGGTGGTCTCGAAAGCCGGGGCCGAACGGCTGCCGGTGGCGCGGGCGTTCTTCGCGGTCGAGCCTTCCGCGCCGGTGAAGAAGGTGGTTGCCGTCGCCGTCACGCTGCCCGGAAGGCTCACCACGGCAGAGGCCCGGTTGATCGGAAACAGCCAGCCATTGCCGGTGACGTTCCAGTAGAACTCGTCGTGATCGTCAAAATAGCGGATCTGGCGGTCGGTGCGATAGGTCAGTTCATAGGTGTGGCGGCCGGGGTCCAGCAGGGTCTCCGACGATCCCATATAAATGCGGATGCCGCCGGAGATCGTCTCCGTATGCCAGTCTTCATCGGAGCCATCGCGGGCAACGGAGAGGATCTCGAAACCGACCTTCTGCCGGCGCCCGTTCGCATCCAGCATGTAGAGGGGGAAATCGCGGAAAATGCCGCGGCGAATTTCGCGGCCTTCGGCATTCACCGTGATGATTTCCGTGACGGTCACCGCGCCATCGGCGGCAATGTCGATCTCGGAACGGTAGCTGTCGATCACTTCGGCAGCACGGGCCGCTCCCGACGCGAAGAGCACCGGCAGGAGAACGGCCAGAACCAGACGTGCTGCGCGCCAAAAGCCTGCCGTCATTTGCTTATCCCCTGTCGATGCCGACACCGAGCGAGGCCATGGCATTCCAGTAGTCCGGATAGGTTTTGCCGACGCAATCGGGATCGAGAATGGTGATGCCGTCGATCTTCAGGCCGGCGAGCGCAAAGCTCATGGCGATGCGGTGATCGGCAAAGCTGTCGATGTCTGCCGGCAGATGCTGGCCGGCAAGCGCCGGATCGGATGCGACGAGCAGGTCGTCCCCCTCCTCCGTCGCGAGACCTTCGCGGATGTTGTTGAGGCCGGTCGAGAGCGCCCGGATGCGGTCGCATTCCTTGACGCGCAGATTGGCGATGCCGACGAAGCGCACCGGCGTTTCGTTGAAGGCGGCGAGCACCGCAATCGTCGGGATGGCATCCTGCATCTGGCTGCCGTCGATCACCGCCGGCATATGCGGGAAGGCGGCAATCACCTCATAGGCTTTTGCATCCGGCTGGGTGAAGGTGGAAGCCTTCGTGCCGATATCGATCTGCCCGCCGGTCAGCACTTCCGCGCCCCAGAGATAGGTGGCGGCAGACGCATCTGGCTCGATGTGGAAACCGGTCGCGGTGTAGCCGGTCGGCTCGATGCGCCAGACGGCGGGCGACGGCTGATCCACGGTCGCGCCGAAGGCCCTCATGGCGGCAAGCGTCAGATCGATATAGCCGCGCGCGCCGATCTCGGCACCGGCCAGCTCGATCTCGAAGGGTTCGGAGGCGCAAGCCGCCGCCATCAGGAGAGCCGACACATACTGGCTGGAGAGACCGGCATCGATCACCACGCGGTTTTTCTTGAACGTTCCGTTGGCATCGATCGCAACCGGCGGGCAACCGGACGGGGCGGCAATGGCAACGCCGAGCGACTGCAGCGCATCGACGAGCGGCTGGATCGGACGCTTGCGCATGTGCTGGTCGCCATCGACCACAAAACGTCCGTGGCCGAGTGCCACCGCCGCCGTCAGAAACCGCGTGGCGGTGCCGGCATTGCCGAGAAACAGCGGCTGATCCGGCGCTTTCAGCTCACCGGTGCCGGTGACGACGAAGGTGGTCGCATCCGGCTCTTCCACCGTCACGCCCATAGCCCGCAAGGCTTCGGCCATATAGCGGGTGTCATCGCTTTTCAGCGCGCCGGTGAGACGGCTCGTTCCCCTGGCAAGGCCCGCCAGCAGAAGCGCCCGGTTGGTGATGGATTTCGACCCCGGAGGGCTCACCCGGCCGACGAGAGGGGTTTTGGTCGGGCGGATGGTCAGTCTGTCAGTCGTCATGTCGGTCTCGGCTGGCGCCTCGTATGGCGCAGAAAATGTCAGAACTTGACGGTCGGTACCGCACGGTCCGCCTCGTTGGCAATCTCGAAATAGGGCTTCTTGGCGAAACCGAACTGGCCGGCCACCAGATTGGAGGGAAAGCTTTCGACCTTGACGTTCAGGTCGCGCGCCGCACCGTTATAATACCGGCGTGACATCTGGATTTCACCCTCGACGGTTTCCAGCGAGCGCTGCAGTTCGAGGAAGTTCTCGTTGGCCTTCAGATCCGGATAGGCTTCGGCGAGCGCCACGACGCGGCCAAGCGCCTGGCCGAGCAGGCCTTCGGCGGCGGCGCGACCCGCCACATCGCCGCTTGGCACGGCCTGCGCCTTGTTGCGCAGCGCCACGACCTCCTCCAGCGTCGACTTCTCGTGACCGGCATAGCCTTTCACGGTCTCGATCAGGTTGGGAATGAGATCGGCGCGGCGCTTCAGCTGCACGTCGATGCCGGACCAGGCTTCCTCCGCCATGTTCCGCGACTTCACCAGCCCGTTATAGATAAAGACGACATACAGTGCGACGGCCGCAAGTGCGACGAGTGCGATTTCCATCAGAGCGCTCCCCCAGAATGATCGTGAGGCGGAACCTAGCCATTCCCGCGATGCCTGTCATGGCCCCCGGCTGCAAAAAGTGGGATCCGCGCATTGCAAATGGGTTAACGGCGGCTGTCAAATACCTGTGCGCGCATGAAACGGGGATTAAAATCTTGGCGGTATTGTACTCCTCGTGATCCTTCAACGTGGAGGCGTGGCAATGCGAAAGATGACCTGGTCCACCCTGCCTCCCTGGGCACTGACGGCCTGCCGGGACATCTTGCGGGCCGCGACATCCAACCGGCGCCTCAGCTGCATTCTCGACGAGGTGCTCGATATCGTGGTCGGCATCACGGAACTGGACCTCGGGCGCAATGCCGCAATCTATGTTGCGGATTGCAGCACCGATGGCCACAAGCTCCTGCATCACCGGCAGAGCGAGGACGTGACCCTGCCCCGGATGATCGACCCCTCCGACGTTGCCGGCAGCTTCCCGGACGGGTTCGGGCGTACCAGCCTCTACGCCATTCCGCTGTGCACCGATGATGACCAGCCGGCGACAGGCGCGGTTCTCCTGTTCGGCCGCACGGCAAAGCGGCTGAGCGCGGAGAAGATCGCCGCTCTGCATGTCCTCTGCCAGGAGATTGCACGCATCATCGTCAACCGCAGCGGTCAGGGCGGAAGCCTTCTGAACGTGGTGGAGCTGTCGACCGACGAAATCTACATCTTCGATCCGCGCAGCCTCGGCATCATCCGCTCGAATGCCACCGCGAGCATTCGCACCGGCCACACCCAGCAGGCGCTCTCCGCCATGACGACCGTCGGGCTGAAGGTGGATATCAGCGAAGCCGATTACCGCGACCGGCTGAAGCCGCTGATGAGTGGCCGCTGCCCCAGCGTCACGTTCGATGCCTGCCAGCGCCGGCGCAACGGCACCGTCTATCCCGTCAAGGTGCATGTCTGGCGCATCCGCGGCGAGGAAACCGATCTGTTTGCCGAGGTGGCGGTGGCCACTGCCGACCAGCGCAAGGCCTTCGGCCTGCTGGAACAGGTATTCGACGCGATCCCCGGCGGCATCGGCGTCTTCGACAACCGCTCCCGGCTGCTGATGGCAAACCGCAGGCTCTATGATCTGATGAACATTCCGCCCGAGCGGTTTCCGCCCGGCTCCCGTTTCGAAGACATTCTGCGCTACAATGCCGAGCGGGGCGAATGGGGCGATGGCGACCTCGATACGATGATCCGCGAGCGGGTCGAACAGGCCGAACTTGGCCTGCCCTACAGTTTCGAGCGCGAACGGGCGAGCGGCAAGGTGCTGGCGGTGCGTTCCGAACCGCTGTCCCAGGGCGGCTACGTGCTGAGTTATACCGACATCACGCTGCGCAAGCGGGCGGAGAAGGAACTCATCCGCAACCGCGACGAACTGGAGGAAACGGTGCGCCAGCGCACCGCCGAGATCGAGGCACAGGCGGCAGCGCTGGAAGAGGCGCTGAAGCAGGAAAAGAACATCAATGCCATGCAGCGGCAGTTCGTCGCCATGACCAGCCACGAGTTCCGCACGCCGCTTGCGATCATCGATGGCGCCGCCCAGCGCCTCATCCGCAAGCGCGGCGGGATCGAGCCGGAATTCCTGGCCGACAAGACGCACCAGATCCGCGCGGCCGTTGCCCGCATGGTGGAACTGATGGAGAGCTTCCTGTCCGCCGGCCGCATCGATACCGGCAAGGTGGAACTGGCGCTCTCCTCCTGCTCGCTTCGCAAGCTGATCGACCAGGCGATCACGCGGCAGAAGATCTTTTCGCAGAGCCATCGGTTCGAGTGCGACATGACGGATCTTCCGCCGGTGGTGCGCTGCGATGCGCTAGCAGTGTCCCAGGTCATCACCAATCTTTTGTCCAATGCGGTGAAATACGCGCCCCGTGCGCCGGACATCCTCATCCGCGGCTGGGAAGAAGATGGCTGTGCGGTCGTCTCCGTCCGCGACGAAGGCGTCGGCATCGATGCGGACGACATTCCGAAGATGTTCCAGACATATTTCCGCGCCCGGACATCGACCGGCATTGCCGGCACCGGCATTGGCCTGTCGCTGGTCAAACAGGTGGTCTCCCTGCATGGCGGCGAGATCAAGGTGGAAAGCCAGCGCGGCAAGGGCAGCACCTTCATCTTTCGCCTGCCGGTGCGTGGCCCGGCGCGGGAGGACATTCCAGCCATAGTGGACGAGCCGGACGCGGCAACCGCCGCGTGAGGACCAGAGTTTCGAAGTCAACAGGAGGAGCAGGATATGATCACGGTTCTATGCGTCGAAGACGAAAGAGATGTCCGCGAACTGATCGTCGAAGAGCTTCAGGATGCGGGCCTTCGGGTCATCCAGGCCGAAAACGGCAAGGAGGGGCTGGACGTGATCCTGACCCAGCGGCCGGATATCGTGATCTCCGACATCACCATGCCGGAGATGGACGGGATCGCCATGCTCGGCGAATTGCAGATCAACCATCCGCAGCTCGCCAACATGCCCTTCGTGTTCCTGACCGCCCTGTCGGACAAGGAAAAGATGATCGAGGGGCTGGGCGCCGGCGCCGAAAGCTATCTCACCAAGCCGATCGATTTTGACGTGCTGATGGCCAAGATCAACGGGCTCGTCGTGCGGATCGAAAACCGGGTGGCGGCGGGGCTGGAGTTCTAAGACTGTCCCGCCAAGGATCGATCAGGCCGCCGCAGTGGCGAGGTTGATGCCGCCGGCATCGGTCAGCAGGAAGGCCTCGCCGCAGGCTTTGGCCAGCGTGCGGACGCGCAGGATATAGCTCTGGCGTTCGGTGACGGAGATCACGCCGCGGGCATCGAGCAGGTTGAAGACGTGGGAAGCCTTGATGCACTGGTCATAGGCCGGGAAGACGCACTTGTGCAGGCGCTGATTGGCATTGTCACCGGGCGCACCGGCGGCGAGAAGCGCCTGGCACTCCTTCTCCGCATCGATGAAATGCCGGTGCAGCATCTCGGTATTGGCGAATTCAAAGTTGTGGCGCGAATATTCCTGCTCTGCCTGCAAGAAGACATCGCCGTAGGAGATCTTTTCCTCGCCCTCGCGGCCGTTGAAGTTGAGGTCGTAGACATTGTCGACGCCCTGCACATACATGGCCAGACGCTCCAGGCCATAGGTCAGTTCACCGGCGACCGGCGAGCACTCGATGCCGCAGACCTGCTGGAAATACGTGAACTGCGAGACTTCCATGCCGTCGCACCAGCATTCCCAGCCAAGGCCCCAGGCGCCGAGCGTCGGGCTTTCCCAGTCGTCCTCGACAAAACGGATGTCATGCAGCAGCGGGTCAAGACCGATCGCCGCCAGCGAGCCGAGATAAAGCTCCTGCAGGTTGGACGGGTTCGGCTTCAGGATCACCTGATACTGGTAATAATGCTGCAGGCGGTTGGGGTTTTCACCATAACGGCCATCGGACGGGCGGCGCGAGGGCTGCACGTAAGCAGCCTTCCAGGGCTTGGGGCCGAGTGCGCGCAAGGTCGTTGCCGGGTGGAAGGTACCGGCGCCCACTTCCATGTCGTAGGGCTGCAGAACGGCGCAGCCCTTGTCGGCCCAGTAGGCGTGCAGCGTCAGGATCAGCGCCTGGAAGGAGCGCTTCGGGTCCATATGCGGGGCAAGAGGCGTGGTCATGGGCATGTCCGGACTTCAGTTCACATTCGTGGCCGTCTGGTGCCATGACCGGGGCGGAGGGTCAAGCTTTCTCGCGCACCCGCTCCTCTCCGTTTACTGGAAGAGCTGCATCAGCGACTGGCTGGAGGCGTTGGCGATCGACAGAGCCTGGATCGACAGCTGCTGCTGGGTCTGCAAGGCCTTCAACCGCGTGGAACTCTCGTTCATGTCGGCATCGACCAGCGTGCCGATGCCCTTGTCGAGCGAGTCCATCAGGTCGTTGGTGAAGGCCGTCTGGCGCTCCAGCCGCGACTGGATGGCACCGAGATCGGCTGCCGCATCCGTCGTCGATTGCAGCATGGTTTCGATCAGGCCGATCTGGCCTTGGAGCGAGCCACTGGAGCCGGCAATCGTCATGTCCATGATCGAGACCTTTTCGTTGACCCCGGAATTGGTGATCTGGGCAGCCTGGAACGTGTCGTATTGCCCCGACGCACTGCCGTTGACGAATGTGGTGCCGCCCGTGACATAGACCTGTGCGTCATCCAGACTGCCGCCCGCATCGACAATGGCGCGGTTGACGACGGCGGCCATGTCGGAAACACCGAAGATGGTGCCGTTTGCCGCCGTTCCGAGGGCGGCATCGACGGTAGTCCGGTTGATGGTCACGGTGATCGGGGCAATGAGCGGGCCGCTCATGTCAAAGGACAGACTGTCGCCGGCCGCGACCTTGAAAGCCCCGGTAAAGGTTCCCGGACTGAAGAAACCTTGACTATTGTAGGCAGCGACGAAACCGCCGAAATCATCGAAGGATCCGTCGCCGAACTGCAGCAGGCCGCCGCCGGAACCGTTCAGCAGCACGGTATCGGCGAGATCCACGTCGAGCGCCTGCAGGGCGACATTGCCCTCCTTATCGCGGGTAAAGCCCGAGACGATGGTGGTCGACAGGACATCCGCACCGGTGCCGTTCGCCTTCAACCAGTTCTCGCCGTTGAAGCTCGCGGAATCGATGACGCTTTGCAGCTGATCCTGCAGCTGATCAATTTCCTTCTGGATCTTGCCCCGATCCACCCCGGGCTCCGAGGCGGCCACCAGCTTGGACTTGATCTCGTCGAGAATATCGACCGTCGATTCCATCGCCGCATAGGCGACATCGACGGTGGCGGAGCCGAGATTCATGGCATCGACCACGGCCCCAAGCGCTTTGTTATCGGAGCGCATGGTGGTGCCGATCGACCAATAGGCGGCATTGTCGGCGGCTGTCTCGACGCGCAGGCCGCTCGAGATCTGCGCCTGCGTATCGCTCATCGCTGCATTGATGGCGCGCAGAGACGACAAGGCTGAAATTGCCGCGGTATTGGTGACAAGCGACGTCATGTGAGAAACTCGACAAGAAATTATTAACTATAAAAAATCTATTCCGCGACAGTTAAAACGAACTTAAAGAGGAGATCACTGTACTTATATTCTGTTTACTGCATAAATTTACAACTGATTAAGACCAGGAAGACCGGAGTAGACGTTCAGGACCTGCAAGTCTCCTGCCAGCTCTCGACGGCGCGGCTCCGTTTTCCACCCAACTGCACGCGGTGAAATTTTGCGTGATCGCCTGTAACGGTCCTCGGCGAATTTGCGTATCGGCGGTATGGCTTGCTGTGCGCAAGCTCAAACCGGGAGACATGTCGATGAAACCTTCTTCTGCCGTTCTGACCCTGATCGCCGCCGCCGCCCTGTCGCTGGCATCTGCCGTTTCAGCCTTTTCCGCCGAGATCAAGCCATTCCAGCAGGAAGCGTTTGCTGCCGCCCAGAAGGCCGGCCAGCCGATCGTGGTGGACATTACCGCCAGCTGGTGCCCGACCTGCAAGGCCCAGAAGCCGATCATCGACACGCTGGCCAAGAGCGGCGACTTCAAGGACCTGACGATCTTCCAGGTGGATTTCGATTCGCAGAAGGACGTGGTGCGGGCACTCGGCGCCAACATGCAGTCCACCCTGATCGGCTATCGCGGCACGAAGGAAACCGCGCGTTCGGTCGGCGATACGAAGGCCGCGTCGATCGAAAAGCTGTTCCAGTCGACGGCGATGTGAGCCATGCTGTCTGCCCTCACCTTCGCAACGCTGGCCGGCATGCTGTCGATCCTGTCGCCCTGCGTGCTGCCACTGGTGCCGATCGTGCTGTCGACCGCGGCAAGCCGCCACCGGTTCGGCCCGGCGGCGCTCGCCGGCGGGCTTGCCGTCTCCTTCGTGGCGGTCGGCCTGTTCGTCGCCCTGGTGGGATTTGGCCTGGGGCTGGATCTCGGCGTCTTCCGTTCGACAGGCGCCGTCATCATGATCCTCATCGGCACCGTGATGATCCTGCCATCGCTGCAGGCGCGCGTGGCGCTGGCAGCCGGTCCCATCGGCAACTGGACCGAACGGCGCTTCGGCGGGTTCGACGATGCCGGCTGGCAGGGTCAGTTCGGGGTCGGGCTGCTGCTCGGCACCGTCTGGAGCCCCTGCGTGGGGCCGACACTTGGCGCAGCCTCGCTGATGGCGGCGCGTGGCGAGAACCTCGGTCAGGTCGTCGTGACCATGCTTGCCTTCGGCATTGGCGCCGCTCTGCCGCTTTTGGTGCTGGGGTCGCTGTCCCGCGACATGTTCAATCGCAATCGCGATCGCATGCTGGGCGCCGGCAAGTGGCTGAAGAGCGTCTTCGGCGGTATTCTCATCGTCATCGGACTGCTGATCCTGACCGGCATCGACAAGCAGCTGGAAGCGAGACTGGTCGAGATGTCACCGGCCTGGCTGACGGCACTCACCACGCGGTTCTGACATATCGGGCCGCGTGGTCTCAGGCATCAACGGAACAGCGGATGCGGGTTGTCGCCGTTGGAGTGGGCGATCGAGCCTTGGCGAGCGCTACAGCAAGCCGGTTCGATCCGCTTCAACGAAACGCGTCATCGGCACTCTTCGTCTTCGTCCTTGCGGACACGATATTCGCCCGTTTCCGGATCCTGGATCAGCGTGCCGTTGGCGCCGGTCTGGCGTTCGCGCTCCTGCTCGCGCCGACGGCGCGAGAGCTTTTCCGCGTCGGCCACGAACTTGCGATAGAATAGCCATCCCCCGCCGATGAGAAGGGCGAGAAACAGAAGCTGCGCCATGATTGATCCCCGTCAGAGCCCGTAACGGCCCCACAATGCCCGCTCTTCCAGCGTCTCGGCAAGACCCGATGCAGCGGATGCGGCCATCGCCTGCCCGTGATCACTGCCGAAAATGACGCCCGGCACACGCCGGCCAAACAGGCCGCGCCCGCCGCCAACCAGCTCCAGCTTGGTTTGCGGCCCGAAACGGCGTTTCAGCACCTCACGCATCTCGCCGACACCATCGACCAGGCCGAGATCGACACCGCGCACACCGGTCCAGAACAGGCCGGAAAAGATCGTCGCATCATCGGCCAACCGCTCGCCGCGGCGCAGCTTCACCATGTCGATGAAGACCTTGTGGATTTCCAACTGCAGCGTCTTCAGATACTCGATGTCGCCTTCCTTTTCCGGCTGGAACGGATCGAGGATCACCTTGTTCTCGCCGGCGGTATAGACCCGGCGCTCGACGCCGATCTTCTTCAGGAGTTCCGGAAAACCGAAGCCGCCCGAGACGACGCCAATCGAACCGACGATGGATGTAGGATCGACGAGAATCTCGTCGCCGGCGAGCGCGATCATGTAGCCGCCGGAGGCTGCCACATCCTCGACGAAGACCAGAACACGCTTCTTCTTTTCGTCCGCCAGTGCACGGATGCGCTGGTAGATCAGCCGCGACTGGACAGGCGAACCGCCCGGCGAATTGATGGAGATGGCAACGACCGGCGCATCCTTCTTCGAAAAGGCCTTTTCCAGCGCACCGGCAACGTTGGCGAGGTTCAGCGCTGGCCGGAACTGGCTGCCGCCGGACATGATGGCCCCGTGCAGACGGACCACGGGGATCGTGACCCCTTCCTTGCGCAACCGTTTCGGTATCCACCGCGTCCAGAACCCAGCCATTTCCACTCCTTGTTCAACCTGTTTGCCGAGATGTATGCAGCGGAATGGCCGGCGCAATGGTTTGTTTCCATAAATTCCGCGTCATACGGAGGAAAGCGGCGGAAAGCAGCACCGCGCCTCACCGGCGGGGATAGGCGGCGCGGCCATTGTTCAGGTCATCGACGAAGGGGGCAAAGGCATGACCGACATCATCATGCATGACCAGGGGCGCCCGCCATTTGAGCCTGGCGCGCGATCCCTTGATCGCGGTGACGAGCAGGCGGATCGCGTCCTCGCCGGAGCGCGGATGGATCGCGGTCAGCTCCAGCCCGCCGAAGCGGCGGCCACAGGCGGCGACGATCTCGGCGACCGATTCCGGCCGAGCGATCAAGGAGAGCTGGCCGCCTGGAATCATGATCGCACCCGCGGTGCGGATCCAGGCCTCGAACAGATCCTCCGGCATGGCATGCGCTTCTGCCTTCAGCGCATCCGGCGTGCGGCGATCGCGGCCATCGTTGAAGGGCGGGTTCATGATGACGTGGTGGAAATGATCGTCGAGCAGCCCGGCTTCGACGCGGGGTTTGCCGCGCAGCGTCACGTCCGCTTCCACCACCCGCACACGCGGCGCCAGGGCGGCATTGTCCGGTAGCGCCAGCGTGCGGCGGGCATAGTCCGCCATCTGCGCCGAGCGCTCGAACAGCGTGACGTGCGCCTGATCCAGTCGTGCGGCCACCGCCAGACCCGCAGCGCCGGCGCCGGCGCCGAGATCGGCGACCCGTATCGGCCCCTCGCCCACCACGAGCGCGGCGAGCATCATGGCATCCATGCCGGCCCGATGGCCACCGCTCTTCGGCTGCACGAGATGGAAACGGCCGCGGTGGAAGGCGTCGATCGTGTCGGTGGTCGGATCAGTCATCGGCATCCTTCAGCTCTGCGCCGAGCCCCGCATCGATCAGCAGACGGCGTGCTTCCTCCGCGCGATCGGTCTCCACCAGAAGCCGGCGTGGCAGGAGCCCGAGGGAACCTTCGAGGATGCTCATGGATTGGTCGGCAACCAGGCAATGGATGCCGGCATCGTTGAGGAGGCTTGTCGCAAAGGACAGGACAACCGCATCATTGGAGCGGATCAATTCTTTCATTTGCGTAAAACCATATCAAATCTCAGAGTTAACGGGATTTGCCCCTTGCCGCAGGCGATGCCCCTTTCTATTGTCCGGCGCAAAATTTGAACAGGAGGCCAGGTCATTGGGCGTCGTTATTCCGCTCGACGAGGGCAAAAGCAAGCAGGCATCCGTCCAACCGCTTGTCGATCTGACAAAGGCGGACATGAACCGGGTGAACCAGCTGATCCTCTCCAAGGCTGGCTCGGACGTCGAGATGATTCCCGAGGTGGCCAACCACCTCATTTCATCCGGCGGCAAACGTCTGCGCCCGATGCTGACGCTCGCGGCAGCCGAAATGTTCGGCTATCAGGGCGAAGGCCATATCAAGCTCGCCACCAGCGTCGAGTTCATGCACACCGCAACACTTCTGCATGACGATGTGGTGGACGAGAGCGACATGCGGCGCGGCAAATCCACGGCACGGATGATCTGGGGCAACCAGGCGAGCGTGCTTGTGGGCGATTTCCTGCTCGGCCAGGCCTTCAAGATGATGGTCGAGGTCGGCTCGCTCGAAGCACTCGACGTTCTGGCAACGGCGGCTTCCGTGATTGCCGAGGGCGAGGTGCTGCAGCTGTCGGTCGCCAAGAACATGGAAACGACGGAAGACGACTATCTCTCCGTCATCCGCGCCAAGACGGCGGCCCTGTTTGCCGCGGCAGCCGAAGTCGGCCCGATCATTGCCAATACCGACAAGGCGAGCCGCGCGGCGCTGAAATCCTACGGCATGAACCTTGGCCTTGCCTTCCAGCTGGTCGATGACGCGCTCGATTACGGCGGCAAGGCTGCCGATCTCGGCAAGAATGTCGGCGACGATTTCCGCGAGGGCAAGATCACGCTTCCGGTCATTCTCTCCTATCGCCGCGGCAGCGAGGAAGACCGGGCCTTCTGGAAAACCGCCATCGAACAGGGTGAAAGCACCGATGCCAACCTGGAGCGGGCGCTTGGCCTGATCTCCAAGTACAGCGGGCTCACCGACACCATTGCACGGGCCAAGCACTACGGTGCGATTGCCCGCGACGCACTGTCGCCGCTTCCGGCGTCTCCTCACAAGGCGGCGCTGATGGAGGTGATCGATTTCTGCATCGAACGCGTCAACTAAGCGTGAGGGTGTGAATGCACCCTCATTGCAGGCCTTCAGATTCTTGCGGTCCTGCTCCAAAAAAGCCATTCTGTCGTGAATCATCGGTTCAGGATTCATGACGGCCACCCTGCCGTCCCATGCTCTTCATGAAAGGCACCTTCATGCGGCAGAAATTTGCCCTTCGTCTGCTCTCCGGCGCGGCGCTCGGGGCTCTCATGCTTCTCGGCTCGGCTCATACCGAGCTTGCAGTGGCAGCGGATAATCCCGTTACCGAAGACATCACCTTTTCCTCCAACGCGGTGAACACCTTCTCCGGCGCCTTTCTGGCGGCACGCACCGCCGATGTGGACCATGACTACCCGACCGCCATCGCGCTCTACCAGAAGGCGCTCGTGTTCGAGCCCGCCAATGTGGACATCCGCGAACGGCTGATGATCTCGCTTCTGATGAACGGGCAGTTCGACGAGGGCCTGAAGCAGGCCGAGGCGCTGAAGGAAGACGATGCCGTTGAGCGTGTCACCACCATCGTGCGCGGTCTCGATGCCATTCGCAGTGGCAATTATCCGCAGGCCGAAAAGCTGCTGGCCTATACCGGCAACAATGATCTCGACCGCCTCACCCACCAGCTGATGGCCGGGTGGGCGAAGGTCGGCGCCGGCAAGGGCGCCGATGCGATCAAGGGCATCCGCAACCTGAAGGGCCCGGACTGGTTCAAGGCCTTTACCGAATACCACATGGGCGCGATGGCGCTGGTGTCCGGCGACAATGCCGCGGCGCGGCGTCATCTGACGGCGGCCATCACCAGCGAAGAGGCGATTGCCACGACGCCGGATACCTTCATGCGCGCCGTGATGGCGCTCGCCCGGCTGGAGGCCTCCGAAGGCAACCAGCGCAAGGCGCTGGATGCGATTGCGGTGGCGGAGCGCCAGATCACCAATTACGCGCCGCTGAAGGCGCTGCGCGACAGCATCGAGAAGGGCGAAAAGCCGGAGCAGCAGATCACCACGGCCACCGCCGGTGCCGCCTCGGTTCTGTTTTCCATCGGCAGCGCGCTCAACCGTCAGGGCGCCGAGGAAATGGTCTCGCTCTACCTGCAGATCTCGCATGCCCTGGACCCGAAGAGCGCCGATACGCTGATCCTGCTCGGCGGTATTGCCGAAAAGCTGGAGATGCCGAAACAGGCGATCGAGCTTTACGGCCGCGTGCCGGCAGATTCGCCGATGCGGCGGATTTCGGAGCTGCAGCTGGGCCTGACGCTCGCCCAGACCGGTGACGTGACGGGCGCCCGTGAACACCTGAAGTCGCTGATCGAGTCCGATCCGAGCGACATTCGCAGCTACATCGCCTATGGCAGCGTGCTGTCGGATGCCAAGGACTATGCGGCGATGGCCCGCAATTACGACAAGGCCGTCGAGGTGATCGGTCCCGTGCCGCGCGCCACCGACTGGTCGGTCTTCTTCCAGCGCGGCATTGCCTATGAGCGGCTGAAGGAATGGGACAAGGCGGAACCGAACTTCCGCAAGGCGCTGGAGCTCAATCCGGACCAGCCGCAGGTTCTGAACTATCTCGGTTATTCCTGGGTGGACATGAACCGCAATCTGGACGAAGGCCTGCAGATGATCCGCAAGGCCGTCGAACTGCGCCCCGATGACGGCTACATCGTCGATTCGCTCGGCTGGGCCTATTATCGCCTGGGTCGGTATGACGATGCGGTGGAAGAGCTGGAGCGGGCGGTGCAGCTACGCGCCGGCGATGCGACCATCAACGACCATTTGGGCGATGCCTATTGGCGCGTCGGCCGCAAGCTGGAAGCCGGTTTCCAGTGGCAGCGGGCGCTGACCATGAAGCCGGAGCTGACCGAGATCCCCAAGATCGAGCAGAAGATCCGCGAAGGGCTGACGGAGGCGCCGACGCCGCCGGTCAACACCGCGATGGCAGCCCCCGGCGCCACCGTGCCGCAGGCGGCAACGGATGCGGCAAAGACCACCAAGACCGCGCCCGAACCGCTGGACTATATCGTCAATGCCGGCGACACGCTCTGGAAGATCGCGGCCGATCAACTAGGTGACCGGGACCGGGCACAGGAGATCATCGATCTCAACCCGGACCTGAAGCGCAATCCGAACCGGCTGCAGCCGGGCCAGGTGCTGAAGCTTCCCGCCCTCAAAGACTGATCGATGGATCCGTCCATTCAGGAAACAGCGCGGGCGAAGATAAATCTCGCGCTGCATGTGACCGGTCGGCGGGCAGATGGCTATCATCTGCTCGACAGCCTGGTGACTTTTGCCGACACTGGCGACGAACTGACCTTCTCCCCCGCGGACGTTGACCGGCTGACGCTGGGCGGACGTTTCGGTGTGCATCTCGATGCCGAGGGCGACAACCTCGTTCTCAAGGCGCGCGACCTGTTGCGGCAGGTGCTGCGGGAGCGCGGCCATGCGGCCCCGCCGGTGCACATCCATCTGGACAAGGACCTCCCCATTGCCGCCGGCATCGGCGGCGGGTCTGCGGATGCGGCGGCGACCCTGCGCGGTCTGCAAAGGGTCTGGAACGCCACCCTGGCGGATGCGGACCTTTCGCCGCTTGCCCTTCGACTGGGCGCCGATGTGCCCATGTGCCTGGTGAGCCGGCCACTGTTGGCACGTGGCATCGGCGAGGCGCTGACGCCGGTGGCCTTGCCGGCCTTTTCCATGGTGCTCGTCAACCCGCTGGTCGGCGTATGGACGCCTGAGATTTTTCGCCGCCTGGAGCGGCGCGACAATGCACCCCTGCCTCCCCTGCCCTCGCTCGCGGATGCCCCCGTGTGGATGGATTACCTCAAGGAGCAGCGCAACGATCTGGAGCTGCCGGCCCGAAGCCTCGTCGCCATCATCGGTGATCTGATCATGGCGCTGGAAGAGAGCGGTGCCCGCCTTGCCCGCATGTCCGGCTCCGGCGCCACCTGTTTCGGCCTCTATGCCGATGAGGCCACGGCCACTGCGGCAACGCAGAGACTGGCGACCCGCTTTCCCGAGGCCTATATCCAGGCGACACACACGCTGCCGGGAGACGCATGATGGACCGTATTGATGAAAGCCGCCCCTTCATTCCGGTCGGCATTGCCGTTCTGACCGTGTCGGATACCCGCCGCCTGGATAATGACAAATCCGGCGACACGCTGGTGCAACGCATTACCGAAGCGGGCCACAAGCTGGTTTCCCGCGTCATCGTGCCCGATGAGCGCGAGGCGATCTTCGAACAGGTGCGCAGCTGGACCCTGCATGACGAGATCGACGTGGTGATCACCACCGGCGGCACGGGCTTTACCGGCCGCGACGTGACGCCCGAGGCGCTGGAGCCGCTGTTCGAAAAGCGCATGGACGGGTTTTCGGAAGTCTTCCACCGCATTTCCTACGACAAGATCGGCACCTCGACGATCCAGTCTCGCGCGACCGGCGGGGTGGCCAATGCCACCTTCATCTTCGTGCTGCCCGGCTCTCCCGGCGCCTGCAAGGATGCCTGGGACGGCATCCTGCGCGCACAGCTCGACTACCGGCACATGCCCTGCAATTTTGTGGAAATCATGCCGCGGCTGGACGAACATCTGAAGCGCGGCGGAAAAGGCTGATTGCGCGTCAGGGGCGCGTCGCCCAGGCGGGCACGATCTCGCTCGTCAGCTGGAACGGTTTTTGGCCGCCGGCCAGATCCACAAGCCGCATGCCGGGTTTAGCCACCGCAAACGCTTCCGCCTTGCGCAGGATCAGCCCCTGTTCGAGCGGTGGGACCGGCGACACCAGCCGTCGAAACAGCGGTCGGCGATGGTTGCGCGACGGAGAAAACCGGGCCGGCTGGCGGTTCATGGCAATGTGTTCCATCACCTCCTCCACCCAGCCGATCTGCGGTCGCGCACCGGGCTCGATGAGGAACAGCCATTCGCCGCGGGCCGCCTGCAGCACCTCGCGCAGGTCCCAATCCTGATGGAACCGGCAGCCGGCGGCATCGGCCACACGCGGCGAGGCGTCGCTGGAGCCGCAATCGAGCACGGCGACATCGCTCACGAGCCCCTCGACGGCGCCCGTGACCAGCACCGACAGGGTCTGTGCCAGCTCCGATTCCTGATCGCGGCATTCCAGTAAAACAGTCAGCATGATGCATGCTTATCGCATCGCAGCAGGAAATGCCACAAAGGTGTCATACGGATTTTGTTCTTGCAATGTTCTCATGCCTGCGGTAGTAATCTTTTCACGGTGGGCGGGGCGTTCACCGCTGGAGTTTCCCATGAACGAGCTGACCCAGTTGCGGCAGGACGCATTCGCGCCTGCTCATACGGCTGATATTGCCGATCACCTGGTCGAAGCCTCCGGTCTTCGGATCGAGGTCGATCGGCGACGTGGTCGCGGCGCGGGCTTGAACCCGAGTGGGCGGTTCGAGGACCAGCGCCGGGAGGTGTTCGACGATGGCTGGCAGACGCTGGAGGAGCTCGAACCCTTCAAAACCGAGGTGCAGGTGGAGAAGCCGAAGACGGCGATCACCCGCAATGAATCGCCCGATATCCCATTCGACCGTTCCGTGAACCCTTATCGCGGCTGCGAACATGGCTGCATCTATTGTTTCGCCCGGCCGAGCCACAGCTATATGGGGCTGTCCGCCGGTCTCGATTTCGAGGCGAAACTGTTTGCCAAGCCGGATGCGCCGCGGCTTCTGGAGCGCGAGCTCAGCCGACGCGAATACAAGGTGAAGCCAATCGCGATCGGCACCAACACCGACCCCTACCAGCCGATCGAGAAGGAATGGCGGATCATGCGCCAGCTTCTCGAGGTGCTGGCCAAGGCCAACCACCCGGTGATGATCGTCACCAAGTCGGCGCTGGTCACGCGTGACATCGACATCCTGTCCGAGATGGCGGCCAAGGGGCTGGCCAAGGTAGCGCTGTCGGTGACGACGCTCGACCGCAAGCTTGCCCGCACCATGGAACCGAGGGCGTCCACGCCTGCACGGCGGCTGGAAGCAGTCCAGCAGCTGAGTGCGGCGGGTATACCGGTGAGCGTCCTCGCCTCGCCGATCATTCCGGCGCTGAACGATCACGAGTTGGAGCGGATCCTGGAGGCCGCGCAGGCGGCGGGCGCAACGACGGCGAGCTACATCCTGCTGCGTCTGCCGCTGGAAGTCAGCCCGCTTTTCCGGGACTGGCTGCTGCGCCATTATCCCGACCGCTACCGGCATGTGATGTCGCTGATCCGCTCGATGCGCGGCGGCAAGGATTATGACGCGGAATTCGGCAAGCGCATGAAGGGCGCCGGCCCCTATGCCTGGCAGATTTCCCGCCGCTTCGAGATTGCCACCAAGCGTCTTGGCCTTGCGCGGCGCGGCGTGGCGCTGCGCGACGATCTGTTCATCCCGCCGGCGGGCGGCGGTGTGCAGCTCTCGCTCTTGTGAGTGATCCGCTCGGCGACCGCCGACGTTTTGAGTTCTGAAGCTTTCGGTCAGGTCCGCCGCCTCGGCCTGCCGGAGAGCCCTGTAGTCCCCCCTGTCCCCTTGGGTGGCAGGAAGCGTTGCCGCCTCACCGCTTCCTCAGGGCTTGCAGGAGATCGGGTGCGCGTGCGAGTGAATGCCGCATGTTAAAACGCACGCCACCCGATTCTCCGAGCCTTTTCGACGCCGCACCATTGGCGCCCGATTTTTCGCTGGAGCTTGCCGCGCGCGCTGCCGGCCACTGGCCGGTCGCCGGTACGGATGAAGCTGGGCGTGGCCCCCTCGCAGGCCCGGTGGTGGCAGCAGCCGTCATCCTCGATCCGGATCATATTCCCGGCGGCCTCAACGATTCCAAGCAGCTGACGGCCAAGCAGCGCGAGCGGCTGTTCGAGGAGATCCTAGCGACGGCGCATGTTTCGATCGCAAGTTCGGGCCCTGCCCTCATAGACGAACGCAACATTCTGCGCGCAAGCCTCGATGCCATGCGGCGCGCCGTGCTCGGGCTCTGCGTCGCACCGGCCTATGTGCTCACCGATGGTCGCGATACCCCGCCCGGCCTCACCTGCGGCGCCAAGGCGGTCATCCAGGGCGATGCCCGGTCCGTTTCGATTGCCGCCGCCTCGATCGTCGCCAAAGTCACCCGCGACCGGATGATGGAGCGAGCGCACGAGGTTTATCCCGCCTATGGTTTTGCCAACCACGCCGGTTACGGCACCGCCCAGCACCGGCGTGCGATCGAGGCGGAAGGCCCCTGCCCGCTGCACCGCATGAGCTTTCGGCCGCTGCGCAAGGACTGAGGGTTCCCTCCGCGCACGCGGCGGAATGACAGCGGATTCAAAGCCGGACTTCACAGATCGATCCAACGCAAAAAGGCCGGGCGAACCCGGCCTTCGAACGATGCACGTAGGTGCGAGATATCAGTTCAGGCGCGCCTTGACCTGGCCGATCGACTGGCTGAACAGGGCCTGCTGCGTCGCGCCATCGGCCTTCGCGGCGATGACCTTTTCGGCAGCGGCAACAGCGAGATCGACGGCGGCGGAGCGCACGGCGCCAATCGCATCGGCTTCGGCCTGGCGGATCTTCTGCTCCGAGAGAGCGTTGCGGCGAGCCACGAACTCCTCGGTCTTCTGACGGGCATCCTCGGTGATCATCGCGGCTTCACGCTCGGCAGAGGCCACGATGTTGGCGGCTTCCGCTTCGGCTTCCTTGCGCTTGCGCTGGTATTCGGCGAGCAGGGCCTGGGCCTCCTCGCGCAGGCGCTTGGCCTGTTCCAGCTCATCACGGATGTTGTCGGCGCGCTTGTCGAGCGCCTGCGCCATCATGCCCGGAACCTTGAGGTAGGCGATCAGGACGAAGAAGAGAACGAGGCCGACGAAGGCAAAGAAAGTTGCATCAAATGCCATGACGATCAGGCTCCCACTTTGGCGGCGGCAACGGCAGCAGCAACCTCGTCAGAGCTGGCCTTGGGGCCGATCAGCTGTTCGACGATGGCAGAGGCCGTTTCTTCGGCAATGGCGCCCACTTCGGCGAAAGCCTTCGCCTTGATGTCACCGATGCGGGTTTCGGCGGCGGCAAGCTTTTCCGACAGTTCCGCTTCGATGGCGGCGCGGTCGGCATTGGCCTTTGCCTTGGCAGCTTCGCGGGCGGTCTCGGCAATGGTGCCGGCCTTGCCGCGTGCGGCTGCGAGTTCCTTTTCATAGGTCTCGACGGCGGCATCGGCTTCCGCCTTCAGGCGGGATGCTTCGTCAAGATCCTGAGCAATGCGGTCGTGGCGGTGTTCGAGAATGCCACCGATCCGGGGCACGATCACCTTCTGCATGACCAGGTAGAAGAAACCGAACGTGATGACCAGCCACAGAAGCTGGGACGGATAGGTCGACTGGTCAAACGGCGGAAATACGCCGGTGCCATGTTCGCCATGGGCCACACCGGTTTCCGTATGCACGTTGCCAGCAGCTCCATGCGTATCGCCATTGGCCGGCGCGCCTTCTTGCGCGAATGCCGGTGTCACGAACATCATCACCTCCAGGGGGTATTCAATGTAAAAGGATCACGGCCAAACAAAGGTACGGCCGTGATCCCAGTCCGGTTGCCGACGATTAGACGGCGAACAGCAGGAGGAGAGCTACGAGCAGCGAGAAGATGCCCAGAGCTTCCGTAACGGCGAAGCCGAATACCAGACGGCCGAACTGGCTGTCAGCGGCAGACGGGTTGCGCAGAGCGCCGGAGAGGTAGTTGCCGAAGATGTTGCCGAGGCCGAGAGCCGTGCCGGCCATGCCAAAGCAAGCCAGACCTGCGCCGATGAACTTTGCTGCTTCCGCTTCCATGTGAATGCTCCTTCGAATGGGGTTGTTGCGGCGGATGACTGACGCTTCAATACGCCAATGTCGCTCCTCAGTGGCCGCCCGGATGGACTGCGTCGTTGAGGTACATGCACGTCAGTACCGCAAAGACGTAGGCCTGCAGGAAGGCTACGAGGAATTCGAGACCGGTCAGAGCGACCGTCATGATCAGGGGCAGGATCGCGCCACCGATTCCGATTGCGCCGAGGGTTCCAAGCGAGGCAACGAAGCCTGCGAACACCTTCAGCGTGATGTGACCCGCCAGCATGTTGGCGAAAAGACGAACCGACAGCGAGATCGGGCGGGACAGGAAAGAGATGATTTCGATCGCGACGACGAGCGGCAGAAGCACGCCCGGAACACCGCTTGGAACGAAGACGTTCAGGAAGTGGAAGCCGTGCTTGTAAAAGCCGTAGACCACGACCGTGCCGATGACGAAGACCGCCAGCGCAAAGGTCACGATGATCTGGCTCGTCACGGTGAAGAAGTAAGGGAACATGCCGAGCAGGTTCGCGGTCAGCACGAACATGAACAGCGTGAACACCATGGGGAAGAATTTCATGCCATGGCTGCCGGCGCCTTCGCGCAGCATGGAGGCGATGAATTCATAGGACATTTCCGCAACCGACTGCGAGCGGTTCGGGATCAGCCCGCGGTTGGCGGTCGAGAAATACAGGAAGCCGGCTGCGCAGGCGACCGTTGCGACCATGAACAGGGACGCATTGGTGAACGAGAAATCCATACCGCCGATCTCAATCGGGACGATCTTCGAGATCTGGAACTGATGGGTCGGATCGTTTGCCACCGCTCTACCTTCTTTCTTGCCTATGATCTGCCAAAACGACAGATCGTTCTCATGGGTCTATCCGGGTTTTGCCCGGCACTCAGTGCGCGTCCTGGTCATCCTTCACACCGGGCCGCAAAGGCTCGGGCTTGGCGACCATGCCGACGGCACGGAGCACATTCAAAATTCCGGCACAAAAACCGAGAAGAAGAAGAATGATCATCCCCCACGGCGCAGTGCCGACAAAACGGTCGATCAGATAACCCAGCATGGCACCAACGGCCACCGCGGCTATGAATTCGGAAGATATCTTCAACCCGAGGGCCATGCCTTTGCGGCTTTCCTCGGATTGCATCTCCCTGGCTCGCTCCGCAGCCTCGCCCTGTTTTCGTCCGGCCAGCTTGGCAGACAAATTCTTCCGGCGTTGCTCCAGACTATCGTCCCGGTCTTCCGTCATCAGCGCATCCTCCAGGCCCCGTCCGAACCACCCCGGTCCGAACCACTCTCTAAGCCCTGGAAATTAGCGCCTTCAGGCCCGTTTTGAAGTCGCGCGCACCATAGTTTTGCGCGCATCCATAGTCAAGGCGTCGCAAGACGCTCATCCAGAACAAATTAACCGATAAATTTCAGCGCTTTAAGCCACAACCGACGAAAGTTGCGACACACCGCCCGGGGAATCGGTGGCGTTTAGCTCCAGCCACCGCCATAGGTGCGATAAAAGACGTGCAGGCCAATGCGTCCGACCTTCTTCATGGTCCGGGCCCAGTTCGGCCGCACATAGACGGCATGATAGTGGGTGGAGGAACCGACCTCCTTCAGCCAGATCTTTCCCGCCGTCACCGCAAGCGCCACTTCGCGGGCCATCGCCCAGTGCTCCTTCGAGCGGATACGATCCCGGATATTGTCGCAGGCAAAGGAGAACTGGCAGCGGTTGCGCCAGTCCTCGTTCTGGTAGACCACGCCGCAGATCGTGTCGGGATAGGCCGGGTTGCGCACGCGGTTGAGAATGACCTGGGCAACGGCCGCCTGGCCCTTCACCGATTCTCCGCGCGCTTCGAAATAGATGCCGGAGGCAAGGCACTGCTGCTCCTTGGCGGAAAACACCGCCGGCGGCAGCGGGGTCGCCGCCCAGGCATGATCCTCCGGGCTGATCTCCGGCACGAAGCGGCCATTGTCCTTCTTCTCCGTCAAAATCGCATCGAAGGGCGACTGGCGGGCGAAATCGGGCTTCGACGGCGCATAGGCGGTTGCCAGCACATCCGCATGGTCATTGGTCACCAGGCTTGCCACCATGGGCGAGAGCGGAATGTCCGGCGTCTTCTTTTCCTCGCGACGGAAATAGAAGGAGGCAAGCTGCACCTGTTCAGCGCTCTTCGGTGCCTTGGCAAAGGCCACCAGCTCCGTCTTCTTCGCAGGCGGATCGAGCAGCGAACTGGAGCGCTGGAGAATGGAGCCAGCCGAAAAGGCCTTTGGCGGCTGCATGGGTTCGACGGCGACCACCCTGCCCTTCTTCTCCGTCCGGCGCACGCGATCCTCATCCGGCGTCTGGTCGGCATTCTTCTCCGGTGCGTTGAAGGCAATCTTGCGGCCATCGGGCAAGGACATGCCGGCATTGGCAATCAGCCGCGCCTCGCCTTCCGGAAAGTTCAGTTCGGCCGCATGCAGGGAACCGGCGGGCGAATTGGTCAGCACCATCCGCCATTGCATGCCGGACCGGTCGAAACCGGCCAGCAGGTCGGCCAGATCCCCCTGCGCCGGAATGGACGGGAAGATCAGCCAGGCGGCCAGACCGAAGATGACGGGGGATGCCCAGCGGTCCATGACGGACGGGCGGGACTTTCTGCTACTCCGCGAACGCACAGACGCAACTCCAAGACACTTTCACTCTTGGAGGAAAACAATGTGGGATTAACCTAAATGGAGGGTTAACGCCCGGAAATCCGGGCGCTTGCGGCATCAGATTTTGCTTAAATAATAACGTGGGACCCCAGTTCCACCACGCGGTTCGCCGGCAGGTGGAAATAATCGGACGGATCGATCGCCGTGTTGGCAAGCGCGATGAACAGCCGGTCCTGCCACATGGGCATGCCCGATTCCGCATCCGGCACCAGTTTGCGGCGGCCGAGATAGAAGGAGGTCGACATGATATCGAATTTCAGGCCGCATTTCCGCAGGTAACCGAGCGCCTGCGAGACGTTCTGCGACTGCATGAAACCGAAGCGCAGTTCGATCAGCGTGAATCGGTCCGTCAGCTTGGTAATCGTGAACGAATTTTCCGCCGCAACGCGCGGCTTGTTTACCGTGCGGATCGTCAGGATGACGTTCTTTTCATGCAGGACGTGATTGTGCTTGAGGTTGTGCATCAGGGCGGCGGGCGCCGATTCCGGATCGCTGGTCAGGAAGATGGCGGTTCCCGGCACGTTGACCGGCGCGTGTGCGCTCCGGGCCTCGATCGACCGTTCGATCGAGGCGGCAAAGGTCGCGAGCGGCACATCCGCCCGGCGGGTCTTTTCTGCCAGAATGCTGGTGCCGCGCTTCCAGGTCCACATGACGATGGTAAAGACGATCGCGATCAGCACCGGCACGTAGCCGCCATCATGGATCTTCAGGAGGTTGGCACCGAGGAAGACGAATTCAAGCGAGAGCAGCGGTAAAAGCGTGATGAAGGCGACGCTGCGCGGCCAGTTCCAGCGCTTGCGCACGAATTCGAACGCCATCAGCGTGGTGACGACCATCGCGCCGGTCACCGATATGCCGTAGGCGGTGGCGAGCGCATCGGAGCTTTCAAAGCCAAGCACAAGGGCGAGAACACCGATCAGCAGGACAATATTGACGCCCGGCAGAAAAATCTGCCCCGTATTGGTCTCCGAGGTGAACAGGATCTCCATGCGCGGCAGGTAGCCGAGATGGATTGCCTGGCGCACCAGCGAAAAGGCACCGGTGATCACCGCCTGGCTGGCAATGATGGTGGCGGCCGTCGCCAGGATGACCATCGGCAACAACGCCCAGGAGGGGAACATCAGGAAGAAGGGGTTCTGCATCGCGTCCGGCTGTTTCAGCACGAAGGCGCCCTGCCCCAGATAATTCAGCGTGAGGGCCGGAAACACCAGCACCAGCCAGGCCCACTGGATCGGCTTGCGGCCGAAGTGCCCGAGATCGGCATACAATGCTTCGGCACCGGTTACCGTGAGGAACACCGCCCCCAGCACGACGATGCCCACGAAACGTTCCTGCACCATGAAGGCGATCGCATAATAGGGGTTAAACGCCAGCAGGATCGTTGGATCATCAAAGATGTGCGAGGCGCCGGCAACCGCCATGGCGACAAACCAGACGGCGGTGATCGGTCCGAAAAAGCGCGCCACCATGCCGGTGCCCTGGGACTGGATGGCAAACAGCGCAATCAGGATCACCATCGAGATCGGCAGCACCGCTTCATCGAAGGCCGGCGTGACGAGCTTCAAACCTTCCACCGCCGACATGACCGAGAGCGCCGGCGTGATCATCGCATCACCCATGAAGAGTGCGGCGCCGATCAGACCCAGCACCATCAGCGTCGCCCTGTGGCCGCCGGCGGTCTTCATCAGCATGGCGAGCAGCGAGAGCGTGCCGCCTTCGCCATCGTTATCGGCGCGCAACAGAAAAAGGACGTATTTCAGCGTGACGATGATCGTCAGCGTCCAGATCATCAGGGAAATAATGCCGATGATTTCGTATTGCGTGACGCCATCGGCGGAAACCGGCCGCAACGCTTCGCGAAACGCATAGAGCGGGCTGGTGCCGATATCGCCGTAGACGACGCCGACCGAGCCGAGCGCAAGGCCGAGGAATTTCTTCAGGCTTTTCTCGTCATGCGCATGTTCATGATGGATTTCGGACATCCCGGCCATCTGGCTCGTCAGAGCCAGCCTTTCCAGCGGAAGAAAAAGAAGGGCACGACCGCGGAAATGATCATCGCGACGAGTGCCATGGGATAACCGAAGCTCCAGCCGAGCTCCGGCATGTGTTGAAAGTTCATGCCATAGATCGAGGCGACCAGGGTCGGCGGCAGGAAGACCACCGAGGCAATCGAGAAGATCTTGATGATGGCATTCTGCTCGACATTGATCAGCCCGAGCGAGGCATCCAGCAGAAACGAAATATTGGCCGCGACAAACCCGACATGCTCGGAGAGCGACGCGACGTCGCGCGCCACCGTCTTGCAGAGCTTCGCGGTCTCCTTGTCACTCGTCACGGCATGGGTGTTCATGAGAAAGGTGAGCACCCGCGACAGGGAGCCCAGACTATCGCGCACCTTGCCGATCAGCCGATGACACTCGGCGATCTCCGCGAGCTTACCTTCGAGGAATTTTGGCGGACGGCGTTTGCCGCGGTCGCGGAAGATTTCGGAGGACAGCGTATCGATCCGGCCGATGGCCGTCTCGAGGATTTCCGCGGTGCGGTCGGCAATCGTCTCCAGGAGATGGGCGAGCACAGCACAGCCATTCGCCATGTCTTCCGGCACGCGCCCGAAGGCTGCGACGAACAGATGGAACGACTTCGGCTCCGCATACCGCACGGTGAGCAGCCGGTCGCGCGCCAGGATGAAGGCGACGTCCGTCAACTGCGGATCATCGGTATCGGCACGCCAGACCAGCGAGGCGGTCATGAAGACGCTCGCTTTTTCCACGTAGAGACGGCTCGAGGGTTCGATGTCCTTCAGTTCGTCACGGGTCGGCACGGAAATATCCAGCAAGCCTTCGACGAAACGATCCTCTTCCGGCGTCGGGTGCAGAAGGTCGATCCAGACGATATCATCGGCAAGCGGTGGCGAGGAATGATCCGGAGTGAGGACCGTCTCAGACCCGTTGGCGCGGTAGGCTTTGATCACGCAGCGTCTCCGTGCCGGCGCCCGATTAACCGACACAATTGAACGTTAGGGCCAGACATCAGTTCCCTCGTCCCAAGCGGGATGCGCCTATACGCCTCGCCGTGACCGAATGCAAGCGACACCCCGATTCGCCTCGTGCAGAGGGTTAATCGAAAACGATGGCGGGTGCTGCCCGCAACGGGCGGCCCGTGAGTTCCTGCCACACGCGGGCGGCGATCTCGCGGTAGATACGCGCAGCCGGACCGGAGGGATCTGAGACGACGACCGGCGTGCCGGCATCCGATTTTTCGCGGATATCCATGGTGAGCGGCACCTCGCCGAGGAACGGCACCTTGATGCGCTCGGCTTCCGCCTTTGCCCCGCCATGACCGAAGATATCGTAGCGCGTGCCGGTATCGGGCGCGAGGAAGTAGCTCATATTTTCGATGATGCCGAGGAGCGGCACCTCGACCTTGCGGAACATGGCAATGCCCTTGCGCGCATCGATGAGCGCCAGATCCTGCGGGGTGGAGACGATGACGGCGCCGGCGAGCGGCACTTGCTGCGCCATCGTCAGTTGCGCATCTCCCGTGCCGGGCGGCATATCAACCACCAGAACGTCGAGTTCGCCCCAGGCGACTTCGCGCAGCATCTGCAGGATGGCGGACTGGACCATCGGCCCGCGCCAGATCATCGCCGCCTCTTCCTCGACCAGGAAGCCCATGGACATGGCCTTCAGGCCATAGTTTTCCATCGGCACGATGATCCTGTTCTCGATCTGCTGCGGCCGGCCGGAAATCTTCAGGAGCCGCGGCACCGACGGACCGTAGATATCGGCATCCAGCAGGCCGACCTTCAAGCCGTTGGCGATGAGGCCGAGCGCGAGGTTGACCGCAGTCGTGGACTTGCCGACGCCGCCCTTGCCGGAGGCGACCGCGATGATGGCGCCGACACCCGGCACGCCGGCCTTCTGCGGCCGCTGGCCCTGTCCGGGAGGGGCGGCATGCGTGTGGCCATGCCCCTGCTGCGGGCGGGGCGGCTGAGGTGCGGCGGCGCGCGGTGGCGGCGCGCTGCCAGCCTTGCGGTCTGCCGTCAGCGTCACGAGCGCGCCCTTGACCCCCGGGATATCCTTGACCGTGCGCTCGGCGGCCATGCGCAGCGGTTCCAGTTCCTGTGCCCGTTCGGAGGGCACGGAGATCGAGAAATAGACCTTGCCATCGGCAATGAACACATCGGAAACCATGTTTCTCGACACGATATCGCCTTCCAGATCCGGACCGCGCACCCGGCGCAATGCCTCGATCACGGTTTCCTTCGTCACGTCGGCCATGGTCACTCCCTGCCATCTGTCAGTCTGCTGCTGCACGTCAGGCAGCGGCGGCTTCTGCTGGAAAGACATATAGGTGCTGGCGCAGGGAAGGAGCAACAGGTTTCGGCCCCCAGTGACGCAGCGCCGCCCCCTCCCCCGGTGCCGAACTGCGGGAAAACGGCACAGAAAGAAGCCGCCGTTCAGACCTGCTGCGACACAATCGCGCGCATGGGCTGAACGGCGGCTTTTCTTTTGTCGCGCCTCTTGGGACGCTTTTTTTAAGTCCCCTCTGGACCTGCCATTCAAGATGCAGGATGCGTGCCAAGTGGTTTGGGGCGGAGAAACCGTCAAAAAGCCAAGAATACAAACTGTATAGCCAAGAAGTGCGCCGCAAATTTATGCAGCGCATCAAAAAGCAGCAGCAAGACCGCTACTTTACCAGCCCCAGCCGGAAACCCTTGGCCACCGCCTGGGTGCGGTTAACGGCATCCAGCTTGCGTGTCGCACGGTTCAGATAGTGATTGACCGTGTGTTCGGACAGGTTGAGGATTTCAGCGATTTCGGCGCTGGTCTTGCCGGCAGCGGTCCAGTTCAGACAATCCAGCTCCCGCTCACTGAGCGCTTCTGTCGTGCGCACATCGATGGCGCAGATGGACGACAGCTTCTCGTAAACATGCGCGGCCAGATGCGCGAGCTCCATGACTTCCTGCGGCACCAAAGGCGCCCGGCTGCCGAGAAAGCCCACCACACCACGCTTTCCGCGAACGTCATGAACGGGGATGGCAATCCCGCCGGTGAGAGAGAATTGCGCAAAGACATCCAGCGCATGGGGCAGACTTGGCTCTTTTTCAATCTCATAGCAGATCGGCAAGGTCGTTTCGCGCAACCTATGAAGCAAAGGACTGGACTGCAACAATTTATACTTGTCGAAGAGCGCAATGAACTCTGCCGGAAGATTGGTTACGATCGTACTCGCGGCAAGATCAAGAACCGTGCGCGGCGGCAGTGTAAAGACGACGAAATATCGGAAACCATATTCTTCCGCAACACTCCGCATCAGACGCAGGATGTCGAATTGTGTATCCATCCTGCGAATATCTGAAATGGCGTCATGCAACGAAAATTTTTTCTTCAGCGAGGACCGGAGATCCATTTCAAGAGCCTTTTATTAAACCAGCCAATTCTATCAATCCTCGGTTTAGAGGAGCTGGTTCTTGCGCAGTTCACGCGATTTGACTTATTTTGAAACACAGTATCGGAATTTCTTCTCACAAAACAGTTGGTTATTTGATCTATGAAAACTTGTAGGAACGGCTGAGGGATCAGCGTGGCGCCAGAGCCACATCCAGTTCCGCTTCGATCGATGCTGCGATGGAGCAAAGCGGTCTCACCCATTCCTGCATCTGCTCCTCCTGCGCGCGAAAGGCCGGCGCGGTGACAGAAATCCCGCCGACAAAACCGCGCGAGGCCGCACAGACGGATGCCGCCACGCAGCGGATGCCAGCCTGGTGCTCCTCCCGATCGAAGGCAAAACCCTGGACCCGGATAGTCCCGATTTCCGCCAACAGGATTTTCGGATCTGTGAGGGTCTGCGGCGTGAAGCGGACAAACCGTATGGCCTCCGCCATGCGCTGGAGCTTATCATCCTCGAGCGTCGAGAGCGCTGCCTTGCCGATGCCGGTACAATAGACGGGCGAGGCGTTGCCGACCTGCGAGTGCATCCGCACGGCCTGGCGACTTTCAAGCTTGTCGAGATAAATGATATCCGTGCCGCGCAGGACACCGAAATGGACGGTCTCTCCGGTCAGTTCCTGCAGGCGGCGCAGATGCGGTTCCGCAATCTTGCGGGCGGAGTTCCTGGCCCAGACCTGCGACGCGAAACTGAGAAGGCGCAGTCCACCCGTGTACGTGCCATCCGGGGAAAGATCGAGCAGCCCCTCCAGAACGAGATGCCGCAACTGGCGGTGCAGACTGCCGCGCGGCTGGTCCGTCAGGCGCAGGATATCGCTGAAGCGCAGCGGCTGCTGCGCCGAGCAGACGAGTTCGACCAGCGCAATGGCTTTGCCCAGCGTTCCAGTCTCAGCCGCCGATGCCACCTGTTCCGCAGGTTTCGGATCATCCGCAGTGTCCGCGGGCGTTTCACGGCGCTTGGTCATGGTGGCCTCTGCAGCGGCATGGTTGACGCTTGACAGAGAACAGGATTAATCGCTTTATTCCAGATAGTCAAACATAGTTCCAAATAATGGAACAGGAGCCTGCAATGGCTGATTTCACACCCTCTTTTCCGGACCTGCGCGACCGCGGTGTCCTCATTACCGGCGGCGGCTCGGGCATTGGCGCCGCCTTCGTCCGCGCCTTTTGCGGCCAGGGAGCAAAGGTCGCCTTCATCGACATTTCCGAGACGGCAAGCCGGGCGCTTGTCGAATCGCTGAGCGAAACGGCGCGCCATCCTGTCCTCTATCTGAAGGCGGACCTGCGCGATGTGGACGCGATCAAGCATTCCGTCGAAACGGCGGCTTTAGCCTTCGGTGGCCTCGGCGTTCTCGTCAACAATGCGGGCTGGGACGATCGCCACGAGCTTTCTGCCGTGACCGAGGATTACTGGGACGACAACCAGGCGATCAACCTGAAACAGATGTTCTTTGCGGCGCAGGCCGCCGCCCCGCATCTCATTCGCGACGGGCGCGGTGCCATCGTCAACCTGTCGTCGATCGCCTTTCTGCTCAACATGGGCAGCCTGCCGAGCTATGCCGCGGCCAAGGCCGGCATTCTGGGGTTGACGAAAAGTCTCGCCGGGCGGCTTGGGCCGGAGGGTGTGCGGGTGAACGCGATCCTGCCCGGCATGGTCGTGACCGAACGGCAGAAGGAACTCTGGCTGACGGAGGAGAGCATCGCCGCCATGCTTGACCGCCAGTGCCTGAAACGTACCCTTCTGGCGGAAGACATGGTCGGCCCGTGTCTTTTCCTCGCCTCGTCCGCCTCGGCCGGCATGACGGCCCAATCGATCATCGTTGATGGAGGAACCCTGTAAATGAGTGAAGCCGCTTACGTGGCCGTGGACTGGGGTACCTCCAGTTTCCGGCTCTGGCTGATGAGCGCCGATGATACGGTGCTCGCCGAACGCCGCAGCGGCGAAGGCATGACGACGGCTGCGACGATCGGCTTTGCCGAGGTGCTGAACGGGCATCTTGGCGCCGTCTCCGCGCCCTCCTCGCTGCCGGTCATCATCTGCGGCATGGCCGGCGCCCGGCAGGGCTGGGTGGAAGCCGGTTATGTGGATGTGCCGGCCAAGCTGTCCGCCGTCCTCACCGGTGCCGTCTCCGTCGAAGGACAGGGGCGCGACATCCGCATCCTGCCGGGCATTGCCCAGCGACAGGACACGGCACCGGACGTGATGCGCGGTGAAGAAACGCAATTGCTCGGCTCGGCAGACACCGCGCTGTCCGAACGGCTGGTCTGCATGCCGGGCACCCATTCCAAATGGGTGAACGTGCGCGACGAGACCGTGACCGCCTTCTCCTCCTTCATGACGGGCGAAGTGTTTGACGTGCTGGCCAAGCAGTCGATCCTCAAGCACGCGGTTGCGGAGGCCGGCAGCTTCGACGGCGATCATCCGAGCTTTGAGGCCGCCGTGCGGGCCGCGAGCGCCAATCCCGCCATGCTGACCAACCTGATTTTCACCGTGCGCTCCGGCCAGTTGCTGCACGGACTGGACGCGACCGGGGCTGCGGCACGCCTCTCCGGCACGCTGATTGGCGCGGAAATCGCCGGCGGGCTGTCGATTGCCGGTCCCGATGCAACGGTGCAACTGGTGGCGTCCGGACGGCTGCAGGGCCTTTATGAGGCGGCTCTTCGCGCCAAGGGGCTTGCCTATCAGACGGTAGATGCCGATCTTGCCGTTCGTCGTGGCCTTTCCGCCGCCGCCCAATCCCTTTTCTTCTCAAGCGAAAGATGAACGGCATGACCCGCATTCCCTTTCCTCCGATGCAGCGCCCCCTCGTCGCGATCCTGCGCGGTTTGAAACCCGAGGAAACCGAGGCAGTCGTCGGCGGCCTGATCGAAACCGGCTTCACCGCCATCGAAATTCCGCTGAACTCGCCCGACCCGTTCCGGTCGATCGAGATCGCCGCGAAACTGGCGCCGGCCGACTGCCTGATCGGCGCCGGAACCGTGCTGACGGTCGAGGATGTCACCTCGCTTGACGCCGCCGGCGGGCGGCTGATGGTGAGCCCGAATGTCGAACCCGCCGTCATCGAGGCGGCTGCCGCGCGCGGTATGGTGACGCTGCCCGGCTGCTTCACGGCCACGGAAGCGCTGGCCGCGGCGCGTGCCGGCGCCACGGGGCTGAAATTCTTTCCCGCCAGCGTGCTTGGCCCCTCCGGCATCAATGCCATCCGCGCCGTTTTGCCGAAGGATCTGGTGATTGCCGCCGTCGGTGGCGTCTCGGAAACCAATTTCGCCGATTACATCAAGGGCGGCATCACCGCCTTCGGTCTCGGCTCCAGCCTTTACAAGCCCGGCATGAGCGCCAAGGACGTTGTTGCCCGCGGCATGGTGACCATCGAGGCCTATGATCGTGCGATGGGAGAAGCGGCATGACGGAAACGATCGCATTCCAGGGCAAGGCGCTCTGCCCGTCGAGATCCGAGCTCGGCGAAGGCCCGACCTACGATCCGCACACGGATACGCTCTACTGGTTCAATATTCTGGGCAAGGAACTGCACGAACTGTCGCTGTCCAGCGGTCAGAAGACAGTGCACGCCCTTCCCTTCAAGGCGAGCGTGCTGGCCCGCATCGACGGCGACCGGCAACTGATCGCCTCCGAACGGGGCCTGATGATCCGCGACGTCCGGACCGGCGCGTTTGACCTTCACGTCGAACTGGAACCCGCCCATATGGGCAACCGCTCCAATGACGGACGCGTGCACCCCTCCGGTGCCTTGTGGATCGGCACGATGGGGCTGAAGGCCCAGGATGGCGCGGGCTCGATCTATCACGTGGCGCAGGGCACGGTGACGCGCCTCTTCACCGGCATCAGCATTCCAAACGCCATCTGCTTCTCCGCCGACGGGACGACCGGTTATTTCACCGATACCCGCGTCAACAGAATCATGCGGGTATCGCTTGATCCCGCGACCGGCCTGCCCGCCGGCGAGGCACAAGTCTTTGCCGATACGAGCGGTCGGCCGGGAGGCTCGGATGGCGCCGTGTGCGACAACGAGGGCAACGTCTGGAATGCCCGCTGGGGACAGTCCTGCATCGAGCGCTATGCGCCGGACGGGGAATTGATCGCCCGTTATGCCCTGCCGACAAGCCGCGTCTCCTGCCCGGCCTTTGTCGGCGCGAAGGCCGACCGCCTGGTGGCCACCACCGCCTTCGAAGGCGCAACGGCCGAAGAGAGGCAGTCCGATACGCTGGCCGGTACGCTGTTCGACCTCGGGATCACCGTCTCCGGTCGGCATGAACCGGCCTATCGCCTCTGAATCTGCTCGCCTTTTCCCTCGCGTGGAGGGGCGCACCTAACTGATGATAGGCGGAAATGTTCCGGCATTTTCCGCCTATTTTTTCACCACACTGCCTCGGAACCAACCTCCATCGGCTCGCATTGAAGGCTCGAACCGGCGCGGCAAACACCTAGCGCCGCGCTTCGAAAGCAACCGAAGAAAGGTAGGTTCGAGATGAAGAAGACATTTGGCACCCTGGCAGCCGCCGCTGTTCTCATGGCTTCCACTGCAGCTGCTCCGGCACTGGCACAGACGAGCACGACGAACCCGGCCACGCCGGCAGCACCCTCTGCCCAGACGGACACGATGAAGCCGAACGCTACCGGCTCGATGAACTCCACCACCGGCGCTTCCGGCACGATGGGCACGACCGACAGCGCAAGCACCACCGGCGCCGCGTCGGGCGAGTATCTGACCATGCAGTCTGAAACGCAGGTCAGCGCCAATGATTACATTGGCAAGGCCATTTACAACGGTGAAAACAACTCGATCGGTGACGTCAACGACCTCATCCTCGAAGAAAACGGCGGCATTGCTGCTGTTGTCGTCGGCGTGGGTGGTTTCCTCGGCATCGGCGAAAAGAACGTCGCCTTGCCGATGAGCAAGGTCAACATGACCCGTGACGACAACAATCAGGTTCGCCTGACGACGACGGAAACGGCCGAAATGCTGAAGTCCGCGCCGGAATTCAAGACGCTGGACGACCAGGCATCGATGGATGGCACCACGACATCCTCGACCACGGCTCCGGCTGCTGGCGGCGCAACCGCTCCGGCAACCACGACCCGTCCGTAACGGTCGATCCCTCTCTCGGGATGCTGAAGGGTGGCGTAATCGCGCCGCCCTTTAGTGCGTTTGAGGGGCGGACGCAACGACTGCGCTTGGCGTTCAGGCGCGCTTGTGTTCGAGGAAACCGACGTCGCAGTACTGGCGTTCGAGGTAGCGGAGCGTCGCTGCCGCATCGACCGGGCGCCCGTAGAAATAGCCCTGCCCCATGGTGCAGCCGAGCGCCTTCAGCTTGTCGGCATCCGCCTTTTCCTCGATGCCTTCGGCAACCACCTGCAGGTCGAGGCCATCACACATGGCAATGATCGCCTTGACGATATGCTCCGAGGTGCGGTCGGTCGTGATGCGCGAGACGAAGGCGCGGTCGATCTTCACCTTGTCGAAGGTGAAGTCACGCAGGCGGCCGAGACTGGATTGGCCCGTGCCGAAATCATCCAGGGAAATTTTCACGCCCGCATGGCGCAACTCGCAGATGATGCGCTCCGCGGTATCGGCCGAGGTCATGACCGCCGTCTCGGTGATCTCCAGCTCGACACGGTTCGGATCAAGCCCGACCCGCCCGAGCGTCGCCAGGATCGACGGCGCCGTGCCGGGATCCATCAGCTGGGCGGATGACAGGTTAAACGACAGAAACAGTTCGCGCGGCCAGGACAATGCGGCTTCCGCGGCCTTCCGCAGCAGTGTGTCGGACAGGGCGTCGATGAAACCGCGCTCTTCCGCGAGCGGCACGAAGACGGCCGGCGAGACGAAGCCGAGATCGGCATCGATCCAGCGGGCCAGCGCCTCGAAACCGACCACCGCCTCATCCCTTATGCGCACGATCGGCTGGAAATGCACCTCGACCGTATCGGCGATGATGGCGTTGCGCAGCGCCTGCTCAAGCTGCGTCGAGCGCTTCATTTCCTGGGCGATCTCGCGGGAGTAGACGGTGATCTGGCCGCGACCGCGGCGTTTGGAGCGGTAGAGTGCGGTCTCTGCGCTCTTCAGCAGCTCCTCGAATTCCTCGCCGGCAAACGGGTAGATGGCAAAACCGAAGGAGGCGGAGAGGCGCACGTTCCGGTCCCCCAGATCATAGGGCGCCGAGAGCACCTCCTTGATCATCTGGCCGAGCCGTTCGGCGCCGTTTTTCTCAAACACGAGAGGCAGGAGGAAGGCAAATTCGTCGCCGTCGTGCCGCGTTACGGTTGCCCCGTCCGGAATACACGCCTTCAGACGATGCGCCACCTGGCAGAGGATTTCGTCTCCGGCCTGCGAGCCGAACAGGTCGTTGATGGGTTTGAAGCCGTCGAGATTGGCAATGCCGATGGTAAAAGGTGCGGGATCTTCTGCCCGTTCGGCCGCAACGGCCATGACCTTCTCGCGCATGCGGTGCCGATTGCCCAGGCCGGTCAACGGATCACGATAGGCCATGGCCTTCAATTCGTTCTCTGTGACCTGTGGCAACGGTTGACCCGCCGATATCATGTAATGCCCCGCCGCATCTTTGGGTTTGGCGCAAGCATGCGACTGAAAGATTAAGAAAATTATAGCGTTGCGATGATGCTTTTCAGTTGCCGATGCTATGGCGCCACTTGCGGAAGTCTTCCCCCATGAACTGCCGGAACTTTTCCTCCAGTGCATCGGGACTGAGCGGCTTCATCACGACATCATTCATGCCGGCTGCCCAGCAGGCATCCCGATCCCCTTCAATGGCGGGAGAGAGCACGCCGATGATCGGCGTCCTGCCGGCCACCTCTTCCGTCTCGCGGATCTTGGAGGCCGCCTCGAAGCCGTTGAGGACCGGCAGCGTGATATCCATCAGGATCAGGCGCGGGTTGAGTTCCCGCCAGAGACGCACCGCCTCCTCACCGTCGGATGCGATGACATAGCGATAGCCGAACCCTTCCAGTATCTGCGAGAAGACAACCTGATTGACCGGATTATCCTCGGCGACCAGCACGTCGATCGACGCCGTCTGCGCGATCTGCCAGTCGGCCTCCTCGTCTGTCGGCGGTGAGGACGGATCCCGTTTCTGCAGGTGGCGGGTCACCAGCTTCACCAGCTCGGTTTCCAGCTGGAAGGCTTCGATGATGGCGCAATCAATGCCGGTGTCCTGGGCCGCCTCAAGGCAGGCGACGTCCATCTCGCCGTCCACCACGATCAGGTCGATCCGCACGTCGCGCTCTTCGGCGATCTGCACGATGGCATTCATTTCGTCGATGCTGCGCGCGGCAGTCGCATCAAGGCCCGCATCGGTGAGAAGCGCGACGCCGGTTTCCTCCGTGGCCTGCATCGCCGTCACCAACAGAACCTTGCAGCCGGCAATATCGCGCGCGCGCGATTTCGGTGCGTTGCGGTCCGGGTCCTTGATGACGTGACGCATGTCCGAATGGACAAAATCGAGACCTTCCAGACCGGCGAACAGGCGCTGCGGCTCGAAACCCGCTTCGACCGCATCCGACAGATCCTCCATCGCCGTCACCACGAGATAGCGGCCGGGCTTGCCGATCCGGAACTTGCGGGTGATCAGGATGCCGGCGGAGCCGTCCGGACGGGTGACATTCTCGGCGATCTGCGACGGAACGCCGGTTTCCAGCACTTTGCGATCCGCCTCATCGACCCGGAGCGCAAAATCTTCCACATGCAGATCGATCGTGTTGTGGCCGAGGATCGCTTCCGGCGCCAGATCGTAAAGGCTGCAGGCAGCCTGGTTGATGGCGACATAGGTGAGCTTGCGATCCTTGACGATGACCGGGAACGGCAGGTGATCGAGGATTTCCTCAGTGACCTGGACCCGCTCCAGATCTGCCCGCCACTGCTCCTCGCGTTTGCGGACATCGGACACGTCGCGGAAGATGCAGATGCCGAAACCGGATGGCAGGCGGCGTTTGGCAAGACTCATCCAGCGGTCGCCGCCGCGATGGACGAGGGTCTCGGCCCGTTCCTTCCACAGCGAGGCGATCTCGCCGGCGACCCAATCCTCCCGGCTCGCCGGATGACGATGGTCCGTTGCCGTGCTGGACTTCGGCGCATAACCGCCATTGTCGAAGATCACGCCAAAGATATCGCGAAGCCGGGTGCCGCGGGCAGGAATGACGGGAAGCGCGGGCAGGAAATTGCGCAGTTGCGCACTCGCAAACACAATCGTGTCGTTGCGATCATACAGCAGGACCGCGCCGGAAATCGTTTCGGAAATGATATCCAGCAGATGGGTCTCGGTGAATTCGCCCAAGGGCAGGCCCTCACCCATGGCTGCACTTTCGGGTGCAGGATGAGATCCCCGACAGGCCGGGCCGGCTGTTCACCAGTGCCGGTCGCATATCTTCAACCCCTTTTCGCCATACGGCTACGCATAACCGCTCGAACCCCACTGCTCTTCTACCGCAGAACCATACACCGGCCACACTGGCGTGGAGCTGCCCTCAACGTTGCAAAATGAACAATTATCGGTTTCACGTTAAGTTGTACTTAACGGTCGGAAAACTGGGCATACCGCATACCCGGCCCTTTCAACGCCGCCCCGGATGCGAGAGAATGGGCGATGCCCGTTAAACAGCTTCCTGAAACGCTCATCAACCAGATCGCCGCCGGCGAGGTCATCGAACGACCGGCCAGCGCGGTGAAGGAACTCGTCGAAAACGCCATCGATGCCGGCGCGACCCGCATCGAGATCGCCACCGCCGGCGGCGGCAAGAGCCTCATTCGCATCACCGACAATGGCTGCGGCATGGATGCCGGCGATCTGGAACTCGCGGTGCGTCGCCACTGCACCTCGAAGATCGACCAGTCGCTCGACGACATCCGCACGCTTGGTTTCCGCGGCGAAGCACTGCCTTCCATCGGGTCCGTGGCAAAACTGTCGATCACCAGCCGCCCGCGCGGTGCCGAGACCGGCGTCGAGATTGCCGTCACCGGCGGGCGGATGACGCCGGTGCGTCCGGCCGCCGCCAACCAGGGCACGGTGGTGGAGGTGCGCGACATCTTCTTTGCCACGCCGGCGCGGCTGAAATTCATGAAAACAGAACGGGCCGAGGCGGGCGCGATCACCGAGATCGTCAAACGCATGGCGATCGCCTTTCCGCATGTGCGCTTCGTGCTGTCGGGCGCCGACCGCTCGACGCTGGAATTTCCGGCGACCCCTGGCGATCCGCTCGCCCGTATGGCGCAGGTGCTGGGTGCCGATTTCA
This sequence comes from Allorhizobium pseudoryzae, assembly GCF_011046245.1. NCBI lineage: Bacteria > Pseudomonadati > Pseudomonadota > Alphaproteobacteria > Hyphomicrobiales > Rhizobiaceae > Affinirhizobium > Affinirhizobium pseudoryzae. The sequence continues at coordinate 336,529 of NZ_CP049241.1, forward strand.
GGGACAATGCGATCGAGATCGACGCGCTGCGCGAGGACGTGGGCCTCAAAGGCTTTGCCGGCGTGCCGACCTTCAACCGCGGCAATTCAGGGCATCAATATGCCTTTGTCAACGGGCGACCGGTGCAGGACAAGCTGATTCTGTCGGCAATCCGCGGCGCCTATGCGGAGACTATTCCGGCGGGCCGTTACCCCGTCGCCGTGCTATCCCTGACGCTCGATCCGGCGCTGGTGGATGTCAACGTGCATCCGGCGAAAGCCGATGTCCGGTTCCGCGATCCGGGCCTCGTGCGGGGCCTGATCGTCGGCGCCATCCGCGAGGCACTGTCGCGCGACGGCGACCGGGCGGCCACCACCAGCGCCAGCGGCCTCATCGGCGCCTTCCGGCCCGGCTTCGGAGGGAACGGCCCGCGACCGGCTTCCAACCTCAACTGGAATGCCGCCGCCTCGCCCTTTCGCCCGGTCGCCATGCCTGCCGCCTCGTCGAATCATGGCTTTGCCGAACAGCGGCAGGCGGCGTTCGAGCCGCTGATGACGCCGACCGCACGGGCCGATGCCATGCCGGCCGGCGTTCGCCCGGACCACATCGAAACCGCCGCCGAGCCGGTGGAGCTTGCCACCCGCTTTCGGCTGGGGGCAGCGCGTGCACAGCTGCACGAAAACTATATCGTCGCCCAGACGGAGGACGGACTCGTGATTGTCGATCAGCACGCCGCCCACGAGCGGCTGGTCTTCGAAGCCATGCGCAAGGCGCTGGAGGCCGACCGCCTGCCCTCGCAGGTGCTGCTGATCCCGGAGATCATCGACCTGCCGGAAGAGGATTGCGACCGGCTGATGGTGCATGCGCGGGATCTGGAAAAGCTTGGTCTTGTCATCGAGCGCTTCGGGCCGGGCGCGGTTGCCGTGCGCGAAACGCCATCGATGCTGGGCGAGGTGGATGCGAACCAGCTGGTGCGCGATCTCGCCGACGAGGTGAGCGAATGGAACACGGCATCCGGCCTCAAAAGCCGGCTGGAGCATATTGCCGCCACCATGGCCTGCCACGGCTCGGTGCGGTCCGGTCGAAGACTGCGCCCCGAAGAGATGAATGCGCTGTTGCGCGAGATGGAGGCGACGTCCGGATCCGGCCAGTGCAATCATGGGCGCCCGACCTATATCGAGCTGAAACTGAGCGATATCGAACGCCTGTTCGGTCGCAGCTGACAGTTTTCTGTCTCCCGACCGGCCGAGAGGTCTGGCCATCCGCGCGTGCCGACGATAGAGCAGAACCGAGATGATATTCCGCAGGAGACGCACAATGAACCGGTTCGAAGGCGGTGGCCATCGGGAAGCCAAGATCCGTTACCTGGATGGCGACTACCAGATCCTGTCGCCGGGCGCCTTCGTCACCTGCGCGATCACCGGCGCGACGATCCCGGTGGATGAGCTGCGCTACTGGAGCGTGGCGCGCCAGGAGGCCTATGCCGATTGCGCCGCCTCGCTGGAAGCCGACAAGCGCGCCGGCATTCTGCCCAACCAGAGCCGCGCCTGAGGCAGGCCTATCCGTTTCGCTTTTCCGTCAGCAGCCGCGCCCTGCAGCGGGCGATCGCCTCATCGATCATCTTGGCCGGCGCCTGCGGATCGTCGAAGACCATCTCGACCTCCACCACCGTCAGCCGTGACCGCAACGTCTCGGCGGCACCATGATGGCCGGCAAGGCGCGCGGCGTCCTTGGCGGTGGTGACCAGCGTCAGACCGTCCTTGTCGGCATCCGCCATCAGGTCGGTCAGTTCGTCCTCGCTGAAATAATGATGGTCGGGAAAATCCCGCCGCAGCGCGATCTGTCCGCCGAGGCTTTCCACCGTGCGGTAGAATTTGGCCGGATCTGCAATGCCGGCAAAGGCGAGGAGCGGCTTCTCCTTGATCTCCGGCGCCGGGCCCGGCTTGAGGCTCGCGACGCGCACCGGCTTTCCGGCGCGTGCGGCCTGGCGCACCAGCGGATCGGCGGCCTCCCCCTCACCCACCCGCAGCAGCGAGGACATCTGCAGCATCTGCTGGCGCAGCGGCGCGCGCACCGGGCCTGCCGGCACGATATGGCCATTGCCGATACCGCGGCCGGAATCGACCACCACCAGGGCAAAGTCGATATGGAGCCGGGCGCTCTGGAAACCATCATCCATGATGATGAAATCGACGCCCTCCGCCACCAGCCGCTCCGCACCCTGATGGCGGCGGCGCGAAATCACCGTGATCGCCTCGCGGGCGAGCAGCAACGGTTCGTCACCGACGGCATCGGCGCGGTGGTGGTGCGGATCGACGAGGGTGGTGACGTCGAGAGAGCCGCCATAACCGCGGCTGAGGAAACCGGGCGTCAGGCCTTTGGCCCTGGCGGCCTTGGCAATCGCCAGTGCCGTCGGCGTCTTGCCGGCACCGCCCACGGTAAAATTGCCGACGCAGAAGACGGGAACGGGGACGCTCGGCGGTTTGGCGCGGGCCATGCGCCGGCCGGCAATGCCGCCATAGACGAGCGAGACCGGCCAGAGGCTCCAAGCCCGCCAGTCGGCTTTCGTCCACCAGAAGGGCGGCGCATCCGAAACCATCTTGTCCATCCCTCCAGCCGCACCGGCTTTGCGGCCCATGCCCGCCTGTGGCCCGATGGCCATCGGACCGGCTTTCGTCAGGCCGGCAATGGCGTGGGCAACAGCGTTTCCAGGCCGGTAATATCCTCCAGCACGTGATCGGCGGCAGCCTCCAGCGAGGCGACCGAGCCGGTACCGGTCAGAACCGCCACCTTCAGGCCGGCCTTCGCGGCGGCGGCCATGTGCAGATCATGATTGTTGTCGCCGATCACCGCAACCTCAGACGGGTCGAGCCCCGTCAGCCGGCAGAACCCCATCACCATGCCCGGCTCCGGCTTGCAGCCGAAACCGCTATCGTAGCCGGCGATGTAATCGAGATGATCGAGGAACCCGAATCGGCGCGCGGTCTCGCGGATCGACCGTTCGTTGTCGCTGGATGCGACACCGAGGACAAAACCGCGGGACTTCAGCCGCCCGAAATAGGCGCCGAGATCCGTCACCGCGACGGAGAAATCCGATGCCCGCACGAAGAGATCATCGAGTTCGATCGTCAGGCTTCCCACCTCGCGCAGCGAGCCGGCGGCAACGAACCCGGCGGCAATCTGCGCGGCAGTGCCGGCGGCAAACAGGCTGTCGGCCTTCGTCTTGCCGGTGACGGGATCCATGCCGCAGGCGCGCAGGAGCTGCTCTTCGAATTCCGGAGCACCACCGGCGGCGGCAATCCGTGCCGCCTCGCGGTTCACCGGTCCCCAGCTTTCATCGTAGCGGAGAAGCGTGCCATCCTTGTCGAACAGGAGACCGCGGATCGAGGAGAGGGACGACGCCATCAGCCGTCCGTTCCGGCCGGACGCAGCCGTGCGGTCACGGTCAGCGGGTTGATATAGGGTTCGAGCGCCTTGATGGTGGTGGACAGCGCGCCGCGCATGTCCTGCACCGCCTCATGGCCGCAATCGATCATCTTGCGGCGGGCGATATCGTTGGTCATCAGGTAATGCACGGCCTTGGCCAGCATTTCCACATCACGGATCATCCGGGCGCCGCCCTTGCGTATGATGTGCTGGTAGGTCTCCCGGAAGTTCTGGACATTCGGGCCGGAGAGGACAGCGCAGCCGATCATCGAGGATTCCATCGGGTTCTGCCCGCCCTCCTCCGTCAGCGAACGACCGACAAAGGAGATTTCCGTCAGGCGCAGGTAAAGCCCCATTTCGCCGATCGTATCCCCGAGGAAGATATCCGTTTCCGGGGTGATCTCGTCATTGCGCGAGCGGCGCGCGACCTTCAGGCCCTTTTCGGTGAGCATCGCCTCAATCTCGTCGCCCCGCTCCGGATGGCGTGGCACGATGATGGTGAGCTGCTGGTTGCGCGGCTTCAGCGCCCGGTGGACAAAAGCCGCCGCCGCCTCTTCCCCATCGAAGGTGCAGACCGCGGCCCAGGTGCGGCGCTCGCCGATCTGGGCGCGATACAGCGAGAGCAGCTCCGGATCGACCGGCGGCGGATCGGTGTCGCCCTTCAGATTGCCGGAAATCACGACGGGCCAGGAGCCGAGATCGAGAAAACGCTCGGCATCGAGGTCCGAGCGTGCCACGACCAGCGACAGCTTGCCGAACAGAAGTTCGGCCACCTTGCTGTTGCGCTGCCAGCGATCATAGGAGCGATCGGAGAGGCGGCCGTTCACCCGGATCTGCGGAATGTTGCGGCGGGCAAGCTCTGCCATCGTCGTCGGCCACATCTCCGATTCGGCGGTGATCGCCGCATCCGGATGCCAGTAGGCGATGAACCGCTTGATCGGGAATTTCAGGTCGAGCGGCACATACTGGTGGATGACATCGTCGCCCAGGCGGTTGGCGACCACTTCGGCGGAGGTCACCGTCCCGGTCGTCAGCAGAACATGGATTTCGCGGCGCAGCAGTTCGCGGATGAGCGGAATGACGGCATTCGTTTCGCCGACGCTTGCCGCGTGCACCCAGACCAGCGGTCCGTGCGGCCGCGGCTGGCTGGCAAAGCCGAACCGCTCCAGCCGGCGCTTGCGGTCTTCCTTGCCCTTCAGGGCACGATAGGTGAGATAAGGTGACATCAGCGGATAGGCGCAGATGCCCGCGACACGGTATCCCATAAGGGCTATGCGCGCCAAGCCGCTCACCGTTTCTCGATCCTTACGTTCACCGTCCGCCTCACTGCCCGCCGTGGGCCCCTGTTCAGCAGGCCCTAAGTCATAAATGCGTCAAAAACGCGCCGCCCCGCGCGCTTCCCCCGCACCCTCAATCGTTGGAATTGGGGTCCAGAAGACGGTGCATGTGAACGATGAAGTAGCGCATATGCGCATTGTCGACGGTCGCCTGCGCCTTGGACTTCCAGGCCGTCAGGGCGCTTGCGTAATCCGGATAGATGCCGACGATATCGAGCGCCTTCAGATCCTTGAACTCGACACCTTGCAGGCTTTCAAGCTCGCCCCCGAACACCAGGTGAAGAAGTTGCTTTTTGCCGCTCTGGTCGGTCATTGTCAGCCTCGTCTATGCTTGAAAAAGAGTACTTTTCCTGCGGCATTCCGCGGCAAAGGTCAACCCGCGCGAAGCCCGTGGACCAGGCTATCCAGCACATGTTCCGCACCGCCGCACAAAATGTCGTGCTGCACCTCGCGGCGGTTGTAGATCAGGCGGTTTTCGTCAAGATCGACCAGGCGCCCGCCGGCCCGCTCCAGAATGAGATCGGCGGCAGCCAGATCCCAGTCATGGCTGTTGCGCTTGACCACCGTGCCATCGATCCGGCCATCCGCGACCATGGCCAGACGATAGGCGAGCGAGGGCACGTGCCGGATCCGGTTCAGCGTTGCGCGGAAGTCCGACGAGAAGCGCCCGAGCATGTCTTCGGCGACCGCGATCTGCCGGACAGCACCGGGTTTTGCGGACGAGACCGAGATTGCGACATCGTTCTTATAGGCCTGGGCGCCCGCAACGGCATAAAATTCCTCGGCGAGCGCCGGGGCATAAAGCACGCCGGCAACGGGGCTGCCGCGATGAACCACGGCGACGCTGACGCACCAGGTCTTTTCGCCGTTGATGAAGGCGCGGGTGCCGTCGATCGGATCAACGACGAAGAGGGTCTCGACATTGAGCCTTGCCGCATCGTCATCGGTTTCTTCCGACAACCAGCCGTAATTCGGACGGGCGTTCAAAAGCAGGCTCTGCAGACGGTCATTCGAAGCAAAATCCGCCGCACTGACCGGCGAGCGCCCCTCGTTCTTCCACCAGACCTCCGGCGATTTGCCGAAGAAACCGAGCGCGATCTCGCCGGCTTGGCGCGCCGCGTCGCGGATCAGCGCCAGGTCTTGCGTCCAGTCTGCATCTGGCATCCCGCTCAAGGTCAGCGTCCCGCCAGCGTCATGCCTTCGATCGCGATCGTCGGCGCGGCGACGCCGTATTTGCGATCGATGTCGTTGGCGGGGGTGACACGCATGAACATGTCCTTGAGGTTGGAGGCGATCGTGACTTCCGAGACCGGATAGGCGAGTTCGCCGTTTTCGATCCAGAAGCCGGTCGCGCCGCGGCTGTATTCGCCGGTAATCATGTTGACGCCCTGGCCGATGAGTTCGGTGACGTAAAAACCGGTGCCGATGCTGCGGATCAGGTCTTGCGGCGCAATCTCGCCCGGCTCCAGCGCGAGATTGGTCGACGCCGGCGTGACGGCAGTTCCACCGCGCACGCCGCGGCCATTGGTCGGCAGGCCCAGCTCGCGACCAGTGGAGGTCGAGAGGAACCAGTGCTTCAGCACGCCGTCCTCGATCATCACCATGCGTTCGCCCTTCACGCCTTCGCCATCGAAGGGCCGCGAGGAGGAGCCGCGCACGACGAGCGGATCATCGGTGATGTTGAGGCCGGACTTCAGCACCTGCTGACCCATCTTGTCGCGCAGGAAACTCGTCTTGCGGGCGACCGAGGCGCCGTTGATCGCGCCGGCGATATGGCCGACGAAGCCGCGGGCGACCCGTGGATCGAAGACGACGGTGAGATTGCTGCCGGTCGGCACCTGCCGCGGATTGATGCGTTTGACCACCCGCTCGCCGGCGCGACGGCCGATCAGCTCTGCGGCATCGAGATCGGCGGCATAGAGGCGGCTGTCGAAATCATAGTCGCGCTCCATCTTCGTGCCTTCGCCGGCAATCACGCTGACGGAACGGCCGAAGCGGCTGGCCATATAACTGCCGGAAAAGCCGTTGGAGGTGACGAGAACCAGACCGCCGATTCCGGCGGAGGCGCCCGCGCCGGAGGAGTTGGTGACACCGGCGACCGAAAGGGCCGCCTGCTCCATGGCAAGGGCGGCGTCCGTCATCTCGACGGTCGACATCTCCGTTGCGTCATAAAGCTCGAGGTCCGGATAGAAGCGGGCAAGATCCACCTCGTCCGCCAGGCAGGCGAAGGGATCTTCCGGCGAGACCTTCGCCATGGCGACGGCGCGTTCGGCCAGCGCCTTCAGGTCGAAACCCGGATTGGCGGAGACGCTTGCCACCTGACGCCCGACGAAGACGCGCAGCGAAAAATCGTCGCTTTCGGAGGCTTCGGTGCTTTCCACCTTGCCGAGCCGCACGCTGACGGAGCGGGAACGGGAGCGGACGACCACCGCATCGGCCTGATCGGCACCCGCCTTTTGTGCAAGATCGATGAGCTCGCTTGCGCGAGAGAGGAGGGCACCGGAATCGATTTCAGACGACATGGGATGAGCCTTTCATTCCCGAACCATGTATTGTGCACTAGAGAAAGCATCAAGGGCGGAGTTCGATTCTTCGCTGCAATCCTCCAGAACCCGAGAGAACGCATGGCAACAACAGACCCGATGCTGAACGAGACGCTGCTGCTTCTGGGAGGTGCGGTGCTGGCCGCTCCCATTTTCAAGAAACTGGGGCTCGGCACCGTGCTCGGCTATCTCGCCGCCGGCATCGTCATTGGCCCGATCCTCAGGCTGATCAACGATCCGCAGGAAGTGCTGCACGTTTCGGAACTCGGCGTCGTTTTCCTGCTCTTCATCATCGGACTGGAGCTGAAACCCTCGCGTCTGTGGCAGATGCGCGGCGATATCTTCGTGCTCGGAACGGCGCAGGTGGTGCTTTCCGGTTTTGCGCTGACGGGCCTTGCCTGGCTGGCCGGCCTCTCCTCCTGGCAGGGCAGCATCATTGCAGGCTTCGGCCTGGCGCTTTCCTCCACCGCTTTCGCGCTGCAGATCCTGGCCGATAACGGCGAAGCCAATACCGCCTATGGACGGCGATCCTTCTCCGTGCTGCTGTTCCAGGATCTCGCCATCGTGCCGCTTCTGGCGCTCGTCACGCTGCTCGGCTCGGGAGAAACGGAAACCAGCTCCTTCTTCCGCGATTTCGCCGTGGCGGCAGCGGCCGTCGCGCTGCTGGTGCTCGCCGGTCGTTACCTGCTGACGCCGATGTTCCAGGTGATTGCCCGCACCGGCGCGCGCGAGGTGATGCTGGCAGCGGCGCTGCTGGTGGTCCTTGGATCGGCAATCATCATGCAGCTTGCCGGTCTCTCCATGGCCATGGGCGCCTTCCTCGCCGGCGTGATGCTGGCCGAATCCTCCTACCGGCACGAGCTGGAGGCGGATATCGAGCCGTTCCGCGGCCTTCTGCTTGCGATGTTCTTCATCGCCGTGGGTCTCTCGCTGGAACTCGGCGCGATCCTCGACAACCTCCTGCTGATCCTGCTCGGCGTGCCGGCCTTCATGATCGTCAAGGCGATGGTGCTCTATGGGTTGAGCCGTCTTTGGGGCTCGACGCATGAGGATGCCGCCAGCATCGCCGCGCTTCTGCCGCAGGGCGGCGAATTCGGCTTCGTGCTCTTCACCACGGCGGTGGCCGCCGGCCTTTTGACGCCCGCCACCTCCTCGCTGCTGATTGCGAGCGTCACGCTGTCGATGGCGCTGACGCCGCTCGGTGCTGCGCTGACAAGGCGTTTTCTGGTGCGCGAAGAGCGCGAGGAACTGGCCGAAGACTTCGACGGTGCCGGCGCCGACGTGCTGATGGTGGGCTTTTCCCGCTTCGGCCAGATCGCCGCGCAGATCCTGCTTGCCGGCGGCAGCGACGTGACGGTGATCGACGATTCCGCCGACCGTATCCGCCAGGCCTCCACCTTCGGTTTCCGCATCTATTTCGGCGACGGCACGCGGCGCGAGGTGCTGGTGGCAGCCGGCATCGAGCGGGCCAAGATCGTCGCGGTCTGCACGCAGAAGCCGGAGATCACTGACAAGGTCGTCAACATGATCCGGACCGAGTTTCCGGATGTGCGGCTCTTCGTGCGCTCCTATGACCGCATCCACTCGCTGTCGCTCCGGGCGCGCGAGGTGGAATACGAACTGCGCGAGACCCTCGAGTCCGGTCTCCTGTTCGGCCGCAAGATGCTGGAGGGCCTTGGCACTGCGGAATCGCAGGCGTCGGAAATCGGCGACGACATTCGCAGGCGCGACGAAGAGAGGCTGCAGATCCAGGCGGCGGAAGGTATCTCGGCCGGTCAGCACATGCTGCACACCCGCCCCGTTCGTCCGGAACCGCTGATGAAGCCGAAGCGGGCGCCGGTTCTCGATCCGCGCGATGCGGCAGAACAGGCCGACACGCTCTGACCTTTGCGAGATCAGGCGCGGGCGGAGGCCTTCATCAGGCTCTCCAGCCCGCGTTTCAGCTCATCCTTGACGCCCTCGGTTTCGCTGAGGATCTCGCGCACCTTCAGAAAATCCAGAACACCGAAGCGGTTGACCGGCGGGCGCAGGAACAGCTGCGGCGGATGCAGCTTGAGCTTCAGCGCGATGCAGGCCTGCATCATCAGCTGGCTGGCGCCGAACATGCTTTCGATGCGGTTCGGCGCATGGGTGCCGTCGCCTTCCGGGCCACCGACCACATCCACACCGATGACGATATCGGCCCCGTCTGCCACATGTTCATAGGGGATCGGATTGAAGATGCCGCCATCCACCATGATGCGGCCGTTGATGCGCACCGGCATGAAGAGGCCGGGAATGGCAGCCGAGGCGGCAATCGCCGGAGCAAGGTCGCCTTCTTCGAGGATCACTTCCGACTGCCCGTAATAATCCGTTACCGCGACCTTCAGCGGGATGGCGAGATCCTCGAAGCGTGCGGGGATTTGCGGTGGCAGGAAGGCAGTGAGGATGCGTTCGAGGTTGAAGTGGCCGAGCCGGAAGCCGCCGACCATGTCGCGCATGGAGGCAGGGCCGAGCGACCAGAGGCGGTTCAGCACCGTGCCGCGATTGCCGAGCGTTTCGATGGTGAAGTCGCGGATGTCGCCCCCCGACATGCCGGCGGCCATGCCCGCGCCGAAGATGGCGCCGATCGAGGAACCGGCGATCGCCACCGGGCGGATCCCCATCTCGTCCAGCGCCTCGATGACAGCAATATGCGCGATGCCGCGGGCGCCGCCTCCACCAAGCGCCAGTGCCACCCGCGGGCCATCGCCGGGCCTGGATGCAACGGGGGCCTCGGGAAGCGATAGCCGCGTGTTCATCCGGTATCCCTTCAGGCGGGCTGGTATCGGAAGAAATGGATGCGGGTATCGCCGAACAGTCGCTGCTCGAGGGAGACGAAAACCGGATCGACCGACAGCGTCACGTCGGCCCGTTCCTCGACCACCACCAAAGCTCCGGGCAGCAGCCAGCCGCCCTCGTGCGCGGCAGCAAGCGCGGCCTCGCCCAAGCCCTCACCATAGGGCGGATCGGCGAACAGGAAATGGAAGGGCTCGATCGTGCCAACGCCGCCGAGCTTGGTCGCGTCGCGTCTCAGAATGCGGGCGCGGCCGTGCAGGCCGAACTGCTCGATGTTTTCCCAGAGAAGGCCCCTGCCCTCGACGCTGTTTTCGACAAAGAGCGCGCTGCGACAGCCCCGCGACAGGGCTTCGAGCCCCACCGCGCCGGTGCCGGCGAAGAGATCGATGACGCGGGCATCCTCGATCGCTTCGGGATAGACATGGCCGATGATGTTGAACAGGCTTTCGCGCGTCCGGTCGATGGTCGGCCGGATCGCGTTGGATTTGGGCGTGGCCAGCGTGCGGCCACGAAACTCACCACCTACGATCCGCACGTCACATTACCCTCTCGGTGTTCTCGAACGCGGCGCACCGCCTCTGGGGCCGGACCCGGAACCCGGACCGCGACCACCCGAAGGCTTGCCGCCGGCGGGACGCCCGCCGGGCTTGCCACCACCCGGCTTTCCACCGGAAGGCTTGCCGCCAAAACTCTTGCCGCCGCCGGGCTTTCCGCCGAATGGCTTGCCACCGCCAGAGCGCTCACCGCCCGGTTTACCACCGAAGCCACCGCGGCCACCCTCGGACCGTTTGCCGTCCGGACGATCGCCGGTGGGGCGGCTGAAGGCGCGTTCGGCATTTTCCCGCGCCGAGCGGCCCGGGCCGGAACCCGATCCGTACGGCTTGGAGCGCGGACGATCGCCCTCTTCGCGCGGCTTGAAGTCACCGCGCGGGCGATCGCCGCGGGGGCGATCGGAAAAGCCGCGGTCGCTGCGTTCGGCCCTGTCGGGACGCTCGGAGCGTTCAGGGCGGTCAAACCGCGCCGGACGCTCTCCACGTTCGGGCCGGTCGCTGCGTTCGCCGCGCGCCGGACGGTCGCCACGATCCGGGCGGTCTCCACGGGCCGGACGGTCACCGCGCGGCGGGCGGTCGCCGCCCCGTTCCGGACGATCGCGACGGCCGAAACCCTCCTCCTCGTCTCGCGAACGACGCGGCGGTGCTTCGGCGCGGATCCAGTCGCTGTCGCCTTCGACACGATTGATCGGGACGCTGGAGGTGCGGCGCTGCGGCTCCGGCTCCTTGTGGAACAGGCGCTCGGCCTCGGCACGGGCCGACTTCTTGGTGCCGGCATCGGCCGTCGGGCGGGCGCCCGGCGCCATCCAGACATTGGTCGTGCGCGAGGTGCCCATCGGCAGGCGCTTCTTCGGCTTCTCGTCACCGAACTTGCCCTCGCCCGGCTTGGCCCCGCGCTTGTCGAAATCCTTCGGCCCACGGCCGGAATCGCGACCCTGATCCTTGCCGCGCGGGCGATCACGGCCTTCGCCGCCGAAACGATCGCCGCCGCGGTCGGGCCGGGTTTCGAGACGGCCCTTCGGCCGATCCTGACGCTCTTCGGCCCCCCAGGGACGTTCCTCGCGGGAGGAGGCCGCCTTCGGCTGCGGCTTCTCATCATCGGCCACCGGATTGCTGTAGATCGGCGCGTCGAAATTCGCCTTCGATTCCTCGATGAGGCGGGGACCGAGCTGATCGCGCAGCATGCGGCCGCGGACTTCCACCACATGGCCTTCCGGCAGGTCGCCGAGCTGGAAGGGACCGTAGGAAATGCGGATCAGGCGGTTGACCTCGAGGCCAAGCGCGCCGAGCACGTTCTTGATCTCGCGGTTCTTGCCTTCGCGCAGGCCCATGGTGATCCACACATTGTGGCCCTGGGTGCGGTCCAGCGTCGCATCGATCGCGCCATAGAGCACGCCATCGACGGCAATGCCGTCCTTCAGCTTGTCGAGATCTTCCTGGCTCACCTCGCCATAGGCGCGCACGCGGTAACGGCGCAGCCAGCCGGTGGTCGGCAGTTCGAGGACGCGCGACAGGCCGCCATCATTGGTCAGCAGCAGCAGGCCTTCGGTGTTGATGTCGAGGCGGCCGACGGACATGACGCGCGGCAGGTCTTCCGGCAGGTTGTCGAACACCGTCGGGCGGCCTTCCGGATCGGAATTGGTGGTCACCAGGCCTGCCGGCTTGTGGTAGAGCCACAGGCGGGTGCGCTCGATACCGCGGATCGGCTGGCCATCGACCTCGATTGCATCGGCAAGCGTGGCATTGACCACCGGCGTATCCAGCACCTGGCCGTTCAGCCGCACGCGGCCTTCCATGATCATCCGCTCCACATCGCGGCGGGATGCCACGCCGGCACGGGCCAGGATCTTGGAAATGCGTTCCGGCTTGCCTTCGGTGGAGGCAGCCGCCGCCGTGCGCTCTGCCGCCGGCTTGCGGGCGGGTTTGGCTGGGCCGTCACTGCGCTTGGCGGTATCGGTCTTCTTCGTCTCGCGCTCGAAGGGCTTGCGGCCCTCGCGCTTCGGCTTGTCTTTGAAGCTCATTTGTTGTTTGCCTGGGGCGTGTGTCGGACGAAAGCCGTCCAGGACATCACTGTTTGACTGAATTTATCGTCTGGTCGCGATGCAGATGACCTGCGCGCGACACGAGGTTGGACCGTTGCTAGCACTTCGCGTCCGTTGGGTTAAGAGGAAATCGCGGCATGGGCGGGACAAATCGTTTCATGGTTGCTGCGCTTGAAGAGGCGCGGAAGGCGGCAGACCGCGACGAAGTGCCGATCGGCGCCGTGATCGTGCTCGACGGCGAGATCATCGCCCGCGCCGGCAACATGACCCGGCAGAACAACGACGTGACGGCGCATGCCGAAATTGCCGCCATCCGCTATGCCTGCGAGGCGCTTGGCCAGGAGCGGCTGGCAGGTGCGGATCTCTACGTGACGCTGGAGCCCTGCACCATGTGCGCGGCAGCGATCTCGTTTGCCCGCATCCGGCGGCTCTACTACGGCGCACAGGATCCGAAGGGTGGTGCGGTGGAAAGCGGCGTGCGCTTCTTCAACCAGCCGACCTGCCACCACGCGCCGGACGTCTATTCCGGCATTGCAGAAACCGATGCGGGACAGATCCTCACCGACTTCTTTCACGCCAAAAGAGGCTGAGACCCCTTACTTGAAGGGGTTCCACCAGGACGAGGTGTTGGCCGAAGCGGCGGCGGCGGATTTCTTGCGCTCGCGCTCCTTCTTGGCTTCCGGTTCGCCGAGATCGGTCAATGCGGCATCATCCGCTACACGATACTGCACCGGCGGCTCCGTCAGGGTGCGGCGCTGGCCGGCAATGCCGGGGCTTTCCGCATTGGCCTTGGCCTGACGGAAGGCTTCCCACTTCTGGGATTCGGTCAGCGTGCCGGCCGTGCCGTTGCCGGCCAGAAGCGGCGAACGGTAGTTCGGGTTGTTTCTGTTGTCTTCCGCTTCCTGGCGAAGGCGCGCACGGGTTTCTTCCGGCGATTCGATCCAGTTCGGATTGTTCTCGCGACCGGCCAGCGATGCCTGCGGCGGGGGAAGCACGCTTTCCGTCTTCTTGTTGACGACGAGCTGCGGACGCGGATTGTAGCGCGTGTCCTTGTTGGCCGGCTCCTGCTGGAAGGCCAGCGACTGGCCGAGGTCATCCATCAGTTGCTCGCCCGAGGTCTTGCTGGTGCCGTAGGTGGGACCTCCAACGCAGCCCGACAGGCCGATAGCAGCTGCGGTCACGGCAAATAAGCCTGCGCGCACGCGAATTCCCTGCATCGTCTTCATTCAACCCCTTCCAGCGGCGCAACACAAACGCCAGCGAGACTACAAGAACGCCCCCATTGGCCGAAAAATTCGGCCAATTTCAGGCAGACTTACCGGATGACGCGGCAAAGCGCAATCATCCGGCAAGCATGTCACTTGAGCGCAGCAAGCTCCCGGAGCGCCTGCGCATCGCGGGCCGACACATCCGGATACTCCGGATCCGACCCCACATCCTTCGTGATCTTCCAGGAGCGGGCGCAACGGGTGCCTTCGGCGAGTTTCGGCTCGACGGCGACCTTCGTTCCATCCTCCAGACGGAAGGCGTCGGCTGGTCCCTCGCCTGCCACGACGGAAATATCCGAGGTGATGCAGATTTCGGCGAAATCGAGACCCTCAAGCGCCGCCAGAAGCTCCGGATCGGCGACATGCACGACCGGGGCCGCTTCGAGCGAGGAGCCGATGCGCTTTTCCTTGCGCTCCACTTCCAGCGCGCCGGTGACGGCACGGCGGACGGTGCGGACATGTTTCCACTTCTCCGCCACGGCCTCGTTTTCCCAATCCGCCGGGATGAGCGGGAACTGTTCGAGATGCACCGAGGTGGCAGACGGATCACGCGACAGCCAGGCCTCTTCCGTGGTGAACGGCATCATCGGCGCAAACCACAGCACCAGGCAATCGAAGAGCTTGCGGATGACGTAAAGGGCTGCACGGCGCTTCAGGCTCGACGGCGCCTCGCAATAGAGTGTGTCCTTGCGGATGTCGAAATAGAAGGCCGACAGTTCCACATTGGCGAAATCCGACAGGGCGCGGACGATGCGCTTGAAATCGAACTCGTCATAACCCTTGCGCACCAGCTGATCGAGCTCGGAGAGACGATGCAGCATCAGCTTTTCGAGTTCCGGCAGTTCGGCATAGGCAATCTCTTCGCCCTTGTCGTGGGCGAGCGTGCCGAGCATCCAGCGGACCGTGTTGCGGATCTTGCGATAAGCATCGATGTTGGTCTGGATGATCGTCTTGCCGAGGCGCTGGTCCTCAGCATAATCCGTCGACATGACCCAGAGGCGCAGGATATCGGCGCCGGATTCCTTCATCACATCCTGCGGCGTCACCGTGTTGCCGAGCGATTTCGACATTTTCCGGCCGTCTTCGGCCATGGTGAAGCCATGGGTGATGACGGCGTTGTAAGGCGCACGGCCGCGCGTGGCGCAGCTTTCGAGCAGCGAGGAATGGAACCAGCCGCGATGCTGGTCAGACCCTTCCAGATAGACATCCGCCGGCCATTTCAGGTCCGGGCGGTCTTCCAGCGTAAACGTGTGGGTCGAGCCTGAATCGAACCAGACATCGAGGATGTCGGTGACCATCTGCCACTTCTCGCCGTCATGCTCGTTGCCGAGGAAGCGTTCCTTGGCACCCTCGGCGAACCAGGCATCGGCGCCTTCCTTCTCGAAGGCTTCGAGAATGCGGGCGTTGACCTTTTCGTCCTTCAGCACATTGCCGTCCTTGTCGGCGAAGACGCAGATCGGCACGCCCCAGGCTCTTTGACGGGACAGCACCCAGTCCGGGCGCTGCTCGATCATGGCGCGCAGGCGGTTCTGGCCTCCAGCCGGGACGAAGCGGGTCTGGTCGATGGCGGAGAGCGCGCGGGTGCGCAGCGTCGTGCCATCGGACAAATCCTTGTCCATGTAGACGAACCACTGCGGCGTGTTGCGGAAGATCACCGGCTTCTTGGAGCGCCAGGAATGCGGGTAATCATGCTTGATGCGGCCACGGGCAAACAGGTTGTTGGCGGCGATCAGCGCCTCGATGACGCGCTTGTTGGCATCGCCCTTCTTGCCGTTGTCATCGATGACGCGCGCGGCGCCACCTTCGGCGGACGGGCCGAAACCGGGGGCTTCCTCGGTGTAGAAACCGGCGTCATCGACGGTAAACGGGATCTTGGTCGAGATGCCGCGGGCTTCCAGTTCGCGCGACTGCGCCATCCAGGCGTCAAAGTCTTCGCGACCGTGACCGGGGGCGGTGTGCACGAAGCCGGTACCGGCGTCATCAGTGACGTGGTCGCCGTCGAGCATGGGGACTTTGAAATCGTAGCCGAGCGATGCCAGCGGATGGGCGCAGGTGATGGCCGCGAGTTCCCTTGCAGCGACGTCAGACAGACGCTTCCACTCAAGCTTGGCCTTAGCGAAGGCATCCGCCGCCAGCTTGTCGGCAAAGATTAGCTTTTCACCCGGCTGCGGACCAAAGTCGTTGGTAGCCGCAGTCACTTCGTAAAGGCCATACTGGATTTTGGACGAATATGAGATCGCGCGATTGCCGGGGATGGTCCAGGGCGTCGTCGTCCAGATGACAACAGAGGCGTTTTCCAGATCGCGCAATTGACTGCCGGCGCTTCCCTGATTGTCCGCAGACTCGCCGTCGAGGCGATCGTGTGCGAATCTCACAGACGTCACCGGGAACTTCACCCAGATCGTGTCGCTCTCGACCTCGTGATACTCCACCTCGGCTTCCGCCAGCGCCGTGCGCTCGACGACCGACCACATGATCGGCTTGGAGCCGCGGTAGAGCTGGCCGCTCATGGCGATCTTCAAGAGTTCGCCGGCGATGCGGGCTTCCGAGTGGAAGGCCATGGTGGTGTAGGGGTTGTCGAAATCGCCCTCAATGCCGAGGCGGCGGAATTCCTCCGACTGGATATTGATCCAGCCTTGCGCGAAGTCGCGGCATTCCTGGCGGAATTCGTTGATCGGGACCTCGTTCTTGTCCTTGCCCTTGGCGCGGTAGGCTTCTTCGATCTTCCATTCGATCGGAAGACCGTGGCAATCCCAGCCCGGAACGTAGTTCGAGTCAAAGCCGCGCATCTGGAACGAGCGGGTGATGACGTCCTTCAGCACCTTGTTCAGCGCATGGCCGATATGGATGTTGCCGTTGGCATAAGGAGGGCCATCGTGCAGCACGAATTTTTCGCGGCCGGCGGCGGAGGCGCGGAGCTTTTTGTAGAGCCCCATCTCTTTCCATTTCGCTGCCATTTCCGGCTCCTTCTGGGGGAGGCCGGCGCGCATGGGAAACTCGGTCTGCGGCAGGTAGAGGGTCGAGGAATAATCGGTCTTGGTGTCGGTCATGGATCAACCATCGGAAAGGGCGACCGGTCGCGGTCGCGGATGTGTCATGGAATGGCGGCGAGCGCCCGAGCGGAACCCGAGCAGCAAAATCCCGGACCTTCCCGCGCGGTCACGCAGCGAGGAAGGCCGGGCCAATAATTCGAAGGATGCGGGCCGCCCGAAAATTCATCATGGTGCCGCGTCTTTACGGGTTTTTGGCGCCGAAAGGAAGGGGCAAGATGGGGGTGAATTGGACAGGGGGCGTTAGACTTCGATTGTCACGGGGAGACTGTGGTATCGCGGCTTCAGCGCGCCGATATGGCACGCTGAAGCAAGCCGTGTTACCGTTCGCCTATCAGATACGGGAGCAACCGATGGCCAGACGCATCTACTCGGTCAAGGCACTCTGGGACGACGAGGCGAAGGTTTTCTACAGCGAAAGCGATATTGAGGGCCTGCACATCGAGGCTCCCACCATCGAAGCCTTCGAAGAGGTTCTGTTCGATGCCGCCGTTGAACTGATCGTCGCCAACCACATATCGGCGGATGAATTGGAGGGCGTGACGGGGCGCTCCCGTCTGCCATTGGTCTCATTTCTGGAGAGCCTTGACCTTGACGATCTGCCGCTCGAAAGGGAGGTAGATACGGAGCGCGAAACGGTTCCGATTTACATGGACCGGCCGAAATTGGACAATGAATACCGCTGTTTCCTGGAAACCAAGGTGTCTCGCGCACGTGACGATATAGCCGCCGGCAGGGTTATGTCCGCGGAGGAAACCGAGAAGTTGTTTGCGGAACGCGCCCTGTCCCGCTGATCACGAGCCGATCCTACAGCGCAACTCAAAACGCAATCGTCGCATCCAACTCGCCGAGCGGCGTGACGCCGGAGAGGAGCGCGCGGGCTTCCGCCTCGTCCTGCTGCATCTGGGCGACCAGCGGGTCCAGTCCGTCGAACTTCAGCTCCGGACGCAGGTAGCCGAAGAAGGAGACGGACGAGACTTCGCCGTAAAGATTGCCCGAGAAATCGAAGAGGAAGGTTTCAAGCAGCGGTGCGCCGTTGTCGGTCACCGTTGGGCGGCGGCCGTAGCTTGCGACGCCATCGTGCAGCGAACCATCCGGGCGGCGGAAGCGCACGGCATAGATGCCGGCCCTCAGTTCGGTTTCCGGGGCGAGCCGCATGTTGGCGGTCGGATAGCCCAAGGTGCGGCCAAGCTGTTCGCCACCGATCACCTCGGCTTCCACTGTATAGCGATAGCCGAGCAGGCCCGCAGCCTGCGCCACGTCACCCTCGCCCAAAAGGGCGCGGATGCGGCTGGACGAAATCACCTCGGCGCCTTCGTCGCGGAAGGCATCGATGAGGGAGACGTCGAACCCATGCCGGCGGCCAGCTTCCATCAGATAGGCCGGGCCACCCTCGCGGCCACGACCGAAATGGAAATCGAAACCGGTGACGACGGCGCTGGCTTTCAGCCAGTCGGCCAGGATCGAGGTGACGAAATCCTCGGCGGAACGCTGGGAGAACTCCCGGTCGAAGGGATATTCGATGACGGAGCGGAAACCCATGGCTTCCAGCAGCCGTGCCTTCAGAGGCGCCGGCGTGAGGCGGAAGACCGGTTGGTCCGGCTTGAAGACGGTGCGCGGATGCGGCTCGAAGGTCAGCACCAGGGCCGGCACGCCGCGCGCTTCAGCCAGCGACAGCGCCCGCTCCAGCACGCTGCGGTGACCGCGATGCACGCCGTCGAAATTGCCGATCGCCACCACGCCGCCCTTCAGTTCGGGCGGCAGCGGTTCCTTCTGCTCATTGCGGTAAAATACGGTCATCGGGCGTTATCCGTCAGGCGAGGCGCGGCATCCACCATTTGGGCGTGGCACCCTCGCGCTTCAGATAGGCATTCAGGATCGCTTCGTCCGTCTCGCCGTTGATCGTATATTCCGCCGCATGGATGCCGCCGGAGATGTAGAGAAGGTCGAGGCCGTAGCTGAGCGCGCCCTTCACGTCCGTCGGCATGCCGTCGCCGACCGCAATCACCTTGGCAAGGTCGATCTCGCCCTTCACCTCGCGGGCCGCGGCAAGCGCTGCCTCGTAGATCGGCTTGTGCGGCTTGCCGGCAATGCGGGTCGAACCGCCGAGTTGCTCATAATAGGCGGCCACGGCGCCGGCGCAGGGGATGATGCGATGGCCGCGCTCGACCACCAGATCCGGATTGGCGCAGATGAACGGCGCACCCTTTTCGGCAAAACGCACCAGCATGTCGTGATAATCTTCCGGCACTTCCTTTTCGTCGTCGAAAAAGCCAGTGCAGACGATGGCTTCGGCCTGCTCTTCGCCGGTGACGGTCACGTCCAGTCCGTCGAACAGCGGCATGTCGCGTTCGGGGCCGAGCAGGAAGACCTTCTTCGGGCCTTCGGCGATCAGGGTGCGGGTCACGTCGCCGGAGGTGACGATGCGGTCATAGGCCTCGTCCGGCACGCCGATGGCGCGCAGCTGATCGATGACACCCGGCGCCGGGCGCGGGGAATTGGTGATCAGCACCACGGCCAGGCCTGCCTTGCGGGCTTCGGACAGCGCCACGCAGGCGGCGGGGAAGGCATCGATACCGTTGTGCAAAACGCCCCATACATCGGACAGCACGAGTTCATAGCCAGAGGTGATTGCGCCAAGCGTCTGAATGCGGTGTGCCATGGTCATCCAATGCGGTTCCGGGACATATCTGGCGCTGACATGGCAAAGCTCGGCCCGGATGGCAAGGAGTTTCGTTTGACCTTTGTCGTGGCGGTCCAGTGATCAGAAGCCCGCAAGGCGCCAGAGAAGGCCTGCCAGCGCGCAAGCCAGCAGCACCTTCACCAGGTCGATCTTCAGCCGCAGCAGGAGAAGAGCGGAGACGAGGAAAAGCGCCAGCGCCGCCGGATCAAGCGTCGCAACTGTCGGCCACCAGAGGCCGGGGGAGCCCTCGCCCGTCCATCCGGGCACCAGCGGCAGACGGCGCACCTCTGCGAACAGAACGTGCAGGCCGAACCAAAGCGCCAGATTGGCAATGACGCCAACCACCGCCGCGGTGATGGCGGACAGGGCGGCGGCAATTTGCGGCCTACCGCGCAGCCGCTCGATGTAAGGCGCGCCGGCGAAGATCCAGATGAAGCTCGGCACGAAGGTGGCCCAGGCAGTGAGACAAGCTCCCAGAATGCCGCCGACAACCGGATCGAGGCCGGGCACGGTGCGGAAGCCGACGAGATAACCGACATAGGAGAGCACCAGCACCAGCGGCCCCGGCGTGGTCTCGGCGAGCGCCAGCCCGTCCAGCATCTCGCCGGGCATCAGCCAGCGGTAATCCTGCACGGCCACCTGCGCCACATAGGCGAGCACCGCATAGGCACCGCCGAAGGTGACAAGCGCCATCTTGGAGAAGAAGGCGAACATGGCAGCAAGGTTTTCCGCGCCGGCCATGGCCAGAAGAACGAGGAAGGGCAGCTGCCAGACAAAGATCCAGAAGGCGAGCGACAGAAGCGAGCGGCCAAGCGAGACGCGCCGGCTCTCCGCCGAAACCGGCTCCGGGGTCTCCGTTGGGGCCGGCAGCCGGCGCGCGTGGATGAACCCGGCAAGAGTGGCGACCAGCACCACCAGCGGGAACGGCAGGCCGAGCACGAAGAGCGCGACGAAGGCAGCGATGGCCAGCCCCAGCAGGAACCGTGTCTTCAGTGTGCGGCGCGCCAGCCGGATCACCGCTTCCAGCACGATGGTGAGCACCGCCGCCTTGAGGCCGAAGAACAGGCCGGCCAGCCAGCCGGCATCCTGGAAAAGGGCATAGAGGGTGGAGAGACCGATGATGACGAAGAGGCCTGGCAGCACGAAGAGCAGGCCGGCGACGATGCCGCCGCGCACGCCATGTTTGAGCCAGCCGATATAGGTGGCAAGCTGCTGCGCTTCCGGCCCCGGCAGCAGCATGCAGTAGCTCAACGCGTGGAGGAAGCGCTCCTCGGCTAACCATTTGCGCTCGTCCACCACCGCCTTGTGCATCAGCGCGATCTGCGCCGCCGGCCCGCCGAAGGAAAGGCAGCCGATGCGGGCGAACACGCGGACGAGGTCAAAGAAGGCGGCGGTCTCTTCGGGGCTCTCTGAGCGGGACGCACCGGCGCGCGCGTTAACCGAACCGGACATATTTTCTTGTTTCCCGTTCTTGACTCGTCCGCCGGTCGATCTTATCTCAGCCTCGCTAGCACTCGCCAACAGGGAGTGCTAACAGCAGGATCACGGGCCCTAGAGACCCGTCTATGTCATTTGATCGAGGGATTAGACAATGGCAAGCACCAATTTCCGCCCGCTGCACGACCGCGTCGTCGTTCGTCGCGTCGAGTCTGAAGAAAAGACCAAGGGCGGCATCATCATTCCCGACACCGCCAAGGAAAAGCCGGCTGAAGGCGAAATCATCGCTGTTGGCCCGGGCGCCCGTAAGGAAAACGGCGAACTCGTCGCGCTCGACGTCAAGGTTGGCGATCGCGTTCTGTTCGGCAAGTGGTCCGGTACGGAAGTCAAGCTCGACGGCGTCGACCTTCTGATCATGAAGGAATCCGACATCATGGGCATCATCGGCTGATTTCAGCCGACGGTTCTTCCACAACAAGATTGAACGACAGCGGGCAGAACGCCCCAAGGAGTTTTCAAAATGGCTGCTAAGGAAGTCAAATTCGGCCGCACCGCGCGCGAAAAGATGCTGCGTGGCGTCGACATTCTCGCAGATGCCGTCAAGGTTACGCTCGGCCCGAAGGGTCGTAACGTCGTGATCGACAAGTCCTTCGGCGCTCCGCGCATCACCAAGGACGGTGTCTCGGTTGCCAAGGAAATCGAACTGGAAGACAAGTTCGAGAACATGGGCGCCCAGATGGTCCGCGAAGTTGCGTCGAAGACCAACGACATCGCAGGCGACGGCACCACGACCGCAACCGTTCTCGCCCAGGCCATCGTTCGCGAAGGCCAGAAGGCTGTTGCTGCCGGCATGAACCCGATGGATCTGAAGCGCGGCATCGATCTCGCCGTTGCTGAAGTCGTGAAGGATCTCCAGGCCAAGGCCAAGAAGATCAACACATCGGAAGAAGTTGCCCAGGTCGGCACGATCTCCGCAAACGGCGACACGCAGGTTGGCCGCGACATCGCGGAAGCCATGCAGAAGGTCGGCAACGAAGGCGTCATCACGGTTGAAGAAGCCAAGACCGCCGAGACCGAACTCGAAGTCGTCGAAGGCATGCAGTTCGACCGCGGTTACCTGTCGCCCTACTTCGTCACCAACCCGGAAAAGATGGTTGCTGACCTGGAAGACGCCTTCATTCTCCTGCACGAGAAGAAGCTTTCGAACCTCCAGGCCATGCTGCCGGTTCTCGAAGCCGTTGTTCAGACCGGCAAGCCGCTCGTCATCATCGCTGAAGACGTCGAAGGCGAAGCCCTTGCAACGCTCGTCGTCAACAAGCTGCGTGGCGGCCTGAAGATTGCTGCCGTCAAGGCTCCGGGCTTCGGCGATCGCCGCAAGGCCATGCTGGAAGACATCGCAATCCTGACCGGCGGTACCGTGATCTCCGAAGATCTCGGCATCAAGCTCGAGAATGTCACCCTCGACATGCTCGGCCGCTCGAAGAAGGTTTCGATCTCCAAGGAAAACACCACGATCGTTGACGGGGCCGGCCAGAAGGCTGACATCGAAGGCCGTGTTGCCCAGATCAAGGCCCAGATCGAAGAAACCACCTCCGACTACGACCGCGAAAAGCTGCAGGAACGTCTTGCCAAGCTCGCTGGCGGCGTTGCCGTGATCCGCGTTGGCGGTGCAACGGAAGTCGAAGTGAAGGAGCGCAAGGACCGCATCGACGACGCTCTGAACGCAACCCGCGCGGCCGTTCAGGAAGGCATCGTACCGGGCGGCGGTACCGCTCTCCTGCGTTCCTCCACGAAGATCACCGTCAAGGGTGTGAACGACGACCAGGAAGCCGGCATCAACATCGTTCGCCGCGCTCTGCAGTCGCTGGTTCGCCAGATCGCAGACAACGCCGGTGACGAAGCTTCGATCGTTGTTGGCAAGATCCTCGAAAAGAACGACGACAACTTCGGCTACAACGCTCAGACCTCTGAGTATGGCGACATGATCGCCATGGGTATCGTTGACCCGGTCAAGGTTGTTCGTACCGCTCTGCAGAACGCCGCTTCGGTTGCTTCGCTGCTGATCACGACGGAAGCCATGATCGCCGAACTGCCGAAGAAGGATGCTCCGGCCGGCATGCCGGGCGGAATGGGCGGAATGGGCGGCATGGACATGATGTAAGACCTTCGGGTCTGACATCTGGACCATCCGGTTCGGACTACGGAAAGGGCGGCTCGCAAGGCCGCCCTTTCTGCGTTATGCAGCGGCGCAAAGCTTTTTGGGGGTGGAGATGACGGGTCACAGTATCGGGTTTCGAAGCGGGCTGCTGCTGGACGAGGCGCGGTCCAACTGGACGGGAGACGGCGCGCGACCGGTGCGCTGGTCCGCCTGGTATCCGGCAGCGCCGAACAGCCCGACGGTGGAGATCGGCATCCCGCCCGGCCGTGCGCTCTATTCCCTCGGGCTGCTGGCGCCGGAGGCCGACCTTTCCCCGGACCGTGACCGCTTTCCCGTGGTGCTGATCTCGCACGGCACCGGCGGCTCCGCCTCGGGCCTTGGCTGGCTCGCCTCGTCGCTGGCGGCACGGGGATACGTCGTGCTGGGGGTCGATCACCACGGCAATACGGGTGTGGAGGCCTATCGCCCGGAAGGTTTTCTCTGCTGGTGGGAGCGCGCGCAGGACCTGAGTTTTCTGCTGGACGGCCTCTCGGCTGACGGCGCCTTTGCCGGGCGCCTCGATCTGTCCGATGTCTCTGCGGCAGGGTTTTCGCTGGGTGGCTACACGGCACTGGCGCTTGCCGGGGCGATCACGGAAACCGAGCGGATGATGGCCTTTGTCAAGGAGCATCCAGCCACCGCCGGCCCCCAGGAAATGCCGGATCTTGCCGACCAGATCGAACCGCTTCTCACCTCCAGCGCCGTGTTTCGCCGGTCGTGGGACAGGCAGTCGCAGAGCTATCGCGACAAACGGGTGCGGGCTGTCGTCGCCATCTCGCCCGCGCCCCCCGTGCGGGGATTCACCGACGACAGCCTCAGCGCCATCCACCTGCCGGTTTCCATCCTCTGCGGCGAGGCGGACGAGGAAGCCCCTTATGATCTGTGTTCGGTATGGCTGCACGAGCGCCTGCCGCAAAGCACGCTCACCAGCCTTGGCACGACCGTCGGCCACTACACACTGCTGCCGGTGGGAACGCAGACGGCGGTCCGTTCGAATGCGCAATACTGGAAGGATGCGCCCGGCGTGGACCGGGCGGCGGTGCATGCCACCGCCGCGGAACTGACACTGGCCGCCCTCAACGCCCAGCGTCTCCTTCGATGAGCCTCTCCGTAGCGGCCTGACGCGGCGGCCTTTGCCACCGCGTCCCGGCGTCAATAATAGCCGTAACCGTTGTGGCTCTTGCGGTGGATGTTGCGCGATGCGCGGTCCTGCATGCGCTCGATCTGGCGGCGTTCCTGGCGGGAGATATACCCGTCACGTCCGGCGCGCGCCTGCGCCCGGTCGATGCGATGCTGCTGCCGAGACAACTGGCGTGCCTCGCGCGGGGTGAGTTCGCCCTGACGCAGGGAGCGATGGATCCGATATTCCTGCCGGTTCTCCCGTGCCTCGCTTCGGTGGGTCTGGGAAAACACCGGGCCTGACGAGGCCATGACGAGTGCCAGGGCTCCAATGAGAATGGTCTTCATGAGGTTTCCTTCCATGTCCATTCGAAGTTGCGAATACACACTGTGTCCGCACACCTGAATGTGAGATGAAGTCAGCATTCAGGTCCGAAGCGCCCAACGCGCCGGGCCCCGCCGCTGTTCCCTTCGCCCATCGTTCACAATTTCAGAACAATTTGTCTCCTACCGTTCATCTTTCGCGGCGCGACGATCTGGCGCATATCTTCCTTCAGACAAACACCCTGCCACGGCACATTCTGGAGACTTCCCATGTCGACCACCAACAACGCAGTCCTTCTCGTTGCCCGCATTCTGCTCTCGTTCATCTTCATCCTGTCCGGCTTCGGCAAGCTGACCGATCCGTCCGCCACCGCCGGCATGATCACCGGCGCCGGCCTGCCGGCCGCGACCGCGCTTGCCTATCTCGCCGGCCTGTTCGAACTCGTGACCGGCCTTGCCGTCCTCGTAGGCTTCCAGACGAAGATCGTCGGCTGGGCGCTCGCCCTCTTCTGCATCTTCACCGGCGCCGTCTTCCATTCCGGCACGGTTGTCGTCCCGGGCTGGCCGGACGCCGCACTCGGCTGGATCAACGCACTCAACAGCATCATGATGATGAAGAATTTTACGCTGGCCGGCGCCTATATCCTGCTCGCCACCGTCGGCGCCGGCGCCTATTCGCTGGATGCCCGCCGCGGCGCAACCTCTGCGGTTGCCGCCTGAGATCCACCGCCTCCCAAGGCAAAAACAAACCCGCCGGAGCGATCCGGCGGGTTTTGTGTGTTTTGGGGTACGGTTCTATGCGACAGTCGCGCCGTTTCGCCCCCTCATCCGCCTGCCGGCACCTTCTCCCCAAGGGGAGAAGAGGAAAGCCGCGAAGGCTTCCCTCAAAGTCGATCCTCAGCGCGTGAAACGAGAGCAAAAACAGACGACGGCCCCTTGCCACGACACCCAGGGGCCGTTCGCACCACGGCCGCGGCCCGTCTTCTCCCCTTGGGGAGAAGGTGCCCGAAGGGCGGATGAGGGGTCTCGCGTGCGGCAGACGGAACGTTCGCTCAGACCGCCCCGCGAACAGCCTCGATGATCCTGGCCACCGTCGCATTGCCCGCGTGCTCCGGCTTTTTCGCGCGCACGAGACAGGCTTCCGAGCGCAGGATGACGCCGTCCGAGAGCACCTTCAGGTGGTTAGCGACGAGCGTGGAACCGGTGGAGGTGATGTCGACGATGATATCCGCCTGCCCCGCCGCCGGCGCGCCTTCGGTGGCACCGAGGCTTTCGACGATGCGGTAGAGCTGGATGCCGTGGCTTCCCGAAAAATGCTGCTGGGTAAGGCGCCAGTATTTGGTGGCAATTGCCAGGCGCCGGCCATGGCGGGCGCGGAATTCCGCCGCCACGTCCCCGAGATCGGCCATGGTTTCCACGTCGAGCCAGATCTCCGGCACGGCGACCACCACATCCGCGCGGCCGAAGCCGAGGCGGGCGGCAATCTCAACGCGGGCATCGGCATCCGCCAGCCCCTCGCGCACCAGATCCTCGCCGGTGACGCCGAAATCCACCGTGCCATTGCCGATCTCGCGCGAGATTTCAGACGCCGACAGGAAGGCGATCTCGATATCCTCGACCCCTTCGACACGGCCGCGATAGGAGCGGTCATTGCCAACGGCGACGATCTTCATGCCGGCCTTCTCGAAGATGGCGGAGGCATCGTCCTTCATGCGGCCCTTGGAGGGAAGCCCGATGGTAATCGTCATCGTCTTGCCTCCTTGGCCTTCTGGATGCGGTCCAGCCACATGGAAAAGCCGACGGCCGGAATGTGATCCTTCGCGCCGAGCAGGGTCAGCATGCGGTCATAGCGTCCGCCGCCGACCAGCACGTCGTGTTCGCCACGCACGGTCACCTCGAAGACAAGGCCGGTGTAATAATCGAGCGGACGACCGAAGGCGGCCCGCCAGGTGATATCGGCCAGCGACGCCCCGGCATCGCGAAGGGCTGCGACGCGTGCATCGAACCCGGCGATGGCCGCCTCCAGTGGAAGGGCCGCCGAGCGGGCGAAATCGGCCAGCACGCCCGGCGCATAGCGCAGCGAGACGTTGATGGAGAGAAACTCCTTCAGCGCATCCAGCTTGGCGGCATCCAGCGAGGCGCCGGCGAGCAGCCGCTTTTCCTTCAGCCGCCGGACGATTTCCTGCGGCGCACGGCTGGCATTGGTGAGGTAGCCGGTGCGCTCCATCTCGTCGCGCAGATGGTTTTCGAGGCCGGCATCATCACCCGCCTCCAGCATGCGTTCCACCTCAGGGGACAGGCCGGCGACCGGTTCGGGTTTGGCGAGACGCGCAATGATCGCCTCCAGCACATCCGTCTGGCCGAAAGCACGCACGAGGCGGCGCTGCCAGCCGGCGGGAAGGCCGAGTGCTGCCACGACCGCCTCGAACACCGCCTGGTCGCCGATGGTGACGGCAAAGGCATGGCCGGGCAGTACGGTCTGCAGGCAGGCCAGCGCATCGGCGACGATCCGCGCATCGGCATTCGCCGCATCCGTATCGCCCAGATCCTCCAGCCCCGCCTGATAGAACTCGTTCGAGCCCTCGCGGCGCTGGCGGAACACTTCACCGAGATAGGCATAGCGCTTCGGCGTGCCGGTGGCGGTTTCGATGTGGCGCAGGCAGACGGGAATGGTGAATTCCGGCCTGAGGCAAAGGCTTTCCCCCCGTTCGTTCTCGGTCAGAAAGATCCGCCGGCGCAGGTCTTCGCCCGCCATGTCGAGAAACGGTTCCGCCGGCTGGATGACCGGCGTATCGACGCGGGTGGTGTTGCGGCGCGCAAATTCGTCCAGGATCGCCGGGGCGAAATCGGGCATGTCGATCAGGGGCATGGGGGTGCTCCTGCTAAGGGGGCGTCATTGCCCCTCATCCGGCTGCCGCCACCTTCTCCCCGTCTGGACGGGGAGAAGGGGAATGCCGCACCGTCTCCGCCATCAACCGAGGTCGCACCGGGCACGTCCCCTCTCCCCGCCTGCGGGGAGAGGGTTAGGGTGAGGGGCCAAAACTGCGAGCCGCTCACATCAAGCACCCTTTGCCCGGCGGCGGTCTTCGGCCTGGTGGGCAAGGATCTCCTTGACCTTGTCCACCAGTTCCGCCTCCGGCACGACGACCTGCGCGACGCGGGCCTCGCGCCATTCGGCATTGTCGGTGATCTCGCCGGAGAGGCGCTTGCCCTCGATCAGGTCCTTGATCTGCACGACGCCCTCAGCCCGCTCGTCGCCGCCCTGGATGATGGCAATCGGCGAGCCGCGACGGTCGGCATATTTCAGCTGGTTGCCGAATTTCTTCCAGTTGCCCTGGTACATTTCGGCGCGGATGCCTTCGTTGCGAAGCGCCTGGGTGAACCGCTGGTAACGGCCCATGGCCTCGACATCGCCATCCATGACGGTGACGAGAACCGGCGCGAGGATTTCGTCCTGACCGAGCTTGCCGAGGTTTTTCAGCGCCGTCATCAGGCGCGAGACGCCGATGGAAAAACCGGTGGCCGGCACCGGCTGACCCATGAAGCGCGAGACAAGGCCATCATACCGGCCGCCGCCGCCGACCGAGCCGAACTGGACAATTTCGCCCTTCTCGTTTGGAATCTTCGCAGTCAGCTCAGCTTCGTAGACGGGGCCGGTGTAATATTCGAGGCCGCGAACACATGAGGTGTCGATTCGAATACGATCGACGAAATATCCAGATCGGGCAAAAAGCAGCCGTAGCTGCTCCAGCTCGCGTGCTCCTTCATAGAACAAGTCGAGATTTTCCGCTGTGTCAGAAAATTCATTTAGAACTTTCTCAAAGATGGCGTTAGTCGTCTGAGTGTTGCTGAACTCACCTTCGCCGGTCGGAGTACCGTCCGGGTTCTGGTAATTTATGAAGAATGTGCCGACGTCGCAAAATCTAATAATCGCGGCCGCTTGTTCCTCGTTCAACCCAGCACCCTTGGTGAAGTCGCCGCTCTCATCCTTGCGACCTTCGCCCAGCAGAAGCTTCACACCTTCCGGGCCGAACTTGTCGAGCTTGTCGATGGCGCGCAGCACGTTCAGCCGTCGCGCGGCATTCTCCTCGCCGCCCAGCCCGATGGCTTCCATCACGCCATCCAGAACCTTGCGGTTGTTCACCCGGATCACATAGTCGCCGCGCTGGATGCCGAGGGCTTCCAGTGTATCGGCCATCATCATGCACATTTCGGCATCGGCGTTCACGCCCGGCGCGCCGACCGAATCCGCATCGAACTGCATGAACTGGCGGAAGCGGCCCGGGCCTGGCTTTTCGTTGCGGAACACATAACCGGCGCGGTAGGTGCGGTAGGGAAGCTGGATCTCGTTGAAATTTTCCGCCACGTGGCGGGCAAGCGGCGCGGTCAGATCGTAGCGCAGGCTCATCCACTGGTCGTCATCATCGGTCAGCGAAAACACGCCCTCGTTCGGGCGGTCGCTGTCCGGCAGGAACTTGCCCAGCGCATCGGTATATTCGAACAGCGGCGTTTCGATCGGGTCGAAACCGTAACGCTCGTAGACCTCGCGGATTTTCGCGACCATTTCGTTGGTGGCATGGATATCGGCGGCAGTGCGATCGACAAAGCCGCGCGGCAGGCGGGCTTTCAGTTTCTGGGGCTTTTTCTGCTTGTCGCTCATGATGATCTTCCTTGCCGCCGGCGCCTCACAAAAAAGGCCGGAATTTTGAGCGGTTTCTTAGAGGATCACGCCAGACGCGGCAAGGGTGAAGGCTGGCGACGTTCATGCTCACCTGATAAGATGGCGGCATGGTGGAGTGTGCGCACCATGAACCACCAATTTACCTTCGAGATGCCTGACCACGCCTATGCGCTGGTTAACAAGGCCGCTGAACAGGCAGGCATGAATGTCGAAGACTATATCCTCGACACGATCCGCGAATCTTTGGCCCGCCACCCTCACTTACAGGACATGGCGGAAGGTCGCGAAGAGCAGTTGAGCGGTTGATATTGACTGCCTATCCAGGTTGGAGTTTGAGCCAGTTCGCCCCCCTCTGCCCTGCCGGGCTTTGGGGGCGAGACGCGTGGCTCGCCCCCAAAGCCCGGCAGGGCAGAGGGGGGCTGCAATTGTCAATGCCGGTGGACCGATAGCCCATGATCCTCGAAGCCCTCAATTACGCCGCAAGCGTGCCGCTGACGCCCGCCGCCTTCCGCCCGCACATTGCCTCCTCCGTCAGCCTCTCGGCCCGCGCCAGACGGTGCGCCAAAGCCTGGGCAGCGCATGAGGCCAACAGCCAGGCGCAGGTGGTGGAAACGGTGAAAACGCTGAAAGAACGGCGCACCGCCGTGGTGCTGGGCTCCGGCCTTTTGCGCGACGTGCCGATCCGGGCGCTCTCGAAGGCGTTCGATACGGTGGTGCTGGTCGATCTGGTGCATCTTGCCAGCGCCCGGCTGTGGCTCACTGCAAAGGGCTTGCGCAACACACGACTGATCCACCGCGACCTTTCCGGTTTCGAAGAGGCGATGGCCGGCAAACCGATAGAGCCGCTCGGTTTCCTGCGCCAGGTGCCGTATCTCGATCTCGTCGTCTCGGCCAACATCCTGTCGCAGATCGGTGTCGGCTGCCGGCGGCGGCTGGAGCGTGAGGGCCAGGCGGAGCGGGCGGACGATATCGTGCCGGGCCTGATTGCCGCGCATCTGGAAGGGCTCAAAGGCCTGCCCTGCCGCACCTGCCTGATCACCGACGTGTCGTACAGGGTCAGCGACCGGCAGGGCGCGGTACTGGAGGAAGACGATCTTCTCGCCGGCGTGACCGTGCCCGCCCATAGCACAGGCTGGGACTGGCCGGTCATTCCGTTCGGCGAAGGAAACGGGGATTACCAGGCCGTGCACCGGGTGATCGCAGATTAACGGAATTTCACTGGATTTTTCGCCGCTGCATCATCATCTTGTTCGTCATGCGCCGTTTCGCCCTGCCCATTGCCGTCATCGCCTGGCTGTTTTCCAGCCTGATGCCGGCCTTTGCGCTCGCTTCGGCGCATGTCCATGGCGCGGCCATCTCCGTCCTGGAGGCGATGCCGAAGGCGACTGCTGCTATGGATGCGCACCCTGGCCATGAACACGCCAAGGCCCATCCGCATACAGTGTCGCAAATGGCGTCTGCCTCACACTGTCCGGACTGCACCGGCACGCCGGCCAAGCACGAAAAGACCGCCTGTGCCATGAGCCTCTGCGCGGCCTGCACTTCGCTGGTGCCGGACTTGATGCTCGCCACGGTCCGGCCGGCCATGGCCGGTCGCCTGATCGCGCTTGCCATCCCGCCGCTTGCCGGCATGGCACCCGGCCCTGCCGATCCCCCTCCCCGCGTTTGACGCGCAAGACGACCGTTCCTTTCATTCGCGTCACAACGGGAGAGACCCATGAACGCCAAAACCCTTTCGGCTGCCCTTCTGGCTGCCACCTTTCTTGCCCTGCCCGCCCATGCCCAGGACAACAGCATGCACAAGGGCATGCACCAGGGCATGCAGGGCGGTGCCCACCAGATGCACGGCACACAGGCCCGTACGACCGCGTCACCTTCGACACGGGAGTTCGAAGCCGCCAATGCCAAGATGCATACCGACATGGCGATCGCCTATTCCGGCAATCCGGATGTCGATTTCGTCCGCTCGATGATCCCGCATCACCAGGGCGCGATCGACATGGCAAAGGTCCAGTTGCAGCACGGCCAGGATCCGGAGATCCGCACGCTGGCGGAAGAGGTGATCCGCGCCCAGGAGGGTGAGATTGCCATGATGCGGGCCTGGCTTGCCAAGCACGGGCAGTGAGCCGGCAATCAGCCGGATGCAATGGCGCGCAGGCGCCATTGCATTGCCGCATCATGAGGTTAGGGTAGAGGCGGCAAACCAGGAATGAGGCCCGCCATGACCATGCGCCCGCTGACGGTGATCGGTTTTGATGCCGACGACACGCTCTGGCAGAACGAGCAGTATTACAAGCTGACGGAGAGCCATTTTCGCGAGCTTCTGGCCGAGTTTGCCGAGGGCGAACACGTGTCCGAACGGCTGCTGGAGGCGGAGCGGCGCAACCTTGCCTATTACGGTTTCGGCATCAAGGGGTTTACGCTCTCGATGATCGAGACGGCGCTGGAGGTGACCGAGGGCAAGGCGCCGGCGGAGGTGGTGAGCAAGATCCTTGCGATCGGCCGGGAACTGCTGTCGCATCCGGTGGAATGTCTGCCACATGCGCGTGAGGCGCTGGAGGCGCTCTGCGGCCAGTATTTCCTCGTGCTGATTACCAAGGGCGACCTGTTCGACCAGGAGCGCAAGCTGGCGCAATCCGGGCTCGGCGATTATTTCGACGCGGTCGAGATCGTCTCGGACAAGAGTGCCACCACCTATCGCCGCATTTTCGGCAAACATGGCGAGGGACCGGAACGGGCGATGATGATCGGCAATTCGCTGAAATCCGACGTGGTGCCGGCGATTGCGGCGGGCGCCTGGGGCGTCTTTGTGCCGCATGAACTGACCTGGGTGCTGGAGCATGTGGACAAGCCGGCGGAAGCACCGCGGTTTCGCGAGATCGCCACGCTGGGTGAACTGAAACCCCTGATCGATGAGATCTGCAGCGAGGGTCTTTGATGCGCAGCTTTCAGGACATCTGGTCGCTTGCGGTTGATCGCAAGGGCGAAGCGGCGGTGGTGGAGGGCCTGCAGTTTCCGAAACCGGCGGACGAGATTGCCGCGGTGCCGAATGACCGTTTTCTCTCGCTGATGACCCGCTGCATCTTCCAGTCCGGCTTCAACTGGAAGGTCGTGGATGCCATGTGGTCGGGTTTCGAAGCCGCCTTCGAGGGGTTTGACATCGGCCATTGCATGATGCTGCACGACGAGGATTTCGGCCGGCTGGTCTCCGATACGCGGATCGTCAGGCACGGGC
Source organism: Allorhizobium pseudoryzae (assembly GCF_011046245.1). Classification (NCBI taxonomy): domain Bacteria; kingdom Pseudomonadati; phylum Pseudomonadota; class Alphaproteobacteria; order Hyphomicrobiales; family Rhizobiaceae; genus Affinirhizobium; species Affinirhizobium pseudoryzae. The sequence continues at coordinate 369,218 of NZ_CP049241.1, forward strand.
AGAAGATCAAGTCCGTGCAGGAAAACGCCGTCTTTCTGGCGGATCTTGCCCGCGAGCACGGCTCCGTCGGCGCCTTTTTCGCCCGCTGGCCGGCGGAGAACTATGTCCGCCTTCTGGATCTCCTGCAGAAGAAGGGATCGCGGCTCGGCGGCAACACCGGCCAGTATTTCCTCCGCTTTTCCGGGCTCGAAAGCTTCATCCTGTCGCAAAGCGTGGTGAACCGCTTGGTGGCGGAAGGCATCGTTACGAAGGCGCCCACTTCGGCGCGCGACAAGGCGGCGGTTCAGGCGGCCTTCAACACCTGGAAGGCGCAATCGGGTCGGTCACTGACGGAAATCAGCCGCGTGCTGGCGCTCAGCATCGACTGAGGCCGCCCAATCAGGGCCGTGTGAAAGCCTGGCGTTCCGCCTCCACCACCGGCTGCAGATAACAGCCGTCCAGATGATCGTTGACCAGACCCATGGCCTGCATGAAGGCATAGACGGTGGTCGGGCCGACAAAGGTCCAGCCGCGTTTCTTCAGATCCTTCGACAGGCGGACGGAGACGGCGGTCGTCGGGTTGGCGCGCAGCGTCTCCAGATCCATCACCGCCGGGCGCTCCTCCGGTTTCGGCTCGTAGGACCAGAAGAAGCGGGCGAGCGAACCGAATTCATCGCGCAGCTCCACGGCCCGGCGGGCATTGTTGATGGTCGAGACGATCTTGCCACGGTGGCGGATGATTCCGGCATCGACAACGCAACGCTCGACATCCGCTTCGGAAAATCCCGCAACCTTTTCGAAGTCGAACCCGGCAAAGGCGGCGCGGAAATTCTCGCGCTTGCGCAAAATGGTGAGCCAGGAGAGGCCGGACTGGAAGCCTTCCAAACAGATCTTTTCGAACAGGCGGATATCGTCGGTCACTGGCCTGCCCCATTCGGCGTCATGATAGCGTTCGTAATCGGCAAGGCCCTGGTGCCAGGCGCAGCGGCAGCGGCCATCCTCGCCCTCGATAGTCCCCGGTTTTACCATCCTGCCCTCCCGTTAACCGCCTCTCGGTTCGCATTCAGCGGTCATCAACCATGTCTTCGAAGAGAGCATTAACCTTGCGAAAAGCTTTCCCGCAAGCCGCGCATTTGATCGCCCGCGCATTTACCTTTCGCTTGCGAGTTCCGCCGCACGGTCGTTGCAACGGAGTGCCGTTTCGCACCTCCGATGACTTGCGACGCGAATTGTATGGAGTGGAGCCGTCGATGAAAAAGATGCTGCTTGTCACCGCTGGCCTTCTGGCCGCCCTCACCGGTCCGACGCTGGCCAATGACCGGTACGGACAACGCCCGCCGGTGATCGTCAGCCCGGATCTGACCGCCCCCTGGATCATGCAGCTCGGCGGCCAGCCGCGCCCTGCCCCCGGCTACCGCGTGCAGCCCAGCCAGCAGCCGCGAGTGATCTACCGCAACCAGGTGGCGCCGCAGGGTTATCAGCGCCAGGCCTATCAGCCGCGTTATGCGCCGGCCCGCCAGCCGCTGCTGGCCCCGCGCACACAATCCACGCAGATCCGTCCGGCCCAGCCGGTGCAGGCAGCCGCCGTGCGTCCGGCGCCGGTGATCCGCAACCAGCTGGAGCCGCAGTTCCTGCCGCAGATGGTGGATTACCAGACCGAACAGGCACCGGGCACGATCGTGATCGATACCAACAACCGCTTCCTCTATCTGGTGATGGACGGCGGCAAGGCGAAGCGCTACGGCGTCGGCGTCGGCAAGCCGGGCTTCGAATGGGCGGGCGAGCACAAGGTGACCCGCAAGGCCGAGTGGCCGAGCTGGCATCCGCCGAAGGAAATGATCGACCGTGAGGCGGCCAAGGGCCATTTCCTGCCGGTGAAGATGGAAGGGGGGCCGGAAAACCCGCTCGGCGCCCGTGCGCTCTACCTCGGCTCGACGCTTTACCGCATTCACGGCACCAATGCTCCCTGGACGATCGGCAGCGCCGTTTCTTCCGGCTGTATCCGCATGCGCAACGAGGACGTGACCGATCTCTACGGCCGCGTGAATGTCGGCACCAAGGTCATCGTGATGTAATTCGCGCACGGTTTCGCCGCACTGGCGGCGGAACCGTCTATTCTTTCCCGCGCATAGACTTGCATTGGCGGCGTTTTGCGGAAAAACTCCCGTCTTGTCATTTTACAAGAGGGGGCATGAATGACGCGGGGAAAAATGGTTCTTCTGAGCCTGACGGCTGCAGCATTGACGCTGGCCAGCATGGCGCCGGCCGAGGCGTTCCAGCGCACGACGGCGCCGACGGCCGGCCGCAGCGACGTGACCTTTGTGGCGCAGCGCAAGGAACCGGACGAAAAATTCCAGCGCCGGGTGGTACGCTTCCGCAGCAATGAGGCACCCGGCACCATCATCATCGATACCAACAACAAGTTCCTCTATTACATCACCGGCGACACCAGCGCGATCCGCTACGGCGTCGGCGTCGGGCGCGAGGGGTTCGGCTGGTCCGGCGTCGTCTCGATCGGCCGCAAGCAGGAATGGCCGGAATGGCGCCCGCCGGCAGAAATGCGCCGCCGCGAGGCCGCCAAGGGGCATATCCTGCCGGTGGTGCAGGAGGGCGGCATCGACAACCCGCTCGGCGCCCGCGCCATGTATCTCTACCGGAACGGCCATGACACGATCTTCCGCATCCACGGCACCAACCAGCCCTGGACGATCGGCCTCAACATGTCGTCCGGCTGCATCCGCATGATGAACAAGGATGTCGAGCATCTCTACAAGCGCGCGGCGATCGGCGCCAAGGTGATCGTCATCGGCCCCGGCAACCGCCAGGGCAATGTGGCCTTCGAGGACCGCGGCCTGGACTTCTTCGGCTCGATTTTCGGGGGATAGGTTGGGGACAGTAGGCAGTAGGCAGTAGGCAGTAGGCAGTAGGCAGTAGGCAGTAGGCAGTAGGCAGTAGGCAGTAGGAAAGAGAATTTCCGTTCATCGCCTCTGTAAAGGGCCACGCAAGCCCTACTCCATTCTATTGGCTACTGCCTATTGCCTATTGCCTACTGCCTAAACCCTCACCCCAGCTTGGCCGGCTTCTCCCCGCCATAGGCCCAGTCGAGAAGTTCCACCGTGTGCACGACGGGAATGTCAGTGCCGGAGCCGATCTGGGTCATGCAGCCGATATTGCCGGTGGCGATCAGGTCCGGTTTGGTCGCCTCGATGTTTTTCACCTTGCGCGCCTTGAGCTTGGCGGAAATTTCCGGCTGCAGGATGTTGTAGGTGCCGGCTGAACCGCAACAGAGATGGCCTTCCGCCGGATCCTTCACCAAAAATCCCGCCGCCTTCAGCAAAAGTTTCGGCTGGAGCGTGATCTTCTGGCCGTGCTGCATCGAACAGGCGGAATGATAGGCGACCGTCAGCCCCTGTGATGGCTGCTGCGGCAGGTCGAGCGTTGCCAGATATTCCGTCACGTCCTTGGCGAGTGCCGAAACCCGCGCGGCCTTCTCCGCATAGGCGGGATCGAGGCGCAGCATATGGCCGTAATCCTTGATCGTCGTGCCGCAACCGGAGGCGGTGATCAGGATCGCGTCGAGCCCCTCGCCCTCGATCTCGCGCATCCAGGCATCGACATTCTGCCGGGCGAAATTCAGCGCCTTCTCCTCACGGCCCATGTGATGCACGAGCGCGCCGCAACAGCCCTCCCCCTTCGGCGTGGCGATCTCGACACCAAGCCGGCCCAGCAGCCGGACGGTGGCAGCATTGATGCCCGGATCCAGCACCGGCTGGGCGCAGCCGGTGAGGATCGCGACACGGCCACGGCGCGGTGCGGCAAGCGGCACAGACACGGGCTTTGAGGCCGGCGGCACGCTCTTCGGCGCGAGATCCAGCATGGCCCCGAGCGGGCGCAGCGCCTCGACCTTCTTCAGAAGCGGCGCGAAGGGGCGTCCCAGCCTCGCGAGCGTCAGCGCCGCCCGGAACCGCGCCGGATAGGGCAGCACGGCCACCAGCAGCGCACGGATCATCCGGTCGATCAGCGGCCGGCGGTAGGTCTCTTCGATATGCGCGCGGGCGTGGTCCACCAGATGCATATAGTCCACGCCGGAGGGACAGGTGGTGGTGCAGGCGAGGCAGGAGAGACAGCGATCGATATGCTTGACCACCTCGGCATCGGCGGGCCGGCCATTCTCCAGCATGTCCTTGATCAGGTAGATCCGCCCCCGCGGACTGTCCAGTTCGTTGCCGAGCGTCACATAGGTGGGACAGGTGGCGGTGCAGAAGCCGCAATGCACGCAGCGCCTGAGAATGCTTTCGGAAAAGGCGACATGCGGATCGGCGAGTTGGTCGGGGGAGAAGTTGGTTTGCATGGATCAGGCCTCTCCCATCATGCCGGAGGCAAAAACACCCGCCGGGTCGAGCGAGGCGCGGACACGCTCGCTGAGCATCGCCACCTGCGCCGGCTGCGGTTCGAAGGTTGGCGTTGCGGCCCGTGCCGCGTCACTTCCGCGCAAAAGCGTGGCGTGGCCGCCGCCGTGTTTGCGGATCATGCTGCGCAGGAGATCGGCTTCCGGATCGGCCTCCATGCGCATCCACACAAGCCCGCCCTGCCAGTCGTAAAAGGCATCGATACCGGCTTCGAGGCGCAGATCGGCCACGAGGCGGGCGCCGGCGGCGGGTGCCACCGAGACGCGCCAGAGCGGTCGTTTCGTGCCGTCCGCATAAGGCGCGACATCCCGGATCTCGCGCCACAGCCTGCGGCTGCCCTCCGTGTCCAGTCTGACCAGCGGCCCGAGGCGGCAGAGCGCTGCCACCAGTTTTTCCGCCCTGACCGGCACCGAGGCGGGCAGGCCTTCGAGACGCAGCACGGTCGCCGGTCCCTCCGGCAGACCGCCGGCGAGAAAACGGCCGCGCACACTTTCCGGCAGGTGGGCGGCGCCGGAGACATCAAGCGGCAGGGCCATGGCCAGCGCCATGGCCTGCGCAGCGGCCTCGTCGTCCAGGCCGGAGACGATGATGGTTTCCTCCGTCTGCGGCCGCGGCAGGACGCGGAAGGTGACCTCGGTCAGAAACCCCAGCGTGCCGAAGGACCCGGCGAGCAGCTTGACCAGATCGAGCCCGGTGACGTTCTTCATCACCCGCCCACCCGCGCGGACCGCCTCGCCCTTGCCATTGACGAAGCGGATGCCGAGCAGGCTGTCGCGCGCCGCGCCCGCCGAGATCCGCCGCGGACCGGAGGCATTGGCGGCGAACACGCCGCCAATGGTGGGCTCTCCTTCTGTTCCCATGAGAGGGCGATGATCGATCGGTTCGAAGGCCAGCATCTGCTTGTTGCCGGAGAGCGCCGCCTCGATCTCGGCGACCGGCGTCCCCGTGCGCGCCGTCATCACCATTTCCGCCGGATCATAGGTGACGATGCCGGAGAGGCCGGTCGAGCGGAGCACCGCATCGGCCTCGCGCCCGGCGGCAAAGCCCGAGCGCGTTTGGCCGCCGGCAATTGACAGCCGGCGGCCAGCGGCGGCGGCAGCGCGCACCATGTCTTGGGCTTCGTTTTCGGTGGCGGGGATCAAGACTGCGGTCATGCGACAGGCCTCTCCTCAAGGGGGAACACCTTCGACGGATTGAGCAGCCATTGCGGATCGAAGGCGGCGCGCACCGCCATCTGCTGGTCGAGGTCCTGCTTGCCATACTGATGGCGCATCAGGTCGCGTTTTTCGATGCCGACACCATGTTCACCGGTGAGACACCCACCCGCATCCACGCAAAGCTTCAGGATCTCGTTGCCGGCGGCTTCGGCTTTTTCCGCCTCCTCGGGATCATTGGCGTTGAAGAGGATCAGCGGGTGCATGTTGCCATCGCCAGCGTGAAAGACGTTGGCGACCCTCAGCCCAAACCCCTTGACGATCTCGTCGGTGCGTTTCAGCACGTAGGAGAGCTGGCTGAGCGGCACCGTGCCATCCATGCAGATATAATCGGCGATGCGGCCGGTGGCGCCGAAGGCGGATTTGCGGCCTTTCCAGATGAGTGCCGCCTCGGTTGCCGACTGGCATTCCTTGACGCGCTTGACGCCGTGGCGGCGGGCGATCTCGACGATCGCGGCGAGCATGGCGTCCATCTCCGCCTGGGAGCCCTCCACCTCGACGATCAGCAGCGCACCGACATCGAGCGGATAGCCGGCCTTGGCAAACGCCTCGCAGATCTCGATCGCCGGCTTGTCCATGAATTCGATCGCCACCGGAATGATGCCGGCGCCGATGACATCGGCGACGCAGGCGCCCGCCTCTTCCGAGGTCTCGAAGCCGAAAAGCACCGGACGCGCCCCTTCCGGCTTGGCGATCAGCCGCACCGTTGCCTCCGTCACGATGCCGAGCTGGCCTTCCGAGCCGCAGACGAGGCCGAGCAGGTCGTAACCGCCGGCATCCAGATGCTTGCCGCCGAGTTCGATCACCGTGCCATCCACCAGCACCAGCTTGACGCCGAGCAGATTGTTGGTGGTGACGCCGTATTTGAGACAGTGGGCACCGCCGGAATTCATGCCGATATTGCCGCCGATGGTACAGGCCAGCTGCGAACTGGGGTCCGGCGCATAGAAGAAGCCGTCGGCACCGACCGCATCGGAAATCGCGAGATTGGTGACGCCTGCCTGGACCACGGCGCAGCGATTGGCAAAATCGACCTCCAGGATCTTCGCCATTTTCGACAGGCCGATCACCACCGCATCTTCCTGCGGGATCGCGCCGCCGCAGAGCGAGGTGCCGGCACCGCGCGGTACCACCGGCACGCCGTAACGATGGCAATATTTCAGGACCGCGGAAACCTGCGCCGTGGTTTCCGGCAGGGCAACCGCCAGCGGCAGGCGGCGATAGGCGACGAAGGCATCGGTCTCGAAGGGCACCAGCTCTCGCGCCTCATGCACCAGACAGTCCGGCGGCAGAAGCTCCCTCAGGTCGGCAATGATCATCTGACGACGCGACAGGATGTCCTGTCGCGGTTTCAGGAACTGGATGTTTGTCGACACGGCGGCTCCTCCACTGGCCCTTTCTTCCTCCCATGCCTGGCGACAGCCTTCAAGCGCTCCCTATGTCGCATGCCCATGCCATCTGCCTGCACTCTCGTATAGAACTGTCCGCTTATATTAAGCCAGACGCAACTTCCCCGTGCCATGCTTGTTGCATGGTGATCGAAGAGACTGCACAATCCGCAAAATTGTCTCAATTGAACAGCTGTGCAACATCGGAATCATGCTATCTGTCAATCCAGAGAAGGAGTCGTACATTCGTTGAGCCTGCTTGATCGCATCACTGCCAATCTCACCCTCCTGCTGCGGCGCCCACCGGAACAGCAATATGCCGCCTTGTGCTATCGCAAAGATGGTCTGGCCGGCGTCGAGGTGCTGCTGTTGACCAGCCGTGAAACGCGGCGCTGGGTGATTCCGAAGGGCTGGCCGATGAAGAAGAAAAAGCCGCATGCGGTGGCAGAACGCGAGGCCTATGAAGAGGCCGGCGTGCGCGGCAAGGCCGAAAAGGAGCCGCTTGGTTTCTTCACCTATCTGAAGCGCCTGAAGAGCGGCCTGACGGTCCCGGTGCGGGTGCAGGTGCATGCGCTGGCGGTGGAGAGCATGCTGGACGAATTTCCCGAAAAGGGCAGCCGGCAGCTCGAATGGGTTGCGTGCGAAGAAGCGGCCAAGCGCGTTCGCGAAACCGAACTGCGCGATCTGATCCTTGCCTTTTCCCACCGTTTCCCAAATCCTGTGGAGACGAAGGCAAGGGCCGTTGGCCGCTGACATGAGTGTCGCATTTGAGGTTTATGGTGATTTGCGTGGACACCCTCATCTGCGGGAAAGACGCAAAGCCACGTGAACGCCACCCCTGAAGACGTGCAGAAAAAGAGCCGGGAGGCCAAGGCCCGCCGCAAGGATACGCTCGACAAGGATCTCGAGAAGATCACCCATCTCGAATATGCTTCGCAAAATGTCTCGCGCGGCATCCTGGTCCCCAGCCTCGTCTTCCTGCTGCTGACGGTCTTCGCGCTTTTGGTCGTCGTCTCACTGCTCGGCCATACCGCGCTCATCATCCCGATCTTCGCCTGCCTGGTGGCGGCCTACATGGCCATGAACATCGGCGCGAACGACGTTGCCAACAATATCGGCGCGGCGGTGGGTGCGCGCGCCTTCAGCCTCGGGCTTGGCCTCACCATCGCCGCCGTCTGCGAAGTTGCCGGGGCCCTGATTGCCGGCGGCCGGGTGGTCGATACGATTGCCAACGCCATTCTACGGCCCGCTGCGTTCACCCATCCGGACTATCTGGTGTGGAGCATGATGGCGGCCCTTCTGGCCGCCGCGATCTGGATCAACATCGCCACCTGGATGAGCGCGCCGATCTCCACCACCCATTCGATCGTCGGCAGCGTGATGGGCGCCGGCCTTGCCGCCGCCGGGTTTTCCGCCGTCAACTGGACCCTGCTCGTCGGCATCACCGTCAGCTGGCTGATGTCACCGCTGCTCGGCGCGGTGATCGCCATCGCCGTCCTCGCCTTCATCAAGACGACGATCATCTACACGCCGGACAAGATCGCGGCCGCCAGGCGCTGGGTGCCGATCCTGATCGGCCTGATGTTCGGCGCCTTTACCGTCTACCTTGCCCTGCAGCTGACAGGCGAGCCCGCGCGTGCGCCCTTTGCAGCCCTGCTGGCAACGGGCTGCGTGGTCGGCCTGGTGACGTGGGGGCTGTCCGTCCCGCTCGTGCGCCGGCAGTCCGAGGGCTTGGAAAACCGCAACCAGTCGCTGCGCCATCTGTTTCGCGTGCCGCTGATCTTTTCGGCGGCCCTTTTATCCTTCGCCCATGGCGCCAACGATGTGGCCAATGCCGTCGGTCCGCTGGCGGCGATCGTCAACCTGACCCACGGTCAGGCAAGCGGCGGCTCAAGCGAGGTTCCGGTCTGGGAACTGCTGATTGGCGGGCTTGGCATTTCGCTCGGCCTTCTGCTGTTCGGCCCGAAGCTGGTGCATCTGGTCGGCAAGGAAATCACCAAGCTCAACCCGCTGCGCGCCTACTGCGTAGCGCTGTCTGCCGCCGTGACGGTGATCCTCGCCTCGGCGATCGGCATGCCGGTCAGCTCCACCCATGTGGCGGTCGGCTCGATCTTCGGGGTCGGGCTGTTTCGCGAATGGTACATTCGTAATTCGAGGCGCCGGCAAGCCTATCTGAGGATGAAGGCCGGCGGCGAACTTCCCCCGCCGAAGGACGAGACCGAAGCCAATCTCGACGAAGCCCGGCGACGTTATCTCGTTAGGCGTTCCCATCTCCTGACCATCGTCGCCGCCTGGACGATCACCGTTCCGGCATCGGCTGCCCTTGCAGCGGCGCTCGCCTTCATTATGTTCCGGCTCTTCATCTAGGCATTTCTTCAGGACGGACGAATGCGCGCCAATTTCCGCATGCAGCGGCTTTACATCGACGCCCCCCTGGCGGAAGGACTGACGCACGAGACCGCCAGCGAGCAGTTCAACTACCTTATCAACGTGCTGCGCATGCAGGAGAGCGACGAGGTTCTCGTCTTCAACGGTCGTGACGGCGAGTGGAAGGCGGCGCTTCGCCTGCCGAGCCGCAAGAAACTGATGCTCGAAATGCTTGAGCAGACCCGTGCGCAATCCCCCCTGCCCGACCTGCATTACCTGTTTGCGCCGCTCAAGGTGGGGCGGCTGGATTATCTGGTGCAGAAGGCGGTGGAAATGGGTGCCGGGCTGTTGCAGCCGGTGATGACCCAGCACGTGCAGGGCAAGATCACCAGCCTGGAGCGGCTGCAGGCGAACGTCATCGAGGCGGCGGAACAGTGCGGCGTGCTGGCGGTGCCGGAGGTGCGGGCACCGGTGAAGCTCAAGGATCTCCTGGAGCGCTGGCCGGCCGAGCGGCGCATCATCTTCTGCGACGAGGGTGACGAAAGCCACAATCCGCTGCCGATCCTGACAAGCATTTCCGAGCGGTCGCTGGCACTTCTGATCGGGCCGGAGGGTGGTTTTTCCGAAGAGGAGCGGCACTTGCTGCACAGCCTGCCTTTCGTCACCGCCATTCCGCTTGGACCGCGCATCCTGCGCGCCGATACGGCCGCCGTGGCCGCACTGGCCGTGGTTCAGGCAAGCCTCGGCGACTGGCGGTGAGCCTGTCGTGCAACGGGCGCTGACAGTGCTTTAAAAGAAATTCACTTGCGCCCCAGAGTGATCCGGTACAAGCAGCATCTCCCGAAGTTGCACCTTCGGACAGGTATTTTGAGGACAAGGTCAACTTCATGGCCCGCGACACCACCGATCACACCCCTCTCGGTTCCGTTTCCGAACTGACGGCCTATATCGCCAAGGGCTGCAAGCCGAAGGACGAGTTCCGCATCGGCACCGAGCATGAGAAATTCGCCTTCTTCCAGGCGGACCATGCGCCTGTGCCCTATTTTGGTGATCGCAGCATCTCGGCACTCCTGCACGGCATGCAGGAGAAGCTCGGCTGGGAGCCGATCATGGATGGCGAGAATATCATCGGGCTTGGCGAACATGGCGGCATGGGCGCCATCTCGATCGAGCCCGGCGGCCAGTTCGAACTCTCCGGCGCGCCGCTCGAAACGCTTCACGAGACCTGTCGCGAATCCAACCAGCATCTGGCCGTCCTGCGCCAGATCGCCGAACCGATGGGCATCCGTTTCCTCGGCATTGGCGGCAGCCCGAAGTGGACGCTGGCGGAGACGCCGCGCATGCCGAAATCACGCTACGAGATCATGACCCGCTACATGCCCAAGGTCGGCAGCCACGGTCTCGACATGATGTACCGCACCTGCACGATCCAGGTGAACCTCGACTTCTCCTCCGAAGCCGACATGGCGCGCAAGATGCAGCTGTCCTTAAAGCTGCAGCCGCTGGCGACGGCACTGTTTGCTTCCTCCCCCTTCACCGAGGGCAAGCCGAACGGGCTGCTTTCCTGGCGCGGCGAGATCTGGCGCGACACGGACAACCAGCGCGCCGGGCTTTTGCCGCAAGCCTTCGAACCGGGCTTCGGTTTCGAGCAGTATGTGGAATGGGCGCTCGACGTGCCGATGTATTTCATCGTCCGCGACGGCCGCTACCATGACTGCACGCATGTGACCTTCCGGCAATTCATGAACGGGGCGCTGAAGGGCGAGGTCAAGGACTTTGAACCGACGCTCGGCGACTGGACCAACCATCTCGGCACGCTGTTTCCCGATGTGCGGCTGAAGCGTTACCTCGAAATGCGCGGCGCCGATGGCGGCCCTTGGCGGCGTATCTGCGCGCTTCCGGCCTTCTGGGTCGGGCTGCTCTACGATGACGGCGCGATGACGGCAGTCGAAGAGCTGACCCGCGACTGGACCTATGCCGACGTGCTGTCCCTGCGCAACGAGGTGCCCGCCAAGGCACTGTCGGCGGAGATTGCCGGCCGTTCGCTTCTCGATGTGGCGCGCGAGGTGATCAACATCTCCACCGAGGGCCTCAAGGCACGCGCGCGGACGAATGGCGATGGGCAGGATGAATCGATCTTCCTGCAGACGCTTGAAGAGATCCTGGCGAAGAAGCGCACGCTGGCCGAAGACCTGCTGTCTCTCTACAACGGCCGCTGGAACGGCAGCGTGGAGCCCGTCTTCGACGAGTTTCAATATTGAAATCAATGTGAGCAGGGGTTGAACAAACCGGTTTCGCGGGGATCTTTTCCGGCTATAGTGGCGGGACAACAAGAGATTCCAGAGAGGAGCCGACCGGATGTTGCCCCTGTTCGACATGATGCTGAAAGCGCAGAACGGCGCTGCTATGGACACCCTGGCAAAGCAGTTCAATTTGGCCCAGGAACAGGCAGCGCAGGCCATGGCGGCGCTGCTGCCGGCCTTCTCCTCCGGCTTCAAGCGGACGGCGAACAACCCTTACGACTTCATGACCCTGATGCAGGGCGCCTCGTCCGGCAGTTATGCGAAATATTTCGAGGACATGACCAAGGCATTCACGCCGCAGGGCATGGCGGACGGTAATGCGGTGCTGGACAAGCTGTTCGGCTCCCAGGATGTGACGCGGGCGATTGCCAACAATGCCGCCCAGTTGACGGGCGTTGGCCAGGACATCCTGATGCGCATGATGCCGGCCATGGCCGACACGCTGATGGGCGGCCTGTTCAAGCAGATGACCGGCCAGATGAATGCTGCGCCGTTTTCGGCGGAAGCCATGGGGCAGATGACCCAGCAATGGCTGCAGGCGATCGGCTTTGCGCCAAAACCCAAGCCGCAGCCGATCCCCTTCGACAACCCGATGTTCCAGGCCATGCGGGTGATGTGGGGGCTGGAAAAGCCGGCAGAACCGCAGCAGGCCGCCAATCCCTTTCTCGACAATCCCTTCACCAAGGCCTTCCAGGAGATGATGAGCGGCGCCTTCGCCCAGAAACCAGCCGCCCCGGAGCAGCAGGCACCCAAGGCGCCGGAGCCGGCGCCAGAGGCGGCAAAACCGGAAATCGATACGCTGCAGACGATGCTGAACAGCATGTTCGACAGCGGCGTCGAAGTGCAGAAGGCCTATCAGAAGAACATGGAAGCGATCTTCGAAAGCTACATGCGCGGCGCCTCGTCGGACACGGGCAAACCTGCTTCTAACTGATGGCGCAAAACGAAAAGGCCCGGCGCGGTGAAGACCGGCCGGGCAAGAAGCAGGGCTTATTGGCGTTACCCTGCGGGGAAAACTGGTAAGGTCAGCTCCGGCGCGGCAAGACGGCGGAGCGTGAACCGCGCAGGCGCGCCTGCCGCGGCAGAAGCTTGAAGGGATCATCCATCAGGCCGGAGCGGTTGACGGCCACATCCACATCGCGGCGCGTCAGGCCGATATCCTGCAACTGATAATCCTCGAGATCATTCAGCGCGTTCATGGCCTTGCGGTTGCGCAGTGCACGCAGAACGGATTTGACGAAGGCGGTCACTTCGGCAACGAGGCGCGTCTCCGTGGTCCGGGCGGCGGACAGGGCGCGGGCGGTCATCCGTTCGGTCGTGCTCATGATGCAATTCCTTTCTGCAGGCACGCGAAAACCATCCCTTCCGGGGCGGCCGGAAGGGGGACAGCAGGGGCGGTGGGAAACCCGTTGTGGTCTTTGCTGACCCTTGCGTTATGCGAAATCTCTATTGATCAGTCCAACGAATGTTTCTAATGATATGCATCAAACACACTGATGGATCTTCTCATGTCCGCTCCGCTTGATATCGACCAGTTGCAGACCTTCATTGCCATCGTGGATACCGGCAGCTTCACCAAGGCTGCAGACCGCGTGTTCAAGACGCAGAGTGCCGTCTCCATGCAGATGCGACGCCTGGAAGAACGGGTCGGCAAGCAGCTGTTCGCCAAGGATGGACGCGGCAACCGCCTGACGGCGGAGGGCGAGAAGCTTCTCAACTACGCCCGGCGCATCATCCGGCTGAACAACGAGGCGATTGCCGCCTTCGACGATAACCGGCTGGAAGGCACGCTCCGGATCGGCACGCCGGACGATTATGCCGACCGCTACATGCCGGAGATCATCGGGCGTTTTGCGAAGACGCACCCGAACGTGGAGCTTTACATCGTCTGCGAACCTTCGGTCGATCTGGCCGAAAAAATGTCGCGCGGCGAACTGGATATCGCGCTCGTGACCCACAATCCCCGCGCCCGCCAATCGGATGTGGTGCGCACCGAACCGCTCTGCTGGGTGGCCTCCGCCAACCACCCCTTGCGCGACGATGCGCCGGTGCCGCTTGCAGTTGGCCGGCGTGACTGCAACTGGCGCCAGCTTGCCTGTTCGGCACTCGATGCGGACGGCCGCGAGTATCAGGTGCTGTTCACCAGCTGGTCGTCCACGGTCGTGGCGGCGGCGGTGCTCGCCGGCATGGCGGTGTCGGTTCTGCCGGAATCGGCGCTGCGGCCCGGCATGAAGGTGCTCAGCCAGTCGGACGGTTTCCCGCCGCTTCCGCCGGTCCAGATCGGGCTCATGAAACGGCCGGGTCTATCCACCTCGCTGATGACGGCGATTACCGATCACATCACCGCCTGCCTCGACAACATTTCACCGGCCGTCGCGCCGGATGACCTCGATGGCGACATGAAGGCCTATGGCCGCTCGGCCACCCGCATGCGCGCGCCGCAGCTGATGCCGGGCTGGTAAGGTCACCGATCACCATTGAAAAAGGGCGCGCGCCGTGTGGACGCGCGCCCTTGTCGTTTCGCGTGTGCGTCCGCTCAGGCAGCGGCGCGCGTGCTGGCGCCACGCCGGATGGCAGCGTTGTGTGGCTGATCGGAAAGGGTGAAATCCGCGACAAGATCGGACAACTGCCGTGACTTTGCCCGCATCACCGCCGAGGCCGCCGTGGTTTCCTCGACCATGGCCGCGTTCTGCTGTGTCGTGCGGTCCATCTGAGACACGGCTTCGTTGATGTCCTGGATGCCGCTGGCCTGCTCGCGCGCCGAACTTGCAATGGCGGCGATGACCTCGTCGATCTCTGCCACCTTGCGGACGATGCCGTTCAGGGTCTGGCTGGTGCTTTCCACCAGCGCCACCCCGTGCTTGACCTGATCCGAGCTGGTCGAGATCAGGTTGCGGATGTCCTTGGCCGCGTCCGCGGAGCGCTGTGCCAAAGCGCGGACTTCGGAAGCGACAACGGCAAAGCCCTTGCCGGCATCGCCCGCCCTTGCCGCTTCCACCCCGGCGTTCAGCGCCAGCAGATTGGTCTGGAAGGCGATCTCGTCGATCACCGAGACGATGCGGGCGATCTCCTGCGAGCTGGAGGCGATCTGGTCCATCGCCGCCTCGGCTTCCGTCATGATCTGGCCGGTGCGGCCGACCTCGTCGCGGGTAAGCGTCGCGACGCGGCTTGCGGTCGCCGCGCCTTCGGAGGTTTTCCGAACCGTGGTCGTCAGTTCGTGAAGGGCGGTCGCGGTTTCTTCCAGCGCCTGCGCCTGCTGCTCAGTCCGGCGTGACAGGTCCTCACTGGCAACGGACACCTCCTCCACCACGTTTCGCAGATCACCGACGGTGTGGACGATCGTCGTCATGACGCCGTCGAGGGCCTCGGTGGCGCGGTTGAAGTCCTGCCGCGCACCTTCATTCTTCTGCGGCAGCACCTGTGTCATCCGAACGGCCAGATTGCCGCCCGCAAGTTCGTTCAAGGCATCGCCCAAAACCTGCATGGCATGGCGGTCGGCTTCGGCGTCGGCGGCTCTCTCGCGCTCGAAGGCGTCCCGCTGCGAGGCCGCCTCGCCGTTGATATCCTCCGTCAGCACGTGAACAGCGACGGCGATATCGGTAAAAATCGATTCCATGAGACTGCGCAGATAGGCCTCACGCTTGCGCGGCGACCATTTCGTTTCCTGCAGAACCACCAGCGCCCATTCTGCGGCATAGACGGAAGCGGCCTTAACGATGAAATTGGTAAAACCGGTTTTTTCCGCGATCGACCGGATGACTGGGGCCTGAGCGGCAAAATAGCGAGTGTTGAAGTTGCCTTCGCAGAGATGCTGGAACTTGACCCTCTCTCGCTCCACCACATCGTCCGAGAGAACAGTGATAGATGGATCGAATGACTGATAACAACGCAGGCTGACGTCTTTAATATGTTTTTCTAATATCTGAAACAAATCCTGGCCAATGGCTTGACGTTCGCCTGACCAAGGCTTGATATCCTCTTCGATTTTGCTCATTTTGGCCCACCCCAATCTTAATAGGCCAAAATCCGGAAACAACGTTAATTTTTGTATTTCGTTGCATTGCAAGATCTAAGAGGGCCGGACGTGCTTCCGGCCCTGCTGATGGTGACGATCAGCCCATGTGCCAGCCGTGGCTGACGGTCAAGGACTGGCCGGTCAGCGCATTCGTCTCGAAGCCTGCGAGGAACAGCGCCACCTCCGCGACATCCTCGACGGTGGTGAATTCGCCATCCACCGTTTCGCCCAGCATCACCTTCTTGACGACCTCTTCCTCGGAAATGCCGAGCGTTGCCGCCTGTTCCGGGATCTGCTTGTCGACGAGCGGCGTGCGGACGAACCCGGGGCAGATGACATTGGCGCGGATGCCGTGCTGGCCACCTTCCTTGGCCAGAACACGGGCCAGGCCGAGCAGACCGTGCTTGGCGGTCACATAGGCGGATTTGAGCGGCGAGGCCTCATGCGAATGCACCGACCCCATATAGATCACCGCGCCGCCACCTTGCGCCTTCATGTGCGGCACGCAGGCCTTGGTGGTGAGGAAGGCGCCGTCCAGATGGATGGCCAGCATCTTCTTCCAGTCGGCAAAGGGGAAATCCTCGATGCGGTGGACGATCTGGATGCCGGCATTCGAGACGAGGATATCCACGCGCCCGAAGACTTCAACGGTCTTGGCGACGCCGGCATTGACCGCGCCTTCGTTGGTCACGTCCATCTCGACGCCGATCGCCTTGCCGGGACCGATGCTCGACAATTCGCTTGCCTTCGCCTCGGCTGCGTCGAGTTTCAGGTCGGCGATCACCACATGGGCCCCCGCCTCGACATACCGTTTGGCGATGGTGGCGCCAATGCCGCTGGCGGCACCGGTGATGATGGCGACTTTTCCGTTGAGTGTCATGGTACAGGCTCCTTGGTTCAGGCCGAGCGGCGGGCCGGATGGGCCGGTGCCGTCTCGACCGCTTCGTCGCGATCGCGCTCCTTGTCCTGAGCGAGGTCGAAGATCTGAATGCCGTTCTTGGGCCGCCCGCGTCTTGTCCATTTCGGGTGCGTCAGCGTGCGCACGGCATCGTCGTAACCGGCCTTCCAGTTCTCCTCGACCGTGGCGCGCGAGAACTCGGCGTCCATAGCGTGGGAATCATAGGTGGCGGCACGATGGATGAGGTGGACGATCGTCACGTCGTACTCGACGCCGAGCGAGCGCAGCAGGGCGGCATCCTCATCCTCGCGCAGGTCGGGCGGCAGTTTCTCGAGCAGACGGCGAGCGGCGCGGCGGATCATCTGCTTCTTGGCAAATTCATCGGTGTTCATGCGGGTCCGGCTGGAATAGCGGATCTCCTTGACGCGGGCATCCACCTCCAGCATGTCGCGCGGCATGCAGCCGCGGGCGGAAAACAGATCCACCTGGAAGATGCACAGGTCCGACTCGCCGTGATCGGCGCCCAGCACGTATTGCAGCGGCGTGTTGGAGACGAGGCCACCGTCCCAGTAAAACTCCCCGTCGATCTCGATGGGTGGGAAGCCGGGCGGCAGCGCACCGGAGGCGGCGACATGATGCGCGGTGAGCTTTGTCTTGCGCGTATCGAAATAGGCGAAATTGCCCGTCTTGACGTTCACCGCTCCGAGACTGACGCGAATATTGCCGCGCTGGATCCGGTCGAAATCGACCAGACGGTCGAGGGTCTTGATGAGCGGTTCGGTGTCGTAATGGCTGATCCGGTAATCGGAATTGAGCAGCATCTGGTAGGGCGTCGGCAGGCGGGGCGAGAAGAAGCCCGGCACGCCTGTCATGGTGCCGGCCAGCACCGACCAGTCCTTCATCATGCGTCGACCAAGATGATCGTCGGGCACAAAGCCGTAATCGAGGCCGGAGGAGACCATGTGCCAGAAGTCCCTCAGGTTGCGAACACGGTGTTCCGGTGCACTTCCGGCAATGATGGTGGAGTTGATGGCACCGATGGAAATCCCGGCCAGCCAGTCCGGCTCGATCCCGTGGTTATGAAGGGCCTCGAAGGTTCCGGCCTGGTAGGCGCCGAGCGCCCCACCGCCCTGGAAGACAAGAATATTCTGCGTATCCCGCATGGTTGAAAACTCCGTGACCTGCCGTTTCGCACTGCAGCATAGTCTTCAACATAGGTGATCGCAGTTATTTTTCATCTCTCGGGAGCATTAAACTTCCGTCACAAATGCAACGCCTGAAGCCGCCCCTTTTGAGGGACGGCCTGGTTTGCGGACGGCACGAGAGGCTTTATGCCGCGAGATCGAGCACGATGCGCCCGTCGATCTTGCCTTCTTCCATGCGGTGGAAGATCTCGTTGATGTTCTCGATCTTGTCCCAGGAGAAGTGCGAGGCGACCTTGCCTTCGCCGGCGAACATCAGGCTTTCCTCGAGATCCTGGCGGGTGCCGACGATGGAGCCGCGCACCGTGATGCGCTTCAGAACCGTGTCGAAAACCGGCAGCGAGATGAAGCCCGGCGGCAGGCCGACCAGCGACATCGTGCCCTTGGCGCGCAGGAAGCCATAGGCCTGCTCCATCGCCTTTGGCGAGACGGCGGTCACAAGCGCGCCATGCACGCCGCCCGTTACCTTCTGCACCTGCTCGATCGCATCCGCTGCCCGGCCGTTGACCGTCACATCGGCACCCAGCTTCTTTGCAAGCTCCAGCTTGTCGTCAAAAATATCGGCCGCCACCACATGCATGCCCATGGCCTTGGCATATTGCACGGCCATGTGGCCGAGGCCGCCGATGCCGGAGATGACCACCCACTCACCGGGGCGCACTTCGGTTTCCTTCAGGCCCTTGTAGACGGTGACACCGGCGCAGAGTACCGGAGCAGCGGGGCCGAATGCCAGATTGTCCGGCAGGCGCCCGACATAGTCCGGATCGGCGAGGCCGTATTGCGCGAAGGTGCCGTTGACCGAATAGCCGGTGTTCTGCTGCGAACCGCACAAGGTTTCCCAGCCGGTGCGGCAGGGATTGCAGCAGCCGCAGGCGGTGTGCAGCCACGGCACGCCGACACGATCACCTTCCTTGATGCGGGACACGCCTGAACCGAGCTTGGCCACATAGCCGACGCCCTCGTGCCCTGGAATGAAAGGCGGCTTGGGCTTGACGGGCCAGTCGCCATTGGCGGCATGCAGATCGGTATGGCAGACGCCCGTCGCCTCGTATTTGACCAGGATCTGGCCGGGACCCGGTTCCGGGATCGGCATGTCCTCGATCACCAGCGGCTTGCCGAATTCGCGCACCACTGCTGCCTTCATCATCTGCGCCATGATCTTCTCCTTGTCGAACACTGGGTCGGAACACCGGCGCCCCCGTGACGCCGCGGAAACCCGTTTCGGGCAATCCCTCGCCCGGTTCGATATCTAAAGGAGATGATGACCCGTCAGTTTGATTTGCCGCAAAGGCGGCGCGGATCAGTTGAAGACCAGCCAGACGCCGAGCCAGATCCACAGCAGCATAAGGCAGATCACGCCGGCGATGAAGGCCGGGCGGCGATGGCGGATGCGGTTGGTCGTCACATGGATATAGGCGTGGACATAGCGCGAGACGACAAAACCCCAGGCCAGTGCGACCGTTGCGATATTATCGCCCTGCACCACGTAGAGCGTGACGCAGACGATGTGGAAGAAGAGCGGCAGTTCGAACTGGTTCTTCAGGTTGTTGTGCACGAAGAGGCTGTCTTCCGGCTCCTTCAGGTTCTCGCGGAACTGCGAGACCGTGGCACGGCCTGCCTTGACCGCGGCCACACGACGGCGCGACAAGAGCACATAGAGGGTGAAGACCAGCACCGCATGGGCAATCATCGGCCAGATCATGGCTTCGTTGGTGATCATGGATGCGATGTCTCCCCCGTATAAATCGATGACCGCGGGCAGAGCGCCCGCGGCTTCTTATGGCCCGTTTACTTGCGCAGACGCAAGACTTCCGTTCCCGCACCGTCTTCGCCGGAGATGGTCCAGACGCCATCCAGCACACCCCCGCGCTTCACCTGGTAGATGACGAGACCAACGCTATCGCCCAGGACATAACCGGCGGCGAAGGCATCTTCATGCAGCATGCAGATGCCGACCGATTCGGTCGAACCGGTCTTCCACTCGATCGAGCAGGTGGTCTCGCTCGTCAGCTTGATCCGTGCGGTTCCGCTGTATTTCGAGCCGTCCAGGTTGGTGCCGGACACGTCGTAGAGCCCCGCTTCCACCGTCTGCGCCTGTGCCTGGGCGAGAGACGCTACGGCAAACAGAGCGCACGCAAACAATCGTTTCATGATTTCCCCCGAAGATGCCGGCAGAATTGCCGGCACGGGGAGAATAACCGAGCGCGGGCGGCTGGCAATGGGCCGCCGCCCGTCCGTTTTCGCAATCGGCTTAGCTGCCGGCACCCGGATAGTTCGGGCTTTCGCGGGTGATCGTCACGCCGTGCGGATGGCTTTCACGCAGGCCCGCACCGGAGATGCGCACGAAGGTGGCCTTTTCCTGGAAATCCGGAATATCGCGGCCGCCGACATACCCCATGGCGGCTTTCAGGCCGCCGGCGAGCTGGTGCAGCACCGCCGAGACCGGACCCTTGTAAGGAACCTGGCCTTCGATGCCTTCCGGCACCAGCTTCAGCGTGTCGCGCACTTCCGCCTGGAAATAGCGGTCTGCCGAGCCGCGGGCCATGGCACCGACGGAACCCATGCCGCGATAGGCCTTGAAGGAACGGCCCTGGTAGAGATAGACCTCGCCCGGGCTTTCGTCCGTGCCGGCGAGCAGAGAGCCGACCATGACGGCAGAGGCACCGGCGGCAATGGCTTTTGCCACATCGCCGGAGAACTTGATGCCGCCATCGGCGATCACCGGAA
This sequence comes from Allorhizobium pseudoryzae, assembly GCF_011046245.1. Classification (NCBI taxonomy): domain Bacteria; kingdom Pseudomonadati; phylum Pseudomonadota; class Alphaproteobacteria; order Hyphomicrobiales; family Rhizobiaceae; genus Affinirhizobium; species Affinirhizobium pseudoryzae. The sequence goes on from NZ_CP049241.1 coordinate 389,720, forward strand.
TGCCGTGCTTGTTGGCTTCCTCGACGGCGGCCATGACGGCGGCCAACTGGGGTACGCCGACGCCGGCCACGACGCGGGTGGTGCAGATGGAGCCCGGACCGATACCGACCTTGATGCAATCGGCACCGGCATCGATGAGCGCGCGGGTGCCGTCACCGGTTGCGACATTGCCGGCGATGATGCGAACGGAGTTCGTCATCTTCTTCACCTGAGCCACCGCATCCAAGACCTTCTGGGAATGGCCATGCGCGGTGTCGACAACGATCACGTCGATCCCGGCATCGATCAGGCGCTCGGCCCGTTCGCGGCCGTCATCGCCGGTGGAGATGGCGGCGGCGACGCGCAGGCGGCCTTGCGCATCCTTCGAGGCATGCGGGTTCAGCTGCGACTTCTCGATGTCCTTGACGGTGATCAGGCCGATGCAGCGGCCTTCATTGTCGACCACCAGCAGTTTTTCGATGCGATGCGAATGCAGAAGCCGCTTGGCTTCCTGCTGCTCGACGCCGTCCTTCACGGTGACGAGGTTTTCCCGCGTCATCAGTTCATAGATCTTCTGATTGGGATCGGAGGCAAAGCGCACATCGCGATTGGTCAGAATACCGACGAGCCGACCGGGGCGGCTCGCGCCTTCCACCACGGGAATACCGGAAATACCATGCGCGCTCATCAGCGCCTTGGCTTCGGCAAGCGTTGCTTCCGGGCCGATGGTGACCGGGTTGACCACCATGCCGCTTTCGAACTTCTTCACCTGGCGAACCTGCTCCGCCTGTTCAATGGGCGTCAGGTTGCGATGGATGACGCCGATGCCGCCGGACTGCGCCATGGCGATGGCCAGCCGTCCCTCGGTCACCGTGTCCATGGCCGAGGAAATGATGGGCAGGTTCAGCTCGATATCGTGGGCAATACGCGTCGCGATGTTGGTCTGGCCGGGCATGACTTCAGAGTGACCGGGCTGCAGGAGCACGTCGTCGAAGGTCAGCGCCTCTGCGCCGGTTGCGGATTCTACAATGCGAGCCATGCCAATTTCCTTCAGTAAAGGAAGTCCGTCCGGTCGGGAGGTCACCGGATGCGGTCTTCGGGAATGGGAAGTTGGCGAGGGCTGGTAACATGGTTTCCTCCGGATGGAAACTGCCATCGCTTGCAAAATGTGGCACGACGGCAGAATTTCCTCCACCCGTCATGCTGCGGCATCACTTGCGCTGAGCACACCGCTCGAAGGCTGGCCGGTGATTGTTTTCAGACGCGGCCCTCAGCGCCTCGAAGACCCGCAGGATATCCGGGTGCCCTGCTGCGGCCGGCATGAGATCCTTGGCATAGAGATCACGGTTGGCGATTTCCGCCGCAACGCCGATCCGACAGGCCTCGGCCAGCGTGGCCGGCACCTCGGCCCTGACGGCGGCCGACCCGAGACGGGTATTCGCGGGCACTTCGACGCCGTAATGCTGCATGAGGTCGGTCAGCGCCGCGGCATGCTTGCGCTCCGCCTCGATGACGTTGACGAAGGGCCGGACGGCGCCGAACTTTTCCATCACCGCATCATAGAAGGCTTCGGCATTGTATTCATCCTCCAGCGCCCGCAAGAGCGCCTGTTCCGCCTTGATGCTAAGCGGGGCGGCATTGGCAGCGGTCGGGACGACGGGCGCAAGGCTTGCGGCGCACAGGGCCAGGATGGAAAGACTGCGTTTCATGGCTGGATCTCCTCAGCTTGTGACACAAGAAGGCTAACCGCCTTGCCCCTCGTGCCTGCGTGATCCAGATCAATATGAACAAAATCTAATCCAGCATGACCAAACGGTCATGATCGGAGCTTCATGACGCCGCCGCCTGTTCGAGAGCGACCCGCTGCCGTTCCCGGACCAGGGCGCGGATGCGCTCAGCATCCTCGTGCCGCACCGGATTGTAGACGACAAGGCCGAGGTCCGGACGGCCATCCACCGAAAAGCCGGAATATTCCAGTTCGATCGCGCCCAGGACCGCATGGTTCAAGCGCTTGGTGCCCTCGCCATAGAGGCTGACATCATTGTCGTTCCACAGGCGCGCGAAATCCGGGCTTATGGCGCAGAGGTCGCTCACCAGATCGGTGATTTCTACGCTCGCACCGGCGCGTGCGGCATCGGCACGGAAGGCCGCAACCACGAAACGGGCAATGCCATCAAAATCCTGCTGCGCGGCGCGGACCCGGGGATTGCAAAAGACAAGCTTCAGGATGTTGCGTTCGGAGGGCGGCAGGGTCGCATAATCGGTCATGACCACGCAGGCCGCGCAGTTCCAGGCCACCACATCCCAGGTGGCGGTGCGCACGATGGCCGGCGTGGTTTCCATGGCATCCAGAAGCCGCTGCAGGCGGGGCGAGATGCCCTCCACCGGCCGGTATCGCGCCTCCGGCGGATGGCCGAGCCCCAGCATGAACAGATGCTGGCGCTCCGGCTCCGTCAGCATCAGCCCGGTGGCGATGCGATTGAGCACATCCGCCGAGGGCGCCCCGCCTCGGCCCTGTTCCAGCCAGGTGTACCAGGTGGGGCTGATATTGGCGCGCTGCGCCACCTCTTCACGCCGCAAACCCGGCGTTCTGCGGCGGCTTCCGGAGAAACCGAATGCGGCCGGATCAAGCCGAAGGCGGCGATCCCGAAGATAGGAGGCGAGCGTATCGGGCGCTTTGGTCATCGCGAGGCTGTTAGGTCCTATACCATGATAAAGTCACTACTTTAACAGGATGAAGTTTAGGTCCATCAGGATCTCCGAACAAGACAGGAGACTGGACAATGCGTATTTTTCTGACGGGAGCCACAGGGTTCGTCGGGTCCGCGGTGGCAGCCGAACTGCTGCGCGCAGGCCATCAGGTGCTGGGGCTGAGCCGTTCCAAGACAGGCGCGGAGGCGCTCGCCGCACTGGGTGCGGAGGTCTTCCACGGCGACCTCAATGCCCCCGACAGCCTTGCGCAGGGTGCCGACGGCTGCGACGCCATCATCCACACCGCCTTCGATCACGACTTTTCGAATTTTGCAGCCAATTGCGAGAAGGATGCGCGGGTGATTGGCGCGCTTGGCGCCGCACTCGAGGGTTCACAACGGCCCTTCGTGATCACCTCGGTCACGGCCTTTGGCACGGTAGCGCCCGGACAGGCGGCCATCGAGGATCATTTCGACACTCACAGTCGAAATCCACGGATTGTCTCAGAACGGGCCGGCCGGATGCTGCTGGAGCGCGGCCTCAACGTGTCCTTCGTGCGCCTGTCGCAGATCCACGACTCGCGCAGACAGGGCCTGGTGACGGAACTGATCGGCCTTGCGCGGCGCCAGGGCGTCTCTGCCATCCGGGGCGATGGCGCCTGCCGATGGGCCGCAGCCCCTCTGAAGGATACGGCCCTGCTCTACCGGCTGGCGCTCGAAGCGCAGACGCCGGGCGGGTGCTACCATGCGGTTGCCGAGGAAGGGGTTCCGCTTCACGCGATTGCCGCAGCGATCGGCGAACGGTTGAGCCTGCCCGTGGTGTCTCTGGCGCCTGACGAGGCGGTGGTCCATTTCGGCTGGCTGTCGCATTTCATGGAAAGCGACATGTTCGCCTTGAGTGCGGCGACGCAGGAGCGGCTGAACTGGCATCCGGTCGGTCCCGGTCTGCTGGACGACATCCGCAACCTGGGCGAAGCCGCCTGACCTCGTGTCACTTGGCGCTTGATCCTGCGGACAAGACCGCAGGATCAAGCTGCGTGTCAGACCATCAGATCTCGAACTGATAGCTCTTCGGCACGAAGCGGTAGCCCGTCTCCTGCTTTTCGACGTAACCAACGGCGGGGAACGGCATGTGATAGCCGAGGAAGGCGAGCTTGTCGGTCGCAATCATGTCGAAGACCTTCTTGCGGGTTGCCGCCGCCATCTCCTTGTTCATGTCGAAGCGCACTTCCCAATCCGGACGCTGCAGCGACAGAACGAAGTGGTTGGCGGTATCGGCCGTCAGGATCAGGCGGCGGCCACCGGATTCGACGTTGTAGATCATGTGGCCCGGCGAGTGACCGAAGGCCGCCATGCTGGTGATACCGGAGACGACGGAGGCGCCATCGCCGATGAAGGTCATCTTGTCGGCGAGCGGCTTGACATTGGCAAGCACCGCCTTCTGTCCGCCTTCCGCCGGTGTTCCGGCCCGATCCGGGCTGGTCCAGAAATCATATTCCACCTGGCCGGTGACATAGCGGGCATTCGGGAAGGCCGGTGCGCCGTTCTCCATCAGCCCGCCGATATGATCGCCGTGCAGGTGGGTCAGCACGACCACCGTCACATCCTCCGGCTGGTAACCGGCGAGCTTCATGCCATCCACCAGCCGGCCCATGCCATTGGCGCGGCCCCCGGCGCCAAAACCGGTATCGAAGAGCACGACCTCGCTGCCGGCTTTGATCAGCGTCGGGGCGAAGGAATTGACGAAATTGTCGGCGGGCAGGAAATTCTCCTGAAGCAGCGCACCGACCGTCTCGGCGCTCTGGTTCGTGCCAAAGATCTCGTTCGGCTTGCCGGAGGCACGCGCCCCATCCCGCACCACCAGAACCTCGAATTCGCCGACCTTGAAACTGTCCATCGGCGGCGGCATTGTTGCTGTCATCTTTCCATCCGTCGCAGCCGGCTGGCTGCTCTGTGCCCTTGCTTCTCCCGACAGGATTGCCGGTGCGGCCAGAATGCTTACCCCTGCGGATCCCAGAAGGGCCCGCCGTCCCATTGTCACCTGTGCCATCTCAAACCTCCGCTGCGCAGGACCGTTACTGCGCTCTACCCTGTCGGGCGTGGTGTGGATCTTCGGTCGTTGCGAGAAATATGGTGCCAGAGGCCCTGGAGAACCGGTCTCACGTAGACGTGATATTCTGGTCAGGAGCCCGTGATTGTTGTGGCGGGACGATGGAAGCCGGCGTAGGTAGAGATCCGTGATTTCTCGTGATGATCCCCGCCCCATGAACCGCATCGTTCCGCTCATCCTCGCCGTCGCGCTCTTCATGGAGCAGATGGATTCGACCGTCATCTCTACGGCGCTGCCGGCCATCGCGACCGATCTCGGCGTGGGGCCGATCACGCTCAAGCTGGCACTCACCTCCTACATGGTGGCGCTGGCGGTGTTCATCCCCATCAGCGGCTGGATGGCCGACAGGTTCGGTGCAAAAACCATCTTCCGCCTGGCCATCCTGGTGTTCATGGTCGGCTCGATCTTCTGCGCCGTCTCCTCCTCCGTGGTGGAGTTCGTCATGGCGCGCTTCCTGCAGGGCATGGGTGGGGCGATGATGACGCCGGTCGGCCGCCTCGTCCTGTTGCGCACGACGCAGAAAAAGGATCTCGTCTCGGCGATGGCGCTTCTCACCATCCCGGCGCTGGTCGGGCCGCTGACCGGCCCGCCCGTCGGCGGTTTCATCACCACCTATTTCACCTGGCACTGGATCTTTCTCATCAACGTGCCGGTCGGCGTGATCGGCATCTGGCTGGCCACCATCCACCTGCCGGAAATCGAAAAACGCGAGACGCCGCCGCTCGACACGACCGGTTTCCTGCTGATTTCGCTTGCTGCCGCCGGCACGGTCTTCGGGCTTTCGGTGGTGAGCCTGCCGGCCCTGCCGCCGGCTGTCGGCATCGCCACCACCGCCGTCGGCGTGATCTGCGGTGCGCTTTACCTGCGGCACCAGAAGATACATCCGGCCCCGATCCTGGCGCTGTCGCTGTTTCGTAACCAGGCATTCCGGGCAGCGATCACCAGCGGCACGCTGTTTCGCATCGCAACGGGCGCCGTGCCCTTCCTGATGCCGCTAATGCTGCAGCTTGCCTTCGGCATGACGCCGTTCCAGTCCGGCCTCACCACCTTTGCCGGAGCACTCGGGGCTCTGACCGTCAAATTCGTCGCCAAGCGTCTGTTTGCCGCGACGGGTTTCCGCACGACGCTGATCGGGGCGAGCGTGGCGGGTGCGGCAACCACCGCCGTCAACGGCTTCTTCACCGAAGCAACGCCGCAGGTGATGATCATCCTCTTCCTGTTTGCCTCGGGGCTGGCGCGTTCGATGTTCTTCACCGGCACCAATGCGCTCAGCTATTCCGAAATCGAGGACCGCGAGGCGAGCCAGGCGACTTCGATCAGCTCCGTGCTGCAGCAGGTCAGCCTGGCGCTCGGCGTCGCGTTTGCCGCCTTCGTGCTGGAGGCATCGTCCTACCTGTCCGGCTCACACCTGCAGCTTGCCGATTTCCATCTCGCCTTTTACCTGGTGGCCGCCGTCTCGCTCGCCGCACTGCTGCCGCTGCTGTCGCTGCCCGCCAATGCCGGCTCCGGCGTCTCCGGCCACCGCCGTTACCAGCGGACGGTGGAAGCGCCGGGGGAGTGAAAAGGCTTACGCCTCGGCCTCGTCCGCAGAAATTTCGTCCGCGGGCGCACCCTCTTCATCGGCCGCATCCGGACGCGCGGCACGGCGCCCCTTGAACCCTTTGGCGAGCAGGAACATCTCGACCGATTCCGATCGGGACGAGGCCGGCTTGATGTGCAGGACCTGGCGGAAGTTCTGCTTCAGCAGCGTCAGAAGTTCGCGCTCCGTGCCGCCCTGGAAGGTCTTCGCCAGGAAGTGGCCGCCTTCGCCGAGAACCTCGATCGCAAAATGTGCTGCCACTTCACACAGATGCATGGTGCGCAGGTGATCGGTCTTCTGGTGGCCGGTGGTGGGGGCCGCCATATCCGAAATGACCAGGTCCGGCGTGCCGCCGACGGCTTCCAGCAACAGGTCCGGCGCGGAGGGATCGAGAAAGTCGCGCTGCAGGAATTTGACGCCCGGGATCGGTGCCATTTCGAGGAAGTCGATCGCGGCGACGCGGATATCGTCTTCCGTCGAACCGGTGACCTTGGCGGCGATCTGCGACCAGCTGCCGGGTGCGGCCCCGAGATCGATGATGCGCCGCGCGCCCTTCAGAACCTGGTGCTTCTCGTCGATCTCCAAAAGCTTGAAGGCCGCGCGCGCGCGATAGCCTTCGAGCTTCGCCCGCTGCACGTAAGGATCGTTGATGTGGCGTTCGAGCCAGCGGCGCGACGAGGCCTTCAGCTTGCCCTTCTTCACCTTCTGGCCGAGCTTGCGGCCGATTGGCGTCTTTGTCATCGGCTCTTCTCCGGAGCATCCTGTGCGTTCTGTTCGACCTGCCGGCGCCTGAGGCGACGCCAGACACCGTCATCGGCCATCATATCCGTCAACAGCCCTTCCCGCAGGCCGCGATCGGCCACCCGCATGCGCCGGCTTGGCCAACGCCTGCGGATTGCTTCCAGAATGGCGCAACCGGCGAGAACCAGATCGGCACGATCCGGCCCGATGCAGGGGTTGGAGGCGCGGCCCTCGAAATCCCAAGAGAGAAGCTTGGCCTGCATGGCGGAGACTTCCTGATCCGACAGCCAGAGCCCGTCCACCTTGCGCCGGTCATACCGCGGCAGGTCGAGATGCACGCCGGCCAGCGTCGTCACCGTGCCGGAGGTGCCGATCAGGTGAAAGTCCTCGTCACTGCTGCTGAGGCCCGGGGAATGAAAGCCTTCCAGCATGGTCTCCACCTCGGTGACCATGGCGGCAAAGACATCCGGCGTGACATTGCGGCCGCCATGGCGTTCCGACAACGTCACGACACCGACCGGCAGCGAGGTCCAGTGGGTGATGTGGTTGGCGAGCCGGCTGGAGCGGTTGTCGCGGATGCGGATGACGGCAATTTCCGACGACCCGCCGCCGATATCAAAGAGCACGACGGAGCGCGCCTCGCGCCCGACGAGCGAGGAGCAGCCGGAGACGGCCAGCCGCGCTTCGGTTTCGCGGTCGATGATCTCGAGCTTCAGCCCCGTCTCGCGCGTCACGCGTTCGAGAAATTCCTCGCCATTGGCAGCCGCACGGCAGGCTTCGGTGGCGATCAGCCGCATCTTGCGGATCTGCCGGGTGGCCAGCTTGGCGGCGCAGACGCGCAGGGCCTCGACCGCGCGGTCCATGGCTTCGGGCGACAGGCGACCGGTTTTCGCCAGCCCCTCGCCGAGGCGCACGATGCGCGAAAAGGCATCCACGACGCGGAACTGGCCGGGCCGCGTCGGCTGGGCGATCAGCAGGCGGCAATTGTTCGTGCCGAGATCCAGCGCAGCGTAGAGATCCTCCGGGCCGGAGCGGCGACGCAGGGTCTCGATCGCCTCCAGATCCGGCAGCGCCCGGGCGCGGTCACCGCCACGATTGTCCGATCCACGCGCCGAGATGGCGGGGGCTGCGTGATCGGCTCGCTGTGTCGCCGCCTGGCCGTGTTTGCCGGCATGGCCGGAATGCCCGTGTTGTCCCTGGTGGCGGCCATGGCCTCCACCCTTTCCATGCGCGGGTTTGCCATGCGGCACCAGCGGGCGCCCCTGCGGGCCACGCGCTTCGCTTTTCTTCTTGCCCCGGCCACGCCGGCGCCCGGTGCCTGGCTTCTGCGTGCCAGCCTGTGGCTCCGCCGTCGCCCCAGCCTTGCGTTCGACATGCTTGCCGGCATTCGCAGCGGCGCTCGGCATGCCACTGGCGTCCGGCAGCGCCGCGGTGGCTTCTTCGCGACCGTTCTCCCGCCCCTGCTCGCGTCCGCCTTCTGCGGCACGCGCACGGCGGCGCTTTCGCTTGCGCGGCGGTTTGTTTTCCTGGATCTCAGGACGTCTGGCATCGCGGCTGTCGATTACATCGCTGCCACGCACGGGGGATACGGCGGCCGACGGTTTGCCGCCCCGCTTTCCCTTCCGCCGGCGGGCGGACTTGCCACCCGGCCGGGTTGTTGCCGACGCCCCGCCTTCGGGCGGCTTGCCGCCGCTGTCGGGGTTCATCACGGATCTGTCCATCTGGCCGCGCAGAAGCGCCTTAATCAAAGGCCCGCGGCGGCACTCATCTGTTTCGTTGCCCCCAAGATAACAGCGACAGACAATTTCGCCAATGGCTTTGTCGCGCTCCCGACCATGCCCGCCACTAGCGACGACAGGACGGAGGGCCTCACCACCGGCGACCACCGCCCTGATGCCCGCTCCGCAGGCCGACCCTTCCGGCAGCCAAGCCCCCCTAAATGCAAGGCTCACCGCCGCAAAATCCGGTCCGATACCGATGACCCCGCCCCCTTCCCCGGGAATTTCCATCCGGCTCAGCCCTCTCGGACGCGGCGGTGAAAAAGTGTCAAACGCCCCTTGATCCCCCGGCAGAATCTGTTAGAAAGCGCCCACGAAGCGGCTGGGCATCGCCCACACGGACACGATTTGCCTCGCAACCCGGTCCCGCCGCTCCAATCACAAGGCCATGCGTCTTGGGCGATTGGGGAATAGTTCAATGGTAGAACGACGGACTCTGACTCCGTTAATCTTGGTTCGAATCCAGGTTCCCCAGCCAATTCTCCCTAAAATCCCTTAATTCCTTGATTTTCCAGTCGTGCCGGATAGTGTTTTGGCATCATTGGCGACCTGATGCCCAAAACTGATGCCCAAAGGTGATGCCCAAGCCGAAATCGGCAATGGGTGACCTTCGGGCCTGATTCAGGGTATCTTCGTCATGGCGGTCCGCCACGGTGTCGAAAATCTCATCCGCCGGGGAAACATCTTCTACTGGCGGCCGCGCATTCCAGCAGCCTTCATTCACTGCCGTCCTGGAAGCCGGCTTTCACTCAGCCTTCACTGTTCCGACCATAAGAAGGCTCAGATCATCGGCCGGAAGCTCAACACGCGGCTAGCCGAATTGAAGTTGAACTCGAAGGAAACGATGTCCAAGCTACAGCTCCAGAAACTGTTCGAGCATGAGCGCGACAAGGAGCTCGAACGGCTCGACGACATCAACATCATGGCCAGGCGCAATGGGCGTGGCGGCGATGTCGAGGAGATGGAACTCGATCTGGAAGCAGGCTGGGCCTATCAGCTCCTGGCAAAGTTCGGAACGCGCGTGGATCTGTCTCTGGAGAATGACTGCGCGGGGCTGACCTATCTGTTGAACAATGGCGTGCCGGCATTGCATGTCGATGCCATCAGGGCGAACTATCGCGGCGAGCTGACCGTGGCGCGCAGCCCCGGCTTTGAAGACGGCATCCGGCGGCTGATCTACCAATTCGAGATCGACGACACCGCCGCCAATCGCCAGCGCGCCATGTCAAAAATCTTCGAAGGTCGCGCCGCTGCCCTTCTTGATATCGAAGAGCGCCACGAACTGGTGGACAAAAGTCGGAGCGAATTCACGGGCGGCGGAAGAGCCGTGACGCGAAATGCCGAGGTCACGGAAGCCGAACCTCCGCCCCCAGACTCTGATCCTTCACCGCCGTCTTCGATTGTTGAACGACCATCCGCATCAGCTTTGACTGCCGGTCCACGAGATCCGCAAATCGCCCACCTCGACCTGACCCCGCGCTCAGCCGCGGGCAAACAGGCTACGCTGAAAGCTTCGGATGCCGGGCAACGGGTGGTCGCGGTTTCGGACTTCGAACAGGAGTGTGACAAGCTTATCGCCAACATGGGCAAAGAGTGGACAGCGGAGACTGCCCGCGACGCCAAGGCGCTTGTGCGCATGTTCCAGTCCGTGCTTGCTGAACATGGTATCGAGCATTCCGGGCAGATCGAGCAATATCACATCGGCCTGTTGCGCCAGCACTTCAATGATATTCCCACCGACTGGGGCCGCAGCAGCCGGATGCGGGTGATGTCGGCGCCGGAACTGCGCGCCAAGGGCCAGGAGATGCGCCGCGCGGCGGAGGCTTCTGGCACCAAGCCCAAGGTCGGGCTGGCCGCCGCGACGATCCGCAAGCACTTCGGAAACCTCAGCCATTTCCTGAAACATCTAAAAGGCCATGGCTTCGAAATCGAGGAATGGACCTTCGAAGGTCTTCGTCCACGAAAGCCCAAGGCTGGTGATATTCGTCAGCAGCAATACAAGCCCAAACCTCAGGACATCGTTCCGATCTTTTCCAGCCCGGTATATGTGGGCTCGCAGGATCACATGCGGGGACGACGGCGAAAGCCTGGCACTCAAGTCTTCCACGATTCGCTCTATTTTTTGCCGATCCTCCTCACCTATCTTGGTCCCAGGCGTAAAGAGTTTGCCGGGCTTCATGTCGACGACATTGCGAAGGACGAAGATGGCTATGTCATCATTCTCCAAACCAACGACACACGCAGGTTGAAGACGACTCAATCTCGGCGGCTCCTGCCCTTGCCGGATGAACTGGTCCGACTTGGATTCATCGAATATGTCCAAGCGATCAAGAAGCTGGGGTATGTGCAGCTCTTTCCGGATCTCTTTTCGGACAAAACGGACAACGATCCCGGCAATAGGTTCTACGATACCTTCGTCCCTGTGATGCAGGCTGCGCTTGGCAAGAACATGTGGTCGCGTGCCATTCACGCGCTTCGGCATGGCATGGCTGATACGCTGAAGCAGGCGGGCGTCTCGACGGAGGTGATCGATGACATTTCCGGACGGCTAAGCGAGGGTAGCGAAACAAACACGCGCTACACCAATCCGGCAGGCCTTCCGCTGATGCGCGAGGCCTTGAAGCACTATCCTGTCATCACGGCGGGCATTGAGCGAAAACCATTGCAACTCCTCCCTTGGGTCGAAAACAGGCAACCACCGCCGTGGGCACGTGAAGGCAAGAAGTGATGAAACCGGGACGGAAATAATTTCCGCACCTTGCCTCGCTTCATGGCGTAGCAACACGACGGGTGCGTTATCGCGCTCTGGAAAATCGATTCAGAATCAAACGGCGTTTGAAGAAGTAATGGGGGGAGCAGGTATCCAATGAGCAAACGCCGTTTGGCGCGAGACCGTGGGAAGACGACGGCGGAGGACGTCGCATGGCCGATAGAGTGACGCTTCACGTCTCCCGTTGATTTCGGTCCGGAAAGAGCAGATGGAGCTTCCTGCGGAAGGGAAGCCCACCGGAGCGGTATTTGGCGACGAGGTCATCGAAGACGGCATCGCATTCGCGCTCATCGAAGCCCTGCTCGGTCAGCATGGAGACGATCACGCCCTGGAACGTCTCAAGCTCGGCTTCCTGGCCCTTGTCCACGGCGCGGCGGATCAACCAGAACAACGCCACCCTTGCCACGTCGTCCCGGTCAGGACGTCGTGCCTGCCTGTTGGCATCCCGAAGCGCCTTCTGCCGCTGCCTTGCCATCTTCATGCTCATGATCTCCACCCTCCTGCTCCTCGGCCTCCCCTATGGTCGAGGGACCGGCTGACCGGCGCAAGCTCCGTTTGGCGGAATCGGAAATATCGAGACGAGAATCGGCGGCTCAGAGTTTGGAATCAAAAGACCGCAATTTGTCTCAACGTGCGGGCACGTCATGTCGCGTCGACACAGGTTACCCCGAGGCAAACGCCGTTGCTGAATCAGCCTCCTCGACCTTTGAATCAAAAATTCAGACCTTGGAATCAAATGAGCGCAATTTGTCTCAGATTGCGGGCGACCTGAGACAAGTCGTCCGCAATTCGGGCCGACCCGAGGCAAATCAGGTGGCATCATTGCCTTGGCGCCGGGCGCAATTCTGTCCGGATGGCATGCTGTCAGTTTCCAGCCGTCCGATCACCCTGCCTTAGAAGCTGCGTCACGGCACCTCCATCCAAGGCCTGGGCATCGAATAGAGCCTTGATGAGGGCATCGAGCCTGTCCCGGTTCTTGCTCAGAACATCGACTGCCCGCGCGAGCGCCTTTTCCAATCGTGCATGAATGCGGGCCGCGAGATCCGGATTGCTGTCGAGCACCGCGGTTGGGTCACGGTCTTCGCGATAAAGCAGCGGCTGGATGGCGCCGAAGCCGAGGGAGCGCTCCATGGCAAGCGCCAGCGTGGTTGCTCGCGCCAGATCGCTGTCCTCAGTGCCGCCGGAGCCCGAGGAGATAGCACCGGCCACAATCTGTTCGGCGGCACGGCCCGCCATCAACATCGCAAGCATGTCTTCGCGGTAGCCGAGCGTATCGCTGCCGGACGCGGTGAAGCCGAGCTGGCTGTAGCCACCGCCTCCGGATGTATCGATGTTGAGGCCATGGATCGGCCCGAGCCGCAGCGCATGATGGACGACAGCATGTCCGGCTTCGTGGATGGCGAAGCGCCAGCGCAGATCGTAAGGCACCTGGGGCCGGTCCATCCGGATGCCTTCCTCGAGATCTTCATAGCGGATCGACCGCTTTTCTCGCCGTGCCTTCAGCCGTGCCTGGCGAACGATCCGCTCGATGTCGGCGCCAGTCAGGCCCATCGCCCGGGTTGCCAGCCGCTTTAACACCGACACGGCCGCTTCAGGTGTGGCCGGTTCCATATGCTTCGATGTCGTCGTTCCTTCCCGGGTGTCACCTGAACCGTGTGCATCGCTGTCTCTGTCAGCATCATTTTCTGGTGGCGGCGGGCCTTCCACATGCGTTCCCGCGGCGTCCGCCTCCACCTCGTCGTGAGCCTCGCCCTTCGGTTTTCCAGCATCGCCAACCAGCACCGCCAGATCGTCACCGAGATGATGCATGAAGATGGCCGCAAGAGTTGCGATGTCGGGCATCGGGATTTCGATATGCGTCTCCAATCGCCCGGAGCGTTTGATCGCATCATCAATCTGGTCCGGCCGATTGGTGGCCCCGACGATGACAAGCCCTTCACTTTTCACGGCACCATCGAGCAACTCCAGCGCCTTGTTGACCACCGTATTCCAATAGTCGGCATATTCCCGCTCTGCCGGCTGCCGCTTACCGATACCGTCGATCTCGTCGATGAACAGAATGGACGGGGCGATCGCGCGGGCCTCGGCAAACGTCTTGGCCATCTTGGCGATGACATCGTTGAGGTGGCCGCCCTGCAGCCAGGTAGAAACAGATGTCACGACCAGCGGCACCTGCAGACTGTTGCATAGCGCCCGCGCAAACGTCGTCTTGCCGGTTCCAGGCGGACCATGAAGCAGAAGCTTGGTGCTCATATCAGACCAGGCGAGAGCCCCTGCCCTGTGATCGGCGAGATCGGCCTTGAGATCCAGCGCCCAGGTCTTGGCCTTGCCGTATCCGGAGAGCGTCTCGACCATCAGCGACGGGCGATCGTCTTCCCCCGGGCCCCATGGCTCCGGCTGGATGACCTCGGCGCCCGACGGCTTGTCGCGTTTCCATCCGCCGCCACTGTCTTTCCCGGATGAGGATTTCTCCGGCGACGTCGTATCCTGTTTCGACTTCGAGGATTTTGTCGTGGCCTTGGATGATGGCTCGCCGTCGTCATCATCACCATCGCGAGCGGCAACACGATTGCGCTCGGTCAGCGAGGCCAGCACGTCGACCACCTCGGACGCGCCGCGACCCGGCCGGAACGACAGCACGACGTCATCGATCGTCAGGTAATGCGCATCATAAGCGGTCGTCCATCGGGTGAGCGCCGCCAGACCGGTGTCACCATACATGGCTTCAAGCATCATGCTGACAAAGGGATAGTCCAACCAGCCGCCGACCAGAGCGACATCGGCGGCGATGCTGATCTCGGATGGGATGTGCTGCGCCGTCTCCGAGATCGCCACAACCGGATAATCCCGCGTCAGCGCATTGACCAGCCGCCGCTGCAGCGTGGCGCCCGTCAGACGATGGACCGACTCGCCGATGAACTGAATGTACGGACGCCCCGTGCCTTCGGCGACCGCGAAGCTGCCATCGTCATAGACATAGTCACCGTCGATGCCGTTCGGAACAGCCCCGGGAAGAAAGCCTGGCAATTCGATCAACCGCCGCATGGCACGTTCGAAGCCGGGCACGGGTGCGTGCAGGCAGATCACGGGCGCCGCCATGGCAATCGTCTGGACGATCCTGGCAAGCGGCATGCGCGTGTTTTCGATCGCGCGCGCCAGCACCAGAGCCGCCACGACGTTACTGACCAGCGGTGCCCTGCCCGCCCGGCCAACAAGACCGACGGCGTACGCCCGGCGGCTGTGATCGACTGCTGCGGCATGATCCTGGACTGTCGCCTCATCGGGCCGGTAGAGCGACGGCAGCAACGCTGGCGACGCCTTACCCTCAGTCACCACAATGTCGGACTGCTGAGCGGGCGGCAAAAGATAGGCCGCGAAGGTGCGGCGGATCCAGGCGAGGTCCCGATCCCGATCGCCCCCCATTCGCTCGGTATCGAATGCGGGACTGTAGCGACGCAGGAGATGACCATCGACTTCGACGATCTTCGCAGACAGAAGGCCATTGGCATGGGCGTTGCGCTGGGCTTCCCGGCGGGCGACACGGTCGAGACGGCGCAGCAGAAGACGGGCGAGTTTATTCATCGATCCGGCCCTCCGCCATCGCGGCAATAATTGCCGTTTTGGGACCGGATGATCCCGCCCTCGTCGATGTGCGTTTCTTCAAGCTCCCCGGCGCGGCTTGGCGACGCTCCCGGATCCGGCGACGAAGTGGACGGGGCTCGGCTGGACTCCGGTCGCCCGCATCCGACTGAAGCGGAGCCACGAGATCGCGGTTGCGGTGCGCGAGCCAGTCGAGCAGCAAGCGGCAGGCGGGATTGCCACGATCGGCCTGCGCCTGCATTCGGCTGATGACCGTGTCCGGCACGGTGCCGGTCAGACCATCGCCCTGCCTGACATGACCAAGGGTCAGTCCGATCAAGAAGGCCGGATCGTCAGCGAGCGGATCATGACGAGCAGGTCCGGGATAGCGGAGGACGGTGCCATGCGCACGATGGCAGGTAGGGTTCAGTGACGTCGAGGGCGATTTGGTCGCCTCGCAGCGGATGCGCGGCGGCACATCCGGGGTGATGTCGGAAGTCATGGAAACTCCTTCGCCGAACCACGCTCGGGTCCAGCGTCAATAAGAGATGGAATGGGAAAGCCGCGGCCTTGAGGCCTGATGGGCACGCATGGCGGCGACATCAGGCGCCTGACGGCGTCAGGGCGCGGCAGTCAGGCCATCAGGCAGCAGGCATCAACGGCAGTCGGGTGACGTGCTCGATCAGTGCCGAGGGCGCCGGGCAAAGCCAACCCGGACAAACATGGGGACCGGTTCATCATCCTCGGTTTCATCGGCGTCCCTGAAGCCGTCATCAACGAGGTGATCGCGCAGATCGTCATCGTCGCAAGACCGGGCAGCCAGATCCTCTTCGTAACTCCGGCTCGGTCCATTGAGGTTGATCCGCGGATGGAGCACCGCGGTCGCAGCCATGCTCATCACTGCCGGATGCATCACGGGCATCTTGTCTAAACCAAGCGCCTTGCGCGCCTCGGTTTCGAGAAGCTGTTGCACCCGGATGCTGAAGCGCAGACGAAGTTCGGCCATGCAGTCGGCCACACCATCGATCTCCAGCAGGTCGTCGATCTCGGAGAGCGCCCAGATGCCGGTTGCGTGGTCACTCGGTCGGCTGGCGCCATCAACGATTGCCACCTCGACCGCATCGACCATCAGCCGCTTCTGGTTCTTGTAGAGCCAGTCCGGCAGAACCATGGCCGAGGCCATCATCTTCAGCTTCAACTCTTCGAGCCGGCTCGTGTCGCCATAGGACGCCAACGACCGCTTCAAGTCGAGGATGTAGGCCGTATGCCGGGCGCGGTTCACGACGATCAGGTCCGGCGTGTAGCTACCCTTGGCCGGGGCCTCGCAATCGAGCTTCACGCCATCGAGGC
The DNA here is from genome assembly GCF_011046245.1 of Allorhizobium pseudoryzae. Lineage (NCBI taxonomy): Bacteria > Pseudomonadati > Pseudomonadota > Alphaproteobacteria > Hyphomicrobiales > Rhizobiaceae > Affinirhizobium > Affinirhizobium pseudoryzae. Next base: position 406,296 of record NZ_CP049241.1, read on the forward strand.
TCGACCAGTCGTTTCCGGCCACCGCTTCCATGGCCGCCTTGACCAGCGGCAGCTTCAACGACTGCGTCAGGACGATGATGCTCGGGTTCGCTTTCGCGAGACGCTCGACGGCCTGCTCCAACAGCTTGCCTTCGCGGAACGACACCGCCCGGACAAGCGAAGCGATGTGGACATAATAGCCGAGGATCGCGTCCTCGATCGGTTCGCCGTCGGCAATGGCGGCAATGGCGCGATCGATGAGGATATTGAGATCGGTTTCGACCTCGGCGAAGCGCACCAGATGCGGGTGACGGCGCAGCACCGCCGGTTCGCGAACCGCCGTCGGAACCGCATTGCGGCCAAGGCCGAACGGGCGCGGGCGGGATCCGGAAGCCGCGGCAGCCTCGGCCGCGTTGATCATGGAACGGAGAACTTTCCCATAGGGAACAGAAACGGTATTCGTGCTCATAGCCCGATTCCTTCTTGTACAAGGTTGACGGTCAGGCCCTTGTCGATGTCGCAAGCATCGGCTTGGGCCGCTTGTTCCGGCCATCCGGAACGTCCTCAACCTGGCAGGACCCAAGGCTGGGCTCAAGGTCCCGGACTGCAAAAAGAGAACGAAGCCGGTACAAGGTTAACGCCGGGCTCACGGCGACTTCTAAACCGAGACCCACTGGGCGCCTGCGACAAGTGCAAGGCAACCGCTTCAGCGATCATCATGCCCGACCGAAGCCGCCAATGAGAAAGGGCCGACAAGCGGCCCTCTCGATGTTGATGGAAAGGCCGGACATCCAGCCCTCCAGGTTTCTTTGCCGTTTCACGCCACGGTCGTCGGTGGCGAAGTCGGCTTGATCTTGTCGATGAACGCCGGGCGCTGAAAGCGCTTCTCAGGCTTGGCAAGCGCCTCGGCCACCGAAGGGATGGCGTCATCGTCAGATGCAGGCACCTTGAAGTCACCGGTCATGATGGCGGTAAATCCATCCGTGAGCCTCGCCAGGTTCTCCTCCAACGACGGCCTGCTCGATGCCTTTGCCTTAGGCGAGGCCGAGGTTTTCGCCGGGGCCGAAGTGTCCGCGACAGCGTTGGCAGACGCGACCACGCTTGCTGCAACATCAGCCTTGACCTCCGGCCTGACCGGGTCGCCCTTTTCGGGAACCACCCAGTTCAGAAGCGGCACGACCTCTGTCTCCAGCCAGGTCCGAAGCTCGGCCTTATCGGGCCAAGAAGTCTCGCTGCCCAACTTGTAGAGCAACCGGCTGACCTTTTCCCAACCGGATTTCGCCGGCAGTTCGGTCGGCGACATCGTATGCCTGTCGCTCGGATTTGGCCGGACGAACCTTACCAAGCTTTCCAACTCGCGGTGTGCGAGGCGTGCCGTGAGGTGGATTTTCGCGGCGAGATCCTTCTTGACGATGTTGTTTTTCGGCAAGGCCTCCAGCACATGGTTGCGGATCTCCTCGATATGCCCAACAAAAGATCCCATGCCGTCCCGTACCTTGATGGCGATGATCGCCTTAAGCCCAGCAGGCCCACCAACATCGTACGGATCGAGTTCGGGCTTCTCCTCGATGTCCTCCTTCGACCCGGACATGATCGCCGTGACATCCTGAACCCGCAGCCGATCATGCGTGCTAGCAAAGCCGATGATCTGTTCGACCTGCTCGGGCGTGGCCGCACTCAGCTTTCCGAGGACAGTCGGACCGACAGCGAGTTCGATGAGCACCGCTTTGTAAGGAGCCAAGTTGCGGTGGACCGCACGCTTGGTGCGCACGTGCCGCGCGGTGTAGCCGCAACATTCGACCGCCCATTTCTCCAAGGTCCCTTCGGGCAGAAGCGTGGCGATCCTATCGAAACGCTCCCCCTCTTCGAATGCATCCTCCGTCGATCGGCGCCGCGCGCCGACAAGGTGCTTGGCCTCCTCCTCGAGCACGCTCTTCAGCTCATCGCTGATTTCGTGCTCCTCATAAAAGGGGCGGGCGCGGTGGGCCGATGCGGCCGCTTTGCTGATGATACCCACAGTCTATCTCCTTGTTTTCTTGAGATCGTAAGATTCAACGACCTTACAGAGAATATTATCGCACGCCGATTAAGCAATTCAACCAACCGGGAGTTTTGCAATAATTGCTAACCAAGAGATATGCTTCAAAATATACTATAGATACTTCCGAATCGACCGGTTTGCCTCCTCTGCGCCGGAATCTTGCTTTTCGTTGAGGCAAGTAAAATCCACACTTAATGCGTGTGTCATCCGGGGCGATTTCCGGCCTCTCACGGCCGCACTGGGGACGAGACCTATCCCTCGACGACAACGCCATCCGATCTCGTTGAAGACGCACTCGCGCGGAAATAACTTCCGGATCGACGACGTCACCTCGGCACCCGTGGCGGACTACCCGGATCAATCTTGCAATTTTGCGATGCGTGATGAATGTATCCTGCGACAGGGGGATGCATATGACAAAATCGTGGATGGTTCGCGCCGAACGCAACGGCCGCTTGTTCGACGCGTTCAAGGAAAAGTCGGTCGTTGCAATCGGTTGGCCGGCGCTGGGCGACCTTTCTGACGCCAAGAGCCGCAAAGCCATCGGCGAAGCGCTGGCAAAGGTCTACGCTGGCGCCAAGCCGCAGAGCCAGGCGATGGCAGCCGGGCAGCTCCATCGATTCGTCAATGAAATGACCATCGGCGATATGGTCGTGACCTACGATCCGTCGCGCCGGGTCTATCTGGTGGGGGAGATCGCCAGCGCCTATCGCCACGATGCCTCGATAGACCCGGAAGACACACAGGTCCGTTCCGTGCGATGGGACGGCGAAGTCAGCCGCGACCTGCTCTCTGTCGAAAGCCGCAACAGCCTCGGCTCCATATCAACCCTGTTTCGCCTATCGAATGACGTCGCGGCAGAACTCAAGAAGGCTCTGTCCGGCAACATCACTGCACCCGCAGAACTGTCCGTCCCCGCGGTCGACGCAGCAGAGGAGGATCTGTTCGAATCCATGGCCAGCCGAGCCCATGAGTTCATTAAGGACAAGGTGAATGCCCTGAGCTGGTCGGAAATGCAGGATCTCGTTGCGGGTCTGCTCCGCTCCCTCGGCTACAAGACGCGCGTCTCGGACGCTGGACCCGATCAAGGTAAGGACATCGTCGCCTCACCTGATGGCTTCGGCTTTGAGGCACCCCGCATCGTTGTGGAGGTCAAGCATCGCAAAGGCTCCATGGGCGCGCCGGATCTGCGCAACTTCATTGCCGGGCGTCATGACCTCGACAAAGGCCTTTACGTCAGCACCGGCGGCTTTACCCGTGAGGCTCGCTATGAGGCCGAACGCGCCCGTATCCCGACTGCGCTCATGGATCTCGATGATCTGGTGAAAAGCTTGCTGGAGCAGTACGATAAGCTCGATCTCGAAACCCAGCAGCTCGTTCCTCTGAAGCGCATTTTCATTCCAGCATGGTCCTGACGGCACCGTCTGCAACGATAAGAAGAAGCCTGATTTTTCATGATGAACCCCACCGAAATCGCAGACGCTCTTGATGCCATTGCCAAGGCAAGGTTCGACCCCACCGAGTTCGGCTATGCCTTCGCGCAGGCGACGGATAATGCGCAGGCAACCGTTGCAAAGCTGAGGGCGGGCACCACCAACAAGTCGGATATTGCGGGCGGCGTTCTGCTGAACGGCAAGTTTCATTTTGCCCCGGCCCTTCCCGGTATGGCGGCAGACATGCTGGATGCGCTGCGCGCCTCCAAGCGCAGCGTGAAAGCAAAGCCTGCAATCCTGATCGCCACGGACGGCGAGATGATTGCCGCCGAGCATCCGAAATCCGGGGAAACACTGCACTGCCCGTTTGCCGAGCTTGGCACGCATTTTTCCTTCTTCCTGCCTGCGGCGGGCAAGGAGCGCTATCGGGCGGCAGAGGAAAACCCGGTTGATATAAAGGCCACCGGCAAGCTGGCGAAGCTTTACGATGCGCTTATGAAGGCAAACCCGGATTGGGCTGTGCCGGAGCGCCGCCATGCCATGAACCTGTTCATGACGCGGCTGATCTTCTGCCTGTTTTCCGAGGATGTCGGCGTCTTCAAGGAAGATCAGTTCTCATTTGCCGTCTTCTCCTATGGCGGCAACAAGGGCGAACATGCGCGCGATGTGCTGGTGCAGGCCTTTTCCGCCATGAACCTGCCCAAAGGCCAGCGCGAGGGGCTGCCTGCCTGGACCGAAACATTCGAATACGTCAATGGCGGGCTGTTTGCCGATGCCATCGAAGCCCCGGAATTCGACCCTATCTCTTTCCGCTATCTGCGCGATGCCGCAGAGCTGGACTGGAAGCTGATCAACCCGGATATTTTCGGCTCGATGATCCAGTCGATTGCCGATCCCAGGGCCCGCGCCGAACTGGGCATGCACTACACCTCGGTGCCCAATATCATGAAGGTGCTGGGGCCGCTTTTTCTGGATGATCTGGATGAGGCGCTGGACAAGGCCTGGGACAAGCCTGCTGCGCTCAAGACCCAGCTTCACCGTCTGTCGAAAATCCGGGTGTTCGATCCCGCCTGCGGCTCCGGCAACTTTCTTGTCGTCGCCTACCGGCAGATGCGGGAGCGCGAAATTCGCATTCTGAAGCGGTTGGGAGAGCTGGAGGATAATCCGCAGAACGTCATGTTCTCCTCCGTCAGCCTCAACCAGTTCTACGGCATTGAGTTGACCGACTTTGCGGCAGAAACGGCGAAGCTGGCGCTGTTCATTGCCGAATATCAGGCCAATGCCCGCTTTGCCGATGTGTTCGGGCGCATGCCGCCGCTGCTGCCATTGCGGGATGGTGGACAGATCAGGTGTGCCAATGCTCTGCGGGTAAATTGGGATGAGGTTTGCCCGCCTCCCATTGGGGAGGAAGAGGTTTTCATCGCGGGCAATCCGCCATTTTTGGGAGACAACTCCAGGACAGAAGAGCAGAACGAAGATATGGATTTCGTTCTCTCAGACCATTTGGAAGCACATCGGCGGCTAGATTTCGTAGCCTGCTGGGTGTTCAAGGCCGCTAATTACATTCGTGGACGCACGGCAAAGTCAGCTTTGGTTTCGACGAATTCGATTTGCCAAGGGCAATCGGTGGGCGCGCTTTGGCCCCACGTCTTGACGGGGGGCATTGAGATTGGGTTCGCCCATACGTCTTTTAAATGGCGAAACAACGCTTCCGCAAACGCTGCCGTAATCTGCGTGATTGTCGGTCTATGCAATACAAACAAAGATGGGAAGCGGCTATTCCAGAGCGGAATAGAGGCTAGAGCCACCAATATAAATGCCTATTTGTTGGATGCTCCAATCATCTACGTTCACGCAGAGAGTAGATCACTATTTGCGCTACCGTACATGGAGTACGGCAACAAGCCCACCGACGGTGGACATCTTATTCTAAGCCCGGAAGAGCGAGAGGAGTTGCTCAGTGAGCATCCTGCCGCACATAAATTTGTCAAAAAATTTATGGGTTCGGATGAGGTCTGTAACGGTAGGATACGGTATTGCCTTTGGGTTCCTGATGACTGCGCGGAAGAAGCCGCTCAAATTCCTCCAATCAAAGCTCGCTTTGAACAGGTGGCAGCATTCCGCTCGGCCAGCAAGGCTGCGCAAACCAGGCCAGCAGCGGCATACCCACATCGATTTCGCCAAGCACAAAACTGGGCCAGAGAACACGCCATTCTGATCCCTCGAGTAACATCCGAACGCCGGCCATATCTCCCAGTAGATTTTGTTGGCGCCGACGTGATCTCATCGGATCTAAACAACGTTCTCTACGACGCCCCCGACTGGTGCATCGCGCTCATTGCCTCACGTCTGCATCTCGTCTGGATCGCGACCGTTTGCGGCAAGCTGAAATCCGACTTCCGATATTCCAACACGCTGGGCTGGAACACCTTTCCGGTGCCGAAATTCACCGCCGATCAATTGGATCAGCTTTCGGCCTCTGCACGGCGCATTCTGAAAACACGCTATCAACATTACCCGAAAACCATTGCCGACCTCTACGACCCGGAGAAGATGCCGGAGGATCTGCGCGCCGTACACCGGGACAATGATGAGCTACTGGAGAGCATGTATATTGGCCGCCCCTTCCGCAACGAGACGGAGCGGCTGGAAAAGCTGTTCAAGCTCTATGCGGCGCGGGTGAAGCAGGGGGCGAAGTGAATGGTTGAAATGGTCAATGTGCGCTACAACGGCACCGGGCAATCCAAGGCCACCAATGCGCTTGGTCAGCGGCCCATGCAGGCCCGCGCCTATGCCGCCCGCAGCGCGCAGTTCATTCTGTTGAAAGCCCCGCCTGCGGCGGGCAAGAGCCGGGCGCTGATGTTCGTGGCGCTGGACAAGCTGAACCATCAGGGGCTGGCGAAAACCATTGTCTGTGTGCCGGAAACCTCGATTGGCGGCTCTTTCCGCTCAACGGACCTGAAAAGCTACGGTTTCGATGCCGATTGGCAGGTGGAGGACCGCTGGAACCTCTGCCTGTCCGGCACCGAAGATGGGTCAACGGCGCAGAAGGTGAAGGCGTTTTCCGATTTCATGCAATCCGACGCCCGCGTGCTGGTCTGCACCCACGCCACCTTCCGCTTCGGTTTCGAGGCGGTGGAGCGGGCGCACGGGATCGAGGCCTTCGACAACGTGTTCCTCGCCATCGATGAGTTTCACCATGTCTCGGCAGCCGATAACAACCGTCTCGGAGACATTCTGCGGCAGATTATTGTTCGCGGCCAGTGCCATGTGATGGCCATGACCGGCTCTTACTTTCGCGGCGACGCCGTGCCGGTGCTGCGGCCGGAAGACGAGGCGCGCTTCAAGACAATCACCTATTCCTATTATGAGCAGCTTGAAGGCTATGAGTATCTGAAGGCGCTCGGCGTCAATTACAGCTTCTATCGCGGCCAGTACATCAACGGCCTGCCGGATGTGCTGGACACGACGCTCAAGACGATCATCCACATTCCCCATCGTGGTTCGGCGGAAGCCTTTGGCGACAAGAACGATGAGGTGGGCCGCATTCTCGATCTCATCGGCGAGCACATCGGCGTGGAAGAAGGAACGGGCTTCGATCTGATCCGCACGGCAGACGGCCGCGTGCTGAAAGTGGCTGACCTCGTTCACGATGGCCCGGAGCGCGAGGGGGTGAAGGCGGCGCTTTCCCGCGAGATCAAAGGTGCGAATGGAAAGCGGGACGATGCCGCAGACCGCGCCAAGGTGGACATCATCATCGCGCTGGGCATGGCCAAGGAGGGCTTTGACTGGGTGTGGTGCGAACACGCGCTGACCATCGGCTACCGGGCATCTCTCACCGAAATTGTGCAGATCATTGGCCGGGCCACGCGCGATGCGCCGGGCAAGCCGAAAGCCACCTTCACCAATCTTGTCGCGGAACCGGGCGTGGAAACGGCTGCGGTGAAGGATGCCGTCAACGACATGCTGAAGGCCATTTCCGGCTCGCTGCTGATGGAACAGGTGCTGGCACCCAATTTCAAATTCTATCGCCGGGAAGATGGCGATATTCGCGAACCGATCACCGATGACGGTCAGGGCACGATCACCATCGGCATCAAGGGCCTGATGGAGCCGCCCACCGACCGGGCGCGCGACATTTGCGAAAACGATATGGCGGACCTGATGGCAACTGCCTGTCAGGCTGTCGATGCCCGCATCGTGTCTCCAGACACGGCACCGGAAGTGGCAACGCAGATGCTGCTGACGGATATTATCGAGCATCGCTACGAGAACCTCAACGATGAGGAAACCGAGGCCATTCGCCAGAACCTTGCCGCACGCATGAACCTGCTGACACTCGCACGTCAGGAGGCAGAACGTGGATTTCAGGAAGCGGGCACACCGTTTATCGGTGCCGATCAGGCAGGCGGTGAAGCCCCCAGGACGGGCGGCGACGCCGGGCAGGCGGATGGCAACGACGCAGACGACGATATGCGGGCGGCACCCAATACGCTGCTGGCCATGGTGCGCCGCTTCATCAATGTTCGCGAGCTGGATATTGACCTCATCGACAGCGTCAACGCCTTTCAGGAGTGCTTCGAGGTGGCCTCGCGCAGCTTCGATGCCCCGCTTTTGTCTCAGGTACAATCGGCCATGGTGGCCATGCGTGTGCAGATGACGGAAGAGGAAGCACGGACACTGTGGCCCCGGATCAAGCGTTTCCGGGCGCAGGAGGGGCGCGAGCCGAACGTGCATGCAGAAGATGCGCTCGAAAAGCGCATGGCAGAAGCGCTCGCATGGCTCAAGAACCGCAAAGCGCAGACGATGCGGGAGGCGGCAAGCTGATGCCCCGCCCGACACTGGAAGAGATCTTTGCAGAGCCAGACGAATTCGGCCTGCTTGCTGTGAAGCTGAAACCAAGGGCGTCATCTTCCGGGAACAATGGTGTTGCGATCCTGAATGATGTGACGCGCTTTTTCGAGCAGCACGGACGTTTGCCCGACGCCAACGCTTCCAACCACGAAGAGATGCGGCTTGGCACCATATGGGAAAACCTTGCCAAATCTCCGAGCGAGGAGCTTCGGCAAGCGGACAGGCTTGGACTTCTGGCGCGGAAAGAGGAAGTCGCCGAGGTTTCCTGGCGCGATGAGGTTGAAGACGACGACATTCCGGACTCGCTCGATGACATCTTTGCCGAGGATGGTCTGCATGTTCAGCCGGACCTTGTTCAGCTTAAACACGTGACACCTGCTGCAGAACGTCAGGTGCCAGACCACCGGGCGGATTTTATACCCTGCAAGGATTTCGATCAGTTCGCCGGGCTGTTCGAGACCATGCAACAGGCCCTCGACAGTGGCGCACGGGAGGCCACACTGATCGAGAAATGGGCCGTCATCGAACCTGTTGAAGGCGACTTCTTCATCCGCAACGGCCTTCTGGCCTACATCGCGGAAAAGAGTGAAAGCACGCAGCGCGGTGGGGCGCGCGACCATCGCCTGCGGGTGATTTTTTCGAACGGCACCGAAAGTGACCCGCTGATGTCGTCGTTCCGCAAGTCCCTCAACGACGACAAGACGGCTCGCGTCGTCCAGCGTCTAGGGCTTGGCCCGCTCGATCCAGACTGGGAGACCGACAAAGTTTCGCTGTCCGGCACGATCTACGTGGCCCGCAGCCTTTCCGAAGACCCGGCCATCAAGCCCCAGCGCGACATTCTCTACAAGATCGGTGTTACATCACAGGATGTCCGGCGTCGCGTGGCCGATGCCCGGAACGACCCCACCTTCCTTCTGGCACCAGTCGAGATTGTCGCCACCTACGAACTGCAGAACCTGTCTCGCTCGAAGGTCGAGAACTTGCTCCATCGCTTCTTTGATGCCGCAAGACCGGGTGAGCTTTTCATCATTGACCGCTTTGGCAAGAGAATTCGGCCGCGCGAGTGGTTCTATGTGCTGCCGGAACACGTCGCCCGGGCAGCCCAGCTCATCAGGGACGGGCAGCTTCATCTCTATCGATATGACCGCGAGACGCAGAAGATTGTCAGGAGATCGTAGGCTTGGGCCGCGGAAATTATTTCCTATTCCGGCAAGACGTATTCTGGCCAAAGGGTCGCTGTTTTCAATTTTGACTGCGGCACGATAACGCCAGCCGGAAGTCGTGATTGCTCGCTGAGCGTAATGACGGCCGCGTCTCCATTTTCGCCCGACATCGGCATTGGTACAGCGGCATCTGACGAAACGATGATGGAGGCACCGCCTCTGGTCGGCTTCACACGAATGGAGTTTTTGGCCAGTTTCTCAAAATGGAGATCGCTGCGACCTTCAAGGATTTCTTCAACGTTCATGGACTTTAAATCGGATGTCGTCTCCGCCGCCAAAACTGCGTCGTAGAGCATCTTCGTTTCGCCTTCCGTAACATCTCCCGGCCAGAGAATACGCTCCGCAAGAGAACGCTTTCTTTTCATAAGGCTCTGCAACAGGCAGTCAAACGAACCTCGGCCAAGTCCCGGATGAACGGCAAGCGGGATATGGATCGTGACGGGCTTCGTCTGGCCAATGCGGTGAGTGCGGTCGTTACATTGTTCTTCCACAGCAGGATTCCACCATCTGCTGAGATGGATAACATGGTTTGCGGCCGTCAGCGTCAAGCCTGTTCCCGCGGCGCGCGGACCAAGGATCAGAACGTCGAAGCCGCGATCATCGATAAGGTGCCTCTGAAACCGATCAGTAATGTCTTTGCGAGCATCGATGGTCGTGTCGCCATTGATGATCATGACCCGCTCGAGGCCGAATTCGATCCGCACGACCTCAGCGAACCAGGTCTGAACATCGCGATTTTCGACGAAAACCAGTGCGCGCTCATTCTTCGATTTGATATGTCTTAGGATATCGATGGCGGCACTAACCCTGGCTGACGACAGGTTGAATTCCTCCGTCGTCTCACCTTCAAGCAAACCTGGATGCAACGACACCCGCCGCATGTGCTGCAGCAGCGCCAATATACCGCCTCCCTTAGCGCGCACCTCATCGTAACGAAGCATTTGCGCCCTGGGCATTTCGCGCGGATGCAGGACACGAACTTTTGTCGGGAGATGCGGTGCGGCATCCGTTTTCAGCCGGCGCAACGCCAGCGGGGGGTAGTCGTTCTGGCTTCTGAACAGTGCGGAATGGAGGGCGCCCATGCTCGATTCCGTCGGTTTATCGAAGACCCTACGGAACTGCGCGAGCGCTCCGAGCGCGCCCGGAAAGAGCTGGTCGAGAAGAGCCCAGAGATCCCTCGTGGCATTCTCGATCGGCGTTCCCGTCAATCCGATCCGGAAATCAGCGCGGACCGCCTTTGCAGCCTTGGCTCTCATCGTAACGGGGTTCTTAAGGAATTGTATCTCGTCGAACACGGCAAGAGAGCAATCCAGGTCCATCAGGCTGATCGCATAATTGGCAAGCGTCTGATATGTCGTGATGACGACTGCACATCCCCCTTCGGCATTAGCGATCGCCTGAATATCGAGCCGCGCCTCACCCTCACGTAGGTCCTGCCCGCCGCCCGGCTTTTTGTAGGCGTCGAGATATTCCCCATACAAGCGGACAGGCTTGCCCAAACAGCCCGGTTCGAGATGCCGCTCGATCTCGGCTTCCCAGTTCAGCAGCAAGGATGTCGGGGCCACGATCAGGAAGGGTTTTTTCGGAATGCTGCCGTTAGCCATTTCCTCCCTGAGCCAAGTGATGAAGGAAAGCGTCTGCAGCGTTTTGCCGAGCCCCTGTTCATCGGCATTGAGAATGCCCGGAATACCTGCCTGCCAGGCACGCACCTGCCAATCCAGCGATGCCAACTGGTGGCTTTGCAAGGCGGATCTGACCAATGACGGCGTGTTATTATCGAAGTCGCCCGTTCTGCCCCGGACAGCAGGCTTGAAATCGACCTCCCAGAAATTGTCATGGGTAATCGGCAAATAGGCGTCGAGTGTGGTCCCCGTTTCTTCCGACTGCTGGCGCCTGAGAATATCGGCAAGCCTCCTGCTCAGCGCCTCGATGACTTCGGCTGTCGCAGGAATTTCGCCCCCGTCATGGCCGATCGACGACAGGCCACTCCGAAGAGCGTTCCGCAACCGTTCGATCACATCCTCCAGCTCTTCGTCCGGGATGATAGCCAGTCTTTCACCAAGCTCGGTGTCTATCCCTTCCGGCAGCCACCGGGTGCCCGAACCCTGAATGGTGTCGATTGTGGTGACCTGCCATTTTCCAACGCCGACGACGCGCGAAACCCACTCTTCCGTTTCGATCCAGGCGCGGGCAATCGCTTCCTCGACCCTTTCGGTGCGTGCCTGCGGGCTCATAAGGGCCGTCAGTCGCCCTTCCCGACTGAGAGCCATCTCGATCGCCTCGGCGACAATCCGGCCCGCATCCGCAATGAACGCGCGTCGGGCTTCCTCGTCCTTGCCGGCATATGCTGCAATCGTGTCGATCACCGGCACGGCGGAACGATCGACGATCAGAAATTTTCCGTTCGCCACACGAAAGGCAGGTTGTGCGCCGCGCCGCAAGGCTGCCGTCTTGAATTCATCCAGTTCGCGGCCGTGGAGCAAGGCGGACGTGGTCGCGACCGCTCCATCCGCTGACGGCTGTTGATCGGCAAATGGAAGCGGAAAGAAATTTGTTTCATCCTCCGGGTCGAACCCTATACCGACGGCTCCACAGGTAACCACGGACACATCGCGCAGAAAACCTTCGAGCGCTGCCTTGTCCTCACCGGCATCACCGTCGAAAAGCCGGCGGAACCGGCCAAGCGCCAACCAGTGGTCCGTCAGCGTACCGCTCTTGCCGAGCTCTTCCGCTTCGGCGATCGCCAGATAGATTGGCTCCGGGATCCGCATGACATTTGAAGGCGGCCCCAGAAAGGCGCCCGTCAACGGCAGAACAACGCGCCTTCCCGCGCGCTCCCACCACCATTCGATCCGGAAATCGGGACTGCCCACGGTTCCAATGAGCCGGGCCCGAAAGGTGACATCATGGAGCAGCGGCGGCAGGCCCAAAGTCGCGGCCGCCCGGACGTCAAGCCGCGCGACAAGCGGGTGCCGAATGACGACCATATTGGGCTCGACCGAGTGGAGGGCATTGTTCGGGTCAAGCTGCCTCAGGCGCGACAGTGCTAGCGCCGTCTCCATTTCCTCGCGCGGGAGCTTCGAAAGATCTGGCCTAGCCTGTGTCCTGAACCTAGACAGCCAGTCTTTTTTCTCCGATTGGATACTGAGAAACGCTGCATCCGGATCAAATCGAAAATCAAACTTCATCGAAGAACCCGCTCCTCGACCCAACTTTGCCAAGCGTCGTAGGAATCGTGAATGCGGGTCATTCTGTCGCCTTGAGGCAACATGATATCCTCTGCATCATATTCATCTTGATAAAGAGCAGGAGCGCGCCGATCCCCGCTGAGGAAGAGGTGAACACGATAATCGTGCGAACCTTCGACGACCGTGTAACGCCCCACCTTCATGATCAGCAGGCAGGTTTCCTTCTTGCGGCCCGTCGCGGTTTGCAGTGCCGCAGCCTGCCCCGCTTTTCCGCCATTCTCGCTGAATATGTTGAGAGCAATATCCATTGCAGGCCGGGACAGTGCGACCCAGGCTTCAGTGACCCGTCCTTTATCATACAGGCCCTTCCAGAAATGGTGTCGCGTAGGCCACATGTGGTTCCCGGTGGCCTTCGTGATTATGTCGAGCAAAGCATCTATGCTCTGCCCCGCAAGCCATCTGAGCAGAATTGTGCGGCGATCCACCGCCACAAGAGGCCAGAACGCTTTTGCTTCGGCACTACTTTCGTAACGCGGATCGCCGAAGGCCTCGATAATCCGGTCAGTCAGAAACGTGCGAAATTCGGGAGCGGGCATATCGGAACGCCAGGGCTCCAGAAATTTCTCCACTGCCTTTGCTGCGAGGTCGTCGGACACAGGCTTGTGTCCCCGGGGCCTTATCCAGCCAAAAATCCGTTCGACATGCTGGTTCGTCATGACAGGAGGTAGCAGCTTGAGCCAGGCCAGGCAAGCTTCCGTCGAAAGCTGCCCGGCATGCGGAGAGGCAAGCCCTGCATCGAGCAGCCAGTGGAACGGATTCGCTTGAATGAGCATCTTCTCAGCGAGCCGTATCGGCGCTTCGTCGGTATCCAGCAGTTCCGGAACCGCGACAAACAACCGCTTCCAGCGGAAGGACAGATGGGACCCCCGTGCCTGCAGGATCGACGCCAGCCAGCGGGTCCTCTCACCGTGTCTGGTCCAGCCGGAGAAATACGCTTCGGCAACCGCGTCGAGAAGAATGGAGCTGGTTGTCGCCTCGAGCTCCTTCCTCAGAAAATAGGTGACGGCATCCGGGATCCTGTCCCCATCCAGAAAAGCTCGGGTGGCAAGCGAGATGTTACCGACGGTCACGCCTTCCCAGTCCCAGTTCCGCAGGGCGACATCGAGCCGCAGGATGGCCTCGCCCACGGAGACAGGGGTCGCAGTCACAAGATCCGGAAACGCCCTCTTCACGTTTGTCACGGCCTGCGTCAGTTCTATGGGAGCCGCAAGCTCCTGGCGCCGCACCATACGGGATGCTCGAATTGCTTCGATGAGGGTCATCAGGGCACCTCGGTCAGGGCGTTCTTGATCGCCGAAATATCGGCCTCCTTTGCGGGCACGGCCATGATAAACCGAAGATCGATCCGGCGATTGGCATCCTTGCCGGTATCGGTCGCGTTGGATTGAATGGGGCGCCCCTTGCCAAAGCCTGCCACCGAAAGGACAGGCTGCGCGCTTCTATTGTTGAAGTTGAGGAGATCAGGCCGCTGCGACGTCATAAGTGAATAGACAGACGAGGCGCGGTTTGCGCTCAGCCTCATGTTCAGAATGTCGGTGCCACGGTCGTCGGTATGGCCTTCTACTTGCAGAGAGTCGATCACTGCATATCCCGGATTACAATCCGGGCTGAATCTCTTGCGCAGGCCTAGTGAGAAACATCCAAGATTTCGATCTAATATTTCAGCGATCTTGCTGACGCGCAGCGATCCGGTAGCTGTTGGCACGTCAGCATTCGTTTCGAACAGACCGTCGCCCGAAAATTGCAGCGACTCGAAGTTCGCGCTGATGCTGACATTGACGCCTTTGATCTCGTCGTCGATCTGTTTCTTCAGGCTCGTCAAAAGAGCTCTGCGGGTTTCCGAAACCTTATTGTTGTACACTTCCATCTGGTTCGGAGCACTTGGCATCGCCAACCGCCTCCGCAAATCGTCGATCTCCTCTTTCATTGCCTGCACGTCGTCGGATACCTGAAGGTCGGACGTTCCGATAATCGTCTGTACCTTACGCAGCTCTTTTTCCATCTCGGTTTTTTGTTTGAGGATTTCGTCATACTGCGAACGCGGCACGGTCTCAGGGTCAGTGAACTGAGTCGCAAAAAAAGCAAGTAGGATCATGATGACGAAGAGGAAGCTGATCGTCATATCGGCCATCGAGATGAAGACGGACTCTTCCTCTTCTTCCTGAGGGCGCGTCCCACCCGCGCCCCTCATTCCGCGGGCCTCTCGCTTTCGGGCCTGAAAGCTTTCGCGTTTTCGATAACAGCCTGCAGAGTACCCAGAGCGTCAGCATACTGCTGATGAACCGCATTCGCATGGTTTTCAACTTCCGAAACCGACCTGCCAATTTCAGTTGAAAAGGTCTTGAATGCTTTTTCGAGCTGCCCGTCATACGATGCAGCACGGGCTTCGAAATTCTTGATCTGCTCTCGGATGGATTCCGCGGCGGCGACTACCACACCGCGCTCTGAATCCAGAGCTTTTCGTGCCGATTGAACCATCTCGACGCTCGCATCAGCAATTTGCTTGGTCGTCGTGGCTGTTCCGGTGATAGCTTCGACCATCGGCTCCGTCGCATCAGCGAGGCCGCTTCCGGCGCGAGAAAGATTATCAGTCACGAGTTCCAGCCTGCGTGCGGCGCCGTCAAGCCCGACCGCCGTCCGTTCGGCAGCGACCGTAAACTGCTCCGCGGCTTCGCTGATTTTTGTAGCAAGGCCATTGAGCGTGTCGGATGCGCTTTCCAGCCGATCGCTCGCCTTATCCATCGCCGCCGCGAGCCCCGTGGATAGCGATCGGGAGATGTCGTCGACCATCGTCCCCACATGGGTGTTGCTGGCGGCCAGGGCATTCTCAAGCGGCTTAGAGATCGCAGCGATGAGATCATGGTTAAGTTTCTGCATGTGATCGCGCTGCTCGACGATCGCCTCAAGCTGGCGCTCTGCCAAATCTTCGAGACTGACGAAATTCATGCGGATTTCGATCTCATGCGTGAGCTTTCGCATGGTGCCTTCCAACCGCTGGCCACCCACGCGTAAGAAGGCAGTGAAAACGATCGAGCACAAAAGCCCCGTCAGCGACATGATAAATTTTGCAGATGCAACGGATAGCAACTGCGTAAGTGCTTCGCGAACCTGAGCCTGATCACCGCCCTTGAGACTCTCACCGGTCTGCTGGAGCGCGGCAATCAGACCGAGAAACGTCGCGGCAAGCCCGATCGACACGAGAAAGCCCGGTACAAACCTCCAGCCGGATACGCTGAAGCCCATGTCCTCAAGATTGAAGAAAACCGACGGCCTGATCGAATTCCGCACACCAAGAGCGGTTCCCGATCGCGGCTCAATCGTTGTCTCGCGAAACTCCTTCCAGGTGTCTGCTAGATGACGCGCGGCGCGTCCATTTTGCTTCGCAAGCCGGTTCTGTATATCTTCGAAGCTCTCCTGCAGGCCGGAGGCACCATTCGTCTTTTTGACGAGATCCACGGCCGACCGAAGAACCTTCGTGCGGCTCCGCACAGTCGAGACAAACCCCATAACCAGCAGAAGAAGAAGCAATACAAGTAAAAGGCTGAACAATCCTGGCGCGGGTGGTTCCTTCAGGAGGGATGCCAGCTCAAGGACCAGATCTCGCGTTGCAATACCAGATTGAAGCAACGTCTCGAACATTTGTCCCCCATATTCCCGCCATCCCAGAACGAAACCCTAAGAGCATCATATCGATAACGATTCTATGAATGATTGCAACGTGGCCAAACCGGCAGGAATAGTGAATGTACGTCTATCTGGTATGCCCGCGAACTCCGTAACCGTCACGCTTTTCCCGGCTCGACCGCGTCGCTCGAGACGCCCGGCGTGCTATCGCTGGATCTTCGCACCGATGAGGTGCAAATGCGGAAATTATTTCCGCCACTGTTGTCCTTTTGGCTGATAACCTGCCACTGAAGTCTCACCCGGCTGCGATCAGAGCTTCGGCGGATTTTTGATCAGCCAATGGCGTGGTGGGGCAACCGGCAGAAACACCAAGCTCCTGATCGCGGAGCGTTGGAACCGGTTGCGGCGATGATACCGGCAACGTCCGCAGCAGTCTGGTATGCGAGCGATTGGTGCGACACAAATTGTTGAAGTCGTCGGTCCATTCTGCAATGACGCTGTAAGCGTGATCGAGTTCCTTAGCCTTACCCTAACCAACGACAGTTTTGGGGCCGACAGGAGACTGTCCGCTTCGCACGCTAGAACCGCAGAAGCGGACAACCGGAATCAGTACTAAGATAGCCTAAATCTCGGTACGCTCCGCTAACTCAAGGGCATCTTCAACGTCGACGCCGAGATACCGCACGGTGTTTTCAATCTTGCTATGCCCCAACAGGATCTGGATCGCGCGAAGATTGCCCGTCGCCTTGTAGATCAGAGCAAACCTGATTGCGGAAGCACATCCGGTTCAGAAAAGTACGACACAGGCACGCTCTGAAGACCGGGCGGAAGGCAGGGACGGACCAGAATAGGACGGCCGTCGCTTCACCGTCGATACTTCTGGATGAATCGGCTGTCGATGCGATACTTCCATCGGGCCACCCAAGCGCCAGAGATTGCCAGGCCCCACTTGTCGGCAATCGCCCGCCCATCGGAGAGCGAGATCAGCACCAGCCAGTAGGACTGCGGGCAGTAGGGCTTAAGGCGCTTTTGAGAGAGGCTGCGATGGATGTTTGCAGTCAGGACGGGCCCCTGACGCACAGCGAAGACGCCGGCCTTGGGCCGTGGGTCTGGCAAAGACGCGACATCACCGGCCGCGAAAACATCCCGATGAGAAAGGGATCGCAAGGTATGATCCACGCGTATGAAACCCATGTCGTCGAGGAGGAGCCCGGTTTCGCGCAGGAAGGCAGGCGCGCCGCTTGATGTTGTCCAGACGACCTCATCCACCGCGAGCCGCCGCCCGTCACGCGACACCAGTTCGCCGTCGCGAAAAGCCACAACATCGAAAGCCGGGTGGTGAGCGATGCCTGCTTTGCGCATTTCCCGTTCGAGCAGTCGCCGCGACCAACGGCTACGCTCCGGAACCGGCTCTGCGGTACGCCCGACGAGGGAAACACCGATACCGCGTCCCTCCAACCGGCGCTTCAACGCAAAGGCCACCTCGACACCAGCGACGCCCTGCCCCACCACCGCCAGTGTTGAGAGCCGTCCCTCTCCCGCCAGCGCATCGAGCCGAGCAAGCCGATCGGCAAAACTCGCGATTGGCTTTACGGAGATGCCGGTCGATATGCCCTTGGGCAGTGAGGGCGTTGAGCCGATATCGATCGAGAGCAGGCCGTAGCCGAGGGTTTCGCCGCTCGCGAGCGAGACCACGCGCTGTTCCGGGTCAATGCCGGTCGCAGTAGTTTCGAGGAAGGTGACGCCGGCGCGTGTGCACAAGGCAGCCAGATCAATATGGAAATCGTCGAAACTGTATTCACCGGAGATATGGCCCGGCAACATGCCGGAATACGGTGCATGACGGGAGGGCGAAACCAGCGTGATCTGCGCGCCGAAGCCGAGCTCGCCCAGCCGGCGCACCACCTCGACATGGGCGTGGCCACCGCCGAGCAGAATGACCGGGACGGGCGTTGTGCGTCCCTCAGCCATCCGAGGGCTCCTTCATGCCGATACGATGAACAGGACCGCCCGCAGCCTCGGCATCGGCCTCGTCATGGGTCACGAGAATGACCGGCAGGCCGGCGGTCCTTGCGCGCTCGAACACCAAAGCGCGCATCTGGGCACGCAGCTCCATGTCGAGTTTGGAGAAGGGTTCGTCGAGCAGCAGCAATCTGGGTCGGGAGACCAAAACACGGGCAAGCGCCACCCGCGCCTTCTGCCCGCCCGAAAGCGTGGCCGGGTCGCGGTCGGTAAAACCTGTGAGGTCCATGTCGGCCAGAATGTCTGCCGCGATCTGCCTGCGCTGGCGGCGATCAGCGACATCTGCCGGGATGGCGAAGGCGACATTGGCCCCGACGGACATATGCGGAAAGAGCAGCGGATCCTGAAAGAGGATCCCGGCCCGGCGGGCTTGCGGTTCAAGCGGCAGCAGATCGACACCATCGACTGAGACGGTCCCCTCGGCGCGGAACGCGGGATCGAGGAAACCACCGATGAAGGACAGCAAGGTGGATTTGCCGGATCCCGACGGTCCCATGACGGTGAAGACCGAACCGGAAGGCACGTCTGCGGTCAGCTCGATCAGGCTGACATCTCCGAGGCGGATCAGGATATTCGCGAGGCAGAGGCCGTTGGTGGGCTGTCGCTGGAGCATCATCACACCCTCATGTCCCGGCGATTGCGGTGAAGGGCTGCGGGGATCAGCGCGGCGAGCGCGAAGGCGAGGAAAGGCAGGATGGTCTGCAGCAGGGCATAGACTCCGATGACGCGGCGATTGTTGCCGGAGGCGAGAGCGACGGCCTCCGTGGTGATAGTCGAGAGCCGCCCCTCGCCGATCAGCAATGTCGGCAGATACTGCCCGACCGAGACGGCAAAGCCAACGGCGAGCGCCGTCAGGATCGGGCGGATCAGCATGGGCAGGCGGATCGACAGCAGCACCGAAATCCGCGACCGACCAAGGGCCGTGGCGATGATCTCGTAGCGGCGGTCGAGTGCCCTCCAGTGATCCGCCAGCGAAAGGAAGACATAAGGCAGCACGAAGACGAGGTGAACGAGCACGAGTGCTATGAGCCTGTATTCGCCGCCACCGCTATAAATGAAAAGAAGCTGCAGGCCGAAAACGAAGGTGATCTGCGGCACGATCAGCGGCAGGTAGAGCATCAACAGCGCCTTATCGCCGACGCTGCGTCCCGTCTGAAGCTCGCGTTCGAGGCAGCCGATGGTCAAGAGGATGGCCATGAGCGTCGAGGCAAGGCCCGTCACCAGCGTCGTCACCAGCGGGTCGGCAATGCGCGGCAGGGCACTCATCCAGCTTCTGAACGTAAAATTCTGCGGCAGGAGATCGGGAAACTGCCACAGACCGGCGAGAGACCAGAGGGCCAGAATTGCAAGGCCTGCAAACACCGCGCCGCCGATCAGGCCGACGATAAGGATCGAGGCGCGGCGCAGGAACTGGTCGCGGAGGAACCGCCAGCCTTTTTCTCTTGCCAGGCGAAGCAGGAGAGACGCCAGACGTTCGACGGCAAACCAGGACAGGAGTGCGACCACGGTGACACCCAGTTGCAGGACGGCACCGGCCGAGGCGAGGAAACGCGCCGACAGATCCGGATCATTCATCCACTGGACGAGCCGGGTTCCCAGCGTGCCGGGCAAGTCAGGGCCGAGGATCAGGGCCACGTCTACGACAGACGACGAGTAGGCGATGACGGCGTAGACGGCAAAACGGATCTGCCGGTAGAGCGCCGGCCAGAGCAGGTAGACGAAGCCTGCGATGCGTCCATAGCCGAAGGAGGCTGCAAGCCTTCGGGCCGCCGGGAGTTCGACCTGCAGCAAGGCTGCGAGCGTGACGAGAAAGAGGAAGGGCGTTTCCTTGATCACCAGGCCCGCAATCATCGTCAGCCCCATCGGATCATGGGGAATGAGAATATCCGGCGGCCGATCGATGCCGAGAAGTGGCGCGACAAGGCGGATGAGGAAGCCTGAGGGGGCAATCAGGAAGGCAAAGCCAAAGGCGGCGGCCGCATGCGGAACTGCCAGCAGCGGCGACAGCAGATGCTGCAGGCGCGACAGCGTTGGTGTGCCCGCGTAACTCGCAACGAAGACCAGCGTGATGCCGAGAGAGATGAACGTGGCGGCGAGCCCGGTTGCCACACTCAAGACCGCGGCTGTCGCCACGCCCGGTGTGGCCGCAAGGTCTCGAAAGGGTTGCAGGCTGAGGTCATCTCCGCCGAGCGCGGGCAGGTAGCCGAAGGCCGGCAGCAGCGTGCCAAGGAGCCCGAAGGTGATCGGCAAGACCAGAAGGCCAAGCGTGAGGGCGACCGCACTCCTCGGGAGACGTGCGGTTAATCCTGCCACGAAAGAGCGATCGGTCGCTTTAGCTGTCACGGCTTAGTTGCCGCTGGCATAGCGTCGGCGCCATTCAACCTCGATGCGCTCCATCCAGCTCGCATGCGGCTCGGCAATCACGGGACCGAGCTTGTCCGGAGAAAGGGTGGCTGCTCCGAGGTCAAGCGCTGCGAAGGCGGCACGATCGGCTTCCGAAAGCTTCGGCATGGCAAGAACGGTCGGATCCCCCCAATAGGCCGGGTCCTGCTTACGAAGCTGGGCTTCCGGCGAGATGAGGAAGTTCGCTGTCAGCAGCGCCCCCTCCTTGGCATTGGCATTGTAGGGAATGGCGACGAAATGAGTGTTGCCGAGCGTGCCGCCGGAGAAGGTGAAGGAGCGTACCGTCTCGGGCAGTTCGCCTGCCTTGATGCCGGCAGAGGCTTCGGACGGATTGAAGGCGAAGATGATGTCCAACTCGCCGTCAGCCAGCTTCTGCTTCATATCCGGATAGTTCTGCGGGAAGGTCTTGCCCGAACGCCAGGCGACCGGATGCAACTGATCGAGATAGGCGAACAGCGGCTCCACATCCTGCTCGAAGCTCTCCTCGACCACCGGCTTTGCCAGCTTGGCGGGATCGGCGATCACTTCGCTCAGCACCTGTTTCAGGAATGAGGAGCCAATGAAATCCGGCGGCGCGGGATAGGAGAACCGTCCTGGATTGTTCTTCGCCCAGTCGAGCAGTTGCTTGGCATTGTCCGGCAGACTGGATGCTTCCGTGCGGGCGCTGTCGTAGAAGAAGACCATCTTCGCGCCGCCCCAGGGGCTTTCCAGCCCTTCCGTCGGCTCGGTGAAGTCAGTCAGAATGGTGGGCTGGTTCTCGATATCGACATAGCGCCAGTTGGGTAGCGCCGTTGCCCAGCCGGGGGTGAGGAGCAGATCCTGCTGCTTCATCGAGACGAAGTTCTCGCCATTGATCCAGATGAGATCGACCGACCCGCCCTCGTTCTTGCCGGCGGCTTTCTCGGCGATCACCTTGGCAACGGCGCTTGCGGTATCCTCAAGCTTTACCTGCACGACGGTCACACCGTAGCGCGACTGCATTTCGGCGCCGACCCATTCGAGATAGGCGTTGATGTTTTCAGACCCGCCCCAGGCGTTGAAGTACACCGTCTGGCCGGACGCTGCCTTTTCCAGGGCAGCCCAATCGGCCAGCTCGGGGCCGGCAGCCTTGGCCGGAACGATACTTGTGGCTGCCATCAGTGCGGCGGCGAAAATCCCTGTCATCAATCGCATTGTGTGCCCTACTCCCTCAAAATCGACCGCCGGACGCTGATGCGTTGCGGCTTTTGTTTGAACTACGGTTCAGAGATCCGGCGGATCTCACGTTTTCTTGCCAGACCCCATCTGTCGTCGCGCGAGTGCAGCCTTGATCTCCTCGCTCGGCACCGGATCGTGCATGGCACCTGCCATGGCGGTCAGAGCATGAGTGACGCGCATCTGCTCGACGAAGGCCCTGCATGCCCGGCACATCGCCAGATGAAGCTTGATGTTCAGCCGCGGCCAGAAGCCGAGATCGCCATCGATCAGGAGACTGGCACGCTCGGCGACTTCACTGCATCGAAACATGGTTCAGCCTTCCCCGGACATGGTGAAACGAAGTCTCATGGCGACGTCCTGCGTTTGCGGATCTGGCGCACCAGCGTCGGGATCAGCGCCACCAGCGCCAATGCGAAGAAGGCGAGCGTGATGTCGCGTGTCACGAGATCCGAGATCTGCGCTTCCCGGCCGCTCGCCTGTGCCGCGACCAATACGCTGTCGACACCCTGGCCGAGATAGGCGTAGGCGAAGGTGCCGGGCAGGATGCCGAAGAACGTCGCGGCGATGAACCGGCCGAGGCTGATGTCGAACAGGGCGGCCGCGATGTTGACAACGAAGAAGGGAAAGACCGGCGCGAGACGGATGACGAAGAGGTAGCCGAAGGCATTTTCGCGAAAACCGTCCGCCATCTTCTTGACCACGCCATCGACCCGATGGCGCAGAAAGTCGCCGAAGGCAGAGCGCGTGGCGAGAAACAGGAGCGAAGCACCGATCGTGGCACCAACGGCAACCAGCGCGCCGCCGATCATCCAGCCGAAGAGAAAGCCGCCGAAGATGGTCAGCACGGAGGCCGCCGGAAACGAGAAGGCGACAGCCAGAATGTAGACGGCGAGAAACAGCAGCGCGGACCAGAACACATTGGCATCGACATAGGCCCTCAGAGCCTGGCGTTGTTCGGCGAGAAATCCAAGGCTGAGATAGTCCTGCAGGCCGAAGGCATAACCAAGCGCCAGACCCGCGACGACGAGGACGACAGGCGTATAGCGCCAGAGGCTGCCTCGACCGACAGCCCCCTTTGAGGCGGTGCGTTCGTCCTCCGGTGGGCGGCCTTGCTGCGGGGAACGGCTGTCAATCATCGTGGTTTCCTCGAAACGCCCGCGCGCCCTGTAAGATCACCGGTTCCGGCGCGACTGATCCCCTATGGTCACTATGGCTTGATGGGGTCGAATGCTGCTGGACATGGAAGGCGATTGTTTTGCTAATGGCGCGCGGGCTGAGGCAGGGGGCGGCGTGGCGCAGGATGAAGGTGACGATCTGGCTCTGGCGCGACACCTCGTTGACGGGGATGGTGCAGTCTTCGAGCTGCTCTATCGCCGGCACAATGCCGCGATGATCCGCTTTTGCGCGGGCATCGTCCGGTCGCGCGAGATCGCGGAAGAAGTCGTGCAGGACACCTGGGTGGCTGTGCTCGGCCGCATCGATCTCTTCGAAGGACGCGGGTCGCTCGCGGGTTGGATCTACACGATCCTCCTCAACAGGGCGCGCAGCCGCGCTCGTCGCGAAGGCCGCATCGTGTCCTTCGACGATCTGGGGGATGGCAATGGTCTCGGCGAGGCTTTTGACGGGAGCGGACACTGGCGCACCAGACCCGAGCTCTGGGAAGACCTGACGCCCGAGCGGCACATCGAGGGGCGAAGCGTTCTGCAACACGTCGAGGCGGTCATCGAAACGCTGCCACCCGCGCAAAGGGCGGTGCTGATCCTGCGCGGCCAGCAGGAGCTCGATCCGGCGGAAGTCTGCGCGTTGCTCGACATCTCCGAGGGCAATATGCGCGTGCTTCTGCACCGGGCGCGGCTGACGGTTCGCAATGCGCTCGACCGGCTGAATGCTGGCCTCTGACCGAGATAGGACAAGGCTCATCGGTCACCTCCCGAAAAGGCAAGCCAGCCCTGGCGCCAGCGGATGACTGTCGTCAGCGCGCAAATGGCGGCAAAGCCATAGGCGATAAGCGGAAAATGGTGCGGCAGGAGACACATGGCGACAAAGACCGCGATCGTCTCGAAACCTTCTGCCAAACCACCGGCATAGTAGATCCCCTTGGTGGGGAATTCCGGCGCCTTGCGACCGAGTTTTGCGGCAACTGCCGAGAAAGCGAGGAAGGAAGAGCCCGTGCCGACGAAGGAAACGATCAGGACGGCAGCCGGCAGCGCATTCACGTCGGGCATCGCCACCGCAAAGCCGAGCGGGATCAACGCGTAGAAGACCATATCAAGCGCGATATCGAGATAGGCGCCACGATCCGTCGGCCCCCAAATGCGGGCGACGGCGCCGTCGAGGCCATCCAGCGCGCGGTTCACGAGGACCAGCAGAAGTGCTGCCAGGAAAGAGCCGAAGCAGAGTGCAGCGAAGGCGCCGAGACCTGCGAGGAAACCGATCAGGCTGACCTGATCTGCCTTCACCCCGCGATGCGCCAGGAATTCGGCGACGGGCTGCAGGGCCGCCTTCTGCAGCGGCAGGATCTTGGCGTCGATCATCCACGCCTCCAGGTCTGAAAGCGTTCGAGCAGTGACAGGAGGAAGCCGTTGATGTGATTGCGGCGCCACTGGCCGGCGACCAGCTTGTTGGCCTCGGCGAGCGTCGGATAGATGTGGATCGTGCCGAGGATCTTGCCGAGGCCGTGGCCATGTTTCATGGCAAAGACGAATTCGGCGAGCAGGTCGCCGGCATGTTCACCGACGATGGTGGCGCCCAAGATCTTGTCCTTGCCCGGCACGGTCAGCACCTTGACGAAGCCGCTGGCGGACCCGTCCGCAATCGCGCGATCGAGATCGTCGATGCCGAAGCGGGTCACCTCATGCGGGATCTTCTTCTCCTTCGCCTCGGCCTCGGACAAGCCCACCCGCGCCACTTCCGGATCGGTGAAAGTCGCCCAGGGGATGACGCTATAATCGGCCTTGAAGCGCTTGAGATCCCCGAAGAGCGCGTTGATCGCCGCAAACCAGGCCTGATGCCCGGCGACATGGGTGAACTGGTAGGGCCCTGCGACATCGCCGGCCGCCAGGATGTTCGGATGCAGTGTCTGGAGGTAGTCGTTCGTCTCGACGACCCTATCCACCTTGATGCCGAGGTCTTCGAGCCCGAAGCCCTTCAGCCGTGGCGCCCGTCCGACAGCGACGATGATCTCGTCGAAGCCGATGCGGAACTTGGCCCCGTCCTTCTCGACCTCGATCCACTTCTCGCCGGCACCTGTTCCACAGGCGACCGCCTTGTGGCTGGTCAGGACATTGACGCCGTCAGCCTTCATCGACGCCTCGACGAAGCGGGCTGCATCCTCGTCCTCGCGCATCATCAGGCGCGGTGCCATCTCGATCTGCGTGACCTCGGAGCCAAGCCGGGCAAAACTCTGCGCCAGCTCGCAGCCGATCGGTCCTCCCCCCAGAACGACCAGCCTCTGCGGCACGGCTGGGCAATCGCGAAGGCGCTCCCACATGTTGTCCGAGGTCAGATAACCGATCTCGGCGAGGGCTGGGATCGGGGGCACGAAGGGCTGCGCACCGGTTGCGATGATGATTGCGCGCGTCGTCAGACGCTGCGTGCCGCCATCGTTCAGCGCGATCTCCACCGTCCAGGGATTAATCAACCTTGCATAGCCCTGCAGGACTTCGACGCCGAGGCCGGTGTAGCGCTCCACGCTGTCATGCGGCTCGATCTCGGCGATCACCTTGTGGATACGCTCCATCACGGCGGAGAAAGGCACCTTTGGCTCGACCGGCTCCAGACCATAATGGTCGGCATGGCGCATTTGGTGCGCCACCCTGGCGCTCTTGATCAGCGCCTTCGAGGGCACGCAGCCGAAGTTGAGGCAATCGCCGCCCATCTTGTTCGCCTCGACCAGCGTCACCTTCGCCTTGGCGGCGGCCGCGATATAGGCCGAGACGAGCCCGGCTGAGCCTGCACCTATGACGATCAGGTTGCGATCGAAACGGTTCGGCCGTTTCCAAACGGATGGTGGAAGGCGCTGATCTTGATTTCTAGAATTCATGTTTTGGCCTGGCGCTGTACGTTGCAACAGGAAGACCATCAGAAATCTAAGTTGTTACAAGGCCGCCCAAAGAATTTTTCATGAATGGATTTTCGCTAGCGACGTGCGCTTCGCGTTATGCCCATTTCTGGTTCGCAGAAATCATCTCCGCCGCATATCTATGGCCGCTTTGGGCCACGCACCACGATGGCCTTTACGACCGTAGTGACGGCGCAAAGCTGCCGGTCGCTGTCCTGCTGCCTCACCACAAAATTGAGGTCCGAAAGCGGAAATTATTGCCGCTCGACCGTCCGGTTGACTGATGCCCAAAGTCAGGGCACAAAGTGGCATCCACGGTCGCTCGCGATGGAAAAAAAGAGGGAATTCTGAGGACTTTTCGTTAAGTCTTTGAAATCATGTGAGAATCCAGGTCACCCAGGCAGGTCTGATTTGACCGCTTTTTTGATCCAAATTGGCAACCATCTCCCGCACGGAAAAGCGTTGTCTTTCAATAAGTTGGGCGACCGCGGCCGCAGTTCTCTAAGCTATCCATCATGCTCGAGGACCGTTGGGAATGTTGGCTGGGGACCTTGCTCCGAGCCGCGATGAGTGTGTGCCCCGGGCCTAAAAACCGCGGCCCTGTGGTCTGGTTCGACTAAGGTTAGTCGTCGCCTGTCACTTGAGGCAGATACTTTTTCTGCCAAACCGCTGCGCTTGCTTCATTTGCGAAATGCACAACAACTAGAGCCCGAGCATCCCCGTCATCGCGCTCGATCTTAACCGCAGCGATGTGTGTTCCATTATCATCAGTGTATCGGTTCATGATCGAGGTCACGATGTCATGGAAATCGTTCTCGCTAAAGTCGGTGAAGGAGTATGCAAGCGCCACGTTACCGTTCTTCTTCGCTTCCTTGATAGCATCCTTAAAAGCCGGCATATAGACATTCGGATCATGACGCCCATGCTCTGACAGCGCGCCGTGTTTGACTTTACCAGTATACAGAATGAGGCTGTTCGCTACTACCGCGCCGTCATAGGCCTCGTCATCCATTATCTCAATGTATTGCGCCTCATTAACCGGGCTGGGCAAACGAATTGTCAATTGATCTCCTCTCAGAGTTTTTCAGGTTGATAGCGGATCGGGTAGTCCTGGCAACCAGGCTCAATGGCACATCAATCAAAAACAATGCGATAAGAAATTTGTTGCAATCATAAACGGAAGGTCTCGAATGGAAGCCTTGGCTGCTCGCTGAGACATATCGTGATCTCTGCCAAAGGCGACCTCGTTCGAGTGTCCCAAACAAGCCGTGATTAACGACAGTTTCGTGGCCGTGATACGGCTGGCTGCTTCCCAGTGCGCAAGTTTCTAACCAAACCGTCAGAAGCAATTTGCGAAAGTCCGGAAGATCCGACGGAGCCTGACCAAAGGCGATAATGGACGCTCCGGCTAGCCCGATCGTTCAGCATGATGTCAAACCTACTGAATTGCTAGCCTCAGTTATCGACGTGAACGAACGTCTGCCCTCCTTCAAGTTCCTGCCTAATAATCGTCGCGATATCCCCCCGCCCCTCGCTCTCCAACGTTCCAGCCACCTGTTCGAGCAGATACCCGCCGCCATTAGCGACGGTTGCCTGTACCATCACCCGGATGCCGGCTTCGAGATCGCCGCTCGCCTTAGGAAGCGCTCGCATCCTGCTGACCAGTTCATCATGGTGGGCAATGGCTTTCAGGGCGGGCGGTGATGCAATTTGGGCTAGCTTGGGTCTGTTTTTAGCGCTTGTACGCGCTTCCTTCGCTTGTGGCGGTGCGATCTCGACATCAAGAGTCTCTGTTCCTGTTGCCGTGATCGTTGTTTTCCGGAGACGGATCGTGCTCCCCGTTTTCTCAGAGGCTTTCGCCATAGCGATGATCGACCTGTCGACACTGTCATCAACCGAGCCTGTTTGCGGCAACGCAACGGAAGCCTTTGAAGACTTAAACCCATCGCGGAGCTTTTTGGCGAAGGTGCTAAGATCTTGGGCGGCCTTCGCAACGTCAGCAGCACCCTTTATCCATCCACTAGCGCCCGTAGCAATGTCCACGAGCCAAATCCAGGTCGAGCCGAGCTCGAGACGTGCGACGGCAAGATCGCGTCCGGTCATCTGCTTATAGTCAGCGTCCAGCGCCTTAAATATCGCGGCGAGTTGCGCAGCGGAAATCGGCTCGCCATCGTTAAAGGAAATAACGAGCAGCCGCTCGTCTTCAGATTCTTTGCGAAAGTCGAAATCTGCCATGCATTCCCCCGGCGATGCGACCAAGTTATCTACCCCGCTAGGAAAATCAACGGCTGCCCATTGCTTCTACACCCGTTATCGCCTTGAGAAGTTGTGGCCTCTCTGCTCCAGCGCTCCGCAGGACCGGATCCCGTTCAAGAAACTTGTCGAAGAGCACCCTGCTCAGGTTCCTGTACCGCCCACTAGCCGTCTGCGACTTGCTGAAAATCGATCTCGGAACGTCGTGCAACGACCTCATCGGGTTCGAGATGAGCTTTAAGCTGCCGGAACGCAAACGCTGGTGTCTTTCAGCGTTCGCGACCTCGTAGCGGCCGCGCGGTTCTGATAATCAGCTTTGACCACAGGAGGATCGCATGCCGGGCCGCATAGTCGACTACGTTACCCCAACGCAACTTTTCCGATATAGAAGTTTCCGACGTATCGATGGCGACACTTCAGCAGTGCAGCGGCGCGAACTTGCGGCTATCCAGGAAGGTTACATTTGGGCCGCCGCGTACCACCAAATGAACGATCCGATGGAGGGGACGTTCTATGCACGGCGCCAGGGTCGTGGCGACTCCAACTTCCAGACGATCCTCGAGTCGATCCGCGAGGGCAAGCAGCAAACAGGAATCGCGTGCTTCAGCGAGACACCGACAAATGAGCTGATGTGGGCGCACTACGCCGATGAGTTCCGCGGCATCTGCATCGCGTACGATTTCTCAGACCTCCGCGAGTCCCTCGAAGGGAACGTGGCGTTTTCCAGGCTCTTCTACACCGAGAATCCTCCGAACCTCGATCTTGGGGTAGATAACCTTGAAACCAATGTTCGCAGGGTACTGTCGTCAAAGAGTCATAAGTGGGGCTACGAACGCGAATGGCGCATGTTCGCGCAGCGGCTCGGCAGGATCGGCTATCGAAACCCTGTAGCCGTGCGCACAATCTACTTCGGCCATCGCATCGACGCCGACATCCGTCGCACCATTGAGAGGCTGGCACGAGGTCAAAATATCGAGTGCTCTGAGATGCAGTTGGATGGCTATCGAGTGAGCTTTGACAACACGGAAGCACGTACGCGCCGTCGATAATCTGAAACGAGTTTGGCCATCTGCTAACATTGGATCAGGTTTCGTTCAATCACAGATTTAACGTTTTATTACGCGGCTTCAGACAACGGAAATGGGGGCGCAAAGCTACTGGGCGTTTTAGGGTCGCCCCACCGCAAATTGAGGTCCAAGTGCGGAAATTATTGCCGCTCGACCGTCCAGTTGACTGATGCCCAAAGCCAGGGCACAAAGGTGGCATCCATGGTCGCTCGCGATGGGAAAACAGAGGGAATTTCAGGGCTTTCAATTAAGCCATTGAAATCATGTGAGAATCCAGGTTCCCCAGCCAATTCTCCCTAAAAGCCCTTAATTCCTTGATTTTCCAGTCGTGCCGGATATCGTTTTGGCATCATTGGCGACCTGATGCCCAGAGGTGATGCCCAGGCGCCATATGCGCGGCGCCGGACCGGTGGCAGGCAAGGGCGAAAACCCCATGGCGGTCGCGACGATGCGCCTATCCGCTGTTTGAGATGTTCGGAATCCGTCATCACCTGATGCTGAACGCCGATTGTCCCCGCCTCATCTATCTCCAGAACAAGGTTTGCTCGCCTCCCACATCTTTGCGATCCGCTCGAACTATCTCGAGCTCCTTCATGAAGCGAACTCACGCGGCTTTAACGATGGCATTCGACGACTGATACACCTCTTGAACTCGGTCCAAATGCGCTTAACGAGGAGAAGGCCATGAAGGCCTATTTCAGCGGCCGGGTGGAAGCGCTCTTCGACGTCACCAGATGCAAGCTGCCGGGAACGTCGTCGTCTGCATGGTGGGCAATGCCGATCACCGTGGCGCCGTGAGCTAAAAGCCGGTTCGCGAGTGCCAACCCGATGCCCTTGCTGGCACCCGTCATCAGAAATGTCTTCTTCATCACATATCCTTTCGGCCCCGCTTCGGCGTGAAGCAGGGCCTTATCTCCGTAGGTTTCGATGCGTGGATCGGATCAGGCGGCGGGGCGGGTTGCTGCGGCACGAATCGCGGGCAGCATGTCTTCCGGCTCAGGACGACGGGTATAGTCCGGGTTCACTTCGGCGTAGAGGATGAGACCATCCTGGCCGACGACGTAACGGGCCGGCATCGGCAGGGTCCAGCTCTCATCACCGTTGAAGGCAGACAGGTCGTTCTTCAGCGACTTGTAGAGGTCGACCAGATAATCCTGCATTTCGAAACGCAGGCCGAAGGCGGCTGCGACATCGTTGTGCGTGTCGGACAGGATCGGGAAGGTCAGGTTGTTCTGGCGCACCGATTTGCGGCTGTTGACCGGATTTTGCGGGGAAATAGCAACAAGCTTTGCGCCAAGTGCTTCGAACTGCGGGAGGACCTCCTGCAGGGCCTGGAGCTCCATGTTGCAATAGGGACACCAGACGCCTCGGTAAAAGCTGATCACCAGCGGGCCATGCGCCAGAAGATCCGCCGACGAGACCGGATTGCCGTCCGGATCGGAGAGGGTGAATTCCGGCAACGTGTCGCCGGCCTTCAGTGCCTTCTGGGCAGCGCCCGAAGCGATCAGTTCTGCGGTAGCGCGGTGCATCGTCTCGATCACCGAATAGGGGACGTTATAGGGCGGCTTGCTCGCCTCGAAATCGGCTTTGAAGGCGTCGAGCTTGGATTGAAGTGTCATGGTCATTGCCTTTGATTGGACTGGGATTTGGAGCCTTGGGCGAGCCGGACCTCAGGTGCCGACCCGAAGTCCGGCGTAGGAACAGGACATGATCAGCCGTTCGCAGCCATGGAACGAGCGACGTCCGCGGCACTGATGCCTTCGAGAGCAAGGCCGTAGCCACCGTCCTGATCGATGATCCGGCGCAGCTTTTGGGTGAGCGCGATGCGGGTGTAGCTGGAGGTCAGCGGCGGCAGCGCCGCAATCTCCTCGGCAATCTCATGAGCGCGAGCGAGCAGCCTATCGGCCGGCACGATCTCGTTGACGACCCCCCAGTCCTTGGCGGTCGCCGCATCGAGCACCTGGCGGGTCAGGATGAAGTAGCGGCCGCGGATGCTGCCGATCACCTCCGGCCAGAGAAGGTTGACGCCATCGCCAGGCACGATGCCGAAGTCGAAATGCGGCTTGTCCTGGAAGACCGTTTCCGGCGTCGCAAGAATGATGTCGGTGAGCAGCACATATTCCGAGTGAAGCAGCACCGGGCCGTTCAGCGCGGTGATCATCGGCACCTCGATGTCGAGGATGTTCATCAGGACCTTGCGGCCCTCGCGAAAAATTTTGTCATAGCCGCGCGGCGAGAAGAAATCGAAGCCGTCGGGGCTGATCGCGTCCATGAAGGCGTCACCCGAGCCGGTGAGGATCACGACGCGGTTCTCGCTATCAGAGCCGATGTGATGAAAAAGGTCGACGAACTGTTCGTGCGTATGGCCGTTGAAGACGAGCTTGCCGCCATCGGTGTGGAGCGCGACTTCGAGGACGCCGCTTGGCGAGCGGGTCAGGCGAGCGTTGGCGAAGGAATTTTTGTAGATATCGAACTTGGACATGGTGGTACTCCTTGATGTCCGGATGAAACGGGAAATGGAAAGATCAGGCGGCGGGCTGGGTTTCGATGAGAGCATCGGCGCGAGCGATGGCCTGCCGGACGGCCGGGCGTGCAGTCACGGTGTCGAACCAGCGGGATAGGTGTGGGCGACCGTCGAGGGTCAGGCCTGGGAACTGCAGACGCCACATCCAGCCGAAATGGGCGATGTCGGCGATCGTGAACTCTTCTCCAGCCATGAAGGGCTGCGAGGCCAGCTTCGCATCCAGCAGGCCGAGGAGCCGTTCTGCCTCGGTGGTGAAGCGGGCCTCGGCGATCGGCTGTGGCTCGGGCGATGAGCGCTTGAAGAAGCCCGCATTTCCGAAGGCAGGGCTCAAGCCGGAGGCATGGAAGAAGAGCTGTTCGAAGACCCGGGCGCGGGCGACACCGTCCGGCGGCAGGAGCTTGCCGGTCTTTTCGGCGAGATAGACGAGGATGGCGGCGCTCTCGGTCAGGACGAACCCATCGTCGCTCAGGACTGGCACCTTGCCGTTCGGATTGAGCGCGAGGAAAGCCTCGCTCTTCTGGTCGCCCTTGCGGACGTTAACCGGCTTCAGCGCGTAGGGCAGTTCCAGCTCTTCGAGAGCGATCAGCACCTTGACGCTGTTCGGGGTGGCAAAGGCGTGGACTTCAATCATCGTTCATCTCCTTCGGATTGTGTTCCGTTGAAGACAGTTATGACCATTCCTAAGAACTTGCGGCAGGCAGCCTGAAGCAATAATGCTTATTCCCATGGAGAATAGGCGATGGATAGATTTCAGGCGATGAACGCCTTTGTGCGCGTGGTCGAGACGGGGTCATTCTCACAGGCCGCGCGGCAGATCGGCATTGGGCAGCCAGCGATCTCGAAGACGATTGCGCAAATCGAAGACCGCCTTCAGGTACGTCTGCTGATCCGATCAACGCACGGCCTTTCGCCGACCGATGCGGGGCTTCGTTTCTACGAACGGGCAAAGACCGCGATCCATGAGGCGGACGAGGCCGAGCTGGAGGCGAAGGGTGCCGGTGCCGGCCTGTCTGGCCGCCTCCGAGTCAGTGCAGCAACGACATTCGCGAGGCTGATGGTCGTACCGCGTCTGCCGGAATTCCTGGCCGCCAATCCCGATCTTGAGGTCGATGTCGTTCTCGACGACCGGGTGATTGACCTCGTCTCAGAAGGCATCGACATCGCACTGCGTATGGGCGAACTCTCCGACAGCGCTGCGGTCGCGCGCAAGATCGCGACCGGCCGCCGGTCCGTGGTCGCGACACCTGCCTATCTCGACAGGCATGGCATCCCAAATGTGCCGGTGGACATCGCCGCGCATCAGGCGATCGTCTATACCCAGCTCGGCAATAGCTGGACCTTCCGCAGAGATGGCACAGAGGCCTCGGTCGCCGTGTCGGGACGTGTCCGCTTCACCGCCGCCGAGGGCATCCGCGCCGCCGTCAAGGCCGATATGGGACTGGCAGTAACATCGGACTGGATGTTCTGGCCGGAACTGCAAAATGGTGAAGTGATACGGGTTCTGGAGGACTGGGACCTCCCAGATATCGACCTGTGGGCGGTATTCCCGACAGGACGGCTGGCCAGTGCCAAGGCGCGGGCGTTCGCGGACTTCGTGGAGACAATGGTCGGCTGACGCAATGTCTCCTCTCTGCCCCTTAGCGGTCATCTGACCTGCTTGCGTTCAAAACAAGACCGGCCGGCGGCGGTTACGCGATAGGCAATTCGGCCGCGAACCGCGCTGCACGGATGGTGGCGCGGTCTGCCGTAGTCGTTGCAACTCCTATCAGCCGTCAGTCGAGACCGTGACGGCTTTCCAAACTTCGATCTCCCGCTGCAGACGCTCAATCCTGTCCGTGACGAGGTTAAGCGCGTCGCTCCCAAGCAAGAGCTGCGGCGGCGGAGTGTCGGACGCGATCAGAGCCAGAACTGCCTCTGCAAGTTTCGCCGGATCGCCAAGTTGCTTGCCGCTCTTTGCCTGACGTCCCTCTCGGATCGGATCAAACAATGCGTCGTAATCCGCAATAGATCTTTCCGTGCGGATCATCGAACGTCCGGCCCAATCTGTTCGAAACGAGCCTGGGCAGAGCGTGGTAACGCGCACACCGAAAGGGGCCATTTCGGCGCGCATGACTTCGGAGATACCCTGGAGGGCGAACTTGCTGCCGCAGTAGTAGCCAATGCCGGGCATGGTGATCATTCCGCCCATTGAGGTGACGTTGACGATAAAACCGCGGCGTCTTTCGCGGAAACGCGGCAGGAATGCCTTCGCCACCGCAACAGCGCCAAAAACGTTCACATCGAACTGGCGTCGCATCTCTTCAAGGGGCGACTCTTCGAGGATACCCTCATGTCCGTAGCCGGCATTGTTGATCAGGACATCCACCGGCCCGTAGTCTGCCTCAGCCTGTTCGACGACATCGGGTATCCGGTCGAATTCGGTGACGTCACATAGAACGGAACGGACGGCAGGCAGCCGTTCTGCAAGGCTTGCCCGCGACGCTTCGGAGCGAATGGTACCGACAACCGTGTGGCCTTGTTTGCTGGCTGCCGTAGCGATTGCAAGACCGAAGCCCGAATTGGCACCGGTGATGAAAAAGGTCTTCTTGGACATGCGTGACATCCTCTTCTTGTTTGATCGTTGCCGTTGACTGATAATCTCCCGGCTATGATCTGATGAGAGCAATTTCTATGACTTCATTGCCAAATCCTATGAGTTTCGAAAGCCAGCGGCTTGTGCGTCAGCGGCTGTTGGAGCTGGCAGGACTGCTTGCCCCAAATGAGGGTTACAATCCGACGGGACTTTCAGGACTTCGCATTCTGAGGACCGAAACGGTGCTTCATGACGTCCCGGTGCTCTACAAGCCGGGTGCCGTCTTCGTGTTGCAGGGACGCAAGCAGGGCATTCTGGAAGGCGACGTCTATCTCTACGACGAGGAGCACTATCTCTCGGTCTCCGTGCCCGTTCCGTTCCGTATGGAATCCGTCGCCAGCGTGGATCGGCCGCTGCTGGCGATCTATGTGGAATTCGACATGCCGTTAGCCGCCGAGATCGCCTCCCTCATCGAGAAGCGGTCCTCCGGGACGTCGGCCGCCAAGGCAAGAAGTCTTGTATCCAGCAAGATGGGACCCGATATCCTGGACGTATTGCTGCGACTGTTGAAAGCCCTGACTGATCCTGTGGAGACTGCGGTGCTGGGCAAGGGCATCTTGCGCGAGTTGCACTATCGGGTTCTCGTTGGCCCCCAAGGTGGGGCGATGATCTCGGCGCTGCAGCAGAGAGGTACGCTCGGAAAAATCGTGCAGAGTCTCGCCCGGCTGCGTGAGACGTACCGCTCAGACGTCTCCGTCGCTGCTCTGGCAAGCGACGCCGGCATGAGCATTCCGTCCTATCACGCCCATTTCAAAGCCCTGACCGGCAGTAGCCCGATGCAATACGTCAAGGCCATGCGGCTTCATGAGGCCAGATTGATGATTGCGCGCCAGGACATGGCGATCGCGGAAGTCGCTCTCTCGGTTGGCTATGTCAGCCCCGCTCAGTTTAGCCGCGACTTCAAACGTCACTTCCGCCGCACCGCGTCGGAAGAGGCGAGATGGGTCCGCCAGCATCTCGGCGCGCTGGCGTTTGGAGCATAGAGCGTTGGTCCGTTCTTGGCGCGAAGCGGTTCTGTCGCGGCTCATTGCCAGCGCGGCATCCGCACGCTGCCCCTGCCGCTCGCATGGCCGAAGCCGGCACCTTGGTGCGCCGTTCCAGTTCGACTTGCTGTCGCGCTTCATCGCTATCCGCGACTGTGGCAGACCGGAGGTTGAGCAGCAACGCTTCCTTCTCAGCCCGTGTTTCGCCGCGTCAGGGCCACCAGGTTCGGGGCTTGGCCAACAGGCGCGGGGCCTCCAGGGATGGGGTGGAGTGGCGCTTTTCATAACCGGGATTAAGCGCAGGGTCATCGAATACGGTCGTGGCGTGGATCCGGCGCAGATTATCCTTTTCCCGCTCAAAGCGTCGTTTGCGTTCGCCGATCATGTCGGAGCCGCGCGAGACCGATTCGTGGTGATACAGGCAGGCAAAGGGGGTCCAGACCGAGCGGAACCCGGCCTTGTAGGCTCTCAGGCAATAATCGACATCATTATAGGCGACGGCGAAATTCTCTTCGTCCCAGGGACCGACGGCATTTGCGCAGGCCTTGGAGATCAGCATGGCGGCGCCTGTCACGCAGGTCATCGAGTTTCGCACATGCAGCCGGTTCATCGGACCGCCGAAATCCTTCGGCTTGTTGAGATACCAATGGCCGGCCAGGCCGCCGAAACCGGCAATGACGCCGGCATGCTGGATCTTGTCGTTCGGATACAGCAATTTGGCGCCAACGATGCCGACATCGCCGTAGTGCAGGCAATCGACCATTTCCCGCAACCAGGCGCCATCGATCACTTCGATATCGTTGTTGAGAACCAGGAAATGCTCACCCGTGGCCGCCTGCATGCCGCGATTGATCGAGCGGGCGAAGTTGAATTTCTCCTCCGTGACCAGCGCCTGAAAACCGGGACTGTCTTTCTGATAACGATCGTAGAGGGCGAGCACACGCGGATCGGTCGATCCGTTATCGACAACGATCACCTCAAGGTTCGGATAATCGGTCTTTTCGTAGAGATCCCGGAGCACCCGTTCGATCAGTTCGAAACTGTCCTTGCTCGGAACGATCACCGAAAGCTCTGGTAGACCGACAGTCTCCGGTTGGGTGAACTGAAGCCGGTGCAAGGTTTCCGTCAGGGCAGGTCCGACACTGAGCCCATCCTCAGCAGACGCCGCATACCGATCCCTGAGTGCTCGCCGCGCGGCATCCGTCGCACTGTCGAGGAAACGGCGGGAATAGGTCTGTCCGTTGCGCCGCCACCAGTAGGCCGGATAGGGCAGATGAAAAACCTTGTGGTCCGGCACCCCCTTCAGATAACGCAGCAGCATGTCGTAATCCTGCGAACCGTCGAAGCCTTCCCTCAATGCGCCCACAGCAACAAGACGATCCCGCCGATAGACCGAGAAGTGGTTGATGTAGTTGACGCCGGACAGCAACACGGGATCATAGGCGGGCTTCAGCAGGAGACCCTTCGGATGCAGTTTGTCATCCACGACCAGTTCATCGGTATAGAGGAACATCATGTCGGGATGCTGCTGAAGCGCCTGCGCGATCATCTTCAGGGCGTGCGGCGCAAAGACGTCGTCATGATCGAGAAAGGTCACCCATGTGCCCTTCGCCGTCACAAGGCCGGCATTCGTGGCCATGCCGATACCGCCATTGCGTTCGTTGCGCACCACATGGACATTCTTCGGGCGTTTGGTGCTGGCAAGCCAGTGACGCGTTTCCTCCGAGGGTGATGCATCGTCGCTGAGAATGAGTTCCACCCCTGCCACATGCTGCTGCCGGAAGGAGCGCACGAGGTCGTTGAGGTAGCGCGGCGGTGCATTGTAGACCGGAACGATAATGCTGAGCCATGTCTCGTCCGCGAAGGGGCGCAGCGGAAAGGATTCCCGCCCCGCCAGTTCATAATGCGCATCGGCATATTTCTGGGCGTCGCTCCGGTTGCGCCGAAACGAGAGTTTTGGCACCGGCAGCGCAAATCGAGGCAGTTTTCCGAGATCCTGCCTGGCGGCCCCCACCATATCTGACGCCAGCCTGACCGAAATGGCGGCCTCCGCCGTAGCCCGGTCCGGATGGAACTCAAAGGACAGATGGAACCGACAGGGGAAGCTTGCAGGATCCACCCGCAAATGCCGGAGAAGACCGCTTCGGCCGACATCGGCCAGAAAAACGAAGGACGCTCCGGGCTCGAAGGATACCGCATCCTTTTCCCGGTAGCCCGCACCCCGATCAATGTAGATCTTCGGATCCAGCAGACCCGTCTCGGTTCTCAGGTGGATGACGATGACGGGTTCGCGAAAATTCGTGAAGCGCAAGTCGAAAAAGGGGTCGTCGCCGTTGCTTTGCCACGCGTGTTCGCCACCGGAGGGCACAGCCTGGACATCGGCACTAACCTTAAAACTGAACGCCATCAAACCCTACCAACCCGCTCATCCAAGGCCTGCATACACTGTTCCAGGCCGGGGAGAAATGGAGAAGCGCGCTCCATCATTCGTACGACCGATGCTTGCACAGCCTCTGCCGAAACCTGTCGCTCCGTCTCGTCCTTGAGGAGGCGGACAATCCGTTCCACCCAGCGCTCTGGATCGTCATCCACCAGGATTTCTTCGGGCACCGTGCATCGTTCGTAGGCAAGGCTGCGTGAAAACACCGCTGCCGCGCCCATGCGTGCCACATCGACCCGTTTCGTGTCCGAGCGGACATCGTTGACGCGGCCGGGCAGCAGCGGAACGAGCACCAGATCAGCCCCCTCCTCCGCTGTCCGCCGCAGGTAATCGGGCCACCGGCTTTCCGGGATCAGCTCCACCCGATTGCCCAGGTTATCAAGGTCCTTCCACAGACGAGCGGAATTTCCGGACGCGACGACTTCGAACCGAACATCAGGGCATTGCTCCAGAACGCGCGCCACGATCGGCACAAGAAATTGATGTTCCAGATCATGCGCACCGGTGGCATGGTAGATCATCTTCAATGCCGTGCGCGACGTTTTCGGCGTCGGAACACGCCAGGTTTCTGGCGGCGGCAGCGGAGCGACAACGTCCGGGATGCCGAGGCGATCGGCCAGCATGCCCGTCGCCGGCCAGATATGGGTGAAAAACCGGTTCAGGATGAGCAGGGGCGCGATGGCGATACCGAGCAGATAGAGGCGATAGCCAAACTTGCCCTGTCCTTCGGTGACCGTCGCGGCAATATCGTCATCGATCATCAGAGCGAGGCCCGCCAGTTGCCGGCGATGTTTCAGCAGCCACCAGATCTGCCGCGGCAAGGCATAACGGCAGAGGATGACATAGCTGCCGACCGGATCGAGCGGCGCTGTTGATGCCTGCAGATCGATGATCTCCACGGGGACCGAGATGCGTTTCAGGCGTTCTTCCAGATAATAGGTGAAGGTGGGGTTGGGTCCCTTCCGGAAAGCGACGATGCGGCGGATCCGCGTCGGATCAAAACCTGCCCTTCCACCGGCACGGGGTTTCGGCAAAATTCCGTACAGGTGACGGCGAAAGAATTGACCCACCATCCGGAACCAGGCGCCTAGTGCGCCAGCTTATTGCGGGCAAGCTGCAGACAGGCCAGCGAAATGCCCCATGCAATCAGGCTTCCCACGATCGTCAGGCTGATCCAGAGGCCGCGCCTTGGATATTGGGCCTCATCCGGCACCCGTGGCGCAAGGAAGCTGTCGAGATACAGCAATTGCTGCTTGCTGACGAACTGGACCTGTTCGAGCGTCTTCACACTGGAAGCAAACTGCTGTTCCGCCAGGCTTTGGGCCAGTTCC
Organism: Allorhizobium pseudoryzae; assembly: GCF_011046245.1. Classification (NCBI taxonomy): domain Bacteria; kingdom Pseudomonadati; phylum Pseudomonadota; class Alphaproteobacteria; order Hyphomicrobiales; family Rhizobiaceae; genus Affinirhizobium; species Affinirhizobium pseudoryzae. Next base: position 445,610 of record NZ_CP049241.1, read on the forward strand.
AACTGGGACAGATCCTGTGACACATCCGCAAGGTTGCGGCTTTCGCTCGCCTTGACCCCCGCCATCTTGGCGTTCAGTTCGGCAATCTGCTGCTCCTTCGCCTCGATTTCGCGCCGCAGCACACGCATCTGGGGCGCGTTCTGAGACACGACGGATTGCTGCGCATTGTAGCGCTGCTGCAGGGTGAGCTTTTCGGCTTCAATGGCGCTGATCAGGTTGGTGATGATCTGTGAACTGCCGCTGACGGACAGGACGCCGCTCTGGTTGCGCGCTCCAGCAAGTGTTTCACGCGCCTTCTGAAGCTGGGTGCGGGCGTTGTCCAGATTGGTCTGTGCCGTCGTGATGACGTCTGCCCAGATGCGATTGTTCACCTGGTTGACAACGACTTCCGAAGCTTGAAGCACGAGCTCAACCAAAGTCTGCGCCTCATGCGGCTCAAAGGCCCGGACCTTGACGGTGACGATGCCGCTCGAAGGGCTGATCGAGGTCGAGACCTGTCCCTCCCAGTATTCCAGCTTTTCCTCGGCTGTTGCGTCGGACGGAAGCCGTGCCCACCAGTCGATACCATCGCGACCGTAGATCTTGGTCAGGTCCACGCTCTTCTGCAGAACCTCCAGCATCTCGTGGCTTTTGATGAAATTTACGACGATCTGGGTATCCTGGGCAATCTTGGCGGCCGGTATGCCCGTCACCTTGCCGATCTGGTCCTTGCCAAGCGCGGGCGTTGCCGAACGAACGGTGAAGCGTGTCTCCGACTCATACTGGTCTGAAGCCAGAAACCCGAAATAGGCGATCGAAAGCGCGATCGGAAAGACGAGATAAAGCAAGGTCTGGAAGATGGTCGCCGCGGTGAAGAGTCTATCGATCAACCGTGGCCTTAGACCCACCGCCTGATAGAGAGCGCTGCGCGACGAGGTGGAAAAGCGCAGCTTGCGGGCTGCAACGGAGAGGCGTGCTGCCACCTCCCGGCTTGTGTCAAGACCGGATGACGGCCTGCCCCCACGATCATGATCTTCGATCTGGCTTGTCACGCGTTACGTCCTCGGTCACTTGCCAGGCACCCGACCGGCATTCTTGCGGTCGTCTGAACTTGTGTCGTCTATCGGTTCAAGCGGTAATACGCTTCGATGGCATGTTCCACATCCTCGTATACCATCATTCGCCCATCGACCAAAAGCACACCTTTATCACAGTACTCTTTAATCGTGTCCATGCCGTGGGAGACCATGATGATGTCGGCACTCTTGCGGCGATTGTCGAAGGCCGTCTTGCAGCGCTGCTGAAAACGCGCATCGCCAACGGCGGTAATCTCATCGACGAGATAACATTCAAACTCGATGGCCATGGACAGGCCGAAGGCGAGACGCGCCATCATGCCGGATGAATAGGTGCGAACGGGCTCGTTGATATAGTCGCCGAGTTCGGCAAATTCCTCGACAAAGCGCGCGACCCGCCGAACGTCTTCGCCATAGGCTCTCGCAACGAAGTTCAGATTTTCCTTGCCCGTCATGTCCGGGTGGAAGCCGGAGGCGAAACCGAGCGGCCAGGACACCCGCACGTCCTTGCTGATGCGACCCGCATTCGGGAGCATGGTTCCTGCGATCATCTTCAAAGTGGTCGATTTTCCGGCCCCGTTGACGCCGAGAATTCCATAGGAGACACCTGACTGGAATTCGAGATTGACCCGGTCCAGAATGATCTTCTTGTGATGCTGGGTCTTGAAATGCTTGGAGACGTTCTTGAACCGGATCACGGTTATCTCCTAGAGCCTGTGATCTTCAACAGACGCCCAGATGAGCGCCAGGGTCGCCCAGGAGATCAGAAGGCCGAGGAAGATGAAGAGAGGGGTTGATATCCGCTTCGGGTAGAGGGCCTCCTCCGGCATGGACGGCTGGACGAAGACGGTCAGATACAGGGCCTTTCGCATGGCCGAGGCAAAGGCGAGATCGTAGTTGCGCCGGGACGCCTCGTAGAGCTTCTCGGCCACCAGACGATCCGTCTCGACCTTGGAATAGTCGGTGATGACATTGGCGAGCGAGGCGTTGCCGCCGCCAGTCAGTTGTGCCCGCATGGTGCTGATCTGCTTGTCCAGACTTTCGCGGGCGAGCAGCAACTGATTGTAGGAGGGAGCGTCTGTTCCATTGGATTGCTGGAGAACGAAGAGGCGGCTTTCCAGCGTCAGCTTCTGGGCCAACAGGCCGGTGAGAAGCTTGCCGGTCTCCTGCGCCTGAAGCTCCGGACTCAACAGTCCAGACTGCTGCTGAAAACTGTTCAAGCGGCCAAGAGCATCCTGGTAAAGCTTGCCGGTGCGATCGACCTCCCGCCTGAAGCTCGCCAGCATGTCCTCCCGGGCGCGCACCGTCATCTCGTTCACGAGCTTTTCGCTCTCGGCCAGGATTGCGGATACGAGTTCGACGGAATCGGCCGGGCGGAACGTGCGGACACTCAGCGTCACGATACCGGACGGGCCATCAATGTAGGACGTGACCTGCTTGTTCCAGTATTTCAGAAATTCTTCATTGGAATCGTCGGCACCGAACCGGCTCCAGTAGTCGGCTTCGGGATTGGTGAAGATGGCGCGATAATCGACTTTTCCATCCAGGCGAGAGAGGATTTCACTCGAGTGAATGAAGCTTGTGACGACATAGGCATCCTGCGGGGCGGCCTGCATCTGCATCAGGTTCATATCACCGCCGTCACCCGATCCGTCGTCAGCCAGTGAACGCACCGCAAAGCGGGCTTCCGCCGTGTACTGATCCGAAGCGAAGAATGCGAAATAGACGCCGCCAATGATCGTTGGAAGGATCACCAGTAGCAGAAACGAAATCAACATCCAGGGCGGTTTTCCGCCTGTTTCGGTTTGGGCTTCGCCGCCAATGGAAGTGGTCAGGTCTTCCGCATCGATCACGGCCGGCGAACCGGAGGGATTCGAACGCCTCAACCAGCCTTTGCGCTCCCGTTCCGGGCGCACATCGACCTTGATCTCCTCAGCGTCCACATCCTGTATCGGAGCGTTCGTCATCCGTCTGCCAACTCGTCTCAACTGATGTAGGGCATGAGGGCATGCCGCACATAATGATCGAAAATAAGATCCTCTTCCAGCATCAATTCCGCCACGGGCAGTTCACTCAACTGCCGTGCCAGTTCCTTGAGGATCGAATGACGCGGCAGAACCGGAATGCTGGGGCCTTCCAGTCCTAAGAGTTCGCCGACGGCATCCTGAAAATGGGTATTTTCGTCGCCATATCCAACCACCGTGAAACGCGAAAGGGCATCGATTGCCGGAGCGACGTCGCGACGGCTCACGCGCTGTTCGGGGTAACTGGTGACAAGCTGACGGGTCACCGGGGAGAGAAGAACCGTGCGCACCTTATCGGGCGCGCGCTTCAGTGCGCGGTTCAAACCCGCCGTGTCGGTCAGATTGACGTCGGCGAAGTGTTCAACGGCAGCAGACAGGATGAGCCTGTCGCGGTCACCGATAAACGTCACGCTTCCTTTCGCCAGCCTTTTCAGAATGAAGAGGCGGCTTGCCATCTCGTAATAGGGATCTGGAATATCGGCGATGACGCGAAACCCCTTGTCGAGAAATTCCTCGTAATTGCGCAGAAGGAGACGACCGCTGATGAAGATCGAGGGGACACCGTTGAGGTGAAAGGCCTGAAGCGTCGTCTCGTGGCCGTACCGCTCCACCGCAGACACGGCATACTGGAAATGGTGCCCGCAATACTGGTCGAACTTGTTCATTGGAAGCAGCGACAGTTCCAGGCGCAACAGCTTCATCTGAACAGGTGAATCAATCAGCGGGCGCCGGTAGATCAACAATCCCGACTTCGCCTCGTGAATGGCGAGATGGTCCTGAAGCACCAGATCGGGCATGGTCTTGCGATCGAGCCGGAAGCCGACCATGCCCGTTGCATGCCGGCCCGACTGGACGACCGCCGGGCGCGGCTGGTCACAGCTGAAGGATACGAGGGTACCGTCATCACGCGCCACGATAATCTTGGGTTCATCAGAGAAGCCATCGGGGATCAGATAGCCTTCGAGGACATCCCCGTGATCATACTCCACGTTAAACAGCACGACTTCTATCCATCAGCATTTCGGCGGAACGTCACGGTGATGAAACCTGTCTTGCGAAAACCGAAAAGCAGGGGCCGCCTCTGTGATGCGGTTCTTCATCGAGCACAGTGATCTCGCTATAGCCCAAGTGCGACAGCAGCGCCAGAATCTCATCTCGCTGCAGCCAGTAGTGTCGGTCCTTCATACCCCCACAGAAGGACGCGTTGGTGTTGGCCAGTTGATAGCCGCGCTCATGATAACGAACGTCCATGCCGGCGATGTTGCGTACCTCGACGTTTCCGCTGAAGGGGCGATAGCGAACATCCGACTTTGGCATTGCCGCCTCGTCAAAGAAGTGGGTCCAGATGAAGACGGATTTCGCGCGCAGGGACAACAGGCGCAGGAACTCGCCGGGATCCGGCATGTGATACAGGACGCCGGAGGCAAGCGCGAAATCGTAACTGGCCTCCTGGTCACTTAGCCAGGCCTGCGCATCGCCCAGATGGAAGGAGGCCCGGTCGAGTTTCAGAATTTCCTTGGTCACCAGGCATCGCAGGAAGCAGAGCTTGTTGGCTTCGATGGCATCGATCGATTGCGCCCCGTGCGCACTCAGCATGTAGGTGTGCATCCCCTCGAGCGGCCCGATTTCCAGCACGCGCTTGCCTTCGATAGATCCATAGGCTTCGAGTGCCGCAATGATCCGACCGTCTGCAAACAGAGGTATATTTCCTGCCGAAACGCCGGCATCCGGCGGAAAGGACGAAGTCCAGCCAGGCAGAGAGTCGATTGCATTTTGGAAGGCGGGATGACGCATTTCGTACTGGCTGAATCCGCCACCATTTTCCGTCTGCAAGGCGCCGATGATGGACGCGTTCAACTGTTCCGCCGCCGCTTTTCCTCTCGACCCGCCTAATCTTGCTCGAACGCCCCGGATGACATCATCAAACATCGAATTCGTTACCTGCTGTCCTGAGACGGTCTATTTGCTTCGTAGCATGTCCAAACCATAATGGGCTTTCCATTACTACGATCCGTCCGTCAAATTTGTGTCGGTGGCCTTTGCCGTGCGCCAAAGGTAGAGCGATTGCAAGAGGGGTTCGAGAGCCGGAGACGTTCGGGCGAGCACATGCAGCAAAAGCCCGAAATTGACTTCATCCCTGCCGGCATCAAAACCGGCCAGAATTCGCTCGGCCACCTTGTCCACGGGCCAGGGTTTGGCTTGCCCCATGAAAAGACGAGCGGCTTGCGGCCGATGCGGCAATTCCGCCTGCAATTGCGGCGTCTCCGTATCCGGCGGGAAACAGATCGAGACCCGCACGCCTGCGGGTTTTGCTTCCAGACGCAGCGACGACGCGAATGCCCGCAGGGCTGCCTTGGACGCGCAATAGGCAGCGTAACCCGGTATGCCGACAAAGGCCGCGCCCGACGAGACCATCATGATCCGGCCATATCCCCGCCGGCGCATGGGGCCATAAACGGCTCGAACGCTGTTTGCCACACCGAGAAGGTTCGTCGTTATCTGCCGGTCAAAATCATCGGCGGGCTGTTGGTCGAAAAACTGCGGGCAGACGATACCGGCCGAGGCAATCAGTGCTGAGGCCACGCCCCCACTCTCCTCGCATTCAGCCACCGCCTCATCCAGCCTGCGCTGATCGATCACATCGGCAGCAACGATCGAGATGGACTGAGGTGTTGCCCCAAGCGCCAGCAAGCCGTCACGAGCCTGTTGCAGCTTCACGAGGTCGCGGGCAATCAGGGAGACCCGCTCTCCACGCCGGATCAACCGCTCCGCCACGGCATAACCGATGCCACTCGATCCGCCGGTGATGATCGTATGCTTGGGAAAAGACACCTCACGCCCCTGCCAGCAGGCGTGCAATTTCCGATCGGTCGAGCGAGGCAATCCCGAAGTTCTCGTCCACAAGCGTCGATAGGCAGGCTGCCGTCTTGGCAATCGCCTCATCGATCTGCGCCGTCGTGTGTTCGCTGGTAATGAAGAAGCGCAGGCGTGCCTGACCTTCCGGCACCGCCGGATGGATGATGGGAAGCGCATTCACGCCAACGGCGAGCAAGTCGTTCGAGAGACGAGCCGCCCGGATGGAATCGCCGATGAGGACCGGCACCACCGAAAATCCCTCGCTGAGGCCCGTGTCCAACCCCGCCTTGCGCGCCTGTTCCAGGAAATAGGCCCCGTTGGACCGGAGACGGCGGACGCGTTCGGGTTCTGTCTCAAGGATGTCCAAGCTGGCGATTGCTGCTGCGGCGAGCGGAGGCGACAGGCCGACACTGTAGACGAAACCGCCGGCGGTCCCCTTCAGCACCGTGATCAGCGCTTCGCTGCCGGCAACATAACCGCCGCAACTGGATGTGGTTTTCGACAGCGTGCCGCACCAGATATCGACCCTGCCAGGATCGATGCCGAAATGGGTGTGGGTGCCGTGGCCGTTTTCACCCAATACGCCGAGCGAATGCGCCTCGTCCACCATCAGCCAGAAACCATAGCGGTCTCTCAGCTCCACGAGCGCCGGAAGATCGGCAACGTCTCCATCCATGGAATAGATACCTTCGACGATGACGAGCATGCGCCGGAAGCGGCCGTCGAAGGTCGATAGCAACTCCTCCAGCTGCGCCATGTCGTTGTGCCGGAAAAATCGTCTTGCGGCCCCGGACAGACGGATCCCGGTGAGGATGCTGTTGTGGATAAGCTCGTCGTGGATGACGATGTCCTCGGGGCCCATCAGCGTGCTGATGGCTGTCACATTGGTCAGATAGCCACTGACGAAAACGATCGCGTCTTCCGCCTGATACAGGGATGCGATCCTGGACTCGAGCTGTCCGTGGACGGGTCTTTCTCCTGCCACCAGACGACTGGCGGAGGCCGAGATCCCGTAGCGCTCGACCGCCTCCTTGACCTTCTCCCCCAGGTAGGGGTGACGATTGGTGCCCAGATAGTCATAGGAGGCAAAATTGATGAGACGCGCCCCCCCGATTTCCGTCGTGGCACCGGCGCCTATATCGTGCGTCCGGTAAAAGGGGTTTGCCACTTTGACAAGGTCACCAGCCAGTTTTTGAATCTGGACCTGCTTGTATTCGGGAAGCTCGTTGAATTGCGGCGGTTGGCGCTTCAACGGCTCCCGCTGCTCCGCCTCGTCGTTCGTCCGGGACAGACCGCGCATCTGTGCCAGAAGTGCGTTTCGCCGTCCCTGCTGCATGCGCGCGGATGATGAAGAGGTTTTTTCCGTCACGCGTCACCCACAGTCTTGCGCGCAGCATCCAGGTGTTGCGAAGCGAGCGCCTCGATCTCCTGATGCGGCAACGCTTCGTCGTCGTTGTCGCTTTGGCGCATGACACGCTCATAGAGCTTTCGCACGACATGATCGACCGTCGTCGTGTCGCCAAGCCCCGTCAGTGGCATATCAACCCCCGTGCGGTCCTTGAAGCTCATGCTGAGTTCCACGGCCATCAAGCTATCAAGGCCGGCGTCCTTCAGAACCTTGTTGCGGGTTATAGCGCCTTCAGAAATGCGCAACACGTTGGCCATCTCGCCTGCCACGAGCTTGAACAGAAGCTCCATCGCCTCCGTTTCGCTCTTGTCTGCGACCAGTTCCGCAAGGTCGATCGTATCGGAACCCGCGACCGCACCCGCCGCCAGTTGGCGTAGCGGCACGTCGAACAACGGCGTGTTGACGAGCCGTAGTGCTTTCGCAGCATGCCAGTCGATCGGCGAACAGATGACGACGCCGCTATCGACGGTACCAGGATCAACGGCCATGTAATATTCAACGAAGGCCAAGGCCGTGCTCGCCTTCATCGCAGAGTTGCCGAGCCTTTTGCTGAGGACCTCGTTCACCGCGGCGTTGTGGGCGAGATAACCGGTATCCGCGATAGCGCCGAAGCCGACCGCGAGGCCGGGAAGTCCCTCCTGCCGCCGCTTGCGCGCCAGCCCTTCCAGATATCCGTTCGCCGCAACGTAATTGGCCTGCCCCGGATTGCCGATGAGGGTCGTTGCCGAAGAGAACATCAGGAAATAATCGAGCTTATCCGCGCGCGTCGCGCGATCGAGGTTGACTGCACCTTCCGCCTTGACCGCAATGACCGCCTCGAAGCGTTCACGGGTGAGGTTATTCACCAGCGCATCGTCCAGCACCATGGCCGCATGCACCACGCCCTTGATCGGCGCCCGCTGGCGCAGCGTCCGCAGAAGGTCTTCGACGGCCGCGGCATTCGTGACATCGCAAGGATGGCAGGATGCCTGTACGCCCTTTTCGTCCCATCTGTGAATGGCTGCCGCAGTCTCATCGTCTGCCACACCGCGCCGCGTCACAAGCGCAATCTGGCGCGCCCCTCGCGCGACGAGCCATTCCGCCGCCGCAAGGCCGAAGCCTCCGATACCGCCAACGACGATGTGGAGACCGACCGGCGGCAGCGGTTGCAGTCCAGCCGGTTTCGATGCGACCGGGTGCTCTCCCGCCGCCGGCGGTTCGATGACGATCTTGCCGACATGGCCGGCATTCTGCATCAGGCGGAAAGCATCGCCGATCTCGTCATGCCGGAAGAGGCGATAGGGAAGCGGTGACAGCTTACCTTCTGCAAAGAGCCGTCCCAGGGTCTCGAAAATGTTCTTCGTCAGCGCTGGGGCCTTCAACGGCAACTGATCAGCGTCAATGCCGAAGTAGCTGACATTCCGGCGGAAGGGCCGCAGGCCGATCTTGCGATCGGCATAGTAGTCTCGCTTGCCCAGTTCCAGGAAGCGCCCAAACGGCTTGACGAGACCGATGCTCTGCTCCATCGCATCGGAGAAAAGCGAATTCAGAACCATGTCGACGCCTTCGCCGCCGGTCACGCGTTTGACGTCTGCCACGAAGGACAGAGAACGCGAGTTGAAGACGTGCTCGATGCCCAGCGTCTTCAGATAAGCCGTCTTCTCGTCGCTTCCGACGGTCGCAATCACTGTGAGGCCCAGGGCGCGCGCGATCTGGATAGCGGCGAGACCAACGCCTCCTGCTGCACCATGAACCAGCAGGGTTTCCCCGGCCCGCGCACGGGCCAGCTCCACGATAGCATACCATGCCGTGAGGAAAGTGACCGGCACGGTGGCGGCAGCTTTGAGATCGATCTCGCTTGGAACCTTGGCCAATCCCGCCCGCGCAATGACCGCGTGAGTGGAGAATGCAGCGGGGCCTATCCCCATGATCGCATCTCCGACCTTCAGGTCGGACACGGACGAGCCGACGGCAACAACGCGGCCGGAGAGTTCCATGCCGATGGTCGCACCGGCAAACCCCTCCTCCAGGGCCTCTTCCGGCAACAGGCCCATGGCCCACATCACATCGCGGAAGTTCAACCCGGCGGCTGCGACGTCCACGACGACCTGATCATCACCCGGCTGCGGCAGATCGCAGGCCTCCCAATAGAGCGCATCAACGCGCGAGGGTATACGCTGACGGATCGTTGCGGCGGAGTAGCGGGTCGTGAGCATGTTGCCACGGGAGAGTGCGGCCTCCACGGCACGAATTTCGCGGACATCGTCGCCCCTGGCGCCGATGATCCATTCCCGGCTCTGATCCAGAGAGGCGAGCATCAGTGCCTTGTCGAGTTCGGCCGGCGCCGCATCGAACAGGAAGATGCCAAGGCTTTCGAGTTCGTTCTGCAGGACACGCGCCAACGACCACAAGCCGACATTGATCGGCGACACCGGAAGGGTTTCCCCTGCAATTGAGAGGCCGACCGGCGCCCCGCCCTGCAGCAGCAGTACCAGATTGACCGGGCACTTGTGGTTCTGCTCTTCGACGACCTGATGCAGCGTCCGGGCAAAATGCGTCAGTCTCCAGCTTTCTTCGGTCAGGGTGAGGCTTGTCCCCTCATCCTCGCCACCGCGGATGTAGACGATGTTGACCGTCCGATCCTTTGTCTTCGACAGCACCGTGACGATGTCCTGGGTCAGGCTGTCGGTGTCGAGATTCAGAGAGAGAGTTGCCGCATCTGAGCCGGCAGGCATTCCACCGGCAAGAAGAACGTATCCGTCGTTGCGGACGGGACTATCCGCCACCACATCGTCCGCCTGCGCATCAATGATATTGGCTGGCCCATACGGTCCATCGACCGTCTGTACCGCCTCCCCGTCGAGGTTGAGCGCCGCAAGATGGCGCTTCCATTCCCGGGCAGTTGGCAGATGGCCGAGATGCAGGTCGGCAAGCACGCCGGGATCGCCCTGTTCCGCGGCAAGACCGTTCATGAAGTCGTTGATCAGTGAGGATGCGCTTTCGGCGATCAGCAGGCGCGCACCTGCGCCAACGAATGACCGGACCGACGACACAGCCGTCTCGTCATTGATGATCAACTGCGCATAACGATCGGATGACGAATAGACGGCGTGGTAGATCCTTGCCGGGTCCAGAGATTGAAGGATCTCGATGCGCGGATTGTCCTGGAACAGGATTTCCAGCGAACGGCGCAATTCATCGTCCGTCTCGAACACGGCCAGGCGTCCTGCAAGAGGCTCCAGCAGGTCCAGAACGCGCTGGACAGCATGCGGCGCCGTGGCGCCGATCTGAAGACATGTCAGGGGACAAGACCCGGTCGCCTTCGAAAGGTCAGAGAGTGCGTTGATGAGGAGCGCATTGCGCCAGTCGGCGGCAGCCGAGCGCTGATGCAGATAATCCGCCGTCGCGGATGTTGGCGCCACCGGAAGGTTCGACGGCACGGCGTTGCCAGGATGAAGCCTCGCCAACATGGTCGCGCGAATGCTTGCAACAGCGACGCCCTCGGCGCCCCGATCCGGGCGATCGGCTTCGAACTCCCGCAGAAGTTCGGCGACCTCCGGCAGATCGATGCCATCTGCCAGATGCCACTGATCATCCACCGGCGCCGCAAGCCCTGCCCCATGCAGGATGGACAGGCACGTGGACAGGAAGACCCTCGCCTCCTGGGGCGCAGACGCGACCGAGATCTTGCCATCCGTCTCTACGGTGGCGGCCATTGCGATATCGAGGCAGCTGCGCAGGACAGCCGCCTGCAGCAGGAGGCTGGAATCGTCTGTCTCCAGTGATTGCGCGAGCGAGATCAGAGGCTGCGCCGTCCTGACCGGATTTGCCGCAACACGTCCGTTCCAAGGAAGGGCCTCGTAATGGAAACCGAGAGAGGGAACGGAACGCTGCTGCCGAAGCGATGTCCTGCGGAAGCGGCAATCGTCTATCACGAGGACGGTTCTGCCCTCCCGATCCTTCAACTGGAAACGGGCCTTGATGGAATGCGCACTGAACCTCTGGATTTCGATCAGGACGGCATGGATATCTGCGCCCGGCGAAACAAGATGTATTACGCCGAAACGGACCGGAATGTAGGGCGAGCCTTGAGCATCGCCCGACAGACGATCGAACAATCCAACCAAACCGTGGAAGGCTGCATCGAGCGACATCGGGCTGACGGCCCATTCGAGAAGCGGATGCGCCGGATTGGCCGCCGGCGCCAGACGCGCGACGATCTTCGAACCTCCATCCGTCACGGCCTCGTCCAGCCGCTGGTAAGAGGGGCCGTAATCGAGACCAAACGCCGCCGCTATGGCGTAGATGCGATCCTTGGCAATCCGGTCGGCGGTCACCTCCTGTGCGTCGAAGATATCGGCAGCCGGACCGTCCACCATCTTCTGGCAGCGCGCAACGGCGTGCAGTGTCCAGTCATCGTCCGACAATCTCTCGCGCGAGCGGATTTCGATCACTCCCGTTTCCGGAGAAACGATGGTCGATAGCTCGAGAAGTTTCTCATCCAGCGGCAGCGGATTGAGCAGTTCGACGTTGGTCAACGTCACACGATCGGTTCGAAGGTGCTGCCGCGCGACCTGAAGCGCGATGTCCACCAGACCGGCACCGGGCATGATCGCCCTGCCCTCGACGACATGTTCCGCGAGGTCCGGAAAGAGTGCGGCATCGATGTGGTTCTTCCAGGCTCCCGCATTGGGATCGACCCGCCATCCGGCCAGCGTGTAGGGGCCGGCATTCCGTCCGAAGAGATCGTAGGTATCGCTTGTGGCGGGGACAGTGAGGGTCTCGGGCTCAAACGGAACGTTCGGCAGATCCACCTGCGCCAGACGGGTCAACGAAATCCCATCGGCGCCAAACGCGAACAGACGCGCGATGATCTGGGCAATCGGATCGGCACTCTCTTCATTGTCCTTGGACAGCGAACTCAGCACATGAGCATTGGCGGAATGCTCTCTGATCGTTTCCTTGATGTAGTTGTTCAGGATAGGACGCGGCGAAATTTCCAGGAACAGATTACAACCGGCGTCGAGCGCCTTTGCCACAGCACTGCGGAAGGCAACCGGTTCGCGCGCATTGCGCCACCAGTAGCTCGCAGACAGCTTTCTGCCCGACAATGCATCTCCGGTGACGGTGGAGAGGAACTGCAACTCGCCCTCGTGAAGTCCGATATCCGGCAGCGTCGCGATGAATTCCTCGCGCACATCATCGATCAGTGGATGGTGGAACGGATATTCGATATCCAGCATCTGGACGGCAATCTTGCGGCGACGCGCAAGAGCCTTCACCTCTTCGATTTTCTGACGCGGACCCGAGAATGTCACCGAATTGCGTGCGTTAACCGCGGCCACCACCACCTCGGTTATGGCGTGCTCCGCTAGAAAGGCCTTGGCGGTCTCTTCGCTGCAGAGCGCAGCTGCCATCGTACCGCGGCCGCGCGTCACATGCTGGCACCGGGAACGGGCTGCAACGACGGCAACGGCATCCACGAGGGACATGGCACCCGCGATGTGGGCTGCGGCCACCTCACCGATCGAGTGGCCGAACACACAGGCCGGGCGGATGCCCGCTGCCGCCAGAGCGTTTGCAATCGCAACCTGAATCGAGAACAGAAGCGGCTGTGCAATCCGGGTGTCCGAGAGCCGCTCATCAAGCGTATCGGAAACGAGCAGTTCAACGAGCTTTTCCCCGAGATGCGTTTCAAAGAGCGCACTTGCGGCATCGAAATGCCGCTTGAAGGCCTTGCTCCTGCGATAGGCACTTACGCCCATTCCAGCCCATTGCGCCCCGTTGCCGGCAAAAGCGAAGGCGATCCTGGACTGCCCTGCAGGCACCTCACCCGTCTCGATCCCGTCGATCGCCTGCGACTGAAGAAAGCCAGCCAGTCTCGTCCTCAGCGTGTCGGGCGTCGTCGGCACGCCAACCAGTCGGTGACGCAACAGGGTCCGACCACCGCCGGAAGCCGCGACGATGCGGTTGATCTGGGCCGGCGCGGCCTTGTCCATGCGGCGCACATAGGCTTCCACCAAAGCCTTGAGGGCACTCTCGGTCTGCGCGCTGGCAACAAAATAGCGTTCGCCATGCGGTTCGAGTGGCTCAGTCTGCGCCACCTTTTCGGGATCGGAAATTACCACATGGGCATTCGTGCCGCCGAAACCGAAGGAGTTCACGCCGGCAAGACGCGGACGTCGAGCCCGCAAAAGTTCGAGCGGCGTGCTGTTCACGCGAACATTCAGATTCTCGAAATCGATCGTCTCGTTCGGTTTATCGAAAAACAGCGAGGCAGGGAGATAGTTCTGCTCCAGCGCCATCACCGCCTTCAGCAGTCCGAACAGACCTGACGCCGGTTCCGTGTGACCGATGTTCGTCTTGATAGACCCGATGGGCAGTGGCGCGCGTCGCCGTTTGCCGATCACCTGACCGATCGCCCACACCTCTGCCGGGTCTCCGACCTTGGTGCCGGTGCCATGGCCTTCGAGGAAGGCAAGATCGTTGGGGTCGATCCGGTTGTCATCATACATCCCCTGCAGAAGCGCGACCTGCGCCTCCGCCGAGGGAAGCGAGATTCCATTGGTGCGTCCGGCGGAATTTACACCCGTGGCGACAATACGCGCCCGGCTACGATCGCCCTCGGTCTTTGCCACGTCCGTCCGACGCAGGATGATCGCGACCGCACCTTCCGAGCGGACATAGCCCGAAGCGTCGGTGTCATAGGCCCGGCAGCGCCCTTCCGGCGACAGCATTCTCGCCTGGGCAAAACCGACAAATGGCAATGGATGGTTCAGAAGGTTCACGCCACCCACGATCGCCGTATCCACCTCGCCTCGCTCCAGCGCGCGGACAGCCTGATCCAGCGCGACCAGAGAAGACGAACAGGCCGTATCGATTGTCAGGCTCGGACCATGCAGGCCGAAAATATGCGACAGGCGATTGGCGACGATCGACAGGGTGTTGCCCGTCATGAAGTAAGGGCCGCCGGATGCGGGATCCTCTGCCGAAAGGTTTGCACTATCGAGGCTCGATGCGCCGACATAAACCCCTACAACTCTATCTTGCAGCGCCGACAGCGGCAAAGCCGCATCTTCCAAAGCCCGCCAGGCGACTGACAGCAACAAACGCTGCTGCGGATCCATGGCCATGGCTTCACGCCGCGAGAGTCCGAAGACTACGGGATCGAAGTCATGAACGTTCTCAACCACCCCTGCGGCGAAGGTGTAGGTTTTGCCGGATACGCCCTGTATCGGATGCCAAAATCGAGCCTTGTCCCACCTTGAAGCCGGGACTTCTGTTACCGAGCAGACTCCGGCGCGAAGCTGCTTGAACAGATCGATCGCCGACGGAGCGCCAGGAGCGATGGCAGCGTATCCGATGATTTCGACTGACATGAGTACCGTAGAGTAAGGGACTTTTAACTGGGAGAACGTCTAAATAAAGAGATAACAGGATATGACATATAAAGGCAACGTTTACGTGCTGAACTCCAGGCGCCAAACATGAGCGGGGATTAGAGTAATTGCCTCTTGTTGTGTCTACGGAAATATGGTTTGTCGGCGCCGCAGTTGCGTGAGGGAGTGGCAGCGGTGAGAAAAATCATTGCGCTGATTGGTTGTAGCGTCATGGCCGGTTGCCAGTACGTGCCAGCCGAAGGCCCTCTGGCGGGCGACATCGTGAAGCAGGCTGGCTTGTCCGCCAGCGAGCAGAGCCGCGTCCGCGCGCAAGTCTTTGAGCTTGTTGATGTGGACAACCGCGTCACACAGGTCGTTGCAAGCCACCAGACCAAGAACTTTCAAAGGCGCTTCAATGTTCGCTCCGGCGTTCGCGAACCCGTGGTCGGCGTAGGGGACCAACTCAAGATTGTGATCTTCGAGGCAAGTCCGGATGGTCTCTTCTCGACTGCCGATTCGAAGCAGACGCCATTCGACGTGGTTGTCCAGACCGATGGCAAAGCCGCGATTCCGTATGTTGGTACGGTAAAGCTCTCCGGCAAGACGATCGAACAGGTTCGACAGACCATCATCGAAGCTCTGAAGAACAAGGCCGTCGAGCCGGATGTATTGGTCAATCTTTCTAACACCGCGTCACGTAATGTGTCGGTAACGGGCGCCGTTGCCCGTTCCGCAGTGATTCCGCTTGGTCTCGTCAACGAGACCCTGATGGACGTTATTGCGAAGGCAGGGGGGGCAACGCACCAGCCCTACGAGACCTATGTCAATCTGACCCGTAACCAAGTGCGTGGTTCGGTCCTGTTGAAGACGATCCTCGAGAACCCCCGCGAGAACATCTATGTACAGCCTGGTGACCAGGTTTATCTGGTGCATAATCCGCGCACCTTCACTGTTCTCGGGTCCGTGCGCGCCACGCGTCGCGTCGATTTTGGCGCCAATGATCTGAATCTGCTTGAAGCGATCGCCCTTGCCGGCGGAGCCGACGACAGCACCGCCGACATCAAAGGCTATTTCATCTTCCGCTACGAGGAGCCTGAGATCCTGACGGATCTCGTTGGTCCCCAACGGGTTGCCGAACTGGTCCGCAAGGGGATGAGCGCCGACAAGGATGGCCGCTATCCGATCGTCTACCGTTTCGGAATGGATAAGGCCGACAGTCTGCTCATCGGCCAGAATTTCCCGATCAAAGATCGTGATGTGATCTATGCATCGCGCCATCCTTCGGTTGATTTCGCAAAGTTCCTCAACATCATTGGACGTCCGATCGGAACGGCAGCAGCCGCCGTCAGCATTGCCAATGTTGTCACGGACTAGCGATGCGCGGCACGTGAGAGGCGTTCGTCCTGCACTCTGCAAAATGATGTTGCCGCCGTCGGCAGCGAATTTGACCGCTGTCCGGACCTGCCTTGCCATCGTCGCGGATCATCCAAAATGACCCTTTTGGCGGCATATGAGCATCCGATCCTTTTTGTACTGGTCAGTTATCTTCTGACCTGCGCGACTGTTCTTGCCACGGATCGGTTTGCTCTGCCGAAGGCAGAATTCGACAAAGCAAAGATCGCCAGAAGCCGCTCGCAAACCCTGTTCGAGAACCTGGCCCGGTTGCCGGTCATCGCCTTGGTCTATGCCGGCTTCTTCGCCATATCCTGGCGGCCGTTCTACGCGTTCCAGGGGACGGCGAGCTTTTTCATCATTTTTACGGCGATATCGCGCGCGAAGCTTGTCTATATTCGCGAACCATTGGTCTTCTCCGACATCGCCTTGGTGATCGATCTCATCAAGCACAAGGAAATCTTCTACGCGACCTTCCTGAACGCCATCTTCTGGGTCGTCGCCCTGGGTTACGTGTTCGGTGCGAGCGCAGCCTATATGGTGATGGAATCTTCTATCGTGCCGCGCGAGGGGACATTCTTCTGGATTGTTGCCGGCCTCGTGATCGGGTTCGGGCCATGGCTACTGCCGCTGTTCCGATTTTCCAATCCGCCACTGGTGCGGTTTAGCGAGGCACTTCTCAAGACACTTGATCCGAAGATCAACACGGTGCGGTTCGGGACCTTCACAACCGTGGTCTACCACACGATCGTCTGGCTTGGTCGAAGGCGGGAAGATGTCGTGGAAGAAATTCGCCAGGGGCTTCATCACATTCTCGCGGAAATCACTGGCGAAGACCATGACACGGAGCCGAGTGGGCCGCCTCTGATCGTGGTCTGGCAGTCGGAATCCTTCATCGATCTGCGCCACTTCGGTGTGACGGACCTCCACCTTCCGCATCTGGATTATCTGCGCGCCCATGCCAGCCAATGGGGCCGCATGACCAGTGTGTTCGAGGGCGGCTATACGCTTCGCACGGAGTTTGCGGTCCTGACCGGGCTTCAGCCGGAAGACGCTTATGTGGACGCCAGTCACCCTTATCTGCGCGCGTCGCATTATGCGGATATCGCCTGGCCGAAGCGCTTCATGGAAGGCGGATGGCTGACCCATTTCCTGCACCCCTATGACCGGACCTTCTTTCTCCGCGACAAGGCCTTACCGCTTCTCGGCTTTCAGGACATGACCATGCTCGACGCATTTGGTCACAACCCGGTGACAGATGGCCCGTATGTCTCGGACCGGAAACTGACCCAGCGCCTGATCGACACCATCCAGTCCAGCGACCCGCAACGACCGGCTTTCTTCTTCGTCGCCTCGATGGCCAATCACGGCCCGTGGGAACCCGGCCGATGCGGCGCACTGACCGATCCCGTTGATATCTACACAGAACTGCTGCGCAAGGCTGACGATGCTCTCGGTCATCTGACGACCTATCTCAACGGCCTGAAGCGGCCGGTCTGGCTTGTTTTCTATGGCGATCACGCCCCGCTTCTGAAAAGTTTCGCCAACCCGTTTCCCGATCCGAGAACGGATTACGTGATCGTGCCTCTCGGCTCGGCCCAGGGTATGTCCAAGTCGCATGCTTCCTCGGAGGAAGCACCCTGGAACCTGATCAAGACGATCGTTCGGCTGGCCGGCGTCAGTCGCAGCAACACGTAAGGGGCTCTGGCGTTGGCGGACGGGTCGAGCGACAAAGATCAATCGGACGAGACCCGACCACTCGCGGGCGAAAGGCGGGTGTTTCTGTTCCTGCAGGGCTCGTCGTCACCGCTCTTTGCGCTGCTTGCGGAGCGTCTTGAGCGACAGGGGCATCAGTGCCTGCGCATCAACTTCAATGTCGGCGACTGGATCTTCTGGCGCCGGAAGAACGGCTTCCATTATAGGGGACGCCTGAGGAACTGGAATTCTTTTTTTTCAGACTTTCTCCACCAGAACCAGGTGACCAACCTCATCCTCCTCGGAGAGGAGCGGCCGTACCACAAGATCGCCGTCGAGGAGGCAAAGTCCCGGAACATTGCGGTTCATGTGGTCGATCTCGGTTATCTGAGACCGGACTGGGTGATCTTCGAACGGGATGGCACTGCCTCCAATTCACGGTTTCCACGCCGCGCCGATGAAGTTCTGGCGCAAGGACGGGATCTGCCGGAACCGGACTGGAGTCGGCGCTACACTCAAGGCTTCTGGGCAGATGCCGGTTACGACATCCTCTATAATGTCTCGACGGTTCTCCTGTGGTGGCTTTACCCCTTCTATGTCAGGCACACGCTCTACCATCCCTTCCTTGAGTACCTGGGCTGGATCGGGCGACTTGCCGGAGAGAAGAGCCGGCAGAGAGAGGCCGCAGAGACGATCCATGCGGTGGTTGGCAGTAGGGCGCCCTTTTTCGTCTATCCTCTGCAGTTGCAAACCGACTATCAGCTACGGGTGCACTCCCCCTTTCGGGGTCAGGAAGAAGCAATCGACCTTGTTCTTACGTCTTTTGCCCGCTTCGCATCCCCCGATGCGAGGCTTGTCGTCAAACTCCATCCGATGGATGCGGGGCTCATCAACTGGACGCATTACATTCGCCAGCAGTGCAATCACACGCAGCTGAGCGAGAGGATCGACATCATCGATGGCGGCAATCTGGAACACCTGTTTGGCAGCTGTGAAGGCGTGGTCACCGTTAATTCGACCGCGGCCTTGCCTGCCATCCGGATGGGCAAACCGGTGAAGGTGCTGGGCAGCGCGGTCTATGACATAGAGGGAATGACGCACCAGGCGTCACTCGACACATTCTGGAGCCACCCTGTGCCGCCGCGGCAGGAGGTTGCCGAGGCGTTTTTCCGCCTGATGGCCCACAGCTATCACGTTCGCGGCAACCTCTACACACGACAGGGTGCCGCTGCCGCGGCGGAAGAGATCGCGGCGAAATTTGCTCCGTCGCCCCTGTGATCGCCGGCGCCAGTATTTCTGCTGACGCCTCCACATTTTTGCGCACCCGCGACGCATACTCTTATCATTGTTTCCCCAACAATTCGTTTTTACTCCCGCACCGCTTGACGATATGAAAGATGCTGACTGGGCCTCGTTGGCCAGGACAAGCGGAATTTGGAGACAGCGTGTGATGAACGACAGACGGTATTATGCGGGCATGGGTGGGCTTCCCGGCCAGACGGAACTTCTTTCCAGCAAGGCGGTGTTCACCACGGCCTATGCCGTCATTCCCCGCACCGTGATGTCCGATATCGTCACCAGCCTGCTGCCGCACTGGTCGAAGACCCGGGCCTGGGTCATTGCACGGCCGATGACCGGCTTTTCCGAGACTTTCGCGCAATACATTATGGAAGTGGCACCCGGCGGTGGCAGCGAGAGGCCGGAACCGGATGCCCGCGTGCAGGGCGCGATCTTCGTGGTCGAAGGGGAAATGACCATCATCCACGAGGGCAAGATGCACCATCTGGAGGCGGGTTCGTTTGCCTATCTGCCGGCCGGGTGCCGCTGGAGCGTCAAGAACAGCGGTTCGGCGCTCGCCAAATTCCACTGGGTGCGCAAGAAGTTCCAGGTGGTCGAAGGGCTGGAGCCGCCGCCGGCGATCTTCACCCACGAGGGCGAACACGCCATCTCGCCGATGCCCGATACCAACGGTGCCTGGGGCACGACACGCTTCATCGATCCGAACGACGTGCGTTACGACATGCACCTCAACATCGTGACGCTTGAGCCGGGCGGCACCATTCCGTTCATGGAAACCCATGTGATGGAGCACGGCCTTTATGTGCTAGAAGGCAAGGCCGTCTACCGGCTGAACACGGACTGGGTCGAGGTAGAGGCCGGCGATTTCATGTGGCTGCGCGCCTTCTGCCCGCAGGCCTGTTATGCGGGCGGCCCCGGTCGCTTCCGTTACCTGCTCTACAAGGACGTCAATCGCCACGTCGATCTCTGGTAAGGGCAGCGACAAAGATGGGGCCGGCGCCCGTCAGAGCGCCGACCTACCGAGGATCCAGCCCTCCCAGGTGGTGACCCTGTCGTTCGGCGGGGCGCCCTCGCCCCGCAGGCCGAGCGCGATGTCGATCATCGCCATCAGCCCGACGGTACAGTCGAACCGGTCCTCCCCCGCGGCATCGGCGCCGAAACCGGCCTCGATGCTCGCAGCCAGCGCGGCGTTTGCCGTCACCCTCTCATGCGCGGCCAGCCACTGCCGCAGGTAGCCCGCAACGGAGAGGCGTCCCCAGTGGCTGCGTTTGCTCCAGACGGGCCGGCGCGCAATGCCGATCTGGCCATAGGCATCCCCCGGATAGGTTTCCGTCACCACCACGGCATGGCGCTGCAGCAGATCGACCA
Organism: Allorhizobium pseudoryzae; assembly: GCF_011046245.1. Taxonomy (NCBI): domain Bacteria; kingdom Pseudomonadati; phylum Pseudomonadota; class Alphaproteobacteria; order Hyphomicrobiales; family Rhizobiaceae; genus Affinirhizobium; species Affinirhizobium pseudoryzae. Next base: position 466,065 of record NZ_CP049241.1, read on the forward strand.
GGCGACCATCGAAAGGCCAGAGGCCGATCCGATACCGATGGGGCAGGATCACCTCCCGCCAGCCGGTGATCGCCGCTTTGCCGACCTGATTGCCGCCGAGTGTCCAGAACAGCATGGCCGGCGTCTGTCGACCGGGCGCCGGCTGTTCGCAGAGCCTGAGCAGATCCGCAGGCGCGAGGGCAAGCGCCTCGAACAGTTGGCTGCGGCGCGTGCCGCCGGGCCTTGCGGGATAAAAGGGCCGTCTCAGCGTAATGTCCTCCGCCGCCGTGGCGACGCAAAACCAGTCTGCCCAGCCATCCGTGCCCACCACGTCGAGAAAACCACGGAAGGAGACAAGTCCCGTCTTCCGGGCATAGGCCTGCGGCAGTCCGATTGGAAAATCGAAGCCGAGCAGCAGCGGCCCGCCTGAGACCGCCCGCGCCTGCAGGCGTTCGATCAGCGTGGACGTGTCGCCGACAGGCTCCGGTGCCGAAAGCTCAAGGCGCCCTGCCCGATGGACCGCAACCGCCATCCACCGCTTGCGGGCGTCGATGCTCCAGTCGCAATGGGCGATCACCGAAGGCAGCATGTCGATCTCTTTCGTTCTCGTCCGAATTACGCGGGCAGCGTCAATTGAGATCCTTCAGCAGGCGGCGGTGTTTGCGGGTTTCCCGCAGCACCTCGCCAAACCGGTGAATGCCCTTTGCCGCCAACATGTCCTTCAGCTTGAGAAAGACCTCCGCCGTCGCCACCGCATCGCCGATCGCAGTGTGCCGGTCGCTGCCGGCAATGGAAAGGCCCAGCCGCTCGGCCAGCGCATCCAGCGTATGCGTTTCGGCCTGGCCGAAGACGCTCGCCGACAGCAGCACCGTATCGAGGATCGGGTTATCAAAGCGTCCGCCCAGTTCCCGCTCGCGCCGTCGCAGGAATTCCATGTCGAAGGGGGCATTGTGAGCCACCAGAACCGCTCCTTGCGCAAAAACCCGGAAACGCTCCAGCACATCGACGACGCTGGGCGCGTTTTCGACCATCTCGTTCGACACCCCATGCACGGCGGTGGATGACGCGGGGATCAAGCGGCCCGGATTGACCAGCGTGTCAAAGACCTCACCCCTCACCCGCTTGCCGTTGACGATGCGCACGGCGGCAATCTGGACGATCTCGTCGCCTTGGTCCGGAAGCAGGCCCGTCGTTTCCGTGTCGAAAACCACATAGGTCAGGTCGTCCAGCCGCGCCTCGCCGATCTTTTCCGCGTAGAGGCGGGAGAGGAGCTCGAAGTCATAGACCACGAACCGGTTGGAGACGGGCTGCATCACCGGAAGCGGTGACCTTTCCCCTTCCCGCATCGCCTCGAAGCGGGCGGACAGGGCACTGAGCCGCTTTTGAACGGCGCTCAGCGCCTGGTCACGGCTTTGCGGATCCGCCGCCTGTGCGGCGAGGTCGTCCAGGACGGGCCGCAGGTCATCGAAGACTTCACTCAACAGCGCGTCGCGGCGGGCATCGGCGGACAGTTCTGCCGTCACATCGCGCAGCGTCATCACATAGGCGGCCGGATCGGCCGTGTCTTCGCCGACAAGACGCATGCGGGCGGCGAGCCGGCGGGTATTGCCATGCGTGGTGCAGACGAGTTCGACGGCGGCCGCTGCCGTTCCAGCTTCCAGCAGCCGCTGGTGGGCATGGCGAACCGGCCCGTCATTCAGGTAATCGAACAGGTTCTTGTCGAGGCACAGCGGCAGAACCGGGTTATCCAGCAATTGATGGGCCGCACCGTTGTAGAACACCAGATGGTGACGGCCGGTACACAAGAGCACGCCCGGCGGCACATCGGACAACAATCGTTCCAGCTGGCTCCGTTCGGCGGAGAGCCGCGCCGTCTCACGTGCCACCGTTTCGGCCATGGCGCTGCGCGTCTGGGTGAGCCGGATGGCGGCTTCGGAGACGGCATCGGTGATGCTGCCGAGGTAGGTGAGCCCCGTCGTGTCGATCTCCTGGGCAACGCCGGCATTGGCGCGGGCGCGGATCGCACCGGCGAGGCGCTCGAGCGCCTTCGCCAGATTGAGATCAAAGAGATAGCCGATGCCGGCGGTGAGCGCGAGGATGAGGAAACCCGCCACCACGGCCACGCGCATCGCGGTGCTGACGGCTTCCGTATCCGCACCACGATGCAGGGCAAACCAAAGCCCTGCGGCCAAAGCTGCGAGCGAGCCCAGACCAAGGGCCAAAAAGAACAGAAACAGGCGAGCCCTGAGGCTCCAGCGTGCCATCATCATCTCCTCCCCGAGACCCGACCGGGCTCGCGGCTCCCTTCCGCAACCGGCCTCAGCCCGCCTTGGCCGCGCAGCCCGTCTGCAGAACAGGATCGTCTGCCGGAAGCGTGATCCAGTCGGCACCGGTAATCTCGCCGTTTTCGGCGATGCTGACGTTGCGCCCGATCAAATCGGCGCGACGATGTCCGGCACAATCGAGCACCACCTTGACCCGCGCCGACTGCTGCCAGCGCGCGGCGAGGATGACATCGACCATCACCTGATCGGGAAAATTGGCATTGCGCTGGGCGGTGCGCAAATCGACGGCGGTGAAGCGGTTGATGACCGGCTGATAGTAGGACCAGGGACGCCAGAAGGCCGCATCCGCATTGTGCCATGCCACCGGGATTTCCGGAGGAAGCGCTGCCGTGACCCGCGAGAACCAGCTGTATTCGCTCCAGATCGTATAAAGGAGCATGCCGAGACCGGCAAAGACAGGGATGATCCATTTGGGCAGGCGCTGCCGCGTGATGAAGCGCAGGGTCATGGCGATACCGGCCAAGGCGACGCCCACGGTCACGACGGCAATGAACTCAAACAGCATGCGGAAAATTCCTCAACTCAACTGGGCGCGCGGCTGTGGCTCAGCGCCGATTGCATGGTGCGCACGACGACAAAAGCGTCGCGCAGATGGGAGCGCTCGAAATCGCCGAATTCATAGGGGCCAAGAAAATTGTCCGGGCGGCGGCCCGCCTTGATCTGCTGGGCCTGGTTGCGCAGGCGCATTTCGGCAATCAGGTCGTATGCCGCCAGAAGATCGCGCGCACCGGCACCGGAGATGATGCCCGCCTCTTCCGCCGCCAGCAGGCGCGCCCGCGTGTTGACCGGCGTCAGCCGACCCTGCAGGGCATAGACCCGGCCGAGATCCACCACCGGCACCACGCCATTGTGCTTCATGTCGATCTGGTTGCGGTGTTCGCCGCTGCGGATCGTGGCAAAGCCGCGCAACAACCCGAGCGGTGGCGCATGTTTCAGCGAATTGGCGATCATATGCGCCACGAAGATCGAGTTGCGGCTTGCCCTTTCCAGGGTTTCGGCCTGCAGATCCTGAAACAGCGAAAACTCGCCGCCGATTGGCCTCAGATCGAACATGACGCTCGCCAGCATCTGCGCCATCGGGTCCGGTCGTTCGATCCAGCTATGGAAGTAGCGCCGCCAGGTGCTGGCCGGCTGGCACCATTGCGGATTGGTGGCCATCATGTCGCCGGGGCAGAAGATGTAGCCGCAATCATTCAGGTGGGTGCTGACGAAGCGGGCAAGCGCGGAGAAATAGGGCATGTCGTCCGGGGTCACCCGATCATCGATGACGATGCAATTGTCCTGATCGGAGACGCCGGTCTGCTCCTGGCGTCCCTGGCTGCCGCAGGCAAGCCAAAGGTAGGGGACCGGCGGCGGGCCGAACCGCTTTTCGGCCAGAACCAGCAGGCGGCGGGTGATCGTATCGGCGATATCGGTGATGAGCCGGGTGACCACCTCATGGGCATTGTTGCCGCCGACCAGTTGCACGAGAAGCTGGGGAATGCGGGCGGTATTCGCCTTCATGTCCTCGACAGTCTCCGCACTCGCCACATCCCGCACCAGAAGCGCGGACGAGACCGCTTGAAACCGCGTGAGGTCCGTCTGGGTGACCATGCCGACGAGACGCGAGCCATCGACGATCGGCAGGTACCCGACCTTCTGTTCCAGCATGACCTGCAGCACATCGGAACCCAGCGCCGTCTGTGGCAGGCCGGTCGGGTCCCTTGTCATCACGGCGGAAACGGGCGTCGTCTTGGGGTCGAGGTTTTCGGCAATCAGCCGGATCGTCAGGTCCCGCACGGTCAAAAGCCCGACCAGACGTTCGCCCTCCACCACGCCGAGGCTGGAGACCAGCCGGTCGCGCATGATCTGCGCGGCCTCGTACACAGTTTCATCCGGACCGCAGGTGACCGGCGGCTTCGACATCAGGTCGCCGACCCGCGACAGCGTCATGTCGGCGCGGCGGGTGTCGCTGATGCGGCCACGGGTGAAGAAGCGGGAAAAGACCGGCTGTTCCTGCATCAGGCGATGGAACTCACCGGCCGGCAGGATCAGCACGACGCCATCCGTGCGGGCGGTTGCGGTGGTGACTGCCCGACCGTCCCGAAGCAGGCCGCGTTCGCCGAGAGAATTGCGTGGGGAAAGCTGCGAGATCAGTTCGCCGGCGCTATCGCGCACATCCACCTGGCCCTCCATGATGAGGAAAAGACCCGGTAGGGGTTCACCCTCGGCATAGAGTGTTTCGCCGCAGGTCAGCCGTCTGAAACCGAAGCGGGATGCGACGGCATCCATTTCCTCGCGCGGCAAGCTGTCATAGGGATGAACCGTCTCGAGAAACCGGGCGATATCGACTGTTGCTAGTCCCATGGTCCACCACCTGGCACCCCACCCGAAACACGATAGTCATGCTTGCGCGGAAAGGGAATGGGCGACAGGTGCCGCCCATTCCGGGTTTGACGATCAATGATGGCCGGTCGCAGCGCCCGCGCCACGCGGGATGCGGATCGATTCGACCAGATCCTGGACCGACTGCGGCGGAGCCGCGGTGGCCATGGAGACGAAGTAGGCGACGGCGAAGTTGAGCACCGCACCGATCGGGCCGAAGGCTGTCGGCGGGATGCCGAACAGGTAGTTCGCCGGGACGTTCTCCAGCATGTTCGTGCCGGCAATGAAGAACCAGCCGAGATAGGTGAAGAGGTACAGGCAGGTTGCGACCAGACCGACGATCATGCCGAGCGTGGCTCCGAGCGAGTTGATGCGCTTGGAGAAGATGCCCATCATGAGTGCCGGGAAGATCGTCGCGGCTGCCAGACCGAAGGCGAGAGCCACCGTCTGGGCCGCAAAGCCCGGCGGGTTGAGGCCGAGAAGTGTTGCCACCAGGATGGCGCCGCCCATCGAGACGCGGGCCGCCATGAGTTCGCCCTTCTCGGAGATATCCGGCTTCAGCCAATCCTTGATGAGATCGTGGCTGATGGCGGACGAGATGGCGAGCAGCAGACCGGCTGCGGTCGAGAGTGCCGCGGCAAGACCGCCGGCGGCGATGAGCGCGATCACCCAGCCGGGAAGCTGTGCGATTTCCGGATTGGCAAGAACGAGGATGTCGTTATTGATGTCCAGTTCGTTGCCGTTCCAGCCGCGCGCCTGTGCTTCGGATGCAAAGCCGGCAGCCTTGTCATTGTAATACTGGATGCGGCCATCGCCGTTCTTATCGGTGAACTTCAGGAGACCGGTGACTTCCCAGTTCTTCATCCAGTTGGGGCGCTCTTCATAGAGAACGGCCTCAGCCTTCGGACCACCGGGGAAGATGGTGTCGATGATGTTCAGGCGTGCCATGGCGCCGACAGCCGGAGCCGTCAGGTAGAGTAGCGCGATGAAGACCAGCGCCCAGCCAGCAGACCAACGGGCATCAGCGACCTTCGGAACGGTGAAGAAGCGGATGATGACGTGCGGAAGGCCGGCGGTACCGATCATCAGGGACAGCGTGAACAGCGTCATGTTCAGCATGGAGCCTTGCGCGGTGTAGGCGTTGAAGCCGAGATCGGTCACCACCTGGTCCAGCTTCTGCAGCAGCGGCTGGCCGGATGCCGAATGTTCGGAGAAGAGGCCGAGGCCGGGGATCGGGTTGCCCGTCAGTTGCAGCGAGATGAAGATTGCCGGAATGGTATAGGCAACAATCAGCACGACATACTGGGCGACCTGCGTGTAGGTGATGCCCTTCATGCCGCCGAGAACGGCGTAAACGAACACGACCGCGGCGGCGATCCAGAGGCCCGTGGACACCGACACTTCCAGGAAGCGCGAGAAGGCAACACCGGCACCGGTCATCTGGCCGATAACGTAGGTGACCGAGATGACGATCAGGCAGACCACGGCCACAAGGCGCGCCGACTGGCTGTAGAAGCGGTCACCGATGAACTGCGGCACGGTGAACTTGCCGAACTTGCGCAGGTAAGGTGCCAAGAGCAGCGCCAGCAGAACGTAACCGCCGGTCCAGCCCATCAGATAGGTGGAGTTGCCGTAGCCGACGGCAGCGATCAGGCCGGCCATGGAGATGAAGGAGGCCGCCGACATCCAGTCCGCGGCGGTTGCCATGCCGTTCATGACCGGATTGACGCCGCGGTTTGCGGCATAAAATTCCGCCGTGGTGCCGGCACGGCTCCAGATGGCAATGCCGACGTAGAGCGCGAAAGACGCGCCCACCACCAGCAGGTTGAGCGTATACTGATCCATGATCTCCCCCTTATTCCTCGTCGACGCCGAATTCGCGGTCGATCTTGTTCATGTAGTTGGCGTAGTAGAAGATCAGGGCGATGAAGATGATGATCGAACCCTGCTGGGCGAACCAGAAGCCGAGATCCGTGCCGCCAACCGGAATGCCGGACAGCATGGGACGCAGGATGATGCCGAAGCCGTAAGACACGACGGCCCAGATCACCAGTGAAATGTAGATGATGCGCTTGTTGGCTGCCCAATACGCATTGGACGATGAATTGTCCGACACGAGTACTCCTCCTCTTTTCCTCGACAGGCCGGCAAAGACACGGCCGCTCACCCAACGCTGGCTGATTTGAAACTCCCCACAGCCGGTTGTGAGAAAAGAGACTAGCTGAAAGACGGAGGCTTGGCACACTGTCCGTTAGTCGTATGCGGGGGCCGGAAAAGAGGGATTTCCACCGAAAATCGCCCCTCAAAAAGAGCGGACGCGACGCAATACATGGTTGTGCGTCGCACAAATCTGCAAAAGCAAAGGCCGGCGAGAAACCCGCCGGCCCGATCATGGTGCAGGTCGTCCGCTCACATCAGGCGAGCGTGTAGGCGGTCTTTACGACGGTGAAGAACTCGGCTGCATACTTGCCCTGTTCGCGGGGGCCGAAGGACGAGGCCTTGCGGCCGCCGAACGGCACGTGGAAATCGACGCCGGCGGTCGGCAGGTTCACCATCACCATGCCGGCTTCCGAATTGCGCTTGAAGTGCGTGGCATGTTTCAGGCTCGTCGTCGCGATGCCGGCGGACAGGCCGAAGGGCGTATCATTGGCAACGGCCAGCGCTTCTTCATAATCCTTGACGCGGATGACGGCGGCGACCGGTCCAAAGATTTCCTCGCGGCTGATGCGCATCTGGTTGGTGGCTTCGGTAAACAGCGTCGGCTGCAGGTAGAAACCGGGGGTCTCGCGCTCGATGCGTTCGCCACCGAAGGCCAGCTTGGCGCCTTCCTTCTTGCCGATTTCGATGTAGTCGCAATCCTGCTGCAACTGCTTTTCATCGACGACCGGGCCGATATGCGTGCCGTCCTTCAGCGCGTGATCGACGTTGAGCTTGCTCAGGCGCTCGGTGAGAGCGGCGACAAACTTGTCGTGAATGCCTTCGGTGACGATGATGCGCGAGGAGGCCGTGCAGCGCTGGCCGGTGGAGAAAAAGCCGGAATTGGCGGCGGCTTCCACGGCGACGGACAGGTCCGCATCATCCAGCACGACCATCGGGTTCTTGCCGCCCATTTCCAGCTGGAACTTGCGGTTATGTTCGATGGAGGCGAGCGCCACGCGCTTGCCGGTGCCGGTGGACCCGGTGAAGGTGATGCCGGCGAGATCCGGGCTGTCGAGCATGGCCTGACCGACGACGGAACCGCGGCCCATCACCAGGTTCAGCACGCCCTTCGGCAGGCCGGAGCGGTGCAGGATATCCACGATTGCCCAGGAGCAGCCGGGCACGAGATCGGCTGGCTTGAAGACAACGGTGTTGCCGTAAGCGAGCGCCGGCGCGATCTTCCAGGCCGGAATGGCGATCGGAAAGTTCCAGGGCGTGATGATGCCGATCGGGCCGAGCGGCTCGCGGGTGATCTCGACACCGATGTTCGGACGGGCCGACGGCAGGACCTCGCCGGCCAGACGGAGGGTTTCACCGGCAAAGAAGTCGAAGATCTGCGCTGCGCGGATCGTCTCGCCAATCCCCTCCGGCAGGGTCTTGCCCTCTTCCTGCGACAGAAGACGGCCGAGTTCTTCCTTGCGGGCGAGGATCTCGTCGGCGGTCTTCTTCAGGATCGCATGGCGCTCCAGGATTCCTGAGCGCGACCAGGCCGGAAACGCTGCCTTCGCCGCTGCGATTGCAGTCTTTGCATCCTCTGCGCTTGCCTGCGCGTAAAGCCCGACGACATCCTTCGTGTCGGACGGATTGATGTTTTCCGATGCCTGCGCACCGATCCATTCGCCGGCGATCAGGTTCTGATGAACGGTCATAATGCCTCCCTTGGGCGGACTGTCCGCCGCCTTGTGTGATTGACGATGGGCGGTCCTGCCGCCCCTGGATGGAAAAAGCGGTCTTGCGCCGCCCGCTGCCAAACTTGGAGCCGCCCCGGGGCAGAGTCCAGAAAAAAGCCCTGACACCATACTTATAATACGTGTTCACGCAAGATATATGACATCCGGCGATTTCACGCTCTTGTCCCGCACCCGAAAGCTGTTCTTGCGCGCGCACGAGATCCGGCCAAAAATTTGCTTATCCTGCCGCAGAAACAGGGGGATAACAGAAACATCAATTTTCAACTTTGCGCTTGTCGGAAATTTTATTTCACGACCACTCTTGTAATTTGCGCCAATGGGCGTACATTGCGGACATCGAACTTGGTCGTGACTTCGTCCGAGAGCTAAGGCGCTCTGTCAGATTTCCTCTCAAACATCGATCCAACTGACACGGTGTGTCAGATCAACCCGCGATTTTGAAAAGGAAATCGTTATGAATACAGGTACCGTCAAGTGGTTTAACAGCACCAAGGGTTTTGGTTTCATTCAGCCGGACCAGGGTGGCCAGGACGTATTCGTCCACATTTCCGCTGTTGAGCGCGCCGGCATGAACGGCCTCAACGACGGCCAGAAGATCAGCTACGACATCGTTCAGGACAAGCGTTCTGGCAAGAGCTCGGCTGACAACCTTCGGGCTGCCTAAGCTGCCATTCGTCGAAACCGACCACGGATGTACTGGCGGTTGATCGACAGAATGACTGGGAGAGGTCGGGACATCCCGGCCTTTTTTTCGTTTTGGAACCAGTCCGGAGCACAAACATGAGAGTTGCGCGTTATGCCATTGGCGACCGTGTGGTCCTGAAATCGGGATCCGGAATGCGCACTGCCGCAGAAGCGGTCTGCCGGATTTCCGCGGTTCTACCCGCGGCTTACGGTCAGAACCAATATCGTGTTCGGTACGAGAACGAAACGTTCGACCGCCGAATCGTCGACACCGATATCGACCCGGAACGGTCGGAGCGTGCGACGAAACGTGAAGAGGCCACTGCACCCGGCAAGGGGTCGTCGTGGCTCAACCCCGCGTCGATGAAGATCGGCAAGTGATCAACGCGAACATTGCACAGTGGCGATTTCAGCCGTGCAAAAAGGAGAGATTTTGCAGGTTCTAGTCCGAGACAACAATGTCGATCAGGCCCTCCGCGTCCTGAAGAAGAAGATGCAGCGCGAAGGCGTTTTCCGCGAGATGAAGGCGCGCAGCTCCTATGAGAAGCCGTCCGAACGTCGCGCCCGTGAAAAGGCTGAGGCGATCCGCCGCCAGCGCAAGCTCGCGCGCAAGAAGATGCAGCGCGAAGGCCTGCTGCCGGCGCCGAAAAAGGCTGCTGTTCGCGGTCGTCGCTAACATACGACCGGATGCGCGTTTTGCGCATCCAGCTTGGAAGGAAGCGGCGACAGCCGCTTCTTCCTCACTTCACAGAATATCCCCCCAATGATCAGCTCTTTTTCAACGGCGTCTGCTCTGACTGTTCAGGCGGAAGGTCCCCCGGCTTGATCACCGGTGTGTCGCCGACCGAAGGCGCAGGTTCCACCATTTCCGGATCCCCGACCGCCGGCGGCTTCAAAACGCTGTCGCAATTGGCGAGCTTCTGCGTTGTTCCGCCTGGCACATCCCGCTGCTGGGCCTGCGGATCCTGATCAGGCCTTGCCACGCAATTGTCCGTTTGGGTCTGTGGGGTGGGGGTCGTGTTCTGCGCTTGGGCCAGCGCTCCTGTTGCCATTGCCAGAACGGAGACGGCAGCCAGGACGCCCGACGACAGACGCGGGCTCATAATGTCAGTAAACTGTTTCATCGTTATACCTCCTGGGGATTCAACCCTTCGGAGGAGCGCACGTTCCCTGCCTGCCTTCCGGCACGGAGGGGAAATCCACTAAACCTCTGTCACGTTTGCGGGAACGAAGGTCTGTCGCACGACCAGTTCCGGCACCACCCGGTCATGCCCCTGGTCGGCATCCGGGTTGGCGATCCGGCGTTCGAGCAGATCGACGGCACGCTGGGCCATGATCAGCGGGTCCTGACGGAATGTCGTCAGATCGTAGTTGAGCCAGGCGGCTTCCGGTACATCATCGAAGCCGATGACGGCCACGTCCTGTGGAATGGACAGGCCCCCTTCCCGGCGCAGCACGTCCATCACGCCGAAGGCAATCAGATCATTGGCGCAGAAGATGGCATCCGGTCTGTCGCCTTCGGCAAGCAGAGCCCTCGCCGCGGCCACCCCGCAATCGTAGTTCGAATCCTCCCCGTGAGCGATCTGCACCGAAAAACCGTGATGTTCGACTTCCGCGACAAAGGCGATCTGTCGTTCCAGAATGGAGGGGGTTGCCGAGTGCGATCCGGCAAAGGCGAGCCTTCGGCGTCCCGCCGCAAGGAGCAGCCGCGCCGCCTCGATCGAGGCTTCCGAATTGCCGGCCCGCACATGATCGGCTTCCGGTTCGCAGCGGCCGATCAGCACCACCGGCTGGCCGTTCCGCCGGGCAAGGTCGAGAAAACTTTCCGGCGGCGAGCCGGAGAGAATGATGGTGGCTTCAGCCCGGTGGCCGATCAGCATTTTCTGCGCGGCCAGCATTTCTTCTTCCGTCTGCCCGGTGTTGATCAGCACCGGCACGCTGCCGCGGCGGATCAGCGCCTTGGTGAGCGCTGCCGTCAGGTGCGCCCGGAAGCCGACTTCCGGCTTGGTCGCAACGATGCCGACGAGACGGCTCTGGTTGTTGAGAACGCCGCGCGCCAGATCGTTGACGTGATAGCCGAGCTCTTCCGCCGCCTTCAGCACCTTTTCGCGCGTTGCGGGCGAAACGCTGGCACCCGGCGTGAAGGTGCGCGAGACCGCGGAACGGGAGACCCCTGCCCGCCTTGCCACCTGTTCTGCACTGACGAACCGCATGCGAGTCTTTCCGTCTTTCATTTGCCACCTCACCGTCCAACGCGAGACAGAACGTCGGCCTTCAGGAAGCGCTCGACGATCACCATGAAGATCAGAGACGGCACAAGCAAGAGCAGCGCCGTGATGGATGCGATCTGGTAGTTGCCCCCGGAGCCTGCGGAGTAGAGCAGCAGCGGCAGCATGTTCACGTCCGGTGCACCGACAAAGTAGCTGCCGGTGAACTCGTCGAGAGACTCCAGGAACACGAAGATCGCGCTCGCGAGCAGACCGGGCGCGGCAAGCGGCAGCGTGATATCGCCAAAGGTGCGGAGCGCGCCGGCGCCGATGGAGCGGGCGGCCTGTTCCAGCTCCACGTCGATGGCGGAAAAGGCGGCGGTGGCGATCCAGACCGCATAGACGAGGCCATGCGAGGCATGCACCAGCACGACGCCGGCGATGGTGCCGTTCAGCCCGATCTCGTAGAAGATGCGGGCGACGTTGACGTAGACGGTGAGGTTCGGAAAGGCCTGCGGAATGAGGAAGGCGAGCAGGATGAGGCTGCGGAGCGGCAGCTTCAGCCGCGCCAGCGCATAACCGGCGGGAATGGCAAGCGCGAGCGACACCACCACCGTCAGGATCGCGACGACCAGCGAATTGCCGAGCGATTCCAGTGCGCCTCCCCGCGGGGCAAAAACGCGGCCCCAGGCGGAAAATCCGTATTCGAGCGGCAGCGCATGGGGGAAATACCACTTCTCCGTCACGGTCCAGATGAGCATGTTGAACAGCGGACCGAAGATGAAGAAGGCCATCAGGCCGAAGATCAGACCGCGCGGGATCCACCAGAGGGCCGCAAGGCGGGAACGGTTCGTCCTCATCATGCGCGCTCCTTCAGGCTGATGCGCAGATAGATCCAGGCAACCGACGCAGCGAGCACGAGCGAGATGAGGCCGAGCGCGTTTGCCACGCCGTAATCGCCATAGGCATTCACCCGGAAGGCGATGTCGGCGGTCAGCATGGTCGGTGACTGCGCATTGATCATCAGCGGCACCGAAAGCACCGACATCATGGTGACGAAGGAGAGGATGAGCCCGACCGCCAGCGTTCCCGTGACCTGCGGCACGATGATTTCTGCCAGTACCCTGAGTTTCGAGGCGCCAAGATTGACAGCCGCTTCGATGCCTTCCCGGTTGACGGAAGCCATGGCGCCGGCCACCAGCAGGGCGACGAAGGGCGTCTGTTTCCAGACAAATGCGATCACGATGCCGCGCCAGTCGAGGAAACTCACCGCATCGATCGGCGTCATCAGGCCGAGGCTGATTGCGGTGTTGTTCATCATGCCGTTCTTGGCCAGAAAGGTGCGCAGGATCTGGCCGACGACGATGAAGGGGATGAACATCGGCCAGCGATAGAGCCAGCGCAGGATGGTGACGGCAAGCGGATGGGCGCCGAGCGTCAGATAACCGCCGATCGCAATCGCACCAAGTCCGATCAGCAGCGTCGACAGGCTGACGATGCCGACGCTGAACAGGATGTCGTTGAGGTAGAGGTCAAAGGATTTGACAAAATTCCCGAGCCCCCAGCGATCGTCCACACGAAATGCGCCGACCGCCGACATGACAAGCGGCAGAATGAACAGCAGCGCGATGACTGCGAGCGCAGGCAGGACAAGCAGGAGACCGAGGAGACGTCTGGGCATGAGTTCAGGCTCTGTTGCAGGGACCACGGACATTGCCGCAGCACCTTTGGAAAAGGGCCCCTCACCCTGGCCCTCTCCCCGCGGGCGGGGAGAGGGAACCAAGAGGTCGCGGCAATCGCCCTTCTCCCCGTTCACGGGGAGAAGGTGCCGGCAGGCGGATGAGGGGCGCCTGCTTACTTCACCGACTTCTCGTATGCTTCGAGGATGGCGGTGTTGTAGGGCGCGATCGGGAAGGGCTTGCCCTTGGAGGCGAGGTCTTCCGGCGAGATATCGACGAAGAGCTTGTTCCAGGTGGCGTCGTCGAGCTCTGCCTTCACATGCTGAGCGTCGATGCCCGGATACCAGTTGAAGCGTTTGACGATGCCTTCGGCCTGCACCTTCGGGCTGGTGGCAAGCGCGATGAACTTTTCCGCCAGATCCTTGTGCGCGGCCTTCTGCGGCACGACGTAGTGCATCGGCTGGCCCGGCATGCCAGGTGCCGGCAGCGTCAGCTTCATGTCCGGCGGCAGGCGGCCATCGGCCTTCCAGCTGTAGAACATGTCGACCCAGACCGGACCCATGGCGATCTCACCGCGCGACAGAAGATCGAGCGTGCCGGCATTGCCCGGCGTCAGGGTGGCGTTGGTGGTGAAGGCCGCGAGGCTCTTCAGAGCGCCGTCCCACTTCTTCGTTTGGTCTTCCTGGAAGGGGCCGTTCATCAGCGTCTTGGCATCGCCTTCGCCGAAGGCATAGATCCAGCCCATGACGAAGCTGACGCCGGAAGCGCCGCCCTTGATGCCGTTGTAACCGAACTGCTTCGGATGGGCCTTGGCCCAGTCGGCAATCTCGGCATAGCTTTTCGGCGGGTTGGCGACGAGCGCCGGATTGTAGGCAATCGCCGTCTGGCTGTTGAACATCGGCATGACGTAACCATCGACATTCGTGCCGAGCGCCATCTTGGCATTGTCGCGCGTCACCAGCTTGCCGGTGTCGATATCGCCGCGATACTTGGCGAGGTAATCCTTCGTCACCATCGGGCCGACGAATTTTTCATGGACGACAGCGACATCGGTGTCCCACTTCTCGGCCTTGGCGCCGGCCTGGGCATCAAAGCGCTCGAGGATCTTCTGCGAGCCGGCATCGCCGGGGCCGGTGCCAACGGCGCGCACCGTGTTGCCTGGATAGGTCTTCTCGAACAACGGGCCGAGATACTGGTTGATGTAATCCACCATGTTCTGGTCACCGGCGGTCACGACCGTCAGTTCTTCCGCATGAACGGGCATGGCCGCGAGGACCGCTGCAAAGGTAAGGTAAGACAGGTTTTTCATGACAGTCTCTCCAAGGGATGAAAATATGAAATGCGGCAGTCACTCCCGCCCGGCAGGACGGGAAACGGAAGAATCGGCAGCGCTTGCCGACATGTTGAACAGGAACAGTGAAGCGGCTGCGACAAAGACGCCGACCGTTTCTCCGGCCGCGAACGGATGCATCGCATCGGCGAGAATTTCGCGATCGGCCAGACGCACCACATGGCGCCACAGACCGCCCGGATAGGTGACCGAAACAACGCGGCCTTCGAACACCAGGCCCGGCTCATTCGGTGTTTCGGCGGACAACGAAAAAAGGCGTGCCGCCTCCGGACGGAACCGCGCCTCGACGGCACCGGATACGAGCGAGCGCCCAAAAAGCGGCACCTGGCCCGCCCTGTTGGCTGGACCGGGAGCAATGGAAACGGTGTCGGACGCCACATCGACCGTTAGCGGGAGGTGGTTTTCCGCCCCCATGAAGGCCGCGACGAAGGCCGAGGCCGGGCGGTTGTAGACCTCTTCCGGCGCGCCCTGCTGGGCAATGCGGCCGGCATCCAGGATGACGATGCGATCCGCCATCACCATGGCCTCCTCGCGGTCATGGGTGACGTGGATGGCGGTGATGCCGAGGCGCTGCTGCAGGGCGCGCAGTTCGTGGCGCACCGTGAGGCGAATGCGGGCATCGAGATTGGAGAGCGGCTCATCGAGCAGCAGGATTTCCGGATCGACCACAAGCGCCCGGCCAAGCGCCACCCGCTGACGCTGACCGCCGGAAAGCGCGCCGGGCTTGCGGTCTTCAAGACCCTGCAGCCCCAGCATGGACTGCATGGCCGAAATCCGCTTTGCGATGTCTGCCGAGGAGACGCCGCGCAGCTTCAAGCCATACCCGATGTTCTGCGCCACCGTCATATGCGGCCAGAGCGCGTAGGACTGGAAGACCAGCGCCATGCCGCGCTTGTCGGGTGGCAGATGCGTCACCTCCCGCTGGCGCACGCTGACCGTGCCGGATTTCGGTGCGACGAAGCCGGCCAGCACGCGCAGAAGCGTGGTTTTTCCGCATCCGGATGACCCGAGCAGCGCCACGAATTCGCCGCTGGCGATCGACAGGCTGATGTCCTTCAGAACCTGTGTCGCACCGTAACCGGTCGCAACCCCATCGATCTTGAGAAAACCCGCGCCACTCATCACCATTCCCCTGCTGCACAGCTGTGCAAACCCTGTGGGAGTGTCTTAAGGAGCGTTTCTAACAGCCGGATGACAAGTTGCAGGCGGCGCGGGAAATTTCGTCGTGCAGGTCACCGCAGGCGGCCTTGTTTCCCATCGCTCCGCGTCAGTTCGGATCCAGTGTCAGATTTCTCGCCTGCGCCAGGGAATTCCGGGAACAATGTCGCAGGTGCCCGGTTGTTGTTGATGGGGAAACACGAGGGAGAGATCATGACCGATTATCCGGGAAGCGAACGTGTAAGAGCCGAGATGATAGCCCTCATCCCGGCACTCAGATCCTTTGCCAGACGCCTCGACCGAAGCCCCAGCAATGTCGATGATCTCGTCCAGGATACGCTTCTGCGGGCGCTGGCCAACATCGACAAGTTCCAGGAGGGCACGAGCCTGAAATCCTGGATGTTCACCATCCTGCGCAACACCTTCTGCACGAAATTTGGCCTCGCCAAGCGGGAAACCGTTGGGCTTGAGGATTGCGCCTCGGCAAGGCCTTCGGTCAATGCACCGCAGGAATGGTCGGTGCGGGCGCATGAGTTCCATCGCGCGCTGCTGGACCTGCCCCAACATTACCGGGATGCCGTCCATATCATCCTGCTGCAGGGCAAGTCCTACGAGGCTGCCGCCGAACAGTGCGGATGCCCCGTCGGCACGATCAAAAGCCGCGTCAACCGCGCACGGGCGCAGCTGGCAAGCCAGTTGAACTAGGCGAGCCTGAACTTTCGAGCGCCCTCCGGCCCAACCGGGGGGCGCCATTGGTATTTACCGCAGAAAGATGCCAAGCAGCAGAGCAGCGACAATCGCGACGACGGCGATCACCGGCACTAGCGCCGGCAGGCTCGGTTTCTTTTCAAGCGTTCCTTCCGCGTGCCCCATGGCTGTGTCGAAGTTACGCGATTTCATCTGCCCGCCACCCGTGGACGCGCCGTTCGGCTGGGTGGTAAGCGCCATGTCGATCTCTTCCTGTGTCGGCGGCGTTCCCCCGGCCTCGGCATCCGCTTCCATGGGAGCCGCCGCCGGATCGATGCCCGGCCGCTTATCGCCCGTCATTCCGCGCTGGATATCACCCCTCACCTGCGATGCCGTTGAGGGTTTGGTGTCCGGCGTTGTCGTGTCAGTCTTCGTCATCACGCGATCCTTGATCTATCGAGACAAACCCGCCGCCTCGGCGAAAGTTCCTTGTGGGGGGTACGGCACCGCCCTCCACTCAGGGTCGCGCCTTTCCCCCTGTCATTCGGTCAGGGAATGCGGCGAGGGCTGGCCGGGGCTTTCCGTTGCAGTTTGTGTGAAGGGCCGCGACCCGAAGATGACGACGGCGGCCAAGACGATCACGGCGGCGACGATGATCCAGCGCGCTTGCATGGAATTTCCTTTCGGCATGAGCGCGGTGCGACGGGCGGGTGAACCCCACCCGTCGCACCGTCAGTCCTTACATCTGTTCGGTCTGGGCGCCGCTGTTGGGCTTGGCCTGGCCGAGATTCGGCTTTTCGCCGAGCGGCTGCATGGGGGCTGCCGTGAAGCTGCCCTTGCCATCCATGGAAGGACCTTCCGACCAGCGGCCGGCAATGGCATCCACGCTGTCATCGATCTGGAAGCCGAGGAAGGCGTAGGAGAAATCACCCTTTTCCTTCTCCTGCGGGAAGCTGTTGGGGATCGGGAAGGCGCCCTTGGCACCACCCAGTTCCTCCAGCGCTGCCATCCACTGGTTCTGGTGCATCGTGTCGCGCGCGATCAGGAAGGACAGCATGTCCTTCATGCCAGGATCACTCGTCATGTTGTAGAGGCGAACGGCCAGCGTGCGGCCCGTCGATTCGGCGGCAATGTTGGCGGTCATGTCGGCCGCGATATTGCCGCTCGCATAGATGTGCGACATATCGAAGGGAACGCCATCGCTATCTACCGGCATGGCGGAAAGGCCGGCCGAGAGGATATTCTTCATGTTGAGGCCGCCGAGCACCATGCTGGAGACCGGGTCCTTGGCGACCTCTTCCTTCTCCGACAAAGGCGCACCTTCCAGGTTCAGGGCAACGGCGGTCGCCAGCATCTCGATGTGGCCAAGCTCCTCGGTTGCCGTGTTCATCAGCATGTCGCGGAACTTGTTGTTGCCGCGCGCGCCGCAGGCCTGGAAGAAATACTGCATCGCGACGCGGATTTCGCCCTCGACGCCGCCGATCGCCTGCTGCAGGGCACGGGCGAACAGCGGGTCCGCCTTTTCCACGCGCACCGGATATTGAAGCTTGCCGTCCGTATAAAACATTACTCTCTCCTTCATGTTGGATCGGCAGCCCAACAAGAGGATGTGAGAGAAGTTCCCGCTGTATCGCGCTTGGTCCGCTGGAGCCCCAAACGCAAAAGGGCCCGCGAGGGGCCCGTTCGGTCAGTGCAAAGCCGCCATCAGCCCTTGAGGCGCGGCGCAACCTCCGTCTCGAAACTCTTCAGCGCCGCACCGATTGCCTGGTGCATGTCGAGATAGCGATAGGTACCGAGACGCCCGCCGAAGATGACGTCCTGTTCCTTCTCCGCCAGCTCGCGGTAGGCGAGATAGGTACGTTTGTCTTCCGCCGTATCGATCGGGTAATACGGCTCGTCGGCGCGGGTGGCGAAGCGTGAGAACTCCCGCACGATGACCGTCTTTTCCTTTTGGTAATCCCGCTCCGGATTGAAATGGCGGAATTCGAGGATGCGCGTGTAGGGGATGTCCTCGTCGGCATAATTCATCACTGCCGTACCCTGGAAATCGCCGACAGGCATGACCTCTTCCTGGAAATCGATGGTGCGCCACTTCAATTCGCCGGCGCGGTAATCGAAATAGCGGTCGATCGGGCCGGTATAGACCACCGGCTTGCCCGCCGGGATTTCGTTCTTCACGGCGAAATAATCGGTGTTCAGCTGCACGTCGATCCGCGGATTGTTCAGCATACGCTCGAAGATGGCCGTATAGCCATCGACGGGCAGGCCTTCATAGGCATCGTTGAAATAGCGGTTGTCGAAATTGTAGCGCACCGGCAGGCGGGTGATGATCGATTCCGGCAGCTCGCGCGGATCGGTCTGCCACTGCTTGGCGGTATAACCGCGGATGAAGGCCTCGTAGAGCGGGCGGCCGATCAGCGAGATTGCCTTTTCTTCCAG
The DNA here is from genome assembly GCF_011046245.1 of Allorhizobium pseudoryzae. Lineage (NCBI taxonomy): Bacteria > Pseudomonadati > Pseudomonadota > Alphaproteobacteria > Hyphomicrobiales > Rhizobiaceae > Affinirhizobium > Affinirhizobium pseudoryzae. The sequence continues at coordinate 484,848 of NZ_CP049241.1, forward strand.
GTTCTGCGGTGGGCGATCGCCCAGTTCCCTGGCCTGTTCGGCGACCAGCGCACGCGCTTCGTCCGGGCTCATGCGCTTGCCGAAGAATTGGCAGATCGTGCCGAGGTTGATCGGCATCGAATAGACCTGCGACCGGTAGCTGGTGAAGACGCGGTGGCGATAATCGGTGAAGGCGGTGAAGCGGTTCAGGTAATCCCAGACGGTCTTGTTCGGCGTGTGGAACAGGTGGGCGCCGTATTTGTGCACCTCGATGCCGGTTTCGCGGTCGTTTTCGCTATAGGCATTGCCGCCGATATGACGCCGACGGTCGATGATGAGCACGCGCTTGCCGAGGTCGTTGGCCGCGCGTTCGGCGATCGTTGCCCCGAAAAAACCGGCGCCGATGATAATGAGGTCGTAATCTGCAAAGCTCACCGCTCGTATTCCCCCTGAACGATCGCAATTTCATCGTGGGACCATGCCCCTTGCTCGCATGTAGTCGAACAGTCTGTCGCAAAGCTTGTGACACAAGGTCCAGCGGCTCAGTTTTCATTTGCAGCAGGACCGGGCTCGGCGCATGTTCCAGAAAACATTCATGCAATTGGGTTGAAGGCAAGACATGGCGGCGGATGCAATCGTTCTGGGTGCAGGCATAATCGGCGTATCGACCGCGCTGCACCTGGCCAAACGCGGCAAATCAGTGGTTCTGGTGGATCGGCGCGGACCGGGTGAGGAAACCTCCTACGGCAATGCCGGCCTCATTCAACGCGAAGGCGTGGTGCCCTATGGCTTTCCGCAGCAGATGGCGATGATCCTGCGTTATGCGCTGAACAACCGCATCGACGCCCATTACCATCTCGGCGCCCTGCCCTCGGTTGCAAAATTCCTCAGCCGTTACTGGTGGAATTCCAATGTCAGCCGGCATCAGGTCATCGCGCGCGCCTATGCACCGCTGATCGAGCAGTCGATCACCGAACATGACGTGCTGATCCGCGAGGCGGATGCCGGCCATCTCATCCGCAAGGACGGCTGGACGCAGGCCTTCCGCACGCAAGGCAAGCAGGATGGCGAGGTGCGCGAGGCCGAACGCCTGAAGCGCGAATATGACCTCGATTTTACGGTGCTGGATGCCAAGGGGCTGGCAGAGAAGGAACCGCATCTTTCGCAGGATTTCGTCGGCGCGCTGACCTGGACTGACCCGTGGTCGGTGACGGACCCGCATGCGCTGACGCTCGCTTACGTGGCGCTCTTCGAAAAGCTCGGCGGACGTTTCATCCGGGGCGATGCGACGACGCTGCGCCAGACCGGGAGCGGCTGGACCGTTTCCACCGACGAGGGCAGCATCGAGGGCAAGGACGTGGCGATCGCGCTTGGCCCCTGGTCCGACACGGTGACGAAACCGCTCGGCTACGAATTCCTTGTCGGCGTAAAGCGCGGCTATCACATGCATTATGGTGCCCGTGACAACGTTGTGCTGAACGGCTGGACCATGGATGCCGAGCGCGGTTACTTCCTCGCGCCGATGCGCCAGGGCATCCGGCTGACGACCGGTGCCGAATTTGCGTTGCGCGATGCGCCGAAGACGCCGGTGCAGCTTGGCCGCGCGGAAGCCGTGGCGCGGACCATCTTCCCGCTCGGTGAGCGGCTGGACAAGGAGCCGTGGATGGGGGCGCGTCCCTGCACGCCGGACATGATGCCGGTGATCGGCAAGGCGCCGCGGCATCGCGGCCTGTGGTTCGCCTTCGGCCACGCCCATCACGGCCTGACGCTGGGACCGGTGACCGGGCGCGCCGTGGCCGAGATGATCTGCGGCGACAGCCCCTTCATCAATGTGGCGCCCTATCGCCCCGAACGGTTCAAGATCTGAGTTCAGCCCATGCCGCACAGCCTGAAGCGCAGCGACAACCCCGGTCATACCGACAGCTGGTATGCGGCTTCCGCGCATGACCGCCGGGTGCGCCCGGCGCTTCAGGAGGATGTGTCGGCGGATGTCTGCGTGATCGGTGCCGGTTTCACGGGCGTATCCGCGGCGCTGGAACTCAGCGAACGCGGCTTTTCCGTCGTGGTGCTGGAGGCCGAGCGGATCGGCTTCGGCGCGTCCGGGCGCAATGGCGGGCAGATCGTCAACGGCTACAGCCGGGATCTCGCCACCATCGCCGGCCGCTATGGCGCGGAAAAGGCCCGCAGGCTGGGCGAGATGTCGCTGGAAGGGGCCGCGATCATCCGCGGGCGGGTCTCCAAGTATGCGATCGACTGCGATCTCGTCGATGGTGGCTTCTTTGCCGCCTTCACCGAAAAGCAGATGCGCGAAATGGAGGTGCACAAGGCCGATTGGGAGGCCCATGGCCATCCTGGGCTCGAGATGGTCTCGGCTCATGAGGTCCGTCGCTACGTGAAGACCGACCGCTATGCCGGCGGCATGGTCGACAGGCTGGGCGGCCACATCCATCCGCTGAACCTCGTCCTGGGCGAGGCACAGGCCGTGGAGGCGCTCGGCGGCCGTATTTTCGAAGGTTCGCGGGTTCTGGGGCTCGATCAGGGCCCCCGCAACACCGTGCGCACCGCCTCGGGCTCCGTCACCTGCGATTACGTGCTCGTCTGCGGCAATGCCTATCTCGGCCCGCAGTTTCCCGAGATCAGCGGCCGCATGATGCCGGTGTCCAGTCAGGTCCTGACGACGGAACCGCTGAGTGCCGATCTGGCGGAAGCGCTTCTACCGGCCAATTACTGCGTCGAGGACGCCAACTACATTCTCGACTATTTTCGGCGGACCGCAGACAACCGCATCCTCTACGGCGGTGGCATCGGCTATGGTGGGCGGGACCCGAAGGATATCGCCGCCGTCATTCGTCCGAAGATGCTGACGACGTTTCCGGAACTGCAAAACGTCGCGATCGATTATGCCTGGGGCGGCAATTTCGCGCTCACGCTCACCCGCATTCCGCACATGGGACGGATCTCGCCCAGCGTCTATTTTTCCCACGGGGACAGCGGACACGGGGTGACCACCACGCATCTTCTGGGCAAGATCCTCGGCGAGGCCGTTGCCGGTCATGCGGAGCGGTTCGATGTGTGGAGTTCGTTGCCGAACCTGCCCTTCCCGGGCGGGAAAACGTTGCGGGTGCCGCTGACGGTGCTGGGCGCGTGGTGGTATGGCCTGCGCGACCGGCTGGGTGTGTAATTCGGCCCTGGCGTCGTCTTGCCCCCGGCAGGACCGCAGGGCTATCGCATATGAGCGATCATGGAGATGAGGAAGTCATCGTCCCATCCGGCCTTCTTGATCTTGCGCCTTATGGATGCCTTGTCGGGATGCTGGCGGATCAGGTTGAGGGCGAGTTTTCTGAGTGTCGAGAGGTTTTGCGGCCCATGGTCCTTGCGGTTTCGTGCCGCATCCTCGCAGAAGGCCACATCGAGAACCCAATGCAGTTGGTTCTCGATCGTCCAGTGCGCCCTGGCGATCTTCAGGAAGGCTGTGGCGGAGACCTGCCTGGAGAGCAGGAAGTGCCGGATATGACTGGTTTGCCGGCCATCCGGCTCGATCCTGATGCTTTCCAGCCGGGCCACCGCCTTGATGCCGGGGAAGTCCATGCCGTCCGCCTCGACGATGCTTGCACGGCGGGTTTCGGTCCGGTCATGCAGCCTGGGATCCGTGGTTTCGGCACGGTCGGGATCGTCAGCCGCCTCCATGAGATGTCCGGCCTGCTTGAGCAGTCCCGGCTGGTTGCTCTTCAGCGCCAGCGCATAATCGGCACCGGTCGCCAGGATCGCTTTGGCCGTGTCGGCGCGGCAATGCAGCGCGTCGGCGGTGACCATGCAGCCCTCAAGCGACAGGCAGGCGAGCGCGTCGAGCACGCCCTTGACCTCGTTGCGGTTTGGCGCAAGCTGCTGGCCGATGACCATGCGGTTGTCGGCGGCCCAGATATTGACCAGATGCAGCGGCGTCGCCTTGTCGCCGCGCTTGTAGGCGCCGCGCACCGCCTTGCCGTCGATGGCGATGACGCCGGAGATCGACTGGGCGAAGGCGGCTGCGAACCTGGCGAACACCTCCTCGAAGGCAACCGGATCCAGGTGCCTGAAAACATTCGAGAAAACATCATGGCTCGGAATCCCGTACGGCAGCGGCATGACGGTCTTGAGCAGCTTGTGCTTGGACAGGCCAAAGTCGGCCATATCCTGACAACTCTCGGCGCCACACAGCACCGCCGCCAGACCGATGAACAAGACCGAGTTCAAAGGGTAACGCACATTGGCGGCCCGCGGGTCTGGAACCGAACCAAAAAGCGAAGCAAAGCCTTCCATCACAACCTCCATCAGCGATGGAGCCGAGAGGAATCGATTTGCGACATCCTTTCAAGAGCTTGTCTGCCATATGCGATTCCCCTGGGCAGGACCGGGGGACGGATGTCAGACGGCGATCCGCTGCTCAGGGGCGGTGGCGTTGACGTCGATGAAGGCGGAAACCTGGGCCGAGATCGATGCCTTGAAGTCACGAACGATGCGCTGGCCTTCTTCCGGCGAGACTTTCAGCAGCAGCCGCACGACGCTGACCGTCAGGTGACACATCATGAACGCCGTGCAGCGATACCGCTCCCGAAGGCTCTCTTCGACGAAGTGCTCTGTGGCCTGACAAAAGGCCGCGGCAATTTCCCGCGTGGCGGCGACGTCCATGTCGGCCAACATCTTGTCGGCCTGGATCGCGTTGACCAGGTCCTGGATCGACGGGTTGCTGTGCACGAACAGCGAATAAACGTCCAACAGGGCTTCTGCCGCCCGACCGACATCGGCGGGGGTATGAACACCCTCAAGACCACGGGCCAGCAAGGATTTCACCTGGCTCAGGTAACGATCGTAAAGCGTGGCGATGATGGCGGACTTATTGGGGAAATACTGGTAGACGGACGCGATCGGGCCTCCGGACAGGCTGGCGATTTCCTTCATCGTGACAGCGTCGATGCCCTTCTTGCCGATGAGTTCCATCGCCACCTTGAGGATTTCATCGATACGCTCGCGGCTGCGATCCTGCTTTGGAACTCGCCGCAAGGACGTGCGGTTCAGTTCGGCCACACCCTCAACCGCCTTGATTCGTGAACCTTCCATGCTTTCTCACCCTCCAGCGACAGACCACGCTGCAACGGCAACGTACACGCTGTTCCTTTGCCCTCTTGAGGACGGTTCTTTGCTTAGTGTCCCGCGCAAGCATTAGGGTCGCTGTGCCCGGGCCGCTGCAGATGCGCCGCTCTCATTGTATGCCCATCACGGACCTTCCGGCCTGTATGCACCACTACCCCTGCATACAAGCGGACAACACAACCCAAGTCCGAAACGTCATTCAGAACATGCAACCTGGATTGACACGGCTTAAGCTACACGAGGTCATTTCCGTTTTATTCACGCCTAGCATGGGCGATTCTAAAACTTTATTGACGCTCAGTAGAAAAGAATCAACCTTGAGGGATATTCTCAGAATACGTCCTCGTCCGGCGTCATGTTCCCCTGTCCTCTTATCTGTCAGTACTTCATGTTGTACGCTTGTTCAACTACTTGACTGACATAATATCCGATCTTTTGAATATATTTTCTTACGGGTGATAATTCACAGAGTGCGTTTTCTGGCCAACAAAAGCGGCATCAGGATGGAGAGATAGACCAGTCTGAGGATATGGTGGGTGCCCACATATGCCGGATCGGCATGCAGAATGACGGCCATGGCCGCCATAGTTTCCAGGCCGCCGGGCGCAAAGGCGATGAGGGCGGCATCCAGCGGAATGTCGAGCCCATGGGAAACCGCCAGGGCAATGATCGCCGAAAACAGGCCGACGACCACCGTAACAGACAGGCCGGCCAGGAAGGAGCGCTTGAGATCGCCCGCGGATACGCCGGCAAAGCGCGTCCCAATCATGCAACCGAGTACGACATAGACCGGCATCTGCAGCCAGAAGGGAATAACCCCTTCCACCATGCCGGTGAGATGGGCAGCACTGGATATGATCATGCCGCCCACCAGCAAAGCGGCTGGCACGCGCACGCGCTGAAGCACCTGCCCCAGCCCATAGGCGGGCAGAGCCATCAACAGCACCGCGGTCGGTCCGACCGACATCGGAAGCGCCAGATTTCCCGGCGGTGACAGCCCTTGAATCTCGACGATCAGCGGCACGAGCAAGGTCAGCGCCAGAACCCGGACGCTCTGAATGATGCTGACACTGGCGAGATCGCTCTTCGTTCCAGCGGCAAGGCTGAGAACATAGCTCAGATGGCCCGGACAGGCGGCGAGCATGGCGGTCAGGTCATCGTAGCGAAACACCTTGCGCAGCAGGACCCAGCCGAGCGCGAGAAGCAACACCGTCATGAAGAGGAGAGCGACGAAACTGAGTGGCCACTGACGCGTGGCAGCCAGCACGTCGGGTGTCACGCCGGAGCCCATGGACAGGCCCACCGCCAGAAAGGCAAGGTCTCGCAAACGGCTCGGTATGGCGGCCTTCAGGCCCGCCACACTGGCAACCGTGACCACGGCAGCCGGACCGACCAGATAAGGCGCCGGCATATCCAGCAGAGAAGCGACAAAGGCTCCACCGGCACCCAGGGTCAGTGTCAGAAGATATTCAATGGGAATTCGAAATGACATCGCGCTGAAAAATTGAGGAGCAGCAACAGGCTGCGCAGGAAGGAAGAGGCGCGCGAAGTCTTATGGAAAGCACCGGCAGGGTCAAGCCGCCGGTGCCCTAAAGAGCACCGGCAGGCGACCGACAATCAGACGCGAGCGGCAGCCAAACGCGGCGGAAGGTCATCCAGGCCGAGCAGGAAGTTGATCTGCGGCCGCGCCTTCACGAGATCATCAATCGTGTATTCCGTCAGCACATCAAAGAAGGCGTTGAGCGCACGGCGCAACGCCGAATTCAAACCGCAGCTATCGACCAGCGGACATTCCACCGCACCGTCTTCGAAGCACTCCGCCATGGCAAAGCTGTCCTCCGTCACCTTGACGACGTCGAAGAGTGTAATCTTTTCCGCGGTTCGCCCGAGGCGGACACCACCGTTACGGCCACGAACGGTCTCGACAAGGCCTGCCCTGGTCAGCGGCTGCAGGATCTTGAACAGGAAGAGCTCGGATACGCCATACGCCTTGGCAATCTCGGGAATGCGGCTGAGGTGACCCTCGTTGGCAGCACAATACATCAACATGCGGACGGCGTAGTTGGTCTGTTTGGTCAAGCGCATTGCGGTCTCCCTGCGTCTCGTCCCGCCCTATATAAGACGTCCGCTACTTTTGAACAATTCCAAAAATATGAAATTTCTGTTCAGCTTATGCATTTTTCGCAGCCATGTGAATTGACCCTTGGGGAAAATCATGACTTTTAAAATCCAGATAGTCCTTCACTGAGGAGATACAGGATGAAACTCGGCATCAAAACGCTCGTTCTGGCCACCACCGCCTTTGCGGCCAGCGCCAGCATGACGCTCGCCGCCGGAGAGGTGAATATCTATTCCTATCGTCAGCCCGAGTTGATCCAGCCGCTGCTCGACGCCTTCACCAAGGAAACGGGGATCACCACCAACGTGCTCTTTCTGGACAAGGGCCTGGTGGAACGCATCCGGGCGGAAGGCGCCAATTCACCGGCCGATGTTATCCTCACCGTCGATATCCAGCGCCTGACCGAGGCGAAGGATGGCGGCGTGGTGCAGCCGGTTGTCGACAATGCGACGATCAACAAGGACATTCCGGCCGCCTTCCGCGATCCGGCCGGTGACTGGTTCGGACTGACCACGCGCGGCCGCGTGGTCTATGCCTCCAAGGACCGGGTGAGCCAGGACGCCATCACCTATGAGGAGCTTGCCGATCCGAAGTGGAAGGGCAAGATCTGCATTCGCGATGGCCAGCATTCCTACAACATCGCGCTGTTTGCCTCGATGATCGCCCATCATGGTGCCGAATATACCGAAAAGTGGATGACCGGGCTGAAGAACAACCTTGCCCGCAAGCCGGATGGCAATGACCGCAGCCAGGCGAAATCGATCATGGCCGGCGAATGCGATCTGGCCCTCGGCAACACCTATTATGTCGGCCTGATGATGACGAACGACAAGGAACCGGAGCAGAAGGACTGGGCCAAGGCCATCAAGGTGCTCTTCCCGAATGCCGGCGACCGCGGCACGCATGTCAACATTTCCGGCATGGCACTCGCCAAGAACGCGCCGAACAAGGACAATGCGCTGAAGCTGATGGAATTCCTCGCCTCCGGCGAAGCGCAGAAGATCTATGCCGAACAGGTGTTCGAATATCCGGTGATGCCGGGTGCGGAGCCGTCCGACATCGTCAAATCCTTCGGTTCGATCAAGCCGGACACGCTGCCGCTGATCGATATTGCCAAGAACCGCAAGCAGGCCTCCGAACTGGTCGATAAGGTGGGCTTCAACGAAGGCCCTGCGATGTAAATCGACGACATACCGCATACGAAAAGGGCGCCGATCCGGGCGCCCTTTTTTGTTGCTGGTTCTGCTTGTAAGCCGCGGCCCTGTGAGGCAGGACCATCGCATATAGGAAAAAAGCCCCCTCTGGCTGCCGCGTTCGTCCCTGCAATCGATTCGCAGGATCGATTGCTTCGCTTCGCGAACCGCTCCTCACCCCACCACAAGGGGGGAGACCGCAGACGGCACCCGCCAAGGCTTCCATCTGCGTGGGCGGGTCGGCTGGGTTAAAGCCCTCCCCCTTGTGGGGAGGGTTGGGAGGGGTCTTGTTTCGGAGGCAATCGCCCTGCCGTTGAGGGCGCGGCTCGATGGAATCACTTCATCGTCGGCATGACGAATTCGGCACCGTCTTTGATGCCGGACGGCCAGCGCGAGGTGATCGTCTTGGTGCGGGTCCAGAAGCGGATCGAATCCGTGCCGTGCTGGTTGAGGTCGCCGAAGGAGGAAGACTTCCAGCCGCCGAAGGAGTGGTAGGCGAGCGGAACCGGGATCGGCACGTTGACGCCGACCATGCCGATGTTGATACGGCTTGCAAAGTCACGGGCTGCATCACCATCGCGGGTGAAGATCGCGACACCATTGCCGTATTCGTGCTTCATCGGCAGGTCGAGGGCTTCCTCGTAGTTCTTGGCGCGCACCACCGAGAGAACCGGACCGAAAATTTCCGTCTTGTAGATGTCCATGTCCGGCGTGACGTGGTCGAACAGGCAGCCGCCGACGAAATGGCCGTTCTCGTAGCCCTGCAGCTTGAAATCGCGGCCATCGACGACGAGTTTCGCGCCCTGTTCGACGCCGCTGTTGATGAGGCCGAGGATCTTCTCGCGGGCTTCCTTGGTGACGACCGGGCCCATGTCGGCCTTGTCGTCCGTGTAAGGACCGATGCGCAGGCTCTCCACCATCGGCGTCAGTTTTTCCACGAGGCGGTTGGCGGTGTCCTCGCCGACCGGCACGGCGACCGAAATCGCCATGCAACGCTCACCGGCAGACCCGTAGCCGGCGCCCATCAGTGCGTTGGCGGCTTGGTCGAGATCGGCATCCGGCATGATGATCATGTGGTTCTTGGCGCCGCCGAAGCACTGGGCGCGCTTGCCGTTCATCGCCGCCGTGCCGTAGACGTAACGGGCGATCGGCGTGGAGCCGACGAAGGAGACGGCCGAAATTTCCGGATGCGTCAGGATGCCATCGACGGCCGCCTTGTCGCCGTTGATGACGTTCAGCACGCCGGCCGGCAGGCCCGCTTCGATCATCAGTTCGGCAAGGCGGATCGGCACGGACGGATCACGCTCGGACGGCTTCAGGATGAAGGCATTGCCGCAGGCAATCGCAGGGGCAAACATCCACATCGGGATCATGGCCGGGAAGTTGAACGGCGTGATGCCCGCGCCGATGCCGACCGGCTGGCGGATCGAATACATGTCGATGTTCGGGCCCGCACCTTCGGTGAACTCGCTCTTCGACAGATGCGGAATACCGATGACGAATTCGCAGACTTCGAGGCCGCGGACGATATCGCCCTTGGCGTCCTCGATCGTCTTGCCATGCTCGCGCGAGAGCGTCTCGGCAAGGCTATCCATGTTGTCGTTCAACAACTGGACGAACTTCATAAACACGCGGGCGCGGCGCTGCGGATTGGTGGCAGCCCACTTGACCTGCGCGGCCTTGGCGCTCTGAACAGCCGCATCGAGTTCGGCGGCGCTGGCAAGCGAGACTTCGCCCTGCACTTCGCCAGTGGCCGGATTGAAAATGCCCTGCTTGCGGCCCGACGTGCCGGGCACGTGCTTGCCATCGATGAAATGACCGATCTGATACATGGGTGTCCTCCAGGATTGTTGTGGCGGCAGTATGCGCTTTAAATTGCACAAGACAACACGATGATTTACGCATCCGTTGTGCAAGAATTGACGTGCTGCCCCTCATCCGCCTGCCGGCACCTTCTCCCCGTCTCAACGGGGAGAAGGACACAAGTCGCAGCGTCAGCGTCCCCTCGCCCCGCATGCGGGGAGAGGGTGAGGGGCAGAGACCACCCGCGAGGACAACCTGATGGACTGGGACAATGTGCGCATCTTTCTGGCTGTCGCCCGCGAGGGACAGTTGCTCTCGGCCTCGCGCCGGCTGGGGCTCAACCATGCAACGCTTGGCCGGCGGATCAGCGCGCTGGAGGACGCCCTGCGCACGCGGCTTTTGATCCGCAAGCCGAACGGGTGCGAGCTGACCGCCGAAGGCCATGCCTTTCTGGAATCGGCGGAGCGGATCGAGGCGGAAATGCTGGCTGCGCAATCGCGCACCGGCCAGGTGAATGCGCCGATCGAAGGCACGGTGCGCATCGGCGCGCCGGATGGATTCGGCGTCTCGTTTCTCGCGCCGCGGCTCGGCGTGCTCATCCAGCGGCATCCGAACCTGCGCATCCAGCTGGTGCCGGTGCCGCGTTCCTTTTCGCTGTCGCAACGCGAGGCGGATATCGCAATCACCGTGGAGCGGCCAACACAGGGCCGGCTGGTCTCCTCGAAGCTCACCGATTACACGCTCGGGCTTTATGCCTCCCGCGATTATCTCGCCCGCAATGGCGAGCCGCAGTCGCTCGACCAACTGCGCCTGCATCCGCGCATCGGCTATGTCGATGACCTGATCTTTTCGCCGCAGCTAAACTTTACCGGCGAAGTGATGCGCGACTGGGATGCGGGTTTCGAGATTTCGAGCGCGATCGGCCAGACGGAGGCGGTGCGCACCGGCGCCGGCGTCGGCATCCTGCATGATTATATTGCAAGGCAGGTGCCGGAACTGGCCCGCGTGCTGCCGGAGATCACCATTCGCCGGGCCTATTGGACGAGTTATCACGAAAGCCTGCGAGACCTCGCCCGCATCCGCACCGTCATCGATTTCCTGCAGGAAACGGTGACGGCGGCAAAACCGATGTTCGTGTAAGGCCCGCCTCAGCCGTCCAGCGCGGCCTTCACCACCGTGTCCAATGGCGCATCGGCGGCCACCGCCTGCCAGTCACGGACCTCAGGGTTGCGTTCGAGCTGCCTTGCCAGCACGGTCAGCGTCGCATCCGAAGGCCCCGCCGGTCTTTCCCGCACGCGGCGGCGCAGGGTGGATGGCGCGGCCTGCAGCCAGATGCCGGTGAAGCGGGCCTTGGCCTGGCGGGCGGCGGCGCTCATGCGCGACCGGTTCTCTTCGTCATCAAACACGGCATCGGCCACCACGCAGACGCCATTTGCCAGGAGATCCTGGGCGCGCATGGCAAGCTCGCGGTAAACCTCCGCCGAAACCTCCGGCCGATAGGCGGCCTGCGGCAGGCGCGTCTCGGCCGGCACATCGAACAGCGCCTTGCGGACACGGTCGCTTTCCAGAATGCGGGCGCCGGGGGCGAGACCGAGATGCGGCGCCAGATGATCGGCAACGGTCGTCTTGCCCGAACCGCTCAAGCCGCCGATCGCGATCAGCCGCGGCGGGGTGTGTCCGAGAAGGTTTTCGGCCAACGTGAAATAGGAGCGCGCCTCCGCAATCAGCGCGTCGGATGCGCTTTCGATCCCCGCTGGCTGGCTTGTGGCCTGGGTTGCCGTGACATGTGCCCGTACCGCTGCACGAAGCGCAACGAAGAACGGCAGAAGCCGCATGCCCTCGTCATCCTCGCCCTCATCCAGATAGCGGTTCATGACGAGGTTCGACAGGGCCGGAAACCCGCGGTGCCACAGATCCATCAGCAGGAAAGCGAGATCATAAAGCACATCGGTCGTTGCCAGCTCCGCATTGAATTCGATGCAATCGAAGAGCCGCGGCACGCCATGCAGAAGGCAGATATTGCGCAGGTGCAGGTCACCATGACAGCGCCGCACACGCCCGACCCGCGCCCGCCGGTCGAGAAGCTCGGCCAGATGGGTGAGTTGCCGTTCGAATTGTGCAGTCAGGCGGTCCGCCTCCTCGACGGAAAAGACATCGCTGGTGGCAAAACCGGCGCGGTTGATGGAGAGCACATTCGCCACGCGGGCAGCTCCATCCTCGGCGGCAATGATCGGCGCCTGGCGGTGCGCGCGGGCAATCATCCGCGCCGTCTCCGTCATCAGCGCCGGGTTGAGCCGACCGGCGCTCGCCATGCGGTCAAAGAGCTGCTCCTGGTCGAACCGCATCATCTCCACGACGGCATCGACAAGCTCTCCCTCCCCGTCCCAGACGAGCGACTGATCGGCGCCACGCGTGAGACGCCGCACCCGCCGATAGAGACCGGGCGCCGTGACCGAATTCATCGCAAGTTCCGCCTCGCAGGCTTCCAGACGCTTGTCCGGCGTGGAAAAATCCACATAAGGCAGCTTGACCGCCCGCTTCATCTTGAAGGCGCGGGTGCCGGCCAGTGCGATCAGCGAAATATGTGTCTCAATGAATTCGACCGGCCCCACTTGGCCGAGATTGACGGACTGCGCCAGAAATTCGCGCACCGCGCGCTGCTCATCCACGATCATGCCCTGCCCTCCGCGGGGAGTGTGACTGTCCGATGGGGCTAACTTAGCGAGCGCGAGAATGATCCGCGTTGATTTTGCGCAAGTGCAATCGTCCCGACAGAGGTCGGGAGCGGCGAAGTATGAAGAATTTGGGATACACTGCGTAGCTCAGCGGATAGAGTACCCAAAGTTGGGAGGTCGCTGGTTCGAAACCAGCCTAATACAGTTGAAGCGGCATAGAGAGATCCTGCCGCCTTTCTGCATCTCACAGTTTGCAGCCCTTGTTGGACTTCTCTTCCGGCCAACCGATGACACCGCCGCCGGGCTTGATGACCAATTTTTTCTCTGGATCCGCCACATCTCTCACCGACATCGAAACCTTCGCCGTCGTTGGCGTCTCCCTGGACAATAGGCTGAACCTCGTAGAGAGCGTGCGCGTCTCGCCTGGCTCAATTCCACCGGAGATGCCTTGGACGAAATTGTCCTCCGCCCAAGGCACCGAGCGATTGTCGGACTTGATCGTGTAGTCGATCCAGATACCTGCGATGGCGTAGGGAAGGTTGTTCGTCACCTTGAATTCTGAGGAGAAACCGTAGTCGCCTTTTTCGAAGCTCGGCGATGAGATCGTTACCTTCTTCCGGAGGCAAGCCGTCAAGTCTGCAACAGCAGAGCCCGCTACTGCCTGGGAGATCGGCTTGCTTGCAGCCACCAATTCTCTGCCGCGGACCATGATCTCGTCGGCTGTGACGCCAGCCATATTGATATGGGCAGACTCGATGGCTTGAGGCATGAATTGGAGCAGTGCGAATCCCTGAGCACCTGCGGCTGGGGGATACTTCGTCACTATCAGATTGATCAGCCCTTTACTGAAGACTTCCTTGTCCTCCGGAGACAGTTGGTCTGCCATGGCTTTAATCGAACGCTCATAGGATTCTTTCGAAGTTCCGTCGATGCTTCCGTCGAGCGCGAACGCCGCTCCACTAATGGCGAGAACGATAGGAAAGGAAAGTATATATTTGCGCATGCTCAGCCCCCAGCAAATCGAGTGCGCATCATTATCTTGTTCCGGGCTCCAATTCGAGATCGCCCACGAGTGAAGAGAGGAGACGGCACCCTCGAATCTTGCAGACGCCTGAGCTCAAATCGGCTCGGTATCATACCAACGACGCGCATCCATCGAATGACGCGATTCCAATTCTGTGGACAAACGCAAGCGGCATCACAGGTATGGAGAGTGGCATATTCACGGTATGGCTTGTCGGAGTGTCTTGAATTTAGAGGAATTTAGCTCCCCTTAATTCCCTTAAGCATCTTACTTTCCAAAGAAAAATGGTACGGTTGGGGGGTCTCGAACCTCCGACCTCAGGTGCCACAAACCTGCGCTCTAACCAACTGAGCTACAACCGCATACCATCGGGTCGACTTGTGCCGACCGCGTCTGGGGCGTGACATAAAAGCATTGACTGCGTTTTGCAAGCCCCGAGTTTGGCGAGATGACAGAAAAAAGGCCGGAACGAATCCCGGCCTTTGCAATCCCATGCGCGGCGAAATCAGGCCGGCTTGAAGGTGGTCATCACCTTTTCAGCGGCTTCGCGGCCGGGCTTGGACACGTCTTCCGCAAGCTTGCGGGCCGCTTCCTGCATGGCCTTCGCCTGCTCGACGGTGGTTTCGGCCTGCTTGCGGACGAAGCCGGTCTGCAGTTCGATGAGTTCGGCGATGGACTTCACGCCGAGCAGCGCTTCCATGTGCGTGAGCGACAGGTCGGCATTGGTGCGCATGGCGTCGATGGCCTTGAGGCCAAGCTCGACGGTGCCGGCCTGGGCGGTCTGCATAGTGGCTTCCACGGTCTTGGTGGCGTCTTCTGCAGCGGTCTTCATCTTGGTGAAGGCTTCGCGGGACTGGCTTGCGCCCTTCTCGGCGAAATCGCGCAGGCTGTCGGTCATCTTGGCCGGGTCGAAGGCGGAGAATGAGAAGATGTCGTCAGTTCTGTATGCCATGGTCATCATCCCTTGTCGTAAGAGGTTCGGTGCATTCTGGGTGGCCCCGGCGTTTCCGGCGACCGCATGCAGCCTATATAGACGATCTCGTTGTGCATTGCAATATCATTGTGCAGTGCAACATGCACTTTTCCTGATTAACCCTATCGTCCGAAAGCCTGACGCCGATTGTGGACCCGAGGGGGCTTCGAAGTTACTAACAATGTGTTAATCTGCCGTCGGCTTGAGAAGAAGACGGTATCCACGCAAGGCCCGCCATGTCCTCTGTGCAATATCCATTCATCGACATCGCCGTTCACGAGCGGATCCGCGCCCATTTTGCGGCGGGCAAGGCGCTTGTGCTGTTTTCGGCGGATATGGCGGAGGTTCTTTGGGCGAATGGCCGGGGGGCACGCCTGTTTGGCCGCAGCTCGATCTATGACCTGATCGACCAGGGGCCGAACCGCGTGGATCTCACCTATCGCCAGGCGCGATCGACGGCGCGCGGGCTCGCCACCGTCGGTGCGACGCGCACCTTCATGATCCGCATGACCGAGGGTTTCGAGCGCGTCGGTGTGACCGCTGTCTGCGAACGCATCCTCCTTCCGGGCGGCGGCGAGGCTATCCTGGTTGCGGCACCGGCCGGCGCTTCCGATCCGAAGGCGATCGATTGCGCCCGCCAGATGCTGGAAGGGTTCGATGACCCGCAGACGCATATTGCCGTCCTGAACGGCGATGGCGAGATCATTTCCGCCTCGCCTGCCTTTGCGGCGCTTGAGCTGACGCCACAGACGGCCCGCATGCTGGTGACGCTCGCTGCCCATGACCGGGAGCGCCTCGTCAAACGGCCGGTGCCGACGGCGTCCGGTTATCTCCCCGGTGCGATTGCGCGGCTGTCGGACGAGCCGGCGCTCAATCTGCTGTTCCTCGTGCAGCCCGAAGACGGCGCGCCGGAGAACCCGGCCCTTGCGACGGAAGACAGACAGGCGCCCGCAGCAGACGTCGCGACAACCGCGCCCGTACCGCCGGCCTTCGAAGATGCGCTGGCCGCAGTCTCGGCCATCGACGAGCTGGAGGACGACACCGAAGAAGATCCGGATTTCACCGAGGATCTTTCGGATGCCGGCGCGGCGCCCGCCCCGACAGAAGAGCTGGCCGTAAACACGGACGCCGAAGACCCGATCGTTGAAGAAGAGCAGCAGTCGTCGGAAGACGCCTCTATCCCAACCGACACGGTGACGGATCCGGAGGTCGTTGCGGATGATGTCGCAGCGCCGCTGGTGGCGGAGGCGACCGACGCCCTGCCGGCAGAAGACACCCATGATGCGCCGTCGGCGGAGCCTTCCCGTCAGACTGCCGAAGAGATTGCCGAGGATATTGCCAACGACCAGCTGCCGCAGCCCGAGGCGCCGGTGGCCGAGGTGCGGACGCCGGCTGCCCCCTTCCAGCCCGACATGCGCGCCACGCGCTTCGTCTGGAAGATCGATGCGGAGGGCCGGTTCCGCGAAATCTCGCCGGAGCTTGCCGCAGCCGTTGGACCGCATGCCGCCGAAGTGGTCGGCCTTGCCTTCACCGATGTGGCGGCGCTCTTCAACCTTGATGCGGACGGCAAGATCACCGAGCTTCTGAAACGGCGCGACACCTGGTCCGGCAAGACGATCCGCTGGCCGATCGAGGGCACGTCACTTGCCGTGCCGATCGATCTTGCGGCACTGCCGACCTATACCCGCAACCGGGATTTCGACGGGTTCCGCGGCTTTGGCATCATCCGCATGGCGGATCTGCATGAGGATCCGCTGGCGACAGGTCTGACGCTGGTTGCGGACGACGAGATCTTGGATGACGATACGCACGTCCTTGACGAGCCGACGGATGCAGATGTGATCGAAGCCGCCCCGGCGGCCGCCCTGACGGCGGGGGCCGCCGAGGATGCGGCGATCGCAGAGGCCGAGGACACGGCTCCCGAAGACACATCCTCCGAAGACGGCTTCCCGCCCTTTCACCTGCCAGAGCCGGTGCAGGAGAACGAGGTGGAAGCGCCGCAGAGCGTCGAGACCACTCCCGAGACCATGGGCGAACCCGACGAACCGCCGGCTGACGCCGTGAGCGCACCGGGGGACGACACGGACACCGCGCACGCCCTTGAGACGAACGGACGACAGGAGGATGCCGGGGAAACCGCCGAGGACGAAGCGCCTGTGGACGAGCCGCAGCCCGCCCCCGTTGCGGAGCGGCCGGTTCTGAGGATTATCGACAATCCGGGCCGGCGCTATTCCGACAAGGTGGTCCGTTTCGAGGAACATCGCGGCCAGCAGACCGAGCAGCTGTCGCCCTCGGAGCAGGCGAATTTCCGCGAGATCGCCCGCCGGCTGGACGTCTTCCGCCGGCCGGAAGATGTGGTGGGCGACGCCGGGACGACGCAGGACACTGCGCCTCAATCGCCGCCGCAGATGGTTGATCCCGTCAGCATGGATCCGCCTGTCGGGAATTCGGCTGACGCGGCTGAAGAGCTGCCCGCGGCAGAGGACACGCCGGACCTGCCCACCGCGACCGAGCCGGAGGTTGTCGGCGAGACTTCCTTGGAGGATGCCGCTGACGCGAACGGCGACATCGCCGATGCCGCGGATGAGCCTTCGGACGAGACCGAGACCGCCGACAGTAAGCCGCCGACGGAAGAAGAGGTAGCGGAGGTCGAGGAGGCACCGCTCTCGATCGAGGAAGCCTATGCGCAGGCCATCCCGCTTCGGCCGCGTCCGCAAGTGTCGGCCGAGGTGATCGACCAGATGCCGGTGGCGCTACTGGTGCATGCGGGGGACAGGCTGATCCACGGCAATCCGGAATTCCTGCGACTGAGCGGATACGAGAGCCTTGACGACCTGATCGCGGTCGGGGGACTGGATGCGCTGCTGCAGCGGCAGGATCTGGAAGACAAGACGGCGGATGCCGGCGGCATGGTCGTCGTGCGGGCCGATGATGCGCTGGTGCCTGTCCGGGCCCGTCTTCAGTCCATCCGCTGGGACAATGCCTCTGCGCTCATCCTGGCCCTGATGCCGGCCGGCAGCGCACCATCAGAGCCGCAGGCCGCGGCGCCACTCGCGCATCCGAGCGAGGACGGTGCCCGCCAGGCGGAGGAAGTGGCACACCTGAAGGTCGAGGTGGACGAATTGCGCGCCATTCTCGACACGGCAACCGATGGCGTCGTCACCATCGGCGCGGACGGCGATATCCGCTCGATGAACCGGGCCGCCAGTGCGCTTTTCAACTATGATAGCGACGAGACGACGGGCAAACCCTTCGTCATGCTGTTTGCGCATGAAAGCCAGAAGCTGGTGATGGATTATCTCGCGGGCTTGAGCGGCCACGGCGTGGCGAGCCTGCTCAACGACGGGCGCGAGGTGATTGGCCGCGAGGCGTCCGGCGGTTTCGTGCCGCTGTTCATGACGATCGGTCACCTCACCTCGTCGAACGGCTATTGCGCGGTCATCCGTGACATCACCCAGTGGAAACGCACCGAGGAAGAGCTGCGCAGCGCCAAGCGCGCGGCCGAGACGGCAAGCGCCCACAAAACGGAGTTTTTGGCGCATGTGAGCCACGAGATCCGCACGCCGCTCAATGCCATCATCGGCTTTGCCGACATGATGGCGACGGAGCGGCTCGGCCAGATC
Organism: Allorhizobium pseudoryzae; assembly: GCF_011046245.1. Classification (NCBI taxonomy): domain Bacteria; kingdom Pseudomonadati; phylum Pseudomonadota; class Alphaproteobacteria; order Hyphomicrobiales; family Rhizobiaceae; genus Affinirhizobium; species Affinirhizobium pseudoryzae. Next base: position 503,367 of record NZ_CP049241.1, read on the forward strand.
GGCCACCCGCGCTATGTGGAATATGCCAACGACATCGGCCGTTCCGGCCGCCATGTGCTCGACATCGTCAACGATCTGCTCGACATCTCGAAGATCGAGGCGGGCGAGATGGATCTCGATTTCGCTTCGGTGGGGCTGAACGAAACCGTGTCGGAAGCGGTGTCGCTGGTGCAGCCGCAGGCCAATGGCCAGCGGGTGATCATCCGCACGGCCTTGTCGCAATCGGTGCCGCCGGTGGTGGCGGATCTGCGCTCCATCAAGCAGATCGTGCTCAACATCCTGTCGAATGCCATCCGCTTCACACCGTCGGGCGGACAGATCGTCGTTTCAACCGCCTATGAGGCGAATGGCAGCGTGGTGCTTCGGGTGCGCGATACCGGCATCGGCATGACGCGGGCGGAACTGGATCTGGCGATGAAGCCGTTCCGCCAGGTGGCCGGCGCCAGCCGCAAGCGCGGCGATGGCACAGGGCTTGGCCTGCCTTTGACCAAGGCGATGGTGGATGCCAACCGGGCGAACTTCTCCATCCACTCGGCACCGAACGAGGGAACGCTGGTCGAGGTGACCTTTCCCTCGCCCCGGGTGCTTGCAAACTGAGGGCAATGCAGTAAAGCGTCGGAGAACGAAAGGATTCCGGCCTTGCTGCACACCTTCCCGCAGTCTCAGCGCACGGTGCGCCAGGCAATGCATCCCCTGCTGATCTCCGCGGTTCTGGCCGCCGCGATTGCGGCCATGCCCGTCATCGCCGTGGTCTGGATCGCGCTGTCCGGGGGGACTGACAACCTGCAGCACATTCTGCAGACCGTTCTGCCGCGGGCCACCCTGCGCACGCTGGCGCTCATCGGTTTCACCGCCCTCTTGAGTTGCCTGTTCGGCATCGTATCGGCCTGGCTCGTCACCGCCTTCCGGTTTCCGCTGCGCCGCGTGCTGTCGGTGGCGCTTGTCCTGCCGCTCGCCATTCCCTCCTATATCGGCGCCTATACCTTCGTGGAGTTTCTGGATTTCACCGGGCCGGTGCAGACCCTTTATCGGACCCTGTTCGGTTTCCAATCGGCCCGCGACTACTGGTTTCCCGATATCCGCTCGCTCGGCGGGGCAGTGCTGATCATGGCGTCGGTGCTCTATCCTTACGTCTACCTCGCCTGCCGATCGAGCTTCCTGATGCAGGGACGGTCTGCTGCCGATGTGGCCCGCACGCTGGGCTCCGGCCCCTTACGCACCATGCTGCGCATCCAGTTGCCGATGGCGCGCCCCGCCATCGTCATCGGCCTGACGCTCGTGACGATGGAGACACTGAACGATATCGGCGCGGTCGAATATCTCGGCGTCAACACGCTGACCTTTTCGATCTACGATACCTGGCTCAATCGCGGCAGCCTGCCGGGGGCGGCACAGCTTTCGCTCGTTCTCCTGGCCTTCGTGGCGGTTCTGATTGCGATCGAAAGACTGGCGCGCCAGCGGCAGCGTTTTTCCGTCAGCCGCACGACGGCCCTGGTGAACGACCAGCTTCGCCCGCAGTTAAAGGGTCTCTCCGGCTGGCTTGCGGCCCTGCTCTGCTTCATCCCGGTCGCCATCGGCTTTCTTTTGCCTTTCCTGATGCTGCTCAGCTATGCGCTTCGCCGGCTGGAACTCCTGTCGGATCCGCGCCTCACAAAGGCACTCTGGCACAGTGTCACCGTCTCCGGGGCGGCGGCACTTGCCACCGTCACTCTGGGTTTCCTGCTTGCCTATACGAGCCGCACCGAAAAACGGAAGCTCGCCGGCCTGACGGGCCGCATCGCATCGCTCGGTTACGGCATGCCGGGCACCGTGCTCGCCATCGGCGTGCTGATGCCGCTTGCGACCTTCGACAATGCATTCGACGCTGCGATGCGCAGCCAGTTCGGCATTTCGACCGGGCTTCTTCTGTCCGGCACCGGCTTTGCCATCTTCTATGCCTGCACCGTGCGTTTCCTGACGATGGCGGAAGGAACGGTGGAAGCCGGTTTCCAGAAGCTTTCGCCGCATCTCGACATGGCGGCTCGCACGCTTGGCCGCAACCGGACCGAGACGCTGTTCGGCGTGCTTCTGCCCAACATGCGGCCCGCCATGCTGACAGCCGGACTGTTCGTCTTTGTGGAAAGCATGAAGGAACTGTCGGCCACCATTCTCCTGCGGCCGTTCAACTTCAATACGCTCGCAACCCTGATCTATGAGGACGCCTCGCGGGCGCAGATCGAAAATGCCTCGATTGCCTCGCTGATCATCGTACTCGTTGGCCTCGTCCCGGTCATCATCGTGTCGCGTTCGCTTGAGCGTTGAGTTGCACAGCCATGCAAAAAGAAAGGCAGCCGGAGCTGCCTCTAGTTAATGCTGATAGATTGTCCGGATGGGGTCCGTTGAAACGCGGGCGTTATGACCCGCTCGTCTCGCCACCATCGTCCGGCCTTCGCCTTAAAAATGCGTTAAAATACGACACCGTGTTATAATGGGATGCCGCTTTCGTACGTCAGACGACGAAACATCCCGAAACGGCACAAACAACTGATCAATCTGATGGCGGGCGGATGGTGGTCGGGTCGCGGCTGGTCTTTCTTCCGCCATCCTGGTGCGTGACGAGGGCTTGCCTTTCAAGGGTTCCAGCCGATTTGCATGCACCCGGCAATTCCTTTAACGAAGCCAGTGCGCACGGATGCGGACGCAAGCCACAACCGAACCATGACGACTCACACGTGATGACGATCTACCGACCGGGCAAGAACCTCTTGAGAATCGCTCTGATGAGCGGCGGCAGCATTCTGCTGCTGATCCTGATGTTTCGCCTTGTGGCACCCGTGCTTGTTTCCTCCGCCATGGTGCGGGAGCGCATGGAAGTCGCCGTGGAGGCCTGGCTCGGGCATGATGTCATCATCGCGGAGGATCCCGACCTTCAGTTCTGGCCGCGGCCGCTGATCACCCTTCGGGACATCACCATCCGCGCCGAAGACCGTGACAATGCCGAGATCCTCGGCCATGTCGGTGCCCTGTCTGCCCGCTTCAGCCTGCTGGATGCGCTCTCCGGCTCGCCGGTCTTCCGCGATTTCACGCTCACCTCACCGGACCTTACGGTAAAGCTCGACCAGAACAATCACGTAAACTGGAGCAGCAGCGGGCTGCTGGGGCAGGCACTTCGGAAGGCGGCGGACGAACAGCCGCTCGAACCGGAGGAAAGCAAGACCGTGATCGGCGACGTCACGATCACCGGCGGGCGCCTGCGGCTCGAAGATCACCAGCGCCAGTTGCTGGTGATGGAAAACATCGGCGGCATGCTGATCTGGCCGACACTCAGTTCCTCCGCGCAGTTGAAGCTTCGCACCGATATTCGCGGCCAGTCCTTCGACCTTGCCTTTTCCTCGCCAAAGCCGCTCCTGCTGCTCGGCGGGCGCAATGCCTCGCTGACGGCGAACCTTACCTCGACACTGGTGACCGGCACCTTTTCGGGCACGGCCAATCTCGCCACCTACGCCTTCTTCTCCGGCGACCTCCAACTCAGCGTGCCGGCGGTCGATGGTCTGGCGCGCTGGGCGGAAATGCCGATCCATACCGCCGACCGGCTGACCAATCTGTCGCTGTCCGCCCAACTTGCCACCATGGGCAATGTCCTTCGGTTCGATAAATTGCAGGTCCGGGCGAACGGCACCGAGGGCCATGGTGTGATGGATCTGATGGCGGCAAGCGGAGACCGCCCGAGGCGCGTCACCGGCACGCTGGCCTTCGATAGCCTGGATCTCTGGGCGCTCGTCACGGCGCTCTCCGCCGATCAGCGCGATCCGGACGAGAGCGTGGCGGCGCACGATCCCATTACCGACCGCCAGCTTGGCTTCGACGTGCGGTTTTCCGCGGGTGAAGCTTCGCTGGGTCCGCTCTCGCTCGCCAATGTCGCGGTCAGCGTCCTTGCCGATCCGAAGCGCACACAGGTCGAGATCCTGGACAGTGACCTTCTCACCGGCTCGCTGACAGCGCAGCTGCAGATGCAGCAGCAGGCACCGCGAACCAAGGCGCGGCTTTCCATCCGTGGCGTCAACCTCTCGACCCTGGCGGGCCAGATGGCGCTGAAAGGGCCGACGATCAATGCGCCCGCCGCGCTGGATCTGACCTTCACGACGGCAGGCGCCATCACGCAGGCGCCTGGCAACGATCTGTCGGGCACGCTGAAACTGACGGCCCAGGCGGGCGAGATCGACGGGCTGTCCCTCGCGGAACTGCGCACGCTTGCCGCCAAGGGAAGTTATTTTTCCCTCGAGCAGGCGCGCAGCGGGTCGACCGATTTCCAGTCTCTCCAGTTGGTTGCCAAGATCGTGGGCGGCAATGCTGAAATCGAGACAGGCACGCTGGCCAACGAGACCCAGTCTCTCTCCGTGACCGGCGTCATTCCCTATCGCACGCAGAGCCTGGCCTTGTCCGCGGAGCTGATTGACAAGGCCGCCGACAAACCACCGGTCAACCTTTTCGTCGGGGGAGCCTGGCCGAACCCCGTTCTCTGGCCGGTCATGCCGGACCGCGAGGGCCAATCCACACCCTGAGAACGCGGAACAAAGTCGCGCCATGCCTGTTGGGATCTCAGACAAACAGGACAAGGAGCTCCGGCATGCGCGCACTCAACATCATCACCCTACTTCTCATCATCGTCGGCGGCTTGAACTGGCTGCTCGTGGGCATTGCCGACTTCGATCTCGTTGCCGCGATCTTCGGTGGTCAGGACAGCGCCCTGGCGACGATCGTCTACGTTCTCGTCGGCCTGTCGGCCCTGTGGCAGCTGGTTCCGTTCAGCCGCAGCATGTCGGTCGGCGAAACGGCAGCCCAGGCCAATATCGGCCACCGTTGATCCGCACGAACGCCTGATACGGATGCCGGCACGCCTGAGGCGTGCCGGCTTTTTCATGTGCGCGGCGCAAAAGGGCAATCAGCCGGTGGCGCGTGTCGCATGGTGTTCGTCGAGAATGCGGCGGGCTTCGGCGCGCTTCGTCGAGATGGATGCGAAGATGACGCCAATCGTGACGAGCCCGATCAGGATGGTGCAGATCGCGTTGATTTCCGGCGTCACCCCGAGACGCACCTGCGAGTAGATCTTGATCGGCAGTGTCGTCGCCCCTGGCCCGGTCGTGAAGCTGGCGATCACCAGATCGTCGAGCGACAACGTGAAGGCCAGCATCCAGCCGGAGACGATGGCGGGCATGATGAGCGGCAGGGTGATCCTGAAGAAGGTCTTGACCGGCGGGCAGCCGAGATCGAGCGCCGCCTCTTCCAGGCTCCGGTCGAAGGTGACGAGCCGCGACTGCACGATGATCGCCACATAACACATCGTGAACGTCGTGTGAGCGATGGTGACCGTCCAGAAACCGCGGTCGATGTTCATCGACACGAACAGCAGCAGCAGCGACAGGCCGGTGATGACTTCCGGCATGACAAGTGGCGCATAGATCATGCCGGTAAAGGCCATGCGTCCTGGAAAGCGCGGATAGCGGGTGAGCGCCAAGGCGGCGAGCGTTCCGAGCACGGTGCCGATCGAGGCACTGAGCACCCCGACACGCGCTGTCACCCAGGCCGCATCCATCAGCCCCTGGTTCGACCACATCACCCGGTACCATTCGAGCGAAAAGCCGCCCCAGACGGTGACCAGCTTCGAGGCGTTGAAGGAATAGACGACGAGGATGAGGATCGGAATATAGAGAAAGGCAAAGCACAGCGTCAGGATCGTCGTGTCGAAGCGTGAAGCTTTCATGGCCGTCACCCCACCTTCTGCTGCTGGTTCTGGAAGATCATGATCGGCACGACCAGCGCGAGAAGCAGCAGGACCGCAACGGCGGAGGCGAGCGGCCAGTCACGATTGCCGAAGAATTCCGTCCACAGCGTCTTGCCGATCATCAGGGTTTCAGCCCCGCCCAGAAGATCCGGGATGACGAATTCCCCGGTAATCGGGATGAAGCAGATCATCGAGCCGGCGATCACGCCCGGCAGCGAGAGCGGAAAGGTGATCTTCCAGAACGCCTTCCAGGGCGGGCAGCCGAGGTCGCTTGCCGCCTCCAGCAGCGTGTTGTCCATCTTTTCCAGCGCCGAATAGAGCGGCAGCACCATGAAGGGCAGGTAGGAATAGACGATGCCGATGAAGACGGCATAATCGGTGCGGAAAATCTGCACCTGCTGGTCCGGGCCATACAGGCCGATGCTCTGCAGGAGCAGCGTCAGCAGCCCTTCGGGCTTCAGGATGCCGATCCAGGCATAGACGCGGATCAGGAACGAGGTCCAGAACGGCAGGATCACCATCATCAGCAGCGTCGGGCGAATGGTGGTTGGCGCCCGCGCCATGGCAAGCGCCATCGGATAGCCGATCAACAGCAGCAGGCCGGTCGAAATCAGCGCCATGCGCAAGGATGAGAGATAGGCGTTGATGTAGAGGGGGTCTTCCGTGAGGAAAAAATAGTTCTCCACATCGAGCCGCGAGAGGAAATCGCCGATCGCGCCGAAACCCTCGAAGGTCGGCGTGTAGGGCGGCATGGCGATCGCCGTATCAGACAGCGAAATCTTGAAAATGATCAGGAAGGGCGCGGTAAAGAAGATCAGCAGCCAGAGGTAAGGCACACCGACCACGAGCCAGCGCCAGGGATTGCTTTGCGAGGTGGCTCCGGTCTCTGCCATGGTGTGCGCCCCCCTACCGCGTCAGCACAAGGCCGCCATCGAGCGGCCAGCTGAGCCAGACCATGTCACCGAAGGTAATCGGCCGATCGACGAGACGCGAGACATTGGCCTGTGCGGCGCGGATCGTGCGTCCATCCTCAAGCCGAACGAGAAAAACCGAAAAGTCACCGAGATAGCCGATGTCCCACACTTCTCCATGGGCACGGTTGCTGCCTGACGCGGGCGGCTGATCGAGCGAGATGCGCACCTTTTCCGGACGGATGGCGAAAGCGACCTTATCGCCCACCACGGCGGCACATTCCTGCTCGACAGCGATCCTCAGCCCGTTGCTCTCGAGGTGCACCACGGGCGGATGACCGGGATGCACACAGTCTCCGGCATTTTCCACCAGCGCACATTCGAGGATGTTGATGTCGCCGATGAACTCCGCCACGTAGCGGCTATTCGGCGCCTCGTAGATTTCCGCGGGCGTCGCCACCTGCATGACGATGCCCTTGTCCATCACGGCGATGCGGTCCGATACCGTCATCGCCTCTTCCTGGTCATGCGTGACGATCAGGAAGGTAAGCCCCAGCGTGTGCTGGATGTCCATCAGCTCGAACTGCGTTTCTTCGCGCAGCTTGCGGTCGAGCGCGCCGAGCGGTTCGTCGAGCAGCAGCACCTTGGGGCGCTTGGCGAGCGACCGGGAGAGTGCCACGCGCTGCCGCTGGCCGCCGGAGAGTTGCGCCGGTTTGCGCTTGGCGAAATTTTCGAGCTTCACCAGCCGCAGCATTTCCTCGACACGCGCCTGGATCTCGGCCTTCGGCAGGCCGTCCTGCTCCAGGCCGAAGGCAATGTTCTTTTCCACGGTCATGTGCGGGAAGAGCGCATAACTCTGGAACATCATGTTGGTGGGTCGTTTGTAGGGCGGCGTTCCGGACAGATCCTTGCCCTGCAGCAGGATACGGCCTTGCGTCGGCTCTTCGAAACCAGCCAGCATGCGCATCAGCGTGGTCTTGCCGCAGCCGGAAGGACCAAGAAGCGAAAAGAACTCCCGCTCGTAGATATCGAGCGTCAGATTGTCGACGGCGACGAAATCGCCATAGCGCTTGGTGATATTCTCAAACCGGATGAAGGGGGTGGCCGCGGGATCGGTCCAGGGCGAAAACTTGCGTTTCACTGGACCCAGAGATTTTGCCATGCGTGCCCCCGCTCCGTTACAACCGATCCGTCATTCAGGAGACCGGCGGCTGTCCACGCGACCGCCGGCCCTGTTTGGCATGCACGTCTGACTTACTGGCCGGTCTTGATGGCCGTCCATTCGCGATTGATCACGCGCTGGGCACGCGGGTCGTAAGGCGAAATGGTGAAGAGCTTCTTGAGCGTCGCCTCGTCGGGATAGACCGACGGGTTCTTGAGAACGGCCTCATCAATGAACTTCTGGGAAGCGAGATTGCCGTTGGCATACTGGACATAGTTCGATGCCTTGGCGATCACCTCCGGCTTCATCAGGAAGTTGATGAAGGCATGCGCTTCGGCCACGTTCTTTGCATCGGCCGGAATGGCGAGGTTGTCGAACCACATATAGGTGCCTTCCTTCGGGATGACGTAATTCACGTTCACCCCGTTCTTGGCTTCCTCGGCCCGTGACTTTGCCTGCAGGATATCGCCGGACCAGCCGATGGTGATGCAGATGTCGCCATTCGCCAGGTCATTGATATAGGCCGAGGCATTGAAGGTCTTCACATTGGGGCGGATCGCCTTGTAGACCGCGCCGCCCGCTTCCAGATCGGCCGCAACCTTGCTGTCGGGATCCTTGCCGATGTAGTTCATGCCAATCGCAAAGGTCTCATCCGAGGCGTCGAGAATGTTGATGCCGCAGGATTTCAGCTTCGCCGCATTTTCGGGTTTGAAGAGAACGTCCCAGCTATCGACCGGAACATCGCCCAGTGCCGCCTTTACCTTGTCCACGTTGTAACCGATGCCGGTCGTGCCCCACAAATAGTTCACGGCATACTCGTTGCCGGGATCGTATTTCGCCAGCCGTTCGCTGACGACCGGCCACAGGTTCGTGAGGTTCGGAAGCTTCGACTTGTCGAGCTTCTGGAACACGCCCGCCTTGATCTGGCGCGCCAGGAAGGGCCCGGTCGGCACGACCACATCATAACCGGATCCGCCGGCGAGCAGCTTGGTTTCCAGCAGTTCGTTGCTGTCGAAGACGTCGTAGACGACCTTGATGCCGGTCTCCTTGGTGAACTCTTCCAGCAGGGACTCGTCGATATAGTCGGACCAGTTGTAGACGTGCACGACGCGCTCCTGGGCCAGGGCAGCTGTCGATACGAGTGCTGTCGCGGCAAGCGCCAGCATGCGGAGCACGGTCTGTTTCATGATATTCTCCTGTTCCCGATTTGCTTCGGCCGAACGGGGGCTTGGTGCCCGTCAGCTCTTCTTTTAACGGGAGAGTAAGAAGGAATTTTCGACCCCACAAGCAAAAATGTTTGGCATCGCACAAACTTGTGGCACTTCCTCCCTTACTGGAAATCGAAGGCGCTGAGCCCCGTGACCATTTCGTCGAGCCCGAGTGGCCGGGTGAGCGGCGGTTCTGCGCGCGCAAGACAACCCTGCCGTTCGCAGAGACGGCAGGCGGTTCCGGCCAGAATCCGGGCGGCCGGCAGCTCCGCCGCGGCGGCATATAAGGTCTCCGACACCGCGTCCCAGTCACAGCCAAGCAGGATGGCCGTCCGGCGGATGCGTTCGCCGAAACCCGCCTTTGGTCCCTCCAGGGTGCGCGATACTGTCAGGAAGGACGCACCGTCTGGCATCTCCACCCGTTCAGCCAGCAGCTGCCCCGGCTGGGCAAAGGCGGCATGAATGCCGAGCTTGGGACAGAGGCCGCCAAAGCGCGCCTGGGGATAGCCCTGGGCGCCGGCCCGCCGGATGACATTGCCGGCATGATCGGCTTCCATCAGGAAGAACGGCGGCGCCGCAGACCCGGTGCGCCCGAGCGAGATCAACCGATGTGCCGCCTGCTCGAAGGAGACGTCGAAGCGGGAGGCGAGCACATCGAGATCGAAGCGAGCCCGCTGGGCCGCAGCCAGGAAGGCACCATAAGGCATCATCAAAGCATGGGCGGCATAGCGCGCGAGCTCGAAGCGGCCGATGCGCAACGCTTCGCCGCTGGAGAGCGTCAGCGATTCCAGCTCCGCCGCGATCTCCGCGCCAATCGCCAGCAGTGCCGCCTCCTGGGCGATCTCGCGCACCCGGTCCACCTGCGACAGCCGCTCCGACAGGAAAAGCCGCATCGAATGGCGGTCGTAACGGCGCCTGAGCGTCGGCATGGCATGCACCGGCAGAGTGCGCACCGCGATCCCGTGCTTCGTCCTCAGCCAGGTCTTCAAGGCCGCCGGCAGATCGTCGCCGGGGGAGAGCTCGGCATAAAAAGCCTCCGCCGCTTCCTCGATCTTTGCGAAGAAGAAGGGCCGCTTTTCCAGCTTCTCGCGCACCTCGTCCATCGGCAGGCGGGCGCCGGACAGCGAGGTCTCGTGCCCCTCGCGCGCCAGAAGGTCTGCCAGATCCGACAGCCGTTCGGCCTGTTCCCTGTAGGCCCGGTAGAGCTTGATGACCCCGACCGCCGCATTGGGAGCTGCCTCCGCCACCTCGATCAGTTCCTGGTCGCCCGGGATTTCGCCGGCGAGCAACGGATCGGCAAAGACTTCCCGCAACTGCGCCGCCGCACCGCCGCCCTCCCCCTGCAACTGATCGAGATCGACCTTGTAGACCGAAGCGAGCCGCAGCAGCAGTTGCACTGTCAGCGGGCGCTGGTTGCGCTCAATGAGGTTGAGATAGGAGGGCGAGATGCCGAGCCCTTCCGCCATCGCAGTCTGGGTCAGGTCGAGGCTCAAGCGCACCCGCCGCACCCGGGGCCCCGCAAAGATCTTCCGCTCCGCCATGTCACACCTTTTACAGCATCATCTCGATTGACGAATTTACAATTTTTACAGTTTTACAAACTTCGCAGTCAAAGGCAAGACAACCTAACCTCTTTCATCTGCCTGTTTCTGCTTATTTTCTGGCGGATCGCTGCAGTGCACTGTAAATTCAGTCTCAGACATTCGGAGCGGACATCGACAGGCAAAGAGCCTGCCACAGTCTCCGGCACATCTGGGAGAGAGCATCATGACAGACTTTTACAAACTTGTTCCCAACGCACCGGCAGGTCGTTTCGACGGCATCGAGCGCCCCTACACGGCGGCCGACGTGCAGCGCCTGCGCGGCTCGGTCGAGATCAAGTATACGCTGGCGGAGATGGGGGCGAACCGCCTCTGGACGCTGATCAACGAAGAGGATTTCGTCAACGCGCTCGGCGCGCTCTCCGGCAACCAGGCCATGCAGATGGTTCGTGCCGGGCTGAAGGCGATCTACCTCTCCGGCTGGCAAGTTGCAGCAGACGCCAACACGGCGTCGGCCATGTATCCCGACCAGTCGCTCTATCCGGCCAATGCCGCGCCGGAGCTTGCCAAGCGCATCAACCGCACCCTGCAGCGCGCCGACCAGATCGAGACGCAGGAGGGCAAGGGCCTTTCGGTCGATACCTGGTTCGCACCGATCGTTGCCGATGCGGAAGCCGGTTTCGGCGGACCGTTGAATGCCTTCGAGATCATGAAGGCCTTCATCGAGGCCGGCGCTGCAGGCGTTCACTTCGAGGACCAGCTGGCGTCTGAAAAGAAGTGCGGCCATCTGGGCGGCAAGGTTCTTATCCCGACGGCGGCGCATATCCGCAACCTGAACGCGGCCCGGCTTGCCGCCGACGTCATGGGTGTCCCGACGCTGCTCGTCGCCCGCACCGATGCGGAAGCGGCCAAGCTCCTGACCTCCGATATCGACGAGCGGGACCAGCCCTTCGTCGATTACGACAAGGGTCGGACGGCGGAGGGCTTCTACCAGGTGAAGAACGGCATCGACCCGTGCATCGCACGCGCCATCGCCTATGCACCGCATTGCGATCTGATCTGGATGGAAACCGGCAAGCCGGATCTGGAACAGGCCCGCAAGTTCGCCGAGGCCGTGCACAAGGTGCATCCGGGCAAGAAGCTCGCCTATAACTGCTCGCCCTCGTTCAACTGGAAGAAGAACCTGGACGATGCGACGATCGCCAAGTTCCAGCGCGAACTGGGTGCGATGGGCTACAAATTCCAGTTCATCACGCTCGCCGGCTTCCACCAGTTGAACTACGGCATGTTCGAGCTGGCCCGTGGCTACAAGGAGCGCCAGATGGCCGCTTACTCGGAGCTGCAGGAAGCCGAATTCGCCGCCGAGATCAACGGCTACACGGCGACCAAGCACCAGCGCGAAGTCGGCACCGGTTACTTCGATGCCGTGTCGCTCGCCATCACCGGCGGCCAGTCATCGACGACCGCGATGAAGGAATCCACCGAGCACGAACAGTTCCGCCCTGCGGCTGAGTAAAAGTCTGCCCCTCACCTTAACCCTCTCCCCGCTCGCGGGGAGAGGGGACGCCAGAGGCACCGCCGGTGCCACAATACCCTTCTCCCCGCTGGCGGGGAGAAGGTGGCGGCAGCCGGATGAGGGGCAGCGGCATCCCCGACATTCAACAACCCCTGAACAAAAAGAGGAGAAATGCCATGAACGTCCAGACCCGCGTCAAGGAACGTGCCGAAGAACAGTCCACCGCCATGACCGCCGAGCAGCAGTCCGCGATCCGTACCCTTGCCAATGAGTTGCATCGGCTGAACCACGCCGTCATGCGCGCCGTCGATGCCGGCGTTTCCGTCGAGCTGGTCCGCTCGGCCCGCCACCATGGCGGCGAAGGCAACTGGGGCGACCTGATGATTCCGGTGATCGTCGCCAACCCGCGCTAAAGCGGATTTCACTGTCATCACCTCTCGATTTGCCGGGTGGCGCGTCCCCGCTACCCGGCAAAGAGATCTGCGCTGTTTCTGACCCATTCGGTTGCTCGATCCACCACAGCGCGGATCTCACCAAAATCTGGAAGGAAAGCGCTCCTCAGAGGAGCAGCAGACCCGGAAGGGCGAGGAGAGCGGCCGTGGCGCAGAGCGTCAGCACCAGGAGGCGCTGCTTGCGGTCGGCTTTGGCTTGAGCAATGGCGATGGCACGGGCACGAGGCTTCTGCATGGGCGTTCCTCAACTGACGTTGTCCCTGCCAACATGAACAACAGGGATGAGCGCCTGTTCCAGAGCCAGTGGCTGTCACTGGAAACAGCGCGTTTCTTCAGAGTGCGCGCGGGCCGTTAAAAAGTGCTGAACGGCTTCAGCCGTGATGTGCGGTGCTCGCTGATCGTCTTCACATAGTAAAGGCCTCCCTAAAGCCAGTTCAGGGAGGCCTTGCTTTCGTGCCACACAGGAAAGATCAGGCGGCGATGCCGTGGGCGACAGACCGTTGATCGATGCGGAACTGGTTCAGGAGCACGACCAGCTGGTCTGCTTCTTCCGCAAGCTGGCGACTGGATGCGCTGGTTTCCTCGACCATGGCGGCATTCTGCTGGGTCAACTGGTCCATCTGGCTGACGGCGCCGTTAACTTCCTGCAGGGCCGAAGCCTGGTCACGCGAGGACGAGGCGATGCCTTCCACCTGCGACGAAATCCTCTGCACCTGCTCGCCGATCGTGGCGAGCGCGCTGCCGGTCTGCTGCACGAGACGCGAACCGCCGGCAACCTCTTCTGTGGAGGCGCTGATCAGCTGCTTGATCTCCTTGGCGGCACCGGCCGAACGCTGCGCCAGGTCACGCACTTCCTGAGCGACAACCGCAAAGCCCTTACCGGCATCTCCGGCGCGCGCTGCTTCCACGCCAGCATTCAAGGCCAGAAGGTTCGTCTGGAAGGCGATCGCATCGATGACTTCGGTGATCTGGCCGATCTTCTGCGAGGCTGCCTCAATGCGGTCCATGGCAGCAACGGCATCGCGCACGATCGAGATGGAGCCATCGGTCTGCTGACGGGTCTCCGCGACGATGGCATTTGCCTCGCGCGCCCGCTCGGCGGCGGAACGGACATTGGCGGTCACCTCGTTGACGGCCGCCGCGGTCTGCTCGAGCGAAGCGGCCTGTGTTTCCGTGCGGCGGGAGAGGTCGTCGGTGGAGGCCGACATCTGCCGGACATTGCCCTGGATGGCGACGACATTCTCCTGGATCTGGCCGATGGTATCCTGCAGGCGGTTGAGCGAGCGGTTGAAGTCCGACCGCAGTTGCTCAAGGCGACCGACGAAGGGCGTATCGATCGTGACGGAGACGTCGCCGTCTGCCAGACGTTCGAGACCGGCGGCAAGAGCGGTGACGGCAAACTGGATCTGCCGGTCGATCTCCTGCTTTTCCTGCTCGTTCTTCAGGCGCTCGGCTTCGGCTGCGGCGCGCTCCTGTTCGCTTGCCGCTTCGATCCGCACCTTGGCTTCCGCGTTTTCCTTGAAGATGCCGAGCGCGCGTGCCATGTCGCCGAGTTCGTCGCGGCGTGTCTCGCCCTCGATGCGGGTATCGAGTTCACCAGCTGCCAGGCGCCGCATGGTCGCGGCAATCTGCAGGATCGGACCCTTGAAGGTCATGATCAGACCGATGCCGGCGAAGACGGCCACCAGGAAACCGATGGCCATGGCGGTGACGGAGATCTGGTTCGCCTTTTCGCGCTCGGCACCGGCCGCATCCCGCTGATGGGCTGCAAAGGTCGTCAGGTTCGTCCAGATCCGGTCGATTTCCTGAGCTGCGGCATTAAACGCGCTGAGGCGCTTGCGCGACAGGTCGAGCAGAGCCAGCGTATTGTCATCCACCGTCGTCACGAATGGCAGAATGGCGTTGGCACGCTTGCGCGCCTCCACCGGTACGCTTTTGTCGGACTGCATGGAGCCGGCCGCGATATCGACTGACATCAGGGCGCCCTGCAGATCGTTGAGGAGGCTATCCGTCGGCGTTGCCGTATAACGGACCGTCTTCAGTTCCAGGGCCTTGACCGCATCCATCAGAATGCGGGAGGCGTTCATGAACTGCGTCGCATCGGCAATCGGCTGGTCGAGCTTGCCGAAGGCTTCGGTCGCCTCGCGAGCCTTGGTGGTGGCAATGCCCTGCAGGCGGATGGACGAGGGGCGCATCAGGTTGACGACACGTTCCGTGGAACCGATGGTGGCATCGTTGACCACACCGACGTCGATCTGCTGCTTCAGCTGCGCCAGGTTATCCTTCAACTGATCGCCCAGCAGGCGCTGATCCGTGGGAAGAGCAGTGGCAATATCCTTCACCGCGCTGGTCAGCGCAGCGAACTGACCGACCACCACATCCATGCGCTCCTGCGGTGCCGTCTTGGAATTGAAATCCATAACGACCTTGGTGATGATGGCGGATCCCTTGGTCAGCTTTTCCGCATCCCGCAGAAGGTTCTTGGCTCGTCCCTCGTCTGCCGCAAGATCGTCACGGCTGACCGTCGCATACCCCATGATCTCCGCCTGGAGCTTCACAATCGCGCCAATCGCGGTGTCGATCCCCTCTCGGGTCGCGACCTCTTCCTGATAACGCGACCAAAGCTGATCGATCTGGCCGGAAATTGCCTTGGTGCCGGTGATGGCGGCGTCGATTTCCGCCTCTCCTTCACCGCTGTTTGCGCCGGCACGCACATTTTGCAGAAGCTCGCCCTGGGCCTTGACCTGCACCGTCAGCGCAGACCGTGTCGCCTCGTTCGTATTCTTCAGGAAGTCGGTCATCCCGGCATAGACGGACTTGAAGCCGCTCAGAGACTGGAGGACGGCGTTGGACATATCCATGCGGGTCTGCAGAAGACTGGACGCATACATGCCAGAAAACCCGACCGCCGAAATACTGGCCAGGAACGGGACAATGAACGCGATAACCTTGGTCTGTATTCTAAATCGGGCCAACAGACGATCGATGACCATCTCTATCTCCTGAAAATTCTTTATCGGCGAGCTACTAAAACTAGCCCCTCGAAATTGAGGATACTCTGTTGTGCCATGCACAAATGAATCAATGTTAAATGTGAGCAGACGCAATTTATTTGAACAATTGCGCATATTCTTATCTGTGCGCAAAGAGATCAGATCGCCGGCAGAACGCCGATCAATTGTGCCGGAACAAGACGGGAGCGAGCCGTCTCAGACGGACTCGCCGCAGACATGGCCGCAGGCCCAGGCCCACTGGAAATTATAGCCGCCGAGCCAGCCCGTCACATCCAGGCATTCGCCAATGAAATAGAGCCCGGGCACCGCCTTTGCCTGCATGGTGCGGGAATCGATGGCATCGACATCGACGCCGCCCAGGGTAACCTCGGCGGTACGGTATCCTTCCGATCCAGCGGGCTTGACGACCCATTGCTGCACCGCAGCGGACAAAGAGGCAAGGATCCTGTCGCTCTGGTCGGCCATGTGTCCCGGCAGCCCCCTTTCCTCGGCAAAGAACTGCGCCAGTCGTCGCGGCAGGATCGCGCTCAGAGCCGTCTGGACCGCCTGACGGCCATTTTCCTGGCGCGCCTGCTTCAGCCGGGCCAGAAGATCGACATCCGGCTCGATCGCCAAGGTGATCGGATCGCCTTCCCGCCAGTAGGAAGAGATCTGCAGGATGGCCGGTCCGCTTACGCCGCGATGGGTAAACAGCAACGCCTCGCGGAACGCCGTCTTGCCGTGCCGGACTTCCGCTTCGACCGAAATGCCGGACAGAGGGCTGAGCTTTTCCAGCATCGCCGGTTCCAGCGTCAAGGGCACCAGCCCCGGCCGAGTCTCCGTCACCTTGAGGCCGAACTGCTCGGCGATGCGATAGGCAAGACCGGTGGCGCCCATCTTCGGGATCGATTTTCCGCCCGTGGCAACGACGAGGCTGTCTGCGTCCACCGGGCCGTTGTCGAGGTGGATGCGAAAGCCGCCTTCCGTCTTTTCCACGGCGCCGATCGGCTGCTGCAGCCAGAGGCTGACGCCCGCCGCCTGCATTTCCGACATCAGCATGCGGATGATATCCTTGGCGCTGTCATCGCAGAACAGCTGGCCAAGCGTCTTTTCGTGCCAGGGGATACGGTGCTTTTCGACGAGGCTCAGAAAATCCCGCGGCGTGTAACGGGCAAGCGCGGACTTGGCGAAATGCCGATTGCCGGAAATGTAATTGGCAGGACCGGCGTGGATGTTGGTGAAGTTGCACCGCCCGCCCCCGGAAATGCGGATCTTTTCGCCCGGCGCCTTGGCATGGTCGAGCACCAGCACGCTGCGCCCGCGCTGGCCGGCACGGATCGCACACATCATGCCGGCAGCTCCAGCACCCAGCACCACCACGTCAAACCTGCGCGTCACGATCGATCCATCCCGTCCATTTATGCCCTTCCTGTTTGCGATCGGGGCGACAAAGTCAATGCGCCCGGCTGGCCAATTGTCCTGTTCCGACTATGATGCGGATAACGTCAACAACAGCCGGTGCCTCATGCCGCCCAAGAAAAAGTCGACCGCCCGTGCCTCTGCAAACGCGCCCAAGCCCGCAGCGGCACAGCCATCCCTGACATCGCTTCGCGGCGTGGCAAACTGGCGAGAGGCGGCCTCCTGGCTCAAGGCCCGCGGCATTGAGGATGTCGAATGCATCACGCCGGATCTGGCCGGTGTTCCGCGCGGCAAGATGATGCCGACCTCGAAATTCACCTCCAACACGTCGCTGGCCCTGCCGTCTGCGCTCTACCGCCACACGATTTCCGGCGACTATCCGGACGAGACGGCGAACTTCCGTTACGAACCGCGCGACAGCGACCTGAAGCTAGTGCCCGACCTCTCCACCCTTTCCGTCGTGCCGTGGGAGAGCGACCCGACGGCGCAGGTGATCTGCGACGTGGTGGGCACGACCGGCGAAGAGGTGCCCTATACGCCGCGCAACGTGCTGAAGAACGTCATGCGGCTTTACGACGAACAAGGCTGGAAGCCGGTTGTTGCGCCGGAAATCGAGTTCTATCTCGTCGCGATCAACGAAGACCCGGATTACCCCTTACATCCGCCGAAAGGACGTTCCGGCCGGTCGATCGTCGGCGGCCAGGGCTATTCCATCGCCGGCATCAACGAGTTCGACGAGTTGATCGACGACATCTACCATTTCTCCGAAAAGCAGGGCCTGGAGATCGATACGCTGATCCACGAGGAAGGCCCGGCGCAGCTTGAAATCAACCTGCGGCACGGCAATCCGATCCAGCTGGCCGATCAGGTCTTCCTGTTCAAGCGCACGATCCGCGAGGCGGCGCTGAAGCACGGCATCTATGCCACCTTCATGGCAAAGCCCATGCAGGGCCAGCCGGGGTCCGCCATGCACATCCACCAGTCGGTGGTGGATGCCAAGACCGGCAAGAACATCTTTTCCAATCCGGACGGTTCACCCTCGCGCGCCTTCTTCCACTTCATCGGCGGCATGCAGAAATACGTGCCGAGTTCGCTGGTCATGCTGGCGCCGTACGTCAATTCCTACCGTCGCCTGACGCCGGACATGGCCTGCCCGGTCAACAATGCCTGGGGTTACGACAACCGCACCACGGCGTTCCGCGTGCCGATTTCCGACGCGGCAGCCAGACGTGTCGAAAACCGCCTGCCGAGTTCGGATGCGAACCCTTATCTCGCACTCGCCGCCTCGCTCGCCTGCGGCTGGCTCGGCATCATGAAGGAAATCGAACCGACCGAGCCGACCTATGATACGGCGAATGAAGGCTCGATCGATCTTCCCCGCGGACTTCTGGAGGCAGTCGCCCTTCTCGAGGACGAACCGGCATTCGAAGAGGTCTTCGGCAAGGAGTTCATCGGGCTTTATGCCGGCGTCAAACGCGGCGAGTTCGAGACCTTCATGCAGGTGATCAGTCCCTGGGAGCGTGAATTCCTGCTCCTCAACGTGTAAGGTGGCCTCCATGACCTGGCAGAGCCCCATCGCGCCCGGCCTCTCCTGGTATCAGGACAGCGTTCCGGAACGCCCGACCTATGAACCACTCGATGGCTCGATCACGGTGGATGTCGCCATCATCGGCGGCGGCTTCACCGGACTGCAGGCGGCCTATAATCTGGCACAGCGCGGGGTATCGACCGTGCTGATCGAGGCAAGCCGTTTCGGCGACGGAGCGTCTGGCCGCAATGGTGGGCAGCTTGGCTCAGGGCAGCGCGCCTGGCCGGACGAACTGGAGCCGGAACTGGGCTATGAGCGGTCACGCGCGCTGTTCGACATGGCGGAAAATGCCAAGCGCTACCTTCTCGACTTCTGCGACACCCACGGCATCGACATGGACTACCTGCCGGGCCAGATGAACGTGGCGCACAAGCCCGGCCATGCGGACGACTACCGCCGGATCGCCGATCTTCTGGCCAGCCGCTACGACTATCCGCATGTCTCCTTCATGGACCGCGCCGAAACGTCCGAGCGGCTGGGTTCCACGCGCTACCATTGCGGCGTGCGCGATGCCGGCACCGGGCATATCCACCCGCTGAAGCTGTTGATCGGGCTCGCGCGGGTGGCAGCGCAGGCGGGTGCGCGGATCTGCGAGATGACGCCGGCCAAGGGCCTGACGCAGGCGGGTGGAAAGACGCTGATCGAGACGCCGCGCGGCACCATCACCGCCGATCGTGTGCTGCTGGCCACCAATGCCTATATCGGCACTCTCGAACAGGAGACGGCGTCGCACGTGATGCCGATCCGCTCCTTCATCGGCGCCACCGTGCCGCTGGACCGGTTTCCGGAGATCCTGCCCGGCTCGGAGGCGGTGGCGGATTCGCGCTTCGTCGTGCGCTATTTCCGCAAGAGCCGCGACGGGCGGCTGCTGTTCGGGGGCCGCGAGGCCTATACCGCCGACAGTCCGCGCGACATGTCGAAACACATCCGCCGGCAGATCGCCGAAATCTATCCGGCGCTGAAGAACATCGAAATCACCCATGCCTGGGGCGGTTCGGTGGGTATCACCCTGCCGCGCAAGCCCTTCGTGCGCGAGGTGATGCCGGGCGTCACCTCGATTGCCGGTTATTCCGGCCATGGCGTGATGCTGTCCAACTATTCCGGCAAGATGTATGCGGATCTCATCGCCGGCAATGCCAGCGAACTCGATCTCTTCAAGGAGATGAAGATACCGCCTTTTCCGGGCGGTGCCCGTTTCAGAAGCCCGCTGCTGTTCCTTGCGCTGACATGGTATGCGCTGCGCGACCGCTTCTGACACGGATTTGAAAGATCGGCCCATCGTCGGGGCTGGCTTTTTTAAATCGATTAGATTATGTAGACCTCAACCTCGGAACTTCGAAAGAGCAAGGCATGAGCAGCCAGATCATCCCCGTGGAACCCTTCGATTACGTCGTCTTCGGCGGCACCGGCGACCTTGCGGAACGCAAGCTTCTTCCGGCGCTTTACCACCGGCAGATCGAGGGGCAGTTCACCGAGCCGACCCGCATCATCGGCGCCTCGCGCAGTGCGCTGAGCCATGAGGATTTCCGCAAATTTGCCGACGAGGCGCTGAAGAAGCATCTGAAGGACGGCGAATATTCCGAGGAGGAGGTGGCCAAGTTCCTCGCCCGCCTGTTCTACGTCTCGGTGGATGCCAAATCCGACGGCGGCTGGGATACGCTGAAGAAGCTGCTGGACGAAGGCAAGGAACGCGTGCGCGCCTTCTATCTTGCCGTCTCGCCCGCCATCTTCGGCGCGATCTCGGAAAAGATCCGCGACCACAAGCTGATCACCAAATCCACCCGCATCGTGGTGGAAAAGCCGATCGGCCGCGACCTCTCCTCCGCGCTCGATCTCAACGACACGATCGGTAAGGTGTTCAAGGAAGAACAAATCTTCCGTATCGACCACTATCTCGGCAAGGAGACGGTGCAGAACCTGATGGCGCTGCGGTTTGCCAATGCGCTCTATGAGCCGCTGTGGAATGCGCAGTATATCGACCATGTGCAGATCACGGTCGCTGAATCCGTCGGCCTCGAAGGGCGCGCCGGATACTACGACACGGCCGGCGCCCTGCGCGACATGGTGCAGAACCATATCCTGCAGTTGCTTTGCCTTGTCGCCATGGAAGTGCCGTCGTCGATGGATTCCGAAGCGGTGCGCGATGAAAAGCTGAAGGTGCTGCGGGCCTTGCGGCCGATCACCGACGCCAATGTCGAGCAAATGACGGTGCGTGGCCAGTACCGCGCCGGTGCTTCGGCGGGTGGCCCGGTCAAGGGCTATCTCGAAGAGCTGGAAGGCGGCGTGTCGAACACCGAAACCTTCGTGGCGATCAAGGCCGAGATCAACAACTGGCGCTGGGCCGGCGTTCCCTTCTACATCCGCACCGGCAAGCGGCTGACCGGTCGCATGTCGGAGATCGTCATCACCTTCAAGCCGATCCCGCACAATATATTCGAGCCGGCGGCCGGCCGTATTTCCGCCAACCAGCTGATCATCCGCCTGCAGCCGGATGAAGGCGTGAAGCAGTCTCTGATGATCAAGGACCCCGGTCCGGGCGGCATGCGCCTGCGCAATGTCTCGCTCGACATGAGCTTTGCCGCCGCCTTCAACGTGCGCAATCCGGATGCCTATGAGCGCCTGCTGATGGACGTGATCCGCTCCAACCAGACCCTGTTCATGCGCCGCGACGAAGTGGAAGCGGCATGGAAGTGGGTCGACCCGATTCTGAAGGGCTGGGAACTGACCGGGCAGCTGGCGCAGGGTTATACCGCCGGCACCTGGGGACCGAGCCAGGCCATCGCGCTGATCGAGCGCGACGGCCGCACCTGGCATGAGGGCTGACGGGCATGGCATTCACCTTCCATAACTTCGGCAGTGCGGAATCGCTTGCGGCGCAGCTTTCCAGCGATGTTGCCGCCCACCTCAAGCAGGCGATTGCCGAACGCGGGTCCGCCTCGATCGCCGTCTCGGGCGGCTCGACGCCAAAACGCTTCTTCGAGGTGCTGTCGACGCAGGACCTCGCCTGGGACAAGGTGACGATCACGCTGGTGGACGAGCGTTTCGTGCCCGCCGACAATCCGCGCTCCAACCATCTGCTGGTCGCGACGCATCTTTTGCAGAACAAGGCGGCCAGCGCGATCTTCCAGCCGCTCTTCCAGGATGTGGCCTCTGCGCTTCAGGCGGCGGCGATTGCGACGGAAAAGACCGAAGACATCGGCAATCCCTTCGATGTGGCGATCCTCGGCGTGGGAACGGACGGGCACACCGCCTCGTTCTTCCCAGGCGGCAATCATCTGGCCCGCGCGATCGCCGAGGATGCGCCGCGCGGCGTGATGACGATGATGGCGGACGGCGCCGGCGAGGAACGCCTGACCTTCACCTTTCCGAGCCTGGCCGATGCGCGCTTTCTGGTGCTGCATATCGAAGGCGAAGCGAAGAGAAACGTTCTCGACCAGGCCAAGGCCGGCACCGACGAGATGGAGATGCCCATCCGCGCCGTGCTGAACCGAGCGCCCTCGCCGGTCGAGATCTACTGGGCGCCTTGATCCCACAAAGACGGCGCCCGTGACGCAGGCCGCAACAGGCGGCAACCGAGGAAACAGATGACCAGGCGCGGCGGCCTCCCAACCGCCGCGGACCTTGCCCATGGAGGATGAGATGGCTGCCCATTCGAGCATAGACGCAATCACCCGGCGCATCGTGGAACGATCGAAACCGCATCGCGAGGCCTATCTGGACCGCGTGCAGCGCGCGGTTGCCAAGGGCGTGCATCGCTCGACGCTGTCCTGCGGCAACCTGGCGCATGGCTTTGCCGTCTGTTCCCCCGCCGAGAAGGCCGCGCTCGCCGGAGACGTGGTGCCCAATCTCGGCATCATCACCGCCTATAACGACATGCTTTCGGCGCACCAGCCGTACGAAACCTTCCCGCAGATCATTCGTGATGCGGCGCGCGAGGCAGGCGGCGTCGCCCAGGTGGCGGGCGGGGTGCCCGCCATGTGCGATGGCGTGACCCAGGGCCAGCCGGGCATGGAATTGTCGCTCTTCTCGCGCGATGCGATTGCCATGGCGGCCGGCATCGGCCTGTCCCACAACATGTTCGATGCCGCCGTCTATCTCGGCATCTGCGACAAGATCGTTCCGGGCCTGGTGATCGCGGCGCTGACTTTCGGCCACCTGCCGGCCGTCTTCATTCCGGCGGGCCCGATGACCTCCGGCCTGCCGAATGACGAGAAGTCACGCATCCGCCAGCTCTATGCGGAAGGCAAGGTCGGCCGCGCCGAACTGCTGGAAGCCGAATCCAAATCCTATCACGGCCCCGGCACCTGCACCTTCTACGGCACGGCCAATTCCAACCAGATGCTGATGGAGATCATGGGCTTCCACATGCCGGGCGCCTCCTTCGTCAATCCCGGCACGCCGCTGCGCGAGGCGCTGACCAGGGAAGCCGCCAAGCGGGCGCTCGCCATCACCGCGCTCGGCAACGAGTTCACCCCGGCCGGCGAGATGATCGATGAACGCTCCATCGTCAACGGCGTCGTCGGCCTGCATGCCACCGGTGGCTCGACGAACCACACGCTGCATCTCGTCGCCATGGCGCGCGCGGCCGGCATCCATCTGACCTGGCAGGATATTTCCGAGCTGTCGGATGTCGTGCCGCTGCTCGCCCGCGTCTATCCGAACGGTCTTGCCGACGTGAACCATTTCCACGCCGCTGGCGGCATGGGCTTCCTCATCAAGCAGCTGTTGAAGACCGGCCTGCTGCATGACGACGTGCGCACCGTCTTCGGCCAGGGCCTTGCCGCTTATACCGTCGAGGCGCGGCTCGATGACAATGGCATGGTGATGCGTGAACAGAGCCCAGAAGAGAGCGGCGATGCGAAGGTGCTGACGCGCATCGAAAACCCCTTCCAGTCGAATGGCGGCCTGAAGATGCTGACCGGCAATTTCGGCAAGGGCGTCATCAAGATCTCGGCCGTGAAGCCGGAACGCCATGTCATTGAGGCACCGGCGATCGTCTTCCACGACCAGCAGGAACTGCAGGACGCCTTCAAGAAGGGCGAACTCAACAAGGATTTCGTCGCCGTGGTGCGCTTCCAGGGCCCGAAGGCGAACGGCATGCCGGAACTGCATCGCCTCACCCCGCCGCTTGGCGTGCTGCAGGACCGCGGCTTCAAGGTGGCACTCGTCACCGACGGCCGCATGTCGGGTGCCTCCGGCAAGGTGCCGGCGGCGATCCACGTCACACCGGAAGCCTCGGACGGCGGCCCGATCGCCAAGATCAAGGACGGCGACATGATCCGCCTCGACGCCGTCAACGGCACGCTGGAGGTGCTGGTGGACGCGGCTGAGTTTGCCTCGCGCCCCTTGGCCGAAGCCAATCTGGACGACAACGAATTCGGCATGGGCCGCGAACTTTTCGCCCCCTTCCGCCGCAATGTCGGCCCAGCCGATTCCGGCGCGAGCGTGTTTTTCGGATAAGCGAAAGCACGCGGTGCAATCGATGGGGCGGCGACCGCCGCCCCGGCAGGCAACACGTCACAGCCGTGTAGCACAGCATTGCTAGGCCAAGGCCGTTTTCACAGAGGGGAATTGCCCAGATGTTGCTGAATCGCCGCGCCGTTCTTGGCCTGATGTCCACCACCGCACTGCTGCCGCTGATCGGCACCGGTGCCCGAGCCGCGGAGACGGGCGTCGATCTCATCATCCTGTCGGACCTGCATTCGGCCTATGAGCGGATGGCCGAACTGCTGCAGGCGGTGCAGGCGCGCGTGGCGGCTGCCAGCCGGCCGCAGGTGATCCTCTTCAACGGCGACCTGTTCGAAGTCGGCAATGTGGCTGCCGCCCGTTCGGCTGGCGAGGCCGACTGGGCCTTCCTCGGCGCTCTGGCAAAACTTGCGCCGACCGTCTTCAACATCGGCAACCACGAGCCGGATTTCGACAATGATCTCGCCCATTTCGTCGAGAAGGCCCGCTCGCTCGGCGTGACCGTCCTCAGCAACATCACAGACAAGCGGTCGGACAAGCCCTATACGGACGCCTCCGCCACACTCTCCGCTGGCGGCCTGACGCTCAGCATCGCCGCCCTCGGCACCCATGCAATCAATACCTATCCCAAGGCGACGCGCGAGATGATCGCCGTGCCGCAGCCGGTGGAATGGGCGAAGGCCAACCTGCCGTCGATACTGAAGGGCGAGAACGTCAACATCGTGCTGAGCCATGCCGGTGTCGTCGCCGACCGCGACATCCTGCCGATGCTGCCGGATGGCACGCTGATGATCGGCGGGCACGACCACCTGACGCTGGTACATGAACAGGGCAAGACCCGCTATGTTCATACGGGCTCCTGGGCCTCGCTGATGACGGTGGCCACCATTGCAGCGCCGGGTGCAGCGGCCAGCCTGGAGCGGGTCGCGATCGAACGCGGCGGCCCCGCCGCAGCAGACCTCAAAAGCGCCATCGCCGCCGTGCTGGAAAAACATCTGACGGCGGAAGACCGCAGCGTGGTCGCCCACACCAAGGCACCGCTGACGCTGGGTGAAACGGCCCGATTTGCCGCCGCCGCCATTGCCGCCAAGGCAGGTGCCGATATCGGTTTCATCGGCCACACTTCCTTCGGCACCGGCCTGCCCAAGGGGGAAGTGAGCCGCTTCGACTACAATGCGGCGCTGCGTTTCGAGGGCAAGATCATGAAGGCCGAGGTGGATGCGGCAACGCTTGCCGCGATCCTTGCCCGCTGCAACCAGGACGGCGACGTGCCGCTTGCGGCGCGCACCGGCGACTTCCTCTACGCGGCACCGGCGCTTGTTCCAGGCAAGCAGAGCTATATCATTGCCTGCAACGACTGGTCGGCCATCAACCGCAAGGCCTATTTCGGCCGCGAGGACCTGGCCTTTGCCGAAGTGCCGGAGGTGAAGCTGAAGGCGCTGGTGGTCGAGGCGCTCAACCGCGCCTGATCTTCAACATTGCAGCGGTCGCCTAAGGCCGACTAAAGATCCGCTTCCATTAGTTTCCTGCCATCGTACTGCGCAGAGAGTGGATGTCTTTTGAAACAAACGGGGCATCGTAATGCAAATTTCGTTATAAATCCATAATAATTCTGGGCATTAATTCAATAATTATTAACAAGAGAATGTCTAGGGCATTTCTCTTCCTGCGTACTGAAAGACCATATGCGCGTAGCTTTCTGCAGTTTTTGTTGCACCGTCCCAATATTCATCTGTGGTCACGCTTCCTGCGTCGATGTCAAATAGGATATCTTCTCTATCCTTCTTTAGCTCTGGATGGTCCAGGCCCAATCGAGCTATCATCTCTTCTGCAGCGATGTCCGATTTTCGGGCAGCAACGATATTTCCGTTGAGCAGAAAGCGGAAACGAGACGTGCAGTTCGGATACTCAGGGTAAATATGCTTATCTTCATCAAACCAACCGGCCTTAACCGTTCCACATGTCGGAGCGGGGAGCCCTTTCTCGTCCTCTTGCCCACAACTTAGAAACAGGTTTGAGTAATCCACATCTTGTTTGGTATAAACATGCTGCGGTCTAAAATGCTCGATATGATAGCTCCGACCAGGCCTGCTCAAGTTCAGTTTGCGACCACAGTAAACGCAAAGACCTCTCTGTTCCTTGAACATTGCAGCGCGAATCACGTCCTTCAACGCACCCGGCATTCCTTCATAAGTTGGCTTCCAGTTCTCTGTTCCATCAGACAGACCCAGCCAGTTCATGAATTCGCTCGGCACTTCGGTCTTACGGCTTCCCTTCATTGCACCCCGTCCAACCTGCTAAGTCTTCTCTTAAAAACGCGCAATTCCGGTGGATCACCCTCAATTGCTTCTTCAATTCGTTTGTAAAGCTGCGTCGCCTTATCCAGATCATTCGCGTCAATCGCGTCATTGAAACCGGAGATCATTTTGTCGATCTCGGGAAACCGCTCGCTGGATCCGAACACCCCTTCCAAAAGATAATTGCTTGTCTGTCCTTTTGTACGCAGCGGTCTTGATAAATGAATTTTTCCATCTTGATCAGCACTAAGCGAAACAACGTTTTCACTCTCGACTGACGACAAAACTTGAGGGGAGTGGGTCGTAACAACAAACTGGCAAGCAGGAAATACTTTTCTAATCGTAGAAATTATTTTACTTTGCCATTGAGGATGCAAATTCAATTCTATTTCATCAATCAGAACTATACCTTTGGCTTCAGATAAAGGTTTGTCTGGATGTGACATCTGCAAGCGTCGAGCGAGGTCGGCAAGAAGAATTATAAATGAGCGCTCACCAGATGAAAGCATACTCACATGAACAAAAATGTCATTTTCTTTACTAAAATAGAGACCCTCCGGGCTATCGGTAGAGCGAAATGAGATCCCCTTGAACCCGTCTATCTCTTTGATAATGGTACGAATTGCTTCAAGCTGGGGGTCTCGATAATTGCGGTCAAAATCTCTGACACGACGCGCCTCTTCAGCATCGCGTTTGTCCCACCATGACTGCAACTGTGTTATCGCCTCAAGATTTCCAAGAAGCGAACTCTGCAGCGCCTGCTGCTTCGTAAAGCTTGCAGCATTGGCCGAAGTCCGCTCAAATCCTCGGTCTTGGCGATAGTAAACCATTAACGGGCGGGGTTCATGGTTCAAAGCACCCCTCTGGACCAAGTTCCAAAAATCCTGAGCGGAATCGTTCACTTTGCCGCGAACACTGTCACTGTACGTTGAACGCAAAATCACGTCCGAGGACAAGCCTGGCAGAACCCTCCGACTCTCCAGGCCCAAGACAAGCTCAATGTGCGCGTCATCGACACCAATCTTCCGCGCATGCGATGGAATAGCAAGATGTTGGAATATCGGAGAAGTGCCTTCGTCGGGCCACGCGGCTTGAACATACGCCAAGATAGAGGCCACTGCGTCGAGTATCGTAGATTTTCCGGCACCGTTCTTGCCCAAGAGAACCGTGATCTCAGGATGAAATTCTAACGCCAGGCTGCCAATTCCGCGGTATCCGGCGACGTTCAAACTTTTCAAGTTCACGGCTGACCTCCTGCCGACACTTCCAAGTAGTCTATCGTGACGTCACCTACGTAGCCAACTGCAGCGATTCGTAACGAAAGAAGAAGGCACGCGGAGCAATAATGATATAGTGTAAATTCGCATTACATCAGCATAGCATTAAATTATTTCCATAGCCCGACACCCTCACCAGCTCCTCACATCCAGCTTCCTGTCCTTGTGCGCCGGATGGGTCGAGAAGATGAAGATGCGATCGAGTTCCTTTTCCGTCAACATGCGCAGGAAACGAACGTCGATCGTGTTGTTGGTATTCATGCGCATCAGCACGCAGCCGATCTTCATGATGCGGGCATCGGGAATGTCGAGCACGAATTCGTTCGGCAGGTTGGACTGCGACAGGAGCGACAGGACCGCCCCGCTCATCGAGATGGCGATCACGTCGCAGCGGCGCTGCCCCATGTGCATGACGTGCTTTTCGGTGAACTCGATGCGGCCCGCATTCATCGTCTCTTCCAGCTTGAACCGCGTTTCGCGGTCGTACATGAAGGACTCTTCCTTTTTCAGGTAGTGCGGACGAGAATTCATCTTACCCTCGGCATCGACGGCCTTATTCAATGCCATGATCCTAGGGAGCGAACCTTAACATTGGGTGTGGTCAACCGTTACGTTTTGGTTACGCCCGCCGCTTTCCGAGGCGAACTCAGCGCCGATAGGTCTGCCCGCTTGCATCGAAAAGATGCATCTTGGCGGGGTCGGCGGCAAAGCGCAGCACCTCTCCCTTCTCGACCTTGAAGATGCCCGGCAGCTTGGCGATGATCGGCTCCTCATCCGTCAGTCCCTCGATGTAGAGAAGCGTCACCTCACCCAGCGCCTCGACGATCGCGACCTTGCCTTCGAACAGGTAATCCTCGCCGGTCGTGACAGTCAGGTCCTCCGGGCGGATACCGAAGCTTGCGGCCTTGCCGGTCTCCGAAGACTCCGTCGCAACGGGAACGGAAACCACCTTGCCGCCCTTCAGGTCAATGCGGGTGGTCGAGCCGGTTTCCTTGACCGTCGCCGGGATGATGTTCATCGCCGGCGAGCCGATGAACTTCGCAACGAACAGGTTCTGCGGGCGCTCATAAAGCTCGAGCGGCGGGCCGACCTGTTCGATACGTCCGGCAGACAGCACGACGATCCGGTCGGCGAGCGTCATTGCCTCCACCTGGTCGTGGGTGACGTAGATCATCGTCGTGTCCGGCATGCTCTCGTTGAGCTTGGCGATCTCGATGCGGGTCGCGACGCGCAACGCCGCATCGAGGTTGGAGAGCGGTTCGTCGAACAGGAACACTTTTGGATCGCGGCAGATGGCCCGGCCGATCGCGACACGCTGGCGCTGGCCGCCGGAGAGCGCCTTCGGCAAGCGCTCCAGATACTGCGTCAGCTGGAGGATATCGGCGGCGGCGCGCACGCGTCGATCGATCTCCTCCTTGCTTTCGCCGGCAATGCGCATGCCGAAGGCCATGTTGTCGTAGACCGTCATGTGCGGGTAGAGCGCGTAGGACTGGAAGACCATGGCAATGCCGCGCTTGGAGGGCGGCACCTCGTTGACCCGGTTGCCATCGATGAACATGTCGCCACTGGTGATCTCCTCCAGGCCGGCAATCATGCGCAACAGCGTGGACTTGCCGCAGCCGGACGGACCTACGAAGACGATGAATTCGCCCTGCCGGATGTCGAGATCGATGCCGTGCAGCACCTTCACCTGACCATACGCCTTGCGGATGTCCTTCAGAACCAAGCCAGCCATGTCTCTCCCCTTCTTGACGCCTTTTTGCCCGGTTTTCACGATGGGCCAGGTTTCGTTCGTGTTATTGGTCCGGGAAGGCTGTCCCTCCCGGACCTGATTGTCATGTCACGCCAGCCGGGCGAAGAACGCGCCCCAGGCCGGCAGGTTGACGGAGCGTCCGTCGAGCGTTGCCTCGAAGCCATGGCCCGTCAGCACCTCCCAGTCGCCATCCGGAAGTGCTGCGTCGATCGCATCTGCGCTCATGTTGAAGAGGCAGAGCAGCGTCTCGTTGCCGAAGGAACGGGTATAGGCCAGCAGGCTTTCGGTCGGCGCCAGGAAGCCGATCTCGCCCTTGGCGAAGGTTGAATGCTCGCGGCGGAAGGCGAGGAAGCGGCGGTAATGTTCCATCACCGAAGTCTCAACGCCCTGCTGCACGTTGACGGCGCGCAGCTGATGCTCCACCGGGATCGGCAGCCAGGTCTTGTCCGCGGTGGAGAAGCCAGCCTGAACCGCATGGTCGTCCCAGACCATCGGCGTGCGGCAGCCGTCGCGGCCCTTGAATTCCGGCCAGAACTGGATGCCATAAGGGTCCTGCAGGTCGGCGAAGGCAATATCAGCTTCGGTCAGGCCAAGTTCCTCGCCCTGATAGATGCAGACCGATCCGCGCTGCGTCAGCAGAATGGCGGAGAGCAGCTTGGCATAGGCCTCGCGGTCCATCACGTCGGCGCCCCAGCGCGAGACATGGCGCACCACATCGTGGTTCGAAAAGGCCCAGCAGGCCCAGCCTTCCGGCGCGGCCGCGGCAAATTCCTTCTGCACTTCGGCCACCCGCACCGGTGTCAGTACGTCGGGCGCCAGGAATTCGAAGGCGTAGCACATCTGCATCTTGTCGCCGCCGGAGGTGTATTCGCCGACGATTTCGAGACCGCGCTGGCTGTCGCCCACCTCGCCGACGGCGGCAATCGCCGGGAACTCGTTCAACACGGCGCGGAAGCGCTTCAGGAAGGCGATGTTTTCCGGGCGGTTCTTGTCGTAGATATGCTCCTGGAAATTATACGGATTGACCGCCGGGGCCGTCGAGGCATTGCGCCGTTCGGGGGCCAGCGACGGGTTGTCGCGCAATTCCTTGTCGTGGAAATAGAAGTTGATCGTGTCGAGGCGGAAGCCATCGACACCACGCCTCAGCCAGAAGCGCACGACGTCCAAAAGCGCATCCTGCACCTCGGCATTGTGCAGGTTGAGGTCCGGCTGCGAGGTGAGGAAGTTATGCAG
Source organism: Allorhizobium pseudoryzae (assembly GCF_011046245.1). Classification (NCBI taxonomy): domain Bacteria; kingdom Pseudomonadati; phylum Pseudomonadota; class Alphaproteobacteria; order Hyphomicrobiales; family Rhizobiaceae; genus Affinirhizobium; species Affinirhizobium pseudoryzae. Next base: position 533,944 of record NZ_CP049241.1, read on the forward strand.
GTAATACTGCATGCGCGTCGGATCCCAGGCCCAGGCGGACCCGCCGAAGATCGACAGCCAATTGTTGGGCGGCGTGCCGTCCGGCTTCGGATCGGCCCAGACATACCAGTCCGCCTTGGGATTGACGCGGCTCGACCGGCTTTCGATGAACCAGGCATGCTGGTCGGAGCTGTGCGAGATGACGAGGTCGATCATCACCTTGATCTTCAGGCGATGGGCCTCGGCAATCAGCGCGTCGAAATCCGAGAGCGTTCCGAACATCGGATCGACATCGGCATAATTGGAGACGTCGTAGCCGAAATCCTTCATCGGCGACGGGAAGAAGGGCGAGATCCAGATCGCATCCGCGCCAAGGGCCGCGATATGCGGCAGGCGCGCGGTGATGCCCTTCAGGTCACCGACGCCATCGCCGTTCGAATCCTGATAGGAGCGCGGGTAGATCTGGTAGATGACAGCGCCACGCCACCAATCGGCGTCCGGCGCTTCCATCGTCTGGGGAGAAGCAATCATGCGTCATTGACCTTGAGAGAAATGTGCTCAGCCGCCCTTGACCGAACCGGCAAGGAGACCGCGCACCAGATAACGTTGGAGCCCGAAGAACACCAGCAACGGCACGATGATCGTGACGAAGGCGGAGGCCGTCAGGATTTCCCAGTTGCCGCCGCGCGAGCCGAGCAGCGCATTGAGGCTGCCGGTGAGCACCAGTTGATCGCGCCCTGTGCCCAAAAACACGATGGCGATCAGCAGGTCGTTCCAGACCCAGAGGAACTGGAAGATGGCAAACGAGGCAAGGGCCGGGAAAGACAGAGGCAGGACGATCTTGACGAAGATTTCGAAATCCGACGCGCCATCGACGCGCGCGCTTTCGATGATCTCCTTGGGAAGTCCGGCGATGTAGTTGCGCAGCAGATAGATGGCGAGCGGCATGCCGAAGGCGGTATGCGCCAGCCAGATGCCGGCATAGGTTTTCGACGAGGTGCCGAAGAAGGCGCCCACTTCGTTATAGAGGCGAAGCAGCGGGATTAGCGACATCTGCAGCGGCACGACGATGAGGCCGACGACCATGGCGATGATCAGCGCGCGACCAGGAAAGCTCATCCAGGAGAGCGCATAGGCGGCAAAGGCGGCAATCAGGATCGGAATGATGGTAGCGGGGATCGTCACCGTCAGCGAATTGATGAAGGCCTGGCCGATCCCCTCGCCCTGCAGAACGGTCTGGTAGTTTTGCAGCGTGAATTCCGGCGGCGTCGCGACCGTCAGATAGATGCGCTTGCCGCGCGAGCCCTCGAAGGGCGCGTTTTTGGTGTAGACGTAAGAGCCGTCGCTTTCGATCGTCAGCGTCTCGCCCTCGCCGAGATCCGCCGGTTCACCAGCCGGGAAGGCTGCGGGGTCCTGAACGCGCACGCCGAAGGAGCGCACGGTGCCCCCCTGCCCTTCTTCGAAGACCGAGCCGGTGATGACGTAATTGGCGCCATCCTGTTTTGCACTCGACGGATCGCCGAGACGCCCGGCGCTTGTCTGCGTGGAACTGCTAAAGGCGGTCCACCAGCCGGAGGTCGTGATCTGGTCCTTGTCGCGGATCGAGGTGACGAGGATCCCGAGCGTCGGGATCAACCAGAGGATGGCAATGAAGAGGACCGAGAGATGAACGATGAGGCGTGGCAGGCCGACGCGTTTCAGACGGGTAACGAGGCTCGCCATGTCAGTGTCCTCCTGCGTCGCGGTTGGCCTGGCGGATGTTCCAGACCATGATCGGCGTGACCGCCGCCATGATGATGAGCGCGATGACCGCACTTCGGCCACTGTCGCCGCCGCCGCGGAACATCCAGTCGAACATCAGGTTGGCCAGCACCATCGTGTCCCACTGGCCGTTGGTCATCGTCAGCACGATGTCGAAGACCTTCAGCACGAGAATGGTGATGGTGGTCCAGACGACGGCAATCGTGCCCCAGATCTGCGGCACCATGATTTTCCAGAAGATCTGCCAGCCATTGGCGCCATCGATGACGGCCGCCTCGATCGTCTCCTCCGGAATGCCGCGCAGGGCTGCCGACAGGATCACCATGGCAAAGCCGGTCTGGATCCAGATCAGGATGACCATCAGGAAGAAGTTGTTCCAGAACGGCATGGAGATCCACACCTGCGGATCGCCACCGAGCGAAGTCACGATGGCATTCAGCAAGCCGATCTGGTTGTCGGCAGCGCCACGATATTCGTAGATGAATTTCCAGATGACGGAGGCACCGACGAAGGAGATCGCCATCGGCATGAAAACTATGCTTTTCGCGATATTGCCCCACCAGATGCGATCAGTCAGCACAGCGATCACCAGGCCGAAGAAAGTGCAGGCGGCGGGCACGACGGCCAACCAGAGGATGTTGTTAAAGATCGACTGCCGGAAACCTGCGTCGAAGAAGGCCCAGCGATAGTTCGAGAGACCGACGAAGGTCTGGCCGCTGCGATCGTAGAAGGACAGGATGAAGGTCGCGATGACCGGATAGACGAGGTAGATGCCGAGCAGGAGAAGTGCCGGCCCGAGGAAGAGCCACGGACGCACGACGGCGCGGCGGTTCAAGTTGCGCGAGGCCTGCGTCACATCGCCATCGCGCACCGGCAGGGCCAGATTGAGGATCTTGTCCGACAGCCAGTAATAGAGTGCGCAGGCGAAGACGCCGACGATCATCACGCCGACGGCTGAGACGATCTGCGATATCATGTCCCCTCCTCATGGTCCTGCCCGGACCTCGTTATACCGGTGATCATGCCGGCTGTTTTCTAAAGGCAGAGCGTGCGCGGCGAGCGAAAGACCCGCCGCGCACGGAGTGAGAAAGTTTTACTTGAGGCCGTCCCAGGCCTTCTGGATCTCGTCGCCCGTCTGCTGGGCAGACTTGCCGCCGACAAAATCCACCATGCCCGTCCAGAAGGCGCCGGCGCCGATCTTGCCCGGCATCAGGTCGGAGCCATCGAAGCGGAAGGTCGTCGCCGTCGTCAGGATCTCGCCCTGCTTCTTCAGCGCATCATTGGCATAGGCTTCCGTCTTCACGCCCTTGAACGGCGTCAGGAAGCCGGACTGCGCCATCCACACTTCATGCGCAATCGGCGTCTTCAGGAAGTCGACGAAGGCCTGGGCCGCCGGCGAATCCTTGGTGATCGTCACCAGCGTGCCAGCACCCAGCACCGGCGTTCCGAGTTCGGGCTTCGACGCATAGGTCGGCATGTAGAAGAAGTCCGCATCCGTGCCGAGCTTCGTGCCTTCCGGGAAGAAGGTCGGAATGAAGGAGGCCTGGTGATGCAGGTAGCACTTCGGCGGAATGTCGAAGAGACCCTTCGGGCTGTCGCGGAAATCGGTCGAGGCGACCGCGGCCACACCGCCGGAAACATACTTGTCGTTCTTGGCGAACTTGCCGAATTCCTCGATGACGCCGACGACCTTCGGATCGTTGAACTTCGTTTCGTTGGTCACCCACTGGTCATAGGTTTCCGGCGTATTCATGCGCAGCATCAGGTCCTCGACCCAGTCGGTCGCCGGCCAGCCGGTCGCACCGCCTGAGCCCAGCCCGATGCACCAGGGCGTGCCGCCATCCTTGACGATCTGGTCGGAGAGCGCATAAAGCTCCTCCATCGTCTTCGGCACCTTGTAGCCGGCTTCCTCGAAGTTTTCCGGAACGTACCAGACGAGCGACTTCAGGTCGGCCTTGTAGGGGAAGGCGAAGAAGGCGTCCTTGCCGTCCTTGCCCTTGTAGGTGCCAAGCTTCACCCAGGATTCACCGGCGCCGTAATTGGTTTTGACCCAGTCCGAGGTGTCGGCCTTCAACGGCGTGAGGAAGCCCTTGGAGGCAAGGTCCTGCAGAAGACCCGGCTGCGGCAGGATCGCGATGTTCGGCGGAGAGCCGGCCTGCGTATCGATGACGATCTGCTGTTCGTAGTTTTCCGACGAGGAATACTGAACGTTGGCGCCGGTCGCATCGTTGAAATAGGCGAGCACGCTGCGGAACAGCTTCTCGTCATCCCCACGCCAGGGGCCGAAGATCGTCAGCGTCTGGCCCTTGATGTCGCCATGCGCCTTCTTGAACTCCTCATAGCTCGCCCAGTTGAACTTCGCATCCTGGCCGGGCGCGAATTTGAGATCCGCCGCCATGGCAGCCGAACTGCAAAGGCCGATGACGGCCACGCCAGCAAGCAACAAATGTCTCATGCAAGTACCTCCCGTTCCTGAAATCTATGTCTTCCCACCCAGACATCACAAAAGCATTCAAAGCGCTTTGGAAAGGAAGAAGCCATGGTGTGCCCCTGTGAGTCAAGAGTCTTTTCGTTTCGCCTTGGAATTGCGCGAAGTGTGCCATGAATTAGGGCATCCGTCACCCGCGTCCACTTTTTCATTTCCGTGAAGTCTCGGCGCTGATAAGCTCCCGAAGCGCTTTGAACGATGCTTTTTGAGGGAAACATCGGAAAAGCGGGGAGAAAATACGGTGAATCTCAAGCAATTGTCAGAACTGTTGGGGTTGTCCCAGACGACGATCAGCCGTGCGCTGAACGGCTATCCGGAGGTCAACGAGGAAACGCGGCAACGGGTGCTGAAAGCGGCGGAGGAAACCGGCTACCGCCCCAACCGCGCCGCGCGGCGACTGGCGACCGGCAAGGCCGGTTCACTGGGTCTCGTGATGCCGATTTCCGATGGGCAATCGGCGGATATCCACTTTGCGGAGTTCCAGAGCGGTCTTGCCGACGAATGTCTCAAGCATGAATTCCACTTCGTCATCATGCCCGCCCATCCGCAAAAGGAAGAGCAGGCCATCCGCGACCTCGTCAACAGCGGCAGCGTGGATGCCTATTACCTTGCCTATATGCGGGCGCAGGATCCGCGCATCGAGATGGCGAAGTCGCTTGCGCTCCCCTTCATCGTGCATGGCCGTTCACTGGGGATTGCCGAGGATTACCCGTTTCTCGACGTCGATAATGAGGGGGCGTTCCGCGAGGCGGCCAACTACCTGCTGCAACTCAGCCATCGACGTTTCGCACTGATCAACGGACCTGCCGATCTCGACTTCGCCGCGCGAAGACGCATTGGCGTGGAGCATGCGCTCGCCAAGGCCGGCCTCCACCTGCCGGATGCCTCGACCAGCCATACCCTCATGACCGACGCCAATGGCTATCAGCAGATGGCGCGGCTCATGCAGGCAAAAGAGCGGCCCACCGCCGTCCTGTGCGCCAGCACGGTTCTGGCGCTCGGCGCCGTGCGCGCCATCCGCGAGGCCGGCTTGCAGCTTGGCAGGGACATCTCACTGATTGCCCATGACGACGACCTGATGCTGCTGAAGCCGGAGCATTTTTCCACGCCGCTCACGACGACGCGCTCGTCGCTGAGAGAGGCAGGACGGAGGACCGCAGAGCGGCTGATCGCTGCCGTGACCGATCCGGAGGCCGATCTGCCGCGCCAGGAACTGTGGACGGCCGCGCTCAATATCCGCGCCTCGACCGGCCCGGCGCCGGCCTGAGAGACCTCAGAATTTTGGAATCGGGCGACCGACCGAACGGTAGGCGGCAACGACGGTATTGGCCATCAGCATGGCGATCGTCATCGGGCCGACGCCGCCCGGAACCGGCGTGATCGCACCGGCAAGGTCTACGCACTCATCGAAGGCCACATCGCCCACGAGACGCGTCTTGCCCTCGCCCTTTTCCGGCGCATCGATGCGGTTGATGCCGACATCGATGATTGTCGCCCCCTTCTTCACCCAGTCCTGCTTGACCATGAAGGGACGGCCGACGGCCGCCACCAGGATATCCGCCTGGCGGCAGACCGATGCCAGATCCTTGGTGCGCGAATGCGCCATCGTGACCGTCGCATTGGCGGCAAGCAGCAGCAGGCCCATCGGCTTGCCGAACAGGTTGGAGCGACCGATCACCACGGCATTGAGGCCCGAAAGGTCGGCGCCGTGGATGTTGCGCACGAGGATCATCGCACCGGCGGGCGTGCAGGAGACAAGACCGCTTGCCAGATCCCCGCTCGCCACCTTGCCGGCATTGACGACGTTCAGGCCATCGACATCCTTTTCCGGACGGATGGACTGGATCACCGGCTCGGCCTGCAGGTGATCAGGCAGCGGCAGTTGCACCAGGATGCCGTGAACGGCGGGATCGGCATTCAGCTTTTCAACCAGCGATTCCAGTTCGTCCTGCGTCGTTTCTTCCGCGAGCGAATACTGCATGGAGTGAAAGCCGCACTGCTTGGCCATCCGGCTCTTGGCGTTCACATAGGCATGGCTTGCCGGGTTGTTACCGACGATGACCACCGCGAGACCGGGCTTGATATGCGCCTCGCGCTCCAATGTCGCCGCCGCTTGCGCAACGATATCCGTCACCTTTGCCGCTTCCTGCTTGCCATCAATGATCGTTGCCACGCCCTGCTCCTTACGGTTTTCGAGAGCTCCCGCGCCAACGGGAGGCCAGTGCCGTTTGTGGCAGACGCCTATGCCGAGAGGGCCGGGATTGCAAGGGCGGAATGCGGTTCAGCCGGCCGTTGGGGTCTACCGCGCGACGGCGTAGCGCGGCTGGACAGAAGGCTCCCGATCCGCGAGCTGCTCTTCGACCTGACGACGCAGGGCCTCGATCTCGCGCTTCAGGTCCTGCATTTCGCGCTCTTCCGCTGTCTGCACCGGCAGCGCCTCAGCCTGGGTCTCGAGCTGACGACGCGACAGGATGGAGGCAAGGAGTTGCGGCAGGGGCTGCTGTGGCGAGACCACCGTGCGGTTGGAGATGAGCGTCCTCAGCAGCATTTCGTCGCGGAGACCGACTGGTCCTGTGTCATTGGCAACCCGCGCGGTCACCTGCTCCAGATTGAAGGACCGCGAAGAGCTTGCGGGCTTCGGCTGATAATATTCGTCGAAGCTCGGCATCTTCGGATGCACCGGTTCCGCGGCTCGGTCCATCGCGGCCAGCGAGGGTGTTTCTTCGGCCGGCTGCTCCACGCCGAGATCAGCGGGTGAGGCAAAGCGTATGGCTTCCGGCTGCGCACGATGCACCGGCGCCGGCAGATCGACAAAACGGGGTTCGACATCGGTCGCGCGGTGAGATGCGACGGCGACTGCAGGCATGTCCGCATCCTCATCCTCCGTGGACCGCCCGGGCAGGGCCGCGCCTGCCAGGCACGCTGCCGCCAGTCCGCTGATGAGCGCATAGAGCCAGGCCGGCAAGCCGGATGCCTCAGCCGTATCGACGGTTGCCCGGTCAAGACGCGTGAGGGACGGCGCGGACTGCGGGGCCTGTTCGGCACCCCGGAGCGTGTCGAGATACACAAGGCGTGCGGACTCAAGCTGGCTTTCCAGCGCAAGCCGCTTGCGCGCCGCTTCCGAGACGGGTTGCGCCTCCAGATCGGCGCGTCGCTTGGCGAGGTCCTGCAATTGCGCCTTCACCCCGTCCAGCTGCTGCTTCACGCCGCCAGCCGCGCGCTGCAGGCTGGTCGAAATCGCCGCCCGTGCCTCGTCTTCGGTGGCCTTGGCTGCGACGAGCCGTGGATGACGCGGTCCCAGCGAGACCGACAACTGATCAACCTCGAGCTTGGCATCCTGGTAGCGGCGGCGCGCCTCTTCCAGCCCGGTCCCGGCGAGTTCATCCGGCACAGCGTTCTTGAGAATGGATTGCGGCTGCAGTTCAGAAAGCAGGCTCGCCTTCTGCTGCAAAGCGGCCTGCGATGCGTCAAGAGCCGCTCCCTCGGCGGCCAAGTCGGACAGAGCGCCTTCCTGTGTCTTCAACGCCTGAAGGTCTTGGTCGGGCACGGCGAGCGATTCGAGTTCGGCCTGCACCTTCTCCAGAGACTGGCGGGCATTGCGGACGGCACTCGTCTCCAGTGATGCGTGGTCATGATCGGCAGAGACGAGCAGATCGGCAATCGTGTTGGCGGTTACCACGGCGCGCTCAAGGTCCGGATCGCGAACGGCCACCGTCAACCGGCGGTCCTGGCCTCCATCGACCAGAACCACCTGCTCGGCCAATCGGCTTCGCGCCAGACTTTCCGTTGCCGATGGGCGAACGTCGCGACGGGTCGCAAGGTCGGACAAAAAGCCGAACGCCGTCTGTTCTCGCTGGTCGGGTGATACCGGCAGTGAGGTGCCGATCTTTTGGAGGGCCCCATCCAGAAAGGATGGCGTGCCGAGATTGTGGCGGGCCTTTGCCAGGAAGGCCTGTTCTTCCGCCTTGGACAGGCTTGCCAGTTCGATACGGGTTTCGGCCGTGTAGTTTCGGCTGAGATCGACCGGCAGGACTGCCGGCACCATCGCACCAAGGGCCGCGGCGGCCGTCAGAATGCCGGCCCGCAGGACGGGTCTGCGATTGTGCGCGGCGTGGAAAGGCAGGCCGTCTCCTGCCGGATCGCTCATCGTTGCTTCGCCTGAAGAAAACATGTGCCTAACCGCTCCCGCGGCCGCACACGCAGCAGGCCGCCCAAATCTTAAGGCAGCCTAAATTTCTTTGGCGAACAAATCGTTAATTTAGGAAGTCGCCGGCGTCGATCTTGATGCATCAATGCGCGCCGGGCGGGTGGCAGGCCACCCTCAAGGATCGAGCCTTGGTCTTAGTGCCCACTCTTGGCCGGCGCCTCGACCTTGACGCCCTCGACGATCTTGAGGGGGGCAACCTGCTTGGTGGGGCTGCGCTCGCCATTCGCCCGGATATCATCCTTCGACATGTAGTCGAGCTGCTCGACCAGAACATCGAGAACGTAGTCGCCGCCGAACTTCTTGTTCAGCGACTCCTTGATGCCATCGCGGAAGGCCCCAAGATCAAAGGCCTTGGTGTTGTCGAGATTGACCAGCTTGCTGCCGACGAGCAGGGTAAACAGCTCGTCGGTCATCATTTCCGTTACCGGAAGATGGACGCCCTTGATCTTTTCCTTGTCCATCATGAACGATATGCGCGTGAGGAAATATCCCTGCACCGCGCCATCGGCGAGCATCGGAACGTTGATCGCCTCGCCCTTCACCAGCTCCGATTTTTCCTTCAACAAAGTCGCTTCGTCCACCGGTGGCTTCGGAAGCGACATCTGCACAGAGAAATAGACGGCACCGAGCGTGACGACGCAGACCCAGAGACCGGTGAGGATAAGCTTGACCATCAGACTTCGCTGTAAAGGAACTGTTCTTGCGTGTAGGTGCCGTCGCCTTCCGCATCACGTGCGGCGTTCTTCAACAGATCCGCCACCGTGCGCACGGCGTGCAGATGCGCCTCGACACGCCGCGCATTCAGCGTCAGCTTCGCCTTCAGCGCATGCATCTGCTCGATGTGATTGACGGCAAATTCCTGCGGATTGGTGCCGCGGAACAGCATCGTCAGTTCGTACAGGCAACGGCTTTTATGTGCATTCGACACCTTGAGATCGAATTGCGGGTCGCTGCCGATCCGTTCGTTCTCATTGTCGATGATCATTTCGAGCCGGCCGAGAACCGACTTGATACGGTAATCCGCGGAAACAACTTCCATCTGTCCTGTCCCAGTCCTATTCATCTTTTATGCCTCGGCCCGTTCAGCGGGAGCGAGGTCGAGAACTTTTCTCTGAAAATCATCCACCATGCTGAGGGAGCGATTGCGGCTGTCCTCATCCGTTACGGCGTTGGGTGTGCCTTCATTGCGCAGACGCTGAAGCGACTGGGAATAGATCTGCTCGGCAATGCCGACCCCGCCATTCTTCGACATCTGGTCGGCAATCTGCTCGGACATCATGCTCTGCCAGAACTCGCCGGCCGAACCCTTGCCATAGATTTCCTCGCTGTCCTTCGGCATCATGTCGTTGACGAAGTTCTGCAGGATCGATGCTTCGAACTTACGGTATTCCTCCGGCATTTCCGCCGATTTCGATGTTCTTTCGGCGTGGTCCATGCGGGCTTTCGTCGCCGAGCCGTCAAGAAGATCAACCGCCGCGGAAAAGCCCTTTCCGGATGATGCCAGGCTATTGGCCGCAAAGGCAGAACGCGATGCTTTCAGCTTTGCCTGGGCGGCTTGGACGTCCGTGGGGTCTGCCGCGCGCAGGACGTCGAGTACGAGATCGCTTGGAGGAGAAATCGCCACTTGAGCTTCCTTTCATGTGAGTGGCGAAACTATGCGTCGTGAAGCTTGCTGCAGGCTGGCGTCACGTGAGATATCAATAATTGATGGAATGACATGCAGGTGCGCTCGCGCAGCCCGCACGGACTGCGGATGTGTGAAGGCGTGGCATCGGTCAGTATTTTTTGTCGCGTCCGGGCATCAGCATGATCTCGAGCAGATCATAAACCGCTTCGTCTTCCTTCTCGCGGTCTTCCAGGCCCCGGGCTTCCTGCATCTGTTCCTCAAGGCGATCGCCCTTCGTGCGTTCGCGCAGGATCCTGGTTTCCTGCACCTGCTGCACGCCCGACAATTGCTTGTCCTTTATCATCAGCCGGCTGAAACGTTCCGAATATCCCTTGGAGAACTGCATATGAACCGGCGTCATCGACCCGATGGCGCCGATGACCATATCCATCTGTTCTCCCACCTCGGTGCGCTGCCGCGTGGTCTCTGCAAGTTCACCCTCGACCATCTTTTCGACGTGCCTCTGGAGGGCGACGAGGCGCTTCAGCTTCTTCGACCGAGGTTGTCCGCCATCTGCCATCTCAAACCTCAGAACGACTGGAAGACGGGGCCGAAGCCATCGGCAAACTGACGAATCATCGCGGCGATCGCCAGATACATCATGAAGATGCCTCCCGTGATCAGGTAGGGCGTCGAGATGAAGTAGACGGGCACCTGCGGCGCAAGCTTGTTGACGAGGCCGATCGCGACGTTGAACAGCAGCCCGTAGATCAGAAACGGGCTCGCCAGCCGCAGCATGATGTTGGTGGAGGCCCGGAGCGTATCGGTAAGCGTGATCAGCAGCTTCTGCGGCTCCAGCACGGCGCCCACCGGCGTGACCGAATAGGAATCGACCAGCGCCCGGAAGATCATGTGGTGAAAATCGAGGATGAAGAGCAGCATCAGCCCGGAAAAGGTGATGAGGCTGGTCAGCGAGGTTTCCTGCATGTCTTCCAGCACGTCATGCCCGCCGGGTGCCGTGAAGCCGATCGACATGGTGAGGATGGCCCCGGCAAACTGCAGGCCCAGCACGTACATGCGGGCAATCATGCCGTACATGATGCCGATCAGCAGTTCCGAGCCGATCAGACCGATCATGCTGGCGGGCGTTGCGGACACTCTGGGATAAAGCGTGTCCCAGAGGACCGGCATGACGGCCAGCGACAAACCCAGAGACAGGAAAAGCCGAATATTCGTTGGCACGCGCGCGCTCGAAAAACCCGGAAGGACCATGAAGCATCCGCCGATCCGGCAAAAGGCCAGAAACAGAGTCAGCACGGTCCCCTGCGGGTCAGTGATCATGAAATCGAGCCCAGAATCTTGATGTCGAGGCCCTTTGCCAGCTCCACATGCGACAGAACGGGGAGAGTCGGGAAGAGTCGCTCGATGATCATGCGCACATAGGACCTTGTTTCGGGCGATGTGACAAGTACGAAGGGCAGGCCGCGGTCCATGAACTCACGGATAACTTTGCTGGCCTGTTCGCTGAACTCTTCCAGCGTGCGCGGGTCGATGTCGAATTCCAGGACTTCGCCCTTGCCATCGCGCTTGAGCGCCTGATGGAAGAGAAGGTCCCACTTGCTGCCGAGGCGCAGCACGCGCAGCTGGCCATTGTCGGCCAGATCGCCGCACAATTGCTGCGACATGCGCACGCGCACATGCTCGACGATCTGCTCGGTCTTGCGCACATGCGGTGCCAGTTCGGCAACCGCTTCGAGGATGAGGTGCAGGTTGCGGATCGACACGCGTTCGGCCAGCAGAAGCTTCAGAACGGCCTGCAGGCCCGAATAGGACATATGCGAGGTGCAGATCTCGTCCGCCAGCTTCTTGTATTCCGGGTCCATCCGGTCGATGAGGATCTTGACGTCCTTGTAGGACAGAAGCTGCGGCAGGTTGTTGCGGATGACTTCGCTCAAATGCGTGAGCACGACCGAGACGTTGTCGATCGGGTGGAAACCCTCGCGCTTCAGGTCTTCCGCAAAGGCTTCCAGAATGGAGACCGCCGGCATGCCGAAGGCGGGTTCGCGGATCTCGTCGCCCGGAATGCTCGGCTTGCGGCCCGAGCCGGTGATGACGAGAACGTCGCCGACCCGGAGCGAATTGGACGCCACCGTGGTGCCGTGGATGCGGATCTGGTAGGACTTTTCCGGGATCGTGATGTCGTCGGCAACCTTGATTTCGGGCACGACAAAACCGTACTGCGTGGCAAACTTCTTGCGCATCTTGCCAACGCGGAAGGCGAGTTCCTGGTGCGCGCCGAGGAGGCGGGTGGAGACCTGCTTGCCCAGTGCCAGTTCGATCTCGGCCGTCTTGAGCATCGACTTGACGGAATCCTTGTCGGACTCCTTCGTCTGGATCATCTTCTTTTCTTCGGAATCCCGGCGCGCCTTGGCCTCGGCCTCGACACGGCGCGGAACGAGCCAGGCACCAAAGGCCATCAGGCCGCCAAGCGCAACGAAGGGAACGAAGGGAAGTCCGGGCACGAGCGCCAGGATTCCCATCAGGCCTGCCGCAACCGAGAGGGCGCGGGGATAACCGCCGAGCTGGTCCAGAACCGCCTGATCGGCCGTGCCGGCCGTACCACCGCGGGTGACAAGAAGGCCGGCGGCCAGCGAGACCACCAGGGCGGGAACCTGGGAGACGATACCATCGCCAATCGACAGCTTGACGAAAACATCCGCCGCCTCGCCGATCGGCATGCCATGGCGGAACGCACCGATGACGATGCCGCCGAAGATGTTGATGGCCGTGATGATGAGGCCGGCGACCGCATCGCCGCGCACGAATTTGGACGCACCGTCCATCGACCCGAAGAACATGCTTTCTTCTTCGAGCTCACGGCGGCGGCGCTGCGCCTCCTTTTCGTCGATGATCCCGGCGGACAGGTCGGCATCGATCGACATCTGCTTGCCGGGAATGGCATCCAGGGTGAAGCGGGCGCCGACTTCAGCGATACGCGTCGCACCCTTGGTGATGACGATGAAATTGACCGTGACCAGGATCATGAAGACGATCACACCGATCATGAAATCGCCGGACATCACGAGCGAGGCGAAACCGGCGATCACGCCGCCGGCCGCATCGTGCCCTTCGTGGCCGTGCGTCAGGATGGTTCTCGTCGTCGCGATGTTCAGCGACAGACGGATCATCGTCGAGATCAGCAGAATGGTCGGAAAGGACGAAAAGTCGAGCGGCTTCTGGATCCAGAGCGAGACCATCAGGATCAGGACGGAAAACGCAATCGAGAAGGCAAGGCCCATGTCGATCAGGAAGGTCGGGATCGGCAGGAACAGAATGCACAGAATGCAGACGATGCCGAGCGCGAAGCCAATGTCGCGGCCGTTGGGATTGACCTTGGGAATCGATAATGCCGGTGGTTGCGCCATCAGGTATCCGTCTCTTCATGAGAAGGCGGCATGACGGAGATCATGCCTAGTCGAGGAGACCCTAGAGCGCGAAGCTTGCGCGAGGATGGCACGGGCGCGCGATGTCTCCGTTCCGGTCCCGCTAGAAGCCGGACTGGACGCGCGAGAACACCAATTGGGCAAACAGATTGATCTGGCTGCCGATGAAGGGAGCCGTCAATCCGACTGCAAGCAGGATCGAGACGATCTTCGGCACGAAGGTCAGAGTCATTTCCTGAATCTGGGTCAGCGCCTGAAGGAAGGCGATCGCCACACCGACGACCATGGCAACGAGAATTGCCGGCCCTGCGGCAATCAGAACCGTCCGCATGGCGGCCTGCATGATTTCCAATGCGTCGGCTTCGTTCATCAGCCTCTCCTGCCCCGATTCATTCGGGGTGATTCGACAGGCCCGTTGTACCGGGCCTGCTGGATTACGTCGAGCTTCCGTCGTCTGCAGCAGACGCTGCACTATCGGATTTCTCTGTCTCCGACTTTGCCTGGATCTCCTTGTCCGAGACGACAACACCGGCCTGGAGCAGGATCTTGTCGCCGGCTTCCGTCACCGCGATGACACCATCCGAGAAGACCTGGACTTCCTTGACCTTGCCGGTCGTCGTGTCGTCCGCGCTCATGATGTACTTGCCGACCGTATCGCCGGCGCGTGTGAGCGCTTCCGCCTGAAGCATGCTCTTCAGGTGGGTATTGGTCTGGATCGTCTGCTCGACCTGCGAGAACGAAGCAAGCTGCGAGATCTGTTCCGAAGCGTCCATCGGATCGGTCGGATCCTGGTTCTTCATCTGGGCGATCAAGAGCTGCAGGAAGTTGTCGTAGTTGATGCTCGCGCTGTTGGCGTCTTTCGAGGACGACGCGGCATTCGCCCACGGGTTGGAAGAGGCCGTCGTCGCTGCGACCGAATCTACCGCCACGGAGCAATCTCCCGGCGAATCTGCTCGACAGTCGCAGGCGTCATTTCCTGGCTGTTGAGGATGCGATCCTCGATCGAGTAGAGACCACGGATCGCCTTCAGAGCGTCGAAGGCGCGACCGCTGACAACCATGGCATCGATCCGCTTCAGTTCTGCCAGAACTTCCTCGTCCCGGAAGCAGTTCAGCAGCATGGTGATCGACTTGCGGAACATAGACAGCGACTGATCCTTGCCCTCCGGGTTGATCAGCATCATCTGAGCGATGAAGTAAAGCTGACGGAGCGGCGTCGTCGCGTCCTCCAACTGGAGAACATGGTTTTCGAGCAGGAAGGTCACGTCATTGAGGAATTCGAGCGCCACCTTACGGTCGACGCGCAGAACGGCCCCGTTGATGAAGATCCTTTCGCCCGATTTCAGCGAGATGCGCAGCGTACTTTTCATTTAAGTCCATCCCTGATGATGGTGGTCACGTCGATAATGCCTTGGAAATTGTCGGACTGGCGCCGTCTGATCTGCTCGCATTCCTTCAAGATCCAGATTGCGATCGAAATCAGATTGGCACGCAGGTCGGCGTTCAACTCGTTTTCTGGCTGCCTCAGATCCTCAATGAACCTGATCCAGACACGTCGTGTGTAAAACAGAGCCTCGATGGAGGCGCGGGAGTATCGGCTCTCTTCCCGCGCAGCCTTCAATAGTTCGATGGAGCGATCCAACGCCTGCCGTTCTCGGGTTTTGGCGTCGGCGACGTCATCCTCCATGATCTCGGCATATGAAAATTGGTACATTCATGTATCCTTCATTTTCACCGACTCCCTTTGATCATCAAAGGTAGTTTATGAGACTCAACTTCTGTATTCGCGAGGTCAGCGTGTAGGCCGCTTCCAGAAGCGACTGGAGTTCGGTGACCCTTGTTGCTGCTTCGTATGAATCGACCGATTGCAGATCGCTCACACTGTTTTCGATGATCGTCTTCTGCGTCTCCAGGCTGTCTGTCGCCTTGGAGATGCGCTCGCTCGACAGACCCAGCTGGCTGCGCTGAGTAGAGACGCCCGCCGAAGCGCGACCGAGAGCGGCCTGGGCGCTGTCGACGATTGCCGAACGGGTCTGATCCGTTGCCGAGGGCAGGAATTCGATGGTCACGATGGCGCCGAACATGAAGTTGCGGAAGCCGGAGTCATTTGCGTTCACCGAACTGACGATCGTCTCGCTCGGGGTGATGCGCGTCGTCATGTTCGAATCGGAGGCGCTGGAGACGAAGGTCTTCCAGAAATCCTCGCCCGCCAGACCGGTGTGAGGGGGATCGGTCAACGGCGTTTCACCGGTAAACTTCTTCTGCAGATCCTCCAGGAACGTCTGCATCTCGGTCTTGGTCATGTCGGCTTTGGACGCGATGCCGTTATCCGAGAGATACTGGTTGAGTTCCAGATCCACCGCCGCCTTGAACGTCGAACCGTCGTCCGTGTAGGAGGTCAGCGGCTTGATGTCGGTATTGGTGCCGGCGAAGATATACTCCCCGGCAGCTGAGGCATTTCCGGCTGCCGTGAAGGCGTCGAGGGCCGATGTCATGGTCAAGACCACTTCGTTGACCGTCGATTCGGTATTGCCAAGGCCCGTCAGAAGTCCGGAGGCCGTGGTGACCTGGTCCGCCATGTTGCTGAGGGCACCCTCGGACGAATCGATGCGCGTCTTGGCCAGCGAATTGGATGCCTGAAGGCTTTCGATACGAAGCAGGTCGCGCGTCAGATCCAGGCTGCGGGTGGTCGAGGAACCGAGCGCCACACCCATATCGGCGTGAACACCGGTCGACACTTCCTGATTGGCATCGACAAGCTCCTTCTGGGCCTTCGCCATGGTCTGGGCCAGGCTGCTCTGGATGCCAATATTGGAGCTGAATGACGTTTTCATAACACTTAGCCTACCGTATCGAGAAGCGTCTTGATCATCTCATCGACTGCGTTCAGCAGCTTCGTTCCGGCCTTGTACGACTGCTCCACTTCGAGAAGCAGGGACAGTTCCTCATCAAGACTGACTGCCGTTGCATTAGAATACGCTTCGCTTGTGCGAGACATGAGCGCCGTCTTGGTTTCGTCTGCTTTTGTCGCGGAACTACGGATTGTCTCAAACCAGCCGATCGAAGCTGCCGAAAAATTCAGGATCGACTGGGAGCCCCCGATGTTGGTTTCCGGGGGATAAGTACGCGTATCGTTGAACTTCGCCGCATAGGCATCGAGCAGAGCCGAATAGCCGCTTTCGCCCGTGGTGTTGGACGCATAGCTCGGACCGTTGATCCCGCCGTCACGGACAAGCGTCGGATCGCCATTCGGAGGGATAACCTTCGAATTGACAGAAATTCGGTAGGCAAGGTTGTCGATTGTGACGATCGAGCCCGTGGTCGATTCTTTATCGATAAACAGACCCGTGGCGGTCGTGGAAGCCGAAGTGTCGGTTTCCTGAAACATCTCGATCAGCGACTTGGCCATCTCGTCGAGCTGGCGCTGATAGGTCGGGGCGATATCGTCGCGGATCTGCAAAAGAGCCTGCAGCGAACCGCTTGCGGTGGTGTCGCCTCCCTTGCCGGCCGACAGGGCGACACCATCGACAAGAATGGGCTTGCCCGAAACGGACGCATCATAGGTCGTGGTCGATTCGAATGTGACCTTGCGAGCCACCGTTTCGAACAGGGTGGTGCCGTCCATCGTATAAAGCGCCATGTCGCCGTTATCGCGCGACCAGGTATAAACACCAACGATATCCGAAATCTTCTTCAGCAGCGCATCGCGTTCATCGAGCGCGGAATTGGCATCCTTTCCGGTTGCAATTGCCGTGACCACTTCGTTGTTCTTGGACTCGAACTGCGAGAGCAGGCTGTTGAGATCAGAAACCTGCTCATTGATCGTCTTGTCGGCATCCGCGCGAATCGCCTGCAGACCCTTGGAGGTCGTGTTGAGCGAGTTCGCCAGATCCTGCGCTGCGGAAACCGTGCCGGAGGCGAGCGTGGTATCGCTCGGCTTGGCCGCATAGGATTCCAGCGAGCTGTAGAAACTGGTCAGATAAGTATTCGGGGCCAGTCCGTAATTGTTGCCGCCAAGCAGGTTGGCCATCTGGTCGGTCAGGCCATCGACCAGCGTTTGCTGCGCGCTGGCCTGAGACCGGCTTTCCAGTGATTGGCGGAACAGTGCCGCATTCTCTTCGCGGTAGACGGACCCGACGCGCGCGCCGGTTTCCGTCGATACGATCATCACGGTACGCTTGTTGTAATCGGCGTTCTGCGTATTGGAAATGTTCGTTCCCAGCACGGCCGTTTGACGGGACGTGTTGTTGAAGATCGCCTGAGCTGTTGACCGTGCTGTAGAAAGCGACATTAGCTTACCTTTGTTACGCTACGAAGCGATTACCGCTTGAGGTTCACGAGGGTTTCCAAAAGTTCCGAACCGGTCTGGAAAACCTTCGAGTTGGCCGTGTAATTGCGTTGCGACTCGATCATCGCCGTCAGTTCCTCGGCAATATCGACGTTGGAATCTTCGAGCGTGTTGGAGAGGATCTGGCCGTAGCCGGAGTTGCCGGCATACCCCATCACCACAACGCCGGAATCCTGGCTCTGCGAGTAAACGTTGCCGGCGAGCGGCGTGAGGTTGTTCGGGCTCTGGACGTTGGCCACAGCGATACGGTAGGTCGGAACCGACTGACCGTTCTTGTAGAGGATGGACACGATGCCATCCTTGCTGATCTCGACCTTGTCGACTGCCGAGGCACCCTTGCCGTTGACGTCGCCGGTGATCGAATAGTCGGAACCGAGTTCGGTCAGCGCGCCGATATCGATCGTCAGACCGTTGAGGGTCGCGCCATCAATGGTCTGCTGTGTCGTGGTGACGGACGTCGGCGTGGTCAGTTTACCCGTTCCGTCGAAGGTCAGTTCATAAGCGTTGCCGTTACCATCGGACTGAGCCGCAACCGAACTGACGCCCGTACCTTCGGCAATGGCCGAGAAGTCGATGGTCAGAGGGTCAAGCGTGCCCTTGGTCGTGGTATTGGCCGCGGTCGTGAGCGTGGTCGGCGTGGACGTGAGAGCGCCGGTGGTCGGGTCGAAGGTCAGGCCAGCCTGCGTACCCAGCGAGGTGCTGTCTTCCAGGACTTCAAGGTCCCAGGTATTGGCTGTTGCCGTCTTCGTATAATTGTAGGTCAGCGTATGGGACGACCCATCCGGCCCATAGGCGATCGACTTGGTGGTCACCACGTCGCCGACAGCAGCGCCGCTGTAGAGATTGCCGGTTGCCGTGCCATTGGCCGATGCAACGGGTGTCTTGCCGGTGACAGAGGTCCCGTCATACTGGATGTCGAGGGTCCAGGTGTTCTGTGCCGTCTTCGTGTAGACATAATTCAGCAGACGCGAATTGCCCTTGCTGTCATAGGCCACGACGGAGGATGACTTGGTATAACCAACATCCTCGTTTTCCGGCAGGTTACCCTTGACGGTGCCGCTGGTTGATGGCGTTGCCTGCAACCCACCGCCGGTGACGTTGACCTCTTGCAGACCCTCAAAACCGTTAATGACGATCGTTGGGTCGACATTCTCTTCGTAGGGGTAGCCCATCAGGGTGAAGCCGGCCGCATTCTGCAGGCTGCCGTCGGACTGAACCTCGAAATTGCCGGAACGGGTCAGGTATTCCCTACCATCGGCGCCGGTCACGATGAAAAAGCCCGAGCCGTTGATGGCCAGATCGGTTGCTGAGGTTGTGTAGCTGAACGAACCCTGATCGTTGATCGAGTAGCGAACATTCGTTTCGACGCCGCCCGAATTGTAGGAACCGCCGGAGGAGGGCAGAAGCATCGATGAAAATTCCGTCGATGCCTTCTTGTAACCAACCGTGCTGGAGTTGGCGATGTTATCACCAACGGTGCCGAGACGGTTGGCCTGTGCGTTCATACCGGACACACCCGTCCGCATCGTTCCGTAAAGGCTCATATCAAATCCCCGTTTTGCCTATGAGACGACACTAGAGGACGGGCCTTGCGTGAAGCTGTCTGGTAAGGCCGTCTCGATGGGCAATCCGATAGCGACGATCGACACTCGGTCATCAAACAAAATACAACCCCGGAAACCTGCGTCGATTTCCGGGGTTGAATCTGACTAATAGTTGCTGAAGATGAGCAACGCCGCGGCGTTACCTGTCTCAATTCCAGTCGATGCAGTAGCCAAGGAAGCGTTTGGAATCGATCGGATCGAAATCCAGCTTCTTGCGCAGCTTTTTGCGAAGCTTGCTGATGTGGCTTTCCACGACGTTTTCTTCGACCTCGTCGTCGAAGATGCCATAGATGGCATTGAAGATCTGGGTCTTCGAGACGCGACGTCCACGATTGGCGACCAGATATTCCAGGATCCGGCGTTCACGACGCGGAAGCGGGAAGATATCGCCATTGATCTCGGGATCGCGACCGTCGTCGAAGACGCGGATCGGGCCGATGTCCGTGTAGTTCGTCAGCGCCTTGATCCGCCGGCGGATTGCTGCCGCGCGGGCAAGAATCTCCCGGGGATGGACCGGCTTGCGAACCACATCATCGACGCCGCTGTCGAACAGTGCGAGCGTCGCCTCGAGCGACGGCTGGTCACTGACCGCAATGACAGGTGCCGAGGTGCGATCACGGATCGCACGCGGGAGCTCCAGGGAGCGTTCCGTCTGCCCGATCAGAAATGCTTCCACAGCGGCAATGTCCGTATCCGCCGCTGTGTTGACCCATTCTCCGAATTCCTTCGGATCAAATCCTGTTGAAGGAACGCCTTCGCGCCCAAATAGTGAGGTGTAACCCTCTTTAACGAGCTCACGCTCATCAACCACTACGATCATTCGTCCGCCTCCGAATCAGTGTGGTGCCTCGATGCACTATGGGTACGAATCGGAGGAGTCATGGACAACTCTACAAAATTAACCATGGCTTTTAATAGTTGATTAAGGATTGGGGCGCGATTTGCCCTACATCTTGTGCCACATCATCCTTTTCCACACCATTTTGCGGTGGAAAAGTTAACAAGACCTTTTTGCGCCCTTGCTTTGCCATGTTTTGGACAAATCAGCAACGCATCGAACACCCGTCGAAAATCGGGCGAATGCAACATATTCATAGTTGCATTACCGGCAGAATTGTTGGGCGGTGGGGGTCCAGTTACCATACCCGGTGGCGACCAGATTGGCGATCACGCGGCAGACATAGCGCTTCTGGGCGGGATCGTTGTTGGGTCCGGCGTGGTATCTGGCTACCGCCATCGTCCAGGTTTCATGCCTGTCGTGAAGGTTGCGCAGGAAGCGTGCCGCATACTCCACATTGCGTTTTGGATTGAGCATCTCCTCCACGGACGAAAAATTCTCGCCGTGGAAGTACTGGTTGATCTGCATGCAGCCCACATCGATCAGCGTCTTTCCCTGGCGACGCGCCTCCGCAAAGGCCTCAAGCGCCTGGGAAGACGTCTCGGGGAAAAGCGCCTTGCCCTCCACATTCAAGGCCCAGGGATAGAGACTACCCTTGCGGCCGGTTTCCGTCAGTCCGACCGAATACAAAATCCCCTCCGGAATTCCGTATTTCGAGGCGGCCGCCTGGATCTCCCGTTCACAGGCTCCGTCCGCAGTCGCCCATGCCTCAGAGATAGATGTCAGAAGTCCCGCCAGCACCGCCAGAGGAATGAGACCGTGTTTCAGTCCCCGCTTCTGTTTCATTCGATCCATGCTTCACTGATGCCTCTGATCGGCCCGAAGACTGTCCCTGTGACTGGGCGTTCCCCTGCTGCCCGTTTGCGTCAGGCGAGCGCTGTTGGCCGTCGCTCGACATCTGCGCGTTCGAATCCTGTGACGACATGGTCACGGTCACCTGGTCAACGGAGAACCCCTGAGCACGCAGAGCCCCGAGAATGCCGCTGCTGTCGTCCGAGAGCTGCTGGTGGGCTGCACGCGTCTCCACGGTCAGGTGCACGCTCAGCTCCTCGCCAACGAGCCGCAACGTCGCGGTCACCGTTCCAAGGTCGATCGGCGTCATCTGCAGCTTCAGCGTATTGACGACATTGCTTGTGCGGGCCTGTTCGTTCTGCAAGGCGGCACCCGGTTGCATTGCCCTTTGCCACTGCGAATCGCCAGCGATCGTGGAGGTCAGAGCCGCACCGTTGGTGGACTGGCTGAAGCCGAGGAAGCGACGGCTGTCGAGGACCGAAACCGTTTCCGCCCCCGATGTTTTCGTCGAAGTATCGACGGTCGCCTTGCCGTTCTGGTCGGTGCCGATGGTCATGTCCAGGCTGCGTCCGTCACGAGCCGAGGTCAGGCGGAACGCCCGTTTCTCGGTCTCGTCGGCGGTCGCCGATTGCTCCAGCATGGTTTTGTTCACGGCATCCTTGGACAGGGCCGTCTCCAGCAGATCACTGCCGTCCAGAGCCGTCGGGTCGAGGAGGACCTTGCCATCCGTCTCGGGCTTTGACGAGAGGCTGTCACCCCGCGCCGCACTTTTCGGCTGCGGCTGAACGCCATCGGCTGCGACAAGCCCGCTGAGCAGGGTTGCGACGGCCTGTGCACTGGTCTGGAGGTCGCCTTCCGTGGTCACCCGCATGTCCGTGCCCGGTCGTCCTGCGTCGCCAACGGCATCGGCGGCTTGACCAGCAACAGCGTCCGGGTCGGTATCCAGGGCGCGTGCTTTCGAGTTCGTCGCTTCCTTGCCCCCGTGGAGCTTGCCGTCTTGCGCCAGTTCCACCGCCTTGCGGATGGGCACATTTCCATTCGAAACCAGGCCCCCCTTCGACGGACCGTCGGACGTGGCGCCTGCTCCGGCCACCCCTTGCGTGACTTTGACCTCGCCCTTCGTCCCGGGCAGTTCGACCAGACCTTCCGGCATCGCGTTCGTCTTCAGGCCCGCCTGAAGTTCACTGCCTTTGACCGAACCAGCCTGAACCTCGGCCTTCTGGCCAGACAGCGCCACGAGTGTCGCCGCAGACGAGCTGCCTTCGGCTTTCGCTTGGGCGGATGCCGCCTCTCCGGTCTTCTGCAGGAAGCTCAGGGCCAGGCGTGAAGTCGTGCGAGAACCGGCGCTTTCCGCGGTTGCGTCATCCTCTGTCGCAACACCCTTCTCGGCGGATTGCGAACCGTCGCGAGACGGTCGTTCATCCTGGGCAATCGCAGACAAAGTCTCGCCGAATTCGCCCGATCCGCCTTTACCGTTGCGGCTTGCAGAAGCGCGGGAAGGCTGACTGACGTCAGACACAGTTGTTCCAGGCGTGAGCATCGTCACTTGTCCTTTTTCAGCAAATCATCGACAGCGCTCAAGCTCGAACGTCCCTTGTCGATGAAAGACTTGACTTCGGAGTCGAGAGGAGTGGCGCTGGCAGAGGCTGCCGCAGCAGCGGCAGGTGTCCCGGTCGCGTCATGCGCGGGCAATGCCGAGGTCTTTTCGGCACTGATCTGATTTGCAACTGTGTCCGGTGACACTTGCTCCAGGCTGACGTTGGACGGAGGCCGCATCACTTCTTCTGCCACGCGCTGCGCAGCCGCCCGGATCGCCCTGTCCTGTGCGGACAACTGGTCGTCCGAAACCGCCTCGATCACCTCCGCGGCCTTGCCAATTTCGCCGGCGGAGAGGTTTGCGACGCCGCCATAGAGTTTCGCAACGGAACTGCCTGGCGTCTGGGCATCCCCACCCCGCTGCTTGGCACGCAGGGAGGCCTCCCGCGCCAGGTCCGTCTTTCCGTCAATGGTCGCCTGACGCGCAATCCGCAGGTAAATTGCCTGCGCACGGTCGTCACTCATGACTTCCAAAGCCCCGTCCACGTCCTCCTGGGAAATGACACCGTAATGCTTGACGACCAGATCGACGAAGAGGTCTGCGAACTGGCTTGCATAGGGGGAGTGAATGAATCGGCGCGCATATTGGCGTGCAAAGCGGATACCCTGCTCCGGCATGCCCTTTTCGACGGCGATGGCGACGGAGCGACGGAGCGCTGCCTCCTCGATGATGGTGCCGGGTGCGGCCAGACGCGCGGCCGAATAGAAACGAAGCGCTTCGTTGGAATCCTTGGCAACCATCACGTTGCCTGCAACGAGCGCCAGATAGGGCCCGATGCGCTGGTTCTGATATTCGGGCACCATGGCCGTCAGGGTCTTGGCCACCATCAGCCCCCGGCCGGCGAGATACTTGCGCAGGACATCGCCGACACGCGTATCGAAATTGCCGCCGACATCGCGGGCCACGAGAAACTCCAGCGTCGCCGGGTTGCCGCCGCTCATCGCATAGATCAGCGCGGCATCGACGTTGCGGGGATCTTCGAACACCTTCGGATTGATGTTGCGCAGTCTTTTGTCCAGAGAACTCAGCATGAAACGCTGCATCTCTCCGGCGGAGTGATCCCCCATCACCACCGTATCCTGCACGTATTGCAGCGACCGGATCATCTGATAAGGCTCCAGCGTTTCGCCGGTCTGCTGCGCGCGCGCGCGATCACCGGCGACGCAGAGCGAACAGATCGCCGTCGTGGTCAGGAATAGCCGCTGCAGGAATCCGCGCTTCATCAAGTCTCGCCGTCCTCAAGCAAAATCTCGATACGGCGGTTTTGCGGAGCCAGAGGGTCTTCCGCCACCTGCGGGCGACGGTCGGCAAAGCCGGAAATCTGCTTGACCCGATCCTCCTTCAGACCGCCCTTGACCAGCATGAAATAGGCACTGTGCGCACGCGCGGCAGACAGCCGCCAGTTGTCGTTGCTGCCATCCTTGAAGGGACGGGCATCGGTGTGACCACGGATCACCACATCTCCCTGTCGCTTGGCCAGAATCCCGCCGATCTTCTCCATCGCCAGCACGAGTTCCTTGCGCGGCACGGCGGAACTGGTGTTGAACATCGGCGTCTGCAGTTGATCCGAAATGGTGATCAGAAGACCGCCTTCTGCCGGCGTGACAATCAGACCTTCCGGCAGCTTTCCGGCAACGCCGCCGATCTCCTGGGCAATCTGCTGCTTCAGATCCTCGGCCTTCTTTTCCTCACCAACGCGCTTTGCAGCGTTTGCCGCCTCGGCCTGGACGGAAGCCGGATCCGGGCGCGCCTGCGGGATGGCAACGGCAACCTCCAAGGGTTTGGCGGGATCGGGGGCATCCGGTTTTGGATCGGCCTGTGCCGTTTGCTGCGCCGTCACGGGCACCTTTCCGGGGGCCGGAGGTGCTGGCGGCAACATCTCGGTGGGCATCTCGCTGGCTTCGTTCACCGGCTGTGATTCCGCCGGCGCCTTTTGGCTCCCATCAGCCCGCGTGACTTCGATCTGTTTCGTCCAGAAATCCGGATCGAAGGGATCGCGGTAAGCCTCACCGCCATCGGCGCCCGTTGCAGGACCCGAATCGCTGGCGCCACCCTCGCCCTTGGCACTGACGTTTGCCTGCTGGCCAACCTCCTGCGCGATTTCCGCAAGTACCGAATAGGGATTTTCGAAGAAATCCGCTTCGGAATAGTTGGTTTCTTCGCCGGAACTCGAGGTCATGTCGTCCCCGGTCGCGGCAGCGGCACCGACCGTGTCGGCATCGGCCTTGACCTTCGAACGTTCCTTGCTCTCTTCGCCATCCGCGGCTTCGGTCGGCTTTTCCAGCCCCTTCTTGGCCGGAGTCTCATCCGACAGCTTGATCGGGTTGAAATAGCTCGCGACCGACGCCTTGGTTTCCTCGTTGGCGGCGTTCACCAGCCACATGACCAGGAAGAAGGCCATCATCGCGGTCATGAAGTCGGCATAGGCGATCTTCCAGGCACCGCCATGCGCGCCATCGTGGCCACCGCCGTGCTTTTTGACGATGATGATCTCGTTCTTGCCGTGGTGATGATTCTGCTCGCTCATGCCAGTACCTTCTTCAGGCTACCGGCCCACGCCGACAGGCGCGTCACGAGGACGGCATCGTTGATGTCAATGGAAATGTCGAGGTCATCGGCTTCCTTGTGCTGCAGGTCGGGAGCGTCCTCGCCCAAGGCAGCCTTGAACTTTTCAAACAGCGTGGCAGGGCCGCGGACAGTCACCTGCGCGGCTTTCTCGGACAGCAAGGCATCCTTGACCGCGCGGGCGAGGTCTTCGATGGCCTTGGCCGCCACGGCCTCTTGAAGAACCGGCGCCAGAACCGGAGCAACCTGCTCGCAGACATGCTCGGCAAGACGTTCAACGGTGTCGCGCAGCATCGTCTCCAGCCGAATGAGGGCATCGCCCTCCAGCCGGGCTTTCAGCGAGTCTAGCGCCTTCGCATGCTTTGCATCGGCGCTTTCGCGTTCGGCCTCCCAAGCCGAGCGAATTTCTGCTTCGCCGGCAGCCTTGCCCTCCGCAAAGGCCGCGGCACGCTCGGCCTCAAGATCGACGGCGGGTTCCGGAGGTTCGAGCTCGAACGGGAACGCCGGAGCGAAGTCTTCCGGCTCCGAAGGTGCCGGCAGCGGTGGAGGTGAGGAGAAATCCTTGAGATATCGGGAAAGCGGCGCGGTCATTTGGAAGCTCCCCCAAACGCAAACGTTTCAACAACACGGCCGCTCTCTGGGCAACGACGAGACAATCGGCATCCTGGCGCAACGGTCATTTACTCAGTCCTGATAAAAGTCGGGAAGCACGCGCATTACAGATAAACAAATAGCGTGAAGATATCGGAACCTTAGGCAGCCAAACTTGTGCGAAAGTGAAGCGTTTGGACCGCGACAGGGCAGCTCGCGGTCCAAGGCGAGCCTTTGCTGCAGGAGGGCAGCGAAGGCTCTGGCGGTGGATCAGGACTACTGCTGGAAGAGCTGCAGGATGTTCTGCGCGTTGGTATTTGCGATCGACAGCGACTGGATGGCGAGCTGCTGCTGTGTCTGCAATGCCTTGAGGCGTGTCGACTCCTCGTTCATGTCGGCATCGACCAGACGCCCGACGCCCTTGTCGATGGCGTCCATCAGCGTTGAGACGAAGCCTTCCTGCATGTCGATACGGCTGGTGATCGCACCGAGCGTCGACGCTGAGTCCGTCAGCTGCTGCAGCATGGCTTCGACAGCGGAGAGCATGCCGGCCAGATCGTCGGCGCTGGTGTTTTCGTCCAGCGTAATCTCGGCGCCCGTTGCGATTGCACCGGCAGCCGTGCCGATGTCGATCAGGAAGTAGTTCGCGACAGTCGTGCCAGCCGTTCCATCCGGCTGCGTCACGCTCCAATCCTTGGTGAGGATGCCGCGGCCCGCGCTGTAGGTGTCGATCATGATCGACCCGCCGGCATCATATTCCAGCGTCGTGAGCGAAACGGCACCGTCGGCAGCGCGGTTGAACGAGGCAACGATGTTCTTGACGCCTGCACCGGCCGATCCGGTGTTGTAGAGCCAGTTCTCGCCGGAGAACGATGCCGATTCGGCGATGGAAGCGAGCTGCTTCTTGAGTTCGGAAAGCTCTTTGTTGATTTTCGTCTTGTCGACGCCCGGCTCGGATGCTGCCGTGATCTTCGACTTGATTTCATCGACGACGCTAATGGCGGACTCAAGTCCAGTATAGGCGGTATCCGTCTTTGCGGCACCCAGACCCAAGGCGTCCTGAACGGTACCGAGCGCCTTATTGTCGGACCGCATGGTGGTGGCGATCGACCAATAAGCGGCATTGTCCGCGGCTGTCTCGACGCGATAACCGGAAGAAATCCGGTTCTGGACGTCTTCCATGTTCTGATTGACGTTGCGGAGGGTTTGCAGCGCAGCCAGTGCACCGGTGTTCGTAATAATACTGGTCATGTGAGGAATTGCCCCTGACGTTAGCGGGACATGCCGGAGCTCAACCGGCAACGCAGGATCGCATCATGCTGGCAGACACAGTCATTGCCCTGGTGGCTGCCCGGCGTTCTTAAGGAAGGGTTAACGTATTTGCGCCCAAGCGCCAAACGCAATCACCATTTCTTAAGACCTATTAGAAGCTCGCTAACCTGTGCGAAGCTGGATTCCTGACATGAACGTCAAAAAGGAAGGCCGCGGATAACCACGGCCTTCCTGTTTCGAATGGTAAATTCGCCGGCTCTTACTGGAAGAGCGAGAGGATGTTCTGCGAACCGCTGTTGGCGATCGACAGAGCCTGGATGCCCAGCTGCTGCTGCGTCTGCAGAGCCTTCAGGCGGGTCGATTCCTCGTTCATGTCGGCATCAACCAGCTTGCCGACGCCCTTTTCGATCGAGTCCATCAGATCCGCGACGAAGTCCTTCTGGAGGTCGATACGGGAGTTGATGGCACCGACGTCAGCGGCAGCGTCCGTCATTTCCTGGAGAACCGAATCAACGCCGGAGAGCGCAAGGCCGAGATCGCCGGTCGTCATGCTGCTGATGTCGAGCGTCAGGACCGAGTAGGTCAGCGAAACGGTCGCGCCAGTCGCGCTGGAGAAGCTCATGTAGGTGGACAGGAGACCTGTGCCGGTCGTGACGTTGGCGCCTGCCGTATCGACTTCGATCAGCGAGGAGTTGTTGGTATCGTATTCCAGCGTCGTCAGGCTGACATTGCCATCCGCATCGCGGTTGAACGAACCGACGATCGCCTGCGTGCCGGCACCGGCGGAAGCGGTGTGATAAACCCAGTTTTCGCCGGAGAAGGAGGCCGACTTGGAGATCGATTCCAGCTGGTTCTGCAGCTGATCGATTTCCTTCTGGATCTTTGCCTTGTCAACGCCCGGCTCGGAGGCCGCGGTGATCTTCGCCTTGATTTCATCGACAACTTTGATCGACGATTCGAGGGCGGTATAGGCCACATCGGTGGTCGCAGCGCCGAGGCCGAGTGCGTCCTGAACGGTACCGAGAGCCTTGTTGTCGGAACGCATGGTGGTGGCGATCGACCAATAGGCTGCGTTGTCGGCTGCGGTCTCGACCTTGTAGCCAGACGAAATGCGGCTCTGCGTCATTTCCATGTCGCTGTTGATCGTGCGCAGTGTCGAGAGAGCTGCGATAGCAGAAGAGTTGGTCAGAATGCTCGTCATTATACTGCCCCTTGTGCAGACTGAAAGATCAGGGACATTCCGGTTCCTGTACCGGCAAGGGTGCTGCGCATCATGCCATTCTCGACGAAAACCTTGCCAAGAGACGCACCGCTTGAGTGAGAACAGTTAACCGCACCTTGGTTAACGCACGGTAAACGGAGTTAACCATTTTTCACATCATCAGGATCACGGGATCTTTTTGCGGGAGCGACGCTTCATCCGCCTCAGCATGGGTTTGCGTCGCCATGCGCGGACGGGCCGGTTGCTTCATGTCGTACGCAAGGCACTCGTGCCCATCGAGAAACCCGACGCGAGCGAGAAGAACATTAACGATGCGGGTTAAACCATGGATCGATCGTCCCGCTGTCTTGTACGGCCCTATGTCCGAACGGCGAGCGGAACCGGACGCTGATCAGGGGGACGACCAAACGGATGCCACTGCGGGACAACGAAGAGGGAAAGTCATTTCTAAGGGCGATCGAGGCTTCGAAGGCGCCTGCGGGTTCGTGAGGATACGACCAACGGCACGCCAGAAGGCCTGGCGTTCAGGTCATCGCCTTGCCGTCTAGAACGACGGCTTACGGGCGGGCCTCGTCAGCCCGCCCAATCGATTACAAACCAAGTTTCTCGCGCATCAGCACGTCGTACTTGTCCACCAGGGGATCAAAGTCGAAGCCGCGCTCCTGCGGGCCAAAGCTCAGGTGGCTGACGATGAAGTCCGAATAGATCGCGCAAGGTCGCCCGAGATAGGCCGGCAGATCCACGGTCATGACCCGCTCATCATCCCCCTGCGCCAGCGCCATGTGCAGGATGTCGCGCCCGAGCCAGGCGATGAAATTGATCGATTGGCGTTCGTTCCATTCAATTACAGGGGCCTTCAGCGGGACGTTCTTGCGGTCCGACTGAAGGAAGTACTCATGCAGCTTGAGCGCCCGTTCGCCGCTCTGCCACAAAGTACCACCAAACCCACCCGGTGGGTGTTCGAACTCCCCCAGGATGGCTTCCGGGAGCTGACCGGCCTGCTGCTGCAGATAGGCGCAGACGCCGTTGTTGACGACATTGGCCGACACCACGAAATAGTGAGGATTGCGGCGGCGGAAATTGATGAAGTCCGACAGCTTCTCAATGTCCAGATAGACGATGTCGTCGTCGCACTTCAGGAAAAGGGCATCGGCGAACTGAGGGAGCCGCTTGGCGTAATACTGATAGGCCTGCCAGTACGGCATCTGTTCGTTCGGATTGCCGATGTAGCGCTGAATGCCGGCGTTGGTGTCGCAGAGTTCCAGATCGCCACCCCAGCCACCGCGGATCATCACGGATGCCGATTCTCCGAGATCGAGATCACCCCACTCCCCCACCACGATGTCGTTGACCAGCAATTCCACCCCACCGTTGGCGTTCATGCTGATCACGACAGAATTTTCGGCACCAGGCGACAGGATTCCCGGCGTGATGCGCGACCACGAATTGGTCACGTCCTTTCGGTCGGCATGCAGCAGGTTATCCCTGGAGATCTTTCGCAGCGCCGACGCCTGATTGTTCCATCCGCCGATGACGAACTCGTAGAAATTGTCCGGGTCATTCTGCGGCAAAACACCGATGTGAAGGTCATTGGTGATGCCAACGCTCGTCCGGAACGAGCCGAGACGCGACACGGTTCCCGCCGCCTGATAGGGAGCCTTGGCCCCCATGAAGCGAACGGGGCCGAACTCTTCGGTTACCCAGGCGTGATCTTCCGGCGACCGGGTGAAATCCCAGATGTGCCACTGATCGATGATGCCGAGTTCGAGTGCGCGTCGAACATAGTGCGTGAGCACGCCCATTCGCTTCTGCCGGCCGGCAAAAGTTACGAGAATTACGGGAGCCATTGGGGCCTCAAATGAAGGAAAGAGAGATGACGCTAAACGGGCGCGGCAAAGGCTAGGTCCAGAGCTTGTTATCGCGCGGCAACGGCATGTAGTCGTGCCATTCGGCAAGCCGCTCGCGGTAACGGGCGCGATGCGCCTCTGGCGTTTCGTAGTCCGTTCCGGACAAGACGAGGTCGGCGCCGATCTCGTAATAGACGTCGAGGTTGGACAGGTCTGGAACCGGTGTTTCTCCCCGCTCCGCCTCACTCTGCATCTGGTGGAACAGGTCCTCTAGACGCCGGGTCGTCGCCGGCATGTCGCGGAGCACGCACGTCTCGCGTTGCCGCTTGAGAGATGCACGGATGGCGAGCAAGCTCTTCGGATCCTTCGCAAAGCCCACCGCCTTGCGCACATAGTCGTCCGGCGAGGTGCACAGCAGTTCCGGCGCACCGGCCGCGGTCACGACGCTGGCGCAAAAGCGTGCCGCGAAGCTGTTGCCAGGCATCGTGAGGACCGGAAGTCCCTGCATGATCGAATCGGCGGCGGTCGAATGCGCGCCGTAGGGGAAGGTGTCGAGGAACAGGTCCGCCAGCGGAATGCGGGCCAGGTGATGCGGATTGGCAGCCTTGGCGGCAAAGAGCAGGCGATCCGGCTCGATGCCAGCCTGTTTTGCCATCTCGCGCAGGCGTTGATCCACCTCGTCGCCTCCGGTCAGAAGCCAGAGAATGCTGTTGGGGGTGAGCGACAGGATCGCCATCCAGCGCATGAAGACCTGCGGGGTGATTTTCTGCATGCCGTTGAAGGAGGCAAAGACGAACTTGTCCTCCGGCAGGCCGACGTCGGCGCGCTTGGGTGTCGCGGCAATCAGACGCTTGCGGTCGAGCGGCTGGTTGCACGGAATTCTCAGCACCTTCTCCGAATAGTAGATCTCGCTGTCCGGCGGGATGATCACGTCATCGGCGATGATATACTGGTGGAAGGGGCTGCCCATCGAGCCCGGGTAACCGCAGAAATTCACGATCACCGGTGCCGGGCGGTAAGAAAAGATCTTGGGGCGGGCGTGCTTGGTATAGCCGTTGACATCGATCAGAATATCGATCTCGTCCTGGCAGATCTGAGCCGCTGCCTGCGCATCCGTCAGCTGCGCAACATCGCGCCAGGCATCGACGACCGCCTTGATGCGGTTCTGCGTCGGGTCGTTCGCACGGCGTTCGCCGCAATAATAGGCGTAGACCTCGATCTTGGACTTGTCGTGCAGTTCCAGCACTTCGACGAGCGCGAAGCCGACGGCGTGATCACGCAAGTCGGACGACAGATAGCCCACACGGATGCGCTGTCCCGCAGCGATCCTGGTACGAACGGAACCCCGGGCGCTTCGATCGAGATTCGGTCGGCTGCCGATCAGCGACCGATTGTATTTGTACGCCTTGGCCAGCTGGAACATCGGGTCGTCGGAATAGCAACTCAGAGTGAGCGACGACATGGCGTCCAGCATCTGGCGTGGGGTCACATGGTTGGAGGGGGCCAGGACCGGCCATTTGCACTGGCGCTGGCGCAATGATGCCCAGTGCTGACCATTCTCCAGATGCGACGGCTGCAGTTCGAAGGCCGCGATGAGGTTCTTTTCCGCTTCCTCCATCTGATCGGCGGTTTCGAGCACGCGCCCGATGTTCTGCAACACCATCTGCCGGTGGGATACCCGGTCCGGCGTTACCTGATTGGTCTCGTTGACGTATTTCTGCCACTGCTGAACAGCCTGGAGGAGCAGTCCGTTGTCCTCAAGCTGGCGGCCGAGGTTGACGTGGCCAGGTCCGAAGCCGGGATCGATTTTCACACAGGCGCGCAAAGCCTGAACCGCGCCGGCAGGATCTCCCGCCTGCGAGAGCGCAACGCCGTAGTTGAAATAGGCGATGTGGATCAGCGGGTTGTCGTCGTTGAAAGCCACCCAGGTTTTATAAAGTTCCGCGGCAGCGGCCATCTGGCCGGCCGCCGTCAGCTCGTTGGCGAGCTGCAATACGTCAAGAAGAGAGAGCTTCTGCTGCCGTGCAAGATCGAGCTGTGCACTATTGGGGGATGCCTGCTGGGGAGTTTGGATGTTCATGGTCATCCTGCGACGGCGCCTTCTGTGCTCGGTGGCTGAGGGATGCATTTCTGCTTGATCCACACACTAGGCGGTTGAACTTGCGCAGGGCTGGAGATCCCCGATCTCACCGCGACGACGAGGGCGCGATCTCGCGTTTTCTCCGGTACGACAAATAGAAAGCGGCGCGGAAAACTTCCGCGCCGCCTTTTATCACTCCAACACTGCTTAGTTGTTGGCGTAAACGTTGATGATGGCTGCGACCTGATCTTCGTTGAACTTCGCAAACTGATCACCGGTGAAGGAAATCAGCTGGTCAGTCGACATCGCACCCAGATCTTCGGTTGCCAGTCCGGCAATGGCCGCCGTGCTGATCGACGCGATTTCGTCCGTCGTGAAGGTCTTGATCTCATCCGTTTCCATGGCCGCGATCTGAGCAGAGCTCAGGACGCGGATCTGGCCGGTGGTCAAGGCTTCGATCTGCGACGAGGACAGGGCCGAGATTTGGTCCGTCGTCATCGCTGCGACCTGCAGTGCCGCCAGAGATGCGATCTGCGAGCTTGTGAGACCCGTCACCGCATTCGTGGTCAGTGCCCCGACCTGCTTCACCGTCAGATTGGCCAGCTGGCTGGAACTCAGCGCTTCCACCTGGCTGGACGAGAGCAGCGCCACCTTGTCGGTCGAAAGCGCAGCCACCTGCTTGGACGTCAAGGCCTCGATCTGAGTGGATGCGAGCGAGGTGATGACATCCGAAGACAGACCAGCGAGAGCCGCCGTCGTGATCGCGGCCAGATCTCCGGTGGAGAAGGTCGCGATGTCTTCCGAGGTGAGAGCAGCGAGGTCGGTCGAGGTCAGAGCCCCCACCTGGCCGGTCGTCAGAGCCTCAATCTGCGAGGTGCTCAGAGCCGCCAGCTGATCGGTCGTCAGCGCCGCGACCTGAACGGTCGAGAGTGCTTCGATCTGCGTGGAGGAGAGGCCGGCCAGGGCTCCGGTCGTGACCGAGGCGATCTGGCTGGCGCTCAGGCCAGACAGCTGGACGGAACTCAGCGCTTCGACCTGGGTAGAGGCCAGGAGGGCCACCTTCTCGGTCGAGAGCACACCAACCTGTGCCTTGGTCAGGGCGGCGATCTGGCTCGAGGCCATCGAGGTGATCGCATCCGAGGTCAGGCCGGACAGGGCTGTCGTCTTGATCGCGGCAATCTCATCCGTCGAGAAGGTCGCGATGTCTTCCG
Source organism: Allorhizobium pseudoryzae (assembly GCF_011046245.1). NCBI lineage: Bacteria > Pseudomonadati > Pseudomonadota > Alphaproteobacteria > Hyphomicrobiales > Rhizobiaceae > Affinirhizobium > Affinirhizobium pseudoryzae. The sequence continues at coordinate 567,454 of NZ_CP049241.1, forward strand.
TTGCCATGGCCGCCAGCTGGTTGGAGCTGAGCGCTCCGACCTGGGCTGACGTCAGAGCCTCGATCTGCGAAGAACTCAGAGCCGCGATCTGATCGGTGCTCAGGCTTCCGACCTGGACAGAGCTCAGAGCCGCGATCTGCGTCGAGGTGAGACCGGCCAAAGCGTCCGTCGTCAGCGCCGTTAGCTGGCGGCTGGAGAGACCAGACAGCTGAACCGAGCTCAGCGCTTCGACCTGGGTAGAGGCCAGGAGGGCCACCTTCTCGGTCGAGAGCACGCCAACCTGTGCCTTGGTCAGGGCGGCGATCTGGCTGGAGGCCATCGAGGTGATCGCCTCCGAGGTCAGGCCGGTGAGGGCTGTCGTCTTGATCGCGGCAATCTCGTCCGTCGAGAAGGCTGCGATGTCTTCCGTTGCCATGGCGGCCAGCTGGTTGGAGCTCAGCGCTCCCACCTGCGTCGTCGTCAGGGCTTCGATCTGCGAAGAGCTGAGGGCCGCGATCTGGTCCGTGCTCAGGCTTCCGACCTGCACAGAGCTCAGAGCCGCGATCTGCGTCGAGGTGAGACCGGCAACAGCATCGGTGGTCAGCGCCGTTACCTGGCGGCTGGAGAGACCAGACAGCTGGACGGAGCTCAGAGCTTCGACCTGGCTGGAGGCCAGCAGCGCCACCTTCTCGGTCGAGAGCACGCCAACCTGTGCCTTGGTCAGGGCGGCGATCTGGCTGGAGGCCATGGAGGTGATCGCCTCCGAGGTCAGGCCAGACAGGGCACCGGTCTTGATCGCGGCAATCTCATCCGTCGAGAAGGCTGCAATGTCTTCCGTTGCCATGGCGGCCAGCTGGCTGGAGCTGAGGGCTCCGACCTGCGTCGTCGTCAGAGCCTCGATCTGCGAAGAACTCAGAGCCGCGATCTGGTCTGTGCTCAGGCTTCCGACCTGGGCAGAGCTCAGAGCCGCGATCTGCGTCGAGGTGAGACCGGCTACGGCATCGGTTGTCAGCGCCGTTACCTGGCGGCTGGAGAGACCAGACAGCTGGACGGAGCTCAGAGCTTCGACCTGGCTGGAGGCCAGCAGCGCCACCTTCTCGGTCGAGAGCACGCCAACCTGTGCCTTGGTCAGGGCGGCGATCTGGCTGGAGGCCATGGAGGTGATCGCCTCCGAGGTCAGGCCAGACAGGGCACCGGTCTTGATCGCGGCAATCTCATCCGTCGAGAAGGTCGCGATGTCTTCCGTTGCCATGGCCGCCAACTGGCTGGAGCTGAGGGCTCCGACCTGACCCGTCGTCAGGGCTTCGATCTGCGAAGAGCTGAGGGCTGCGATCTGATCGGTGCTCAGGCTTCCCACCTGGGCAGAGCTCAGAGCCGCGATCTGGGTCGAGGTGAGACCGGCTACGGCATCGGTGGTCAGCGCCGTTAGCTGACGGCTGGAGAGACCAGACAGCTGAACCGAGCTCAGAGCCTCGACCTGGCTGGAGGCCAAGAGCGCCACCTTGTCGGTCGAGAGCACAGCAACCTGTGCCTTGGTCAGGGCGGCGATCTGGCTGGAGGCCATGGAGGTGATCGCCTCCGAGGTCAGGCCAGACAGGGCCGCCGTCTTGATCGCGGCGATCTCGTCCGTCGAGAAGGTCGCAATGTCTTCGGAGGTCAAAGCTCCCAGATCCGCCGAGGACAGAGCTCCCACCTGGGCGCTGGTCAACGCCTCGATCTGAGAGCTTGTGAGACCGGTCAGCTGGTCGGTCGTCAACGCGGCAACCTGAACGCTCGACAGTGCCGTGATCTGCGTGGAGGTGAGGCCGGCCAGGGCCGCGGTCGAGACCGAGGCGATCTGGTTGGCACTCAGGCCAGACAGCTGGACGGAGCTCAGCGCTTCGACCTGGGTAGAGGCCAGCAGCGCCACCTTGTCGGTCGAAAGAACGCCAACCTGGGCCTTGGTCAGGGCGGCGATCTGGCTGGAGGCCATGGAAATGATCGCATCCGATGTCAGGCCGGTCAGGGCTGTCGTCTTGATTGCAGCGATCTCATCCGTCGAGAAGGCTGCGATGTCTTCCGTTGCCATGGCCGCCAACTGGCTGGAGCTGAGGGCTCCGACCTGTGTCGTCGTCAGGGCCTCGATCTGCGAAGAGCTGAGGGCTGCGATCTGGGCCGTGCTCAGGCTGCCGACCTGGACAGAGCTCAGAGCCGCGATCTGCGTCGAGGTGAGACCGGCAACGGCATCGGTGGTCAACGCCGTCAGCTGGCGGCTGGAGAGACCAGACAGCTGGACGGAGCTCAAGGCTTCGACCTGGGTAGAGGCCAGGAGGGCCACCTTGTCGGTCGAAAGAACGCCAACCTGGGCCTTGGTCAGGGCGGCGATCTGGCTCGAGGCCATGGAGGTGATCGCATCCGATGTCAGGCCGGTCAGGGCTGTCGTCTTGATCGCGGCGATCTCGTCCGTCGAGAAGGCTGCAATGTCTTCCGTTGCCATGGCGGCCAACTGCTTGGAGGACAGGGCACCAACCTGCGTCGTCGTCAGAGCTTCGATCTGCGAGGAGCTGAGGGCCGCGATCTGATCCGTGCTCAGGCTTCCGACCTGGACGGAGCTCAGAGCCGCGATCTGCGTCGAGGTGAGACCGGCAACGGCATCAGTGGTCAGCGCCGTTAGCTGACGGCTGGAGAGACCAGACAGCTGGACGGAGCTCAGGGCTTCGACCTGGGTAGAGGCCAGGAGGGCCACCTTCTCGGTCGAGAGCACAGCAACCTGTGCCTTGGTCAAGGCGGCGATCTGGCTGGAGGCCATGGAGGTGATCGCATCCGAGGTCAGGCCGGTCAGGGCCGCCGTCTTGATCGCAGCAATCTCATCCGTCGAGAAGGCTGCGATGTCCTCCGTTGCCATGGCCGCCAACTGCTTGGAGTTGAGCGCTCCCACCTGCGTCGTCGTCAGGGCTTCGATCTGCGAAGAACTGAGGGCCGCGATCTGATCCGTGCTCAGGCTTCCCACCTGGACAGAGCTCAGAGCCGCGATCTGCGTCGAGGTGAGACCGGCAACGGCATCCGTGGTCAGTGCCGTTAGCTGGCGGCTGGAGAGCCCAGACAGCTGGGCGGAGCTCAAGGCTTCGACCTGGCTGGAAGCCAGAAGCGCTACCTTGTCGGTCGAGAGCGCAGCGACCTGCTTGGAGGTCAAGGCCTCGATCTGAGAGGATGCGAGCGAGGTGATGACATCCGACGACAGACCGTTCAAGGCCGCCGTCGTGATCGCGGCCAGATCTCCGGTGGAGAAGGTCGCGATGTCTTCCGAGCTGAGGGCCGCGAGGTCGGTCGAGGTCAAAGAGGCCACCTGCCCCGTCGTCAGGGCTTCGATCTGCGAGGACGACAGAGCGGCGAGTTGATCGGTGGTCAGCGCCGCGACCTGCACGGTCGAGAGTGCTTCGATCTGCGTGGAGGTGAGGCCGGCCAGGGCCGCGGTCGTGACTGCGGTGAGCTGCTTGGCGCTGAGACCAGACAGCTGGACGGAGCTCAGGGCTTCGACCTGGCTGGAGGCCAGGAGGGCCACCTTGTCGGTCGAGAGCACAGCAACCTGGGCCTTGGTCAGGGCGGCGATCTGGCTGGAGGCCATGGAGACGATCGCATCCGAGGTCAGGCCGGTCAGGGCTGTCGTCTTGATCGCGGCGATCTCGTCCGTCGAGAAGGCTGCAATGTCTTCCGTTGCCATGGCCGCCAACTGCTTGGAGTTGAGCGCTCCCACCTGCGTCGTCGTCAGAGCCTCGATCTGCGAGGAGCTGAGCGCCGCGATCTGATCCGTGCTCAGGCTTCCGACCTGGACAGAGCTCAGAGCCGCAATCTGCGTCGAGGTGAGACCGGCAACGGCATCCGTCGTCAGCGCCGTCAGCTGGCGGCTGGAGAGACCAGACAGCTGAACCGAGCTCAGAGCCTCGACCTGGCTGGAGGCCAGCAGCGCCACCTTGTCGGTCGAGAGCGCAGCAACCTGCTTGGAGGTCAAGGCCTCGATCTGGGAGGATGCGAGCGAGGTGATGACATCCGACGACAGACCGTTCAGGGCCGACGTCGTGATCGCGGCCAGTTCGGCGGTGGAGAAGGTCGCGATGTCTTCCGAGCTGAGGGCAGCGAGGTCCGTCGAGGTCAGCGCAGCGATCTGCGCCGTCGTCAGGGCCTCGACCTGTGAAGAGGTCAACGCAGCCAGCTGATCCGTCGTCAGCGCACCGACCTGGACAGAGCTCAGAGCTGCGATCTGCGTCGAGGTGAGACCGGCCAGAGCGTCCGTTGTCAGCGCCGTTAGCTGGCGGGTGGAGAGACCAGACAGCTGGACGGAGCTCAGGGCTTCGACCTGGGTAGAGGCCAGGAGGGCCACCTTGTCGGTCGAGAGCACAGCAACCTGTGCCTTGGTCAGGGCGGCGATCTGGCTGGAGGCCATCGAGGTGATCGCCTCCGAGGTCAGGCCGGTCAGGGCCGTCGTCTTGATCGCGGCGATCTCATCCGTCGAGAAGGCTGCAATGTCTTCCGTTGCCATGGCCGCCAACTGCTTGGAGTTGAGCGCTCCGACCTGCGTCGTCGTCAGAGCCTCGATCTGCGAGGAGCTGAGCGCCGCGATCTGATCCGTGCTCAGGCTTCCCACCTGAACAGAGCTCAGAGCCGCGATCTGCGTCGAGGTGAGACCGGCAACGGCATCCGTCGTCAGCGCCGTCAGCTGGCGGCTGGAGAGACCAGACAGCTGGACGGAGCTCAGGGCTTCGACCTGGGTAGAGGCCAAGAGGGCCACCTTGTCGGTCGAGAGCACAGCAACCTGGGCCTTGGTCAGGGCGGCGATCTGGCTCGAGGCCATGGAGGTGATCGCCTCCGAGGTCAGGCCGGTCAGAGCTGCCGTCTTAATCGCGGCAATTTCAGCGGTCGAGAAGGCTGCAATGTCTTCCGTCGCCATGGCCGCCAACTGCTTGGAGGACAGGGCTCCGACCTGCGTCGTCGTCAGGGCTTCAATCTGCGAAGAGCTGAGGGCCGCGATCTGATCCGTGCTCAGGCTTCCCACCTGGGCAGAGCTCAAAGCCGCGATCTGCGTGGAGGTGAGACCGGCAACGGCATTCGTCGTCAGCGCCGTCAGCTGGCGGCTGGAGAGCCCAGACAGCTGGGCGGAGCTCAAGGCTTCGACCTGGCTGGAGGCCAGCAGCGCTACCTTGTCGGTCGAAAGCGCAGCGACCTGCTTGGAGGTCAAGGCCTCGATCTGAGAGGATGCGAGCGAGGTGATGACATCCGACGACAGACCGTTCAAGGCCGACGTCGTGATCGCGGCCAGTTCGGCGGTGGAGAAGGTCGCGATGTCTTCCGAGCTGAGGGCAGCGAGGTCCGTCGAGGTCAGCGCAGCGATCTGCGCCGTCGTCAGGGCTTCGACCTGCGAGGACGACAGAGCGGCGAGTTGATCCGTCGTCAACGCCCCAATCTGCGCCGCACTCATAGCGACGATCTGCGTGGAGGTGAGACCGGCCAGAGCGGCTGTGGTCAGCGCCGTCAGCTGGCGGGTGGAGAGACCAGACAGCTGAACCGACGTCAGGGCCTCGACCTGGGTTGAGGCCAGGAGGGCCACCTTGTCGGTCGAGAGAACGCCGATCTGCGCCTTCGTCAGCGCAGCGATCTGCGACGAAGCCATCGAGGTCATCTGGTCACTGGTGAGGCCGACAAGTGCCGTCGTCTTGATGGCGGCAATTTCAGCGGTCGTAAAGGTCGCCAGGTCGTCCGTGGAGAGCACGGCAAGCTTTGCAGACGTCAGCGTCCCGATCTGCGCCGTGGTCAGTGCCTCGATCTGCGAAGACGACAAGACCTCGATCTGGCTGGCGTAAAGCGCGGTCACCTGGGCGAGGCCCAAACCGGCGATCTGGCTGGAACCGAGGGCGGACATCTGGTCCAGCGTCAGACCCGTGACAGCCGCCGTGGAAATGGCAGCAATCTGCGAGGAGCTGAGAACGGCGATATCTTCGGTTTCAAATGCAGCCAGCTGCGTGGAACTCAGCGCCTTGATCTGTGTTGTGCTCAGTGCTGCGATATCAGCCGTCTTCAGAGCCGCAATCGAGGCGGTGGAAAGGGACTTGATCTGATTGACAGTGAGGGAAGTGACGATCGATGTCATCTAGTGAGCCCTTCGTTCGGGTAAGTTCACGATTACGATGCCCTTGTCGATCTTCTCTCGAGAGGCAGCCTCTTCGCGAGATCGAAAGCGTTTTTCGCTTTCCAGCCTGCCTCAGAACATCGGGACCGATAGCGGTCCCAACGATCACGAGGTCCAGACGGACCAAAGGTTTTGATTGAACATGACTCGCTTGAGTCTCGCAGCTGAGGGGCTTCATGCTATCGGAACTCGTTCGCTCCGCCCTCTACGCCATTTCAGACAACATCATGTGACATGCGAATCACTTCGCACATATGACGCAATGCCGTTTCTATGCACCTATAACTTGGAAGATGGAGGCTTAGCAATTAATTTTGCCTTAAAAGAAAGCGCGATTTTCGGCAAATTTCGAAGAAATTCAGTAATGACAATGCAACAGTTCCATTCTCTTCCTGACAAAAACTTACACCCTTCGTCTTCGTAGTAAAATTGGAACATCGGATAGTCCGGGACGCGCGGAGGTTCTGTCATCCTGGTCAGGATCTGCGCCAGTCCCCGAGACATGCTCCGGAAGCGTGATCCGGAATCACACTAAAAATCAAATAAGAATGCGAATTTCTGGAATTTATTAATGAATATGATGTGTGTCTACAAATTACTTTTGCCTAATCTCAGTAATAAGTGAGCCAATATCCGGGATATACACAATTATATATTTCATATTTTTTCGATAGTCAGACATTCGAAGCAGGAAATAGGTTTGCATACCGGGCTTCTGACGCAAACTGGGAGACCGGAATGCTATCCGGGAATTGTCATAGACTGTCGCATTGATCCAAGGTTGCATTCGACCGGGAGCAGAACCGGTGTGCACCTTTGGACGGATCACGCAAAAAACCCGCCAGCGAGGCTGGCGGGTTTGATGGACGGCACGCGCGAACGTCCGTCGGATCTCGGTAATTCGGCCGGCTCTTAACGGAAGAGCGACAGAACGTTCTGCGAGTCGCTGTTGGCGATCGACAGAGCCTGGATGCCCAGCTGCTGCTGCGTCTGCAGAGCCTTCAGGCGGGTCGATTCTTCGTTCATGTCGGCATCAACCAGCTTGCCGACGCCTTCCTTGATCGAGTCCATCAGATCGGAAACGAAGCCGGTCTGCATGTCGATACGGCTGTTGATCGCACCCACGTCAGCGGCTGCGTCCGTCATGTCCTGCAGGACAGCGTCAACACCCGAAAGGGCCTTCGACAGGTCGCCGGTGGTCATGTTGCTGATGTCGAGCGACAGAACCGAGTAGGTCAGCGATACGGTCGCACCAGTCGCGCTGGAGAAGCTCATGTTTTTGGAGAGCATGCCAGAGCCGTTGGTGACGTTGGCGCCAGCCGTGTTGACTTCGATCAGCGACGAGTTGGTCGTGTCGTATTCCAGGGTCGTCAGGCTGACATTGCCAGCGTTGTCACGGTTGAAAGCGCCCACGATGGCCTGGGTGCCGGCACCGGCGGAAGCGGTGTGATAAACCCAGTTTTCGCCGGAGAAGGAGGCCGACTTGGCGATCGAGCTCAGCTGGTCCTGCAGCTGATCGATTTCCTTCTGGATCTTGTCCTTGTCAACGCCCGGCTCGGAAGCGGCGGTGATCTTTGCCTTGATATCGTCGACGACTTTGATGGAGGACTCAAGCGCCGTGTAGGCGACATCGGTGGTCGCGGCGCCGAGGCCGAGTGCATCCTGAACGGTACCGAGAGCCTTGTTGTCGGAACGCATGGTGGTAGCGATCGACCAATAGGCTGCGTTGTCCGCTGCGGTCTCGACCTTGTAGCCCGACGAAATGCGGTTCTGCGTGGTTTCCATGTCGCTGTTGATGGAGCGCAGGGTCGAGAGAGCTGCAATTGCAGATGAGTTGGTCAGAATACTGGTCATAGTTATAGTCCCTTGTTGACTTTGGTACTGTTGGGGACATACCGGGCTTGAAAACCGGTAATGACGTCTGGCTTCATGCCCACTCGGTTCTGTTTTGCCTCAGAAACCAAACCCGTCATGTGAGTGTGACACTCGCAGAGAATGATTGCGGATTCCTTAAATCGGACTCGACAAACCGAGTGAAATGGTCACTGATTCGTAAACGATGCTCCGACACCGGTTTCGGACAAGCTCCAATCCCTATGCTTTCCGGCAGAACGCGGCCTGCGTGCCCCGCGTCCATGATCCGAATGTTAGCCCTGGAGCCCGACGTTGACCTCTCAATCCCTGTTCTCAAGTGCATCGAAGAGTTTCCACAAGGGCCAATACACCGAGGCTCTGGCGTCGCTGAACGCGCTCCTTGATCACTCCAGGGACGTAAAGACCTATGCTCTTCTGGCCAAAACGCTCGTTGCCTTGGGTTTCAAGGAGGATGCGGCGAAGATCTACGTGCTGGCGGGAGAATTGGGCGGTTCGCGGGCGGAGGATTTCTACACCGAGGCGATGAAGATCTATTTCGAGCTGGGTCAGGATGACCTTGCACTGAGCCTGGGACGACCTCTCCTGGAACGCGCGAGACAGGATCCGGAGCTTGCCTTCATCATCACCTCGCTCTTTCTGAAGCGCGGCGAAAAGGACATGGTCCGCGTCTTTTTGCCGGCGTTGTCCACAAGTTCAAACTCCAAGCACAACAGCCTTGCCTTCCTGCTTCTGACAGGCACGCCGGAAAATCCGCGCGACCGCGAAACCGTCGCCAATCTCCTGGAGCGTCTGCCGCGCAGCATCGTGGTCATCATGGCGCATCTCGTCTTCCAGCGCGAAGTCAACAATTACTGGGAGATGGAGCGCCTGCAGCCGGAACTGAACCGGATGCTCTCCAAGAACCCGGCGCAGATGATGAAGGTGGAAGCCCCCTTCTACAATCTGCACTGGCTGGCGGACGAGGCGCTCAACAAGATTGCCAGCTACAAGCCGGATGCCTTTCCGGCGACAAACCCGATCGAGCGCCATTGGCGTCCGCATGCCTGGGGCAAGAAGCTCAGGATCGGCTACCTGTCCTCAGACCTCTGGCACGATCATGCCACCATGAAACTGGCAGGCAGCGTGCTCTCCCTGCACGACCGCGACAAGTTCGACGTCACGGTCTTCTGCTATACGGACCCGAAGCACTTGACGGCGGAGATCGATCAGGACCGCAGCAAATGGGGCACGATCGTCACCATCCGCGACTTGAATGACGCCGCAGCGGCGCAGGTCATCCGCGACCACAACATCGATATTCTGATCGACTTGAAGGGCCACACGCGCGGAGGCCGTCCAGGCATCCTTAACCATCAGGCCGCACCGGTGCAGGTGGCATGGCTGGGCTTCCCGGGGACCACGGTCAATATCGATCTCGATTACATCATCGGCGATCATCATGTGCTGCCGGATGCGTCGAAGCCGCATTACTGGGAAAAGTTCTGCCGAATGCCGGAAAGCTATCAGCCGAACGACCCGTTCAACCGTCCGCGTCGCGACCTCTTCACCCGAGCCGATGCCGGCCTGCCGGACGATGCCTTCGTCTTCGGTTCGTTTAACGCGACCCGCAAGATTTCGCTGGCCAACGTCAATCTCTGGGTGAAGATCCTGAAGGCGACGCCTGGCAGCGTTCTCTGGCTGATGTGCAAGGCGGACGAGGCGCGCGACAACCTGCTGCGTCGGTTCACCTCGGCCGGGATCGAGGCAAAACGTATCGTCTTTACCAAAGTGGTTTCCTACGAGGAGCATCTGGCCCGCCTGACGCTCGCCGATCTCGGCCTCGACACCTTCCCCTATAATGGTCACACGACCACATCCGAACAGCTGTGGGCGGGGCTGCCGGTGCTGACCCTGAAGGGCAGCCACTTTGCCTCACGCGTCTCGGAGAGCCTGCTGCACGCCGTGGGCGTGCCGGAACTGATTGCTGAGACGGAAGACGACTATGTCCGCATGGCTGTCGATTTCTTCAAGAACCGCCAGAGTCTGGAGCCGTTCAAGGCGAGACTGGAAGAAAACCGGCTGGTCAAGCCGCTGTTCGATGCCGAACGCTTCTGCAGACATCTGGAGACGGCTTACGAACTGATGGCCGAGCGCGCGCGCCAAAACCTGGAACCGGATCATATCGATGTACCCGCCCTGCCGCCGCGCACCGAGCCCTTTCTTGTCGAGAAGGAATAAGCGACCGTCGATCGGACAGAGCCGGTAGATCGCCGGCAGGAGAGCAATGCAGATGACGGCCACCCCCGGTGATATGCTCCACCCCTACAGCACGCTGCCGGACCGCGCCGTCTGGCGCAAGGCCGTGGCGGAAACCCATCCGCTCCAGCTGACGGGCCTCTATCGCAAGAAGTTCGACATTCCGGCTGACGCGCGCATCAGCACGGCCGGCAGCTGCTTTGCACAGCATATTGCCAAAACGCTGAAGCGCAGCGGTTTTAATTTCCGGGATTTCGAACCTGCGCCTTCGCTGTTTCCCCCGGCACTGGCGCAAAGCTACAATTACGGAGTCTATTCGGCGCGGTTCTGCAATATCTACACCGCCCGGCAGTTGCACCAGACCTTCGAACGCGCCATGGGCGGTTTTGCGCCGGAAGAGAAGCCGTGGGTCCGCGGGGATGGCTTCGCCGACCCCTTCCGGCCGCTGCTCGAGCCGGATCCCTTCGAGAGCGTTGCAGAACTGGAGCGTTCGCGACAGACGCATCTGTCGGCGGTGCGCGAGATGTTTCACCAAACGGATGTCTTCATCTTTACCTTGGGCCTGACCGAAGCCTGGCAGTCGCGGCACGATGGCGCGGTCTTTCCGCTCTGTCCCGGCACGGTCGCGGGCCAGTTTCGCGACGAAGACCATGTGTTCAAGAACTTCAACTATTTCGAGATCTTCGAGGATCTTGTCGCGGTGATGGGCAAGATGCGCCAGCTCAATCCCCAGATGCGCTTCATTCTCACGGTCTCGCCGGTGCCGCTCACCGCGACACGCACGGATCATCACGTGCTGGCTGCAACGCTCTACTCGAAGTCCGTGCTGCGGGCCGTTGCTGGTCACCTCGCCTCGGAGCTGGATTTCGTCGATTACTTCCCATCCTACGAAATCATCGCCGCGCCCTCCATGCGCGGCCTCTTCTATGATCACAACCAGCGCAGCGTGAACGCTGCCGGCGTCGATTACGTGATGTCCCACTTCCTGAAGGAGCATCGCGCGCCCCCCTCTGAGGGACAATCCTCCCCCTCCATGATCAAGCAGCAGCTGCTGGGTGATCTGGAGGTCCAGTGCGAGGAGATGATGCAGGCGCAGGAACTCGGCTATGCTTGAGATCATCGGAGACTCGCACATCCAGGCGCTGCGCGATGGCGCCCTGAAAGCGGGCCAGGACAGCATTCGCAGCCGGCATGGCCAGATCCGCATCGCGCAGCTCGGCCACGGCTACAATTTCCTGGAGCCGTTCTTCCGATTTGACGGACGTGCTGTCGCCTTCACGCAGGATGGCGCACGCACCACGTTCGCGAAGCTCAATCACGACCATTCTCCAGTCATCGAACTGCAGGATGTCCGGCGCTTTGTCTTCGTCTTTGGTTTCTATCCGAGCTTCGGCTTCAACGCCGAGCATTGGACGACGCACACGGCCGCCCTCTGGAGCCCTGACCGGCAGCTGGTGACCCGCCGCGCCTTCGCCGCCATCATCGAGGAGACCATGAAGGAGCCTCTGGCCTTCTTCCGGCAACTCACTTCCATGAAGGTCCGCTTTTCCGTTGCCTCTTGTTGTCCGGCGCCGGCGAGCTATCACCGCCTGGCCGGCAAGTCGAATTTTGCCGAAGGGGAAGTCGCGTTGATCTACAATCGGTTCCGCGACCATGTCTGTGCGCGTCTGGATGATCTCGGCGTTCCCTATCACCTGCCGCCGGCAGAAGTTTACGACGCATCCGGCGCCATGCTGGATCATTTTGCCAAAATGCCCGGCGACTACCATGCAAACGCCGCCTACGGGACGCTGATGCTCTCGAAGATACTGCAGGAAACGGACGCTCTGGCATGACAATGCCGGCCGCGAATGCAGCGACTGCTGTTTTCTCCCGATGGCCTTCATTGTCCCGCCAGCTTGAGGAAAGCCTGATCCGCTAGCGTGGTGATGCTTATGAAGCGTGTGCTGGCGTCGGCTGCACCGCACCTGTCGACCTAGAGATGCACGAGGACGTGGAATGTCTGAGATCAACCCCACCAGTCAACCGATCTCAGGTTCGGATCTGTCGGAGCAGATTGCGGCCCTGCGTCAGGATATTGGCGGGTTGAACGAGAAGATCGAGGTGCAGGGCGCCATCCAGATCGAGATCGCCAAGCTGCTGCAATCCTTCCACACGCAACACCTGGCACTGCCCGGCCAGATCGCCGGGATCATCCAGTCGGCACTTGAGGCGAGTGCGCAGGACAAGGTGACGCTGAGCAACGAAGCGCTCTCAAAGCTTGACTACCGGTTCAACCAGATCGCCGCGAACTTCCATACCCTGAAGCAGGTCAGCAACCTGACTCTGCGAGAGCTGCGTCCGCCCATCGACAGGATCCGCTGCGTGTTCATCGTGCAGTCCATTCCAATGTGGGATGCCCTGGCGGATGTCTATTGGTCGATGGTGGACGACGCCCGCTTCCACCCGATCGTCGTGTCCATCAACAACAGCCAGCTGGGCCGCGCCGAATTCACCGGTGAAGAAGAGGTGCACAAAGGCCTGACGGAGCAGAACATCCCGCATCTGCGCATGAACGTTTCGTCGCTCGAGGCGCTGGATATTCTGCGCAGCCTGAACCCGGACGTCGTCTTCCGCCAACAGCAATGGGACAGCCCCGTGCCGCCAGGCCTGCGCACGCCCGAAATCACCTTCGCGCGCATCTGCGTTGTCCCCTACGGCATGGGTCTGCTGGCCAAACCGAATTCGACCGATACGTCGGACGAGGCCTACGACAACAATTACGACCAGGCCTATCACCGGATGGCCTGGCGGGTGTTCTGCGAGACCGAGATCACGCGCACCTATTACCGCTCCTTCGCCCATTCGGACCCGGACAAGTTCGTGCTGAGCGGCTACTCGAAGCTGGACAAGCTTCTGGAAGCCAAGGGCAAGGGCGTCTGGCCGATCCCCGAGCCGAACGGGCGCAGTTTCCGCATCATCTGGGCGCCCCATCATTCGCTGGCCATTCATGGCGAGGGTTTCGGGGTCTTCCACAAGATCTACCGGCAGATGCTGGAATGGGCGCAGCAGGCCACGGACATCCAGTTCGTCTACAAGCCGCATCCGGCGCTCTCCTATTCGGCGCCTCGATCGGGTGCGATCAACGATCCGGATTATCCAAGCTTCCTGCAGACCTGGGAGGCGCTGCCGAACTGCGCGATCTGCGAAGGCAGCTATGGCGAGCTCTTCGACGCCTCCGACATGATGCTGACGGACGGCGTGTCGTTCCTGACCGAATACCACCTGTTTGCCAAACCGATCGTCTTCATCGATTCCGGCGTCCATGCGCGCTTCAACCACCTCGGGCGGCTGGCCGAAGCCGCGGCTCATCGGGTAGACAGTTTTGAGGAGATGCGCACGGCCGCACTGTCCTACAAGGACGGCAAGGCGTGGCCGCTGGAAAAGGAGCGTCAGGATCTGCTCGAGGTTCTGAGGCCACGGCAGGAGCCAGCCTCTCGTATCATCCTGGATTCCATTGCTGACGGCATCCATTCATCGAGGTCCTGAGACATGTATCGCGCCGATTCGCCTGCTTTGGAACATACCTTCACCACGTCACCGGCCGGCGTGCCGGGCCAGAAGCAGAAAACGGCCTTCGCCTTCGATCTGGACGGAACGATCACCAAGGCCGAGCTTCTGCCGATGATCGCTTCCGAACTCGGGCTGGAGCCGGAAATGCGGCTGCTGACCGAGCTCACCATGGCCGGCATGATCCCCTTCGAGGATTCCTTCCGCCTGCGTTTCGCCATCCTGCGAACGGCTGGGCTGGACCGCATCCGGTCCGTAGTTTCCGAGGTCGAGTTCGATCCCGACATCGAAGCGTTCATCCGGGAAAATCGGGAGCGTTCGTTCGTTGTCACCGGCAATCTCGATCTGTGGGTTCAGCCGCTGCAGGAGCGCCTGGGTTGCCGCTTCTTTACCTCGACGGCCATGACCGATGCCCATGGGCACGTGACAGGCCTCGACACGGTGATGCGCAAGAACATTGCCGCCCTGGAGCTCAAGGAGCATTTCGAACGGCTGGTGGCCATTGGCGACGGGTTCAACGATGTTCCGATGTTCGACGTCGCCGATATCGGCATCGCCTTCTATGGCATCCACAGCGCGCCGGACGCTCTTGTCTCGGTCTCCAATTACGTGGCCCTCGACGGAAAATCGCTATGCCGACTGTTAAACACGCTGTAATCGCCGCGGCAGGCCTGGGGTCACGCCTCGGGCAGGGAAAGCCCAAATGCCTCGTCGAAGTCGAAGGCGTCAAAATCCTGAAGCACCTTCTGGCCCAGTTGAGCGAGGTCGAGGACGTGCGGGTGATCGTCGGCTTCGAAGAGAAGGCGGTGATTTCCGAGCTGAAGCAGCTCGGCCGCGACGTGATCGTCGTGCGCAACCCGAACTTCCGCTCCACCACCACGCTGCACAGCTACACGCTGGGCTGCCAGCACATGAGCGGCGACTGCCTGTTCATGGATGGCGACCTTCTGCTGGAGCCTGCAAGCTTTGCGCGCTTCCTCGCGGCCTGCGAGCCTGGCGCGCCGAAACTTGCCATCACCCAGACCAAGACGAAGGACGCCGTCTTCGCCATCACGGAAGGCGACCAGATCGTCGGTTTCCGCCGGGAAGAGCCGACAGAGTACGAGTGGTCCAACATCGCCTGGCTGCCTGTCACCACATTCGACACCATCGGAAACACGCCGGTCTACGAACATCTGAAGGCGTACCTTCCGATCATCGGTCACGAGATCGTCTCCTATGAGATCGATACGGCCGAAGACATGCGGCTGGCGTTGAGCCATACGGATCTCTTCGACTTGAAAGCCCTCGCCTCCTGACCGCCCCATGGATCGCGGCCTCCCGCAGGCACGCCGTCCGCCCCACCAACGTTTCTGCCATGCGCAACGGCAGGCCGACAACGCAGGATCCGCCATGAGCAGATTGTACGACGCGAAGGTCGATATCGACCCGTCCAAGGTTCAGAAGTTCTTTGACGACCGCGCCCGCCGCGAAGCCAACTCCATCAATGCCGTGATGTTGCAGCCCGAGGGATCGGTGATCGCCATCGAGCGGGACAGGCATGAGCGCGAGATGCTGCTGCCGCGGCTGGACAGGCCCTCGAAAATCCTGGATCTCGGTTGCGGGGCCGGCCGATTGGCGCTTCACTACGGCGATGGTGGCCACACCTACATGGGCATCGACTTCTCGGGCGAATTGATCGCCAAAGGCAGGGAGTTGAATGCTGGCCAGCACGACATTCATTTCGCCATTGCGCAGGTGCCGCACATCGATGTCGCGGCACTGCCTGTTCAGCCGCCCTTCGATGTCCTCATCATCACCGGTCTGCTGATCTACCTCAACGATGAGGCGGTGATCCGGACCCTTCAACTGATGGCCGATCTCGCGGCGCCCGAGGCCCTCGTCTACATCCGGGAGTCCATATCGGATATTGCCACGCGCCTGACACTCAAGGACTTCTTCTCGCAGGAGTTGAACGAGTACTACAACGGTGTCTACCGCACCCGGGCAGAGCTGAAGGCCGATTTCGAAGCGACCTTCCTGCAGGCCGGTTTCCGCATGACGGACGAAGGCTACGCTTTCCCCGAGCACCTGCGCAACCGGGCGGAAACGACGCAGTATTTCTACCGGTTTGAACGCAAGGCGTAATGGGTCGGGTCGATCGGCGGAGGTAGGGCAGCGGCTCGACGCGCTTCTGCCGCTGCGCATCCGCGCAAAGCCGATGGCTCAATTGAACGAGCGCACCAGACTACCGACCAGCAGGTTCCATCCGTCGATCAACACGAAGAACAGGATCTTGAAGGGCAGAGAGATGGACGTCGGCGGCAGCATCATCATGCCCATGGCCATGGTGATGGCGGCAACGATCATGTCGATCACCAGGAAAGGCAGCACGATCAGAAAACCGATTTCAAAACCCCGACGGATTTCCGACAGCATGAAGGCCGGGATCAGCACCCGGTAGTCGATCGCCTCCGGGGTGCCGACGGATTGGCCGCGTTCCTCTGCAATCTCCACAAACAGCGAAAGGTCCTTGTCGCGGGTATTGGCGGTCATGAAGGTGCGGAACGGCTCGGCGATCCGCTGCACGGCGGTCGCCTCGTCGATCTCGTTGCGCAGCAACGGCTGCACACCCTCGTTCCAGGAGCGGTCGAAGGTCGGTGACATGACGTAGAAGGTCATGAACAGCGCCATGGAGATCAGCACCAGGTTGGAGGGGGCGGTCGCCAGCCCCATGCCGGTGCGCAGGATCGAAAAGGCGATGATGAAGCGCGGGAAGCTGGTGACCATCACCAGGATGCCCGGCGCAATCGACAGGACGGTCAGAAGCCCGAAGGTGCGGATGATCCACGCGGCTGCGGAGCCATCAACCGGCAGATTGAGAAGATCCACCGGAGATTGCTGGGCAAGGGCAAGGCCCGGCACCATCATAAAAATGGCAAGCAGCGAAAGGAGTCGAATCATTCGATCACGAAGGTTCTGAACATCACCTTCGATACTTTGCCTTGAGAACGCAGGTCAACACGTTCCTGAATGTCGTCCTTAAGATATTGAAAGCCGCGCGGGCCCTCGATCTGCTGCAGCGAAACCGTGCGCATGTAGGCAAGGATATCCTGATGGATCTCTTCCGCCAGCGGCAGTTCCGGATGTCCCTTGAACGCCAGCGCCACCTCCAGCCGTATCCAGCTATCGGAAGGATAGGCGAGATTGGTGGTGATCGGCTCCAGTTGGACGACACCATTCGCCTCGGTGGAGATATGCGGAAGCCCCTCTTCCTTCTTCTCACCGTGCCCTGCCGCTGCCGCCGGCTTTGCCGGCTCTTCTGTCGCCGGTGGTTTCGGTGCGATCATGCCGCCCAGAACCCAGCCGCCGCCGGCGCCCACGAGCGTGACCACGGCAACGCCGGCAATCGTCATCACCAGTCCGCCCTTCTTCTTCTCCGGGGCGCCTTCTGCTGCTTCCTCAGCCATGCGTCATCCTTTCGCCCTCTCCGCAATCAGAACGGCGAGAACAGGTCGACCACCTGCTGTCCGACCGGCGGCTGCTGAACTTCCATCAGGCGACCGCGGCCGCCGTAGGAGATGCGCGCTTCGGCGATCCGGTCATAGGAGATCGTGTTCTTTGCATTGACATCCTGCGGCCGCACGATACCGGCCACGTTCAGGATGCGGATCTCGTGGTTGACGCGCACTTCCTGCGAGCCGCTGATCAACAGATTGCCGTTCTCCAGCACGCCGGTGACGACGGCGGCGACCAGCAGATTGAGCTTTTCGGAGCGCTTCGTCGAGCCCTTGCCCTTGGTGGAGGTATCGGAATCGGTGCCCAGATCGCCGTTGGTGGAAGGCTTCCAGCCGAGAATGCTCGCCCCGACATCCCATTTGAGGCCGGTCGAATTGGTGCGGCTGCGATCCGTTTCGTTGTCGAAGTCGGCCTTGTCGTTGATCTGGATATCGACGGTCAGAATGTCGCCGACATTGAGAGCGCGGGCGTCCTTGAAGAGGGCGGCCTGGCTGTCGCTCCACAACGAATAACCGTTCGACATCTGGCGCGGCTGCTTCGGGTAGAGACCCATCTGCGGGGTCTGGGCATATTGCAGTCCGCTGCCGATCGGGCTCATGGACGGCGCATTGCCGATTTCCTTGATGGTCTGGCTCTGACAGCCTGCAAGCATCAGTACAGCCAGCAGAGCGGGGGCGCGCTTGGTCATGAACGGTCCTTCGAAGTCTTGGGGTCGGCAGCGCTCGACATGATCATGGAAATCATGCCGGCCTTCTTGGGGTCCATTTCACTGAGGATCAGGCCCGATTGGCGCGCCGGCAATTTCATGATGATGGCAGCCGCCAGTTCCGGCCGCATTTCCTGCAGCTGGGGGGCGGCGGCATCCGCCTTCATCGTCTTGTAGATCTCGATCAGCCCGGCTTCCGCCCTGGCCATGAAATCGTCGCGACGCTTCAGCCACTCCTCGTATTCGGCCTTGCGCTTTTCGAGGAGAACGATGCGCTGATCGACGTCCGACTGCAGCTTTTCAAGCTCCTGCTTCTGCAGCAGGTATCGCTGGTCGCGGGCGGTATCGGCAATGTTCGTGCAGAACTTCTCGATATCCTCTGCGGTCGTGCTGGGCAGTGCCGGGCTTGCCTGTTGCGCGTTCACCTGCGGAACCAGCAACAGCAAGGCGCCCACCGCGGCGAACCGGAGAAGCGTGCGGTTGCGACGGCGATGCGCGCGCTGTTCTTCCGTGTCTGTCCTGACCATCATGTCCATCATTGGATCACAAGCTCCGCCTGAAGCGCGCCCGCGGACTTGATGCCCTGCAGGATCGCGATGATGCCGTCCGGCTTGACGCCGATGCTGTTCAGACCCGCAACCAGCGTGCGCAGATCCGGCCCGTTGAGGATGGCGACATTGCTGCCCTCCTTCATCACGCTGATATCGGTTTGCGGCTGGACGGCCGTCACGCCATCGGAAAAGGGTTCCGGCTGAACGATCTGCGGCGTCTCGGTGACCTGGACGGTCAAGGTGCCGTAGCTGACGGCAACGCGGGACACCTTCACATCGGCACCGATCACGACCGTGCCGGTACGTTCGTTGACCACCACCTTGGCCGGCGTATCGGTTTCAACCACGAGGTTTTCGATTTCCGCCATCAGCCGCGTCAGGTCCGCCGATTTCGGCTTCTGGATGATGACTTCCTGGGAATCACGCGCCTCGGCGATGCCCGAGCCATACCGCTGGCCGGCGAAGCGGTTGACGGCATCGGAAATGCGCACCGCCGTGGAAAAATCCGGGTTGCGCAACTGGAGAACCAGGTTCACCGCATCCTTGAACTTGGAGGGCAGTTCCCGCTCGATGATCGCGCCATTCGGCACGCGTCCGGCGGTGGTCACCCCTTGCGTCACGGAAGCCGCCTGACCTTGGGCGCTGAAGCCGGATACGACGATCGAGCCCTGCGCCACCGCATAGATCTGGCCGTCGGCACCGGACAATGAGGTCATCACCAGCGTGCCGCCGCGCAGCGAAGTGGAATCGCCGAGCGAACTGACCGTCACATCCATGCGGCTGCCGGGGCTCGCGAACGGTGGCAGGTTGGCAGTGACCATGACGGCCGCAACGTTCTTCGCGCTCGATTGGCCGCCCTGCGTCGAGATGCCGAGGTTCTGCAGCATGGCGCGCATGGATTGGTCGGTAAACGGCGAGGAGCGCAGGCTGTCACCGGTTCCTTGCAAGCCGACGATGAGGCCGTAGCCGATCAGCTGGTTGTCGCGACCGGCCTGGAGAGAGGCGATATCCTTGATGCGGGAGGCATCGGCGAACGTCACTCCATGAGTCGAGAGGAAAGAGAGGAGGCCAAGACCTGCGGCGGCCAGAATTCGCTTCATCATTTTGCCATCACCTGCACCGTCCCGTCACCCATGACGGTTCCGGAGACGATCACGCCGGAATCGGTATTGCGCACACGGATCACGTCACCGATGGCCGCGTTTTCCAGCGGCGTGCCGGAGGCCGAGATCATCATGTTGCCGATCGAAAACGTCAGTCGAACCGCCGCGCCACGCTTGACGGCGAAGGGAGCCCGCAGGGTCGACATCAGGATCGTCCGACCGGGCAGCAGCGTGCGCGTGCTGACCATGCCTTCGACCTCTTGCATCGATGTTGCGTACCCGCCGGCGAGATTGGGATTGGTGACTTCGACTTCCTGAAGGAAGGCGGCAGAGATTTCCTGGCCCGGATAGATGATCTGTCTCGGAACCACGGCGATGCCCATGTCCGCATGGGCATCGCCCGCCCATACGACGGCTGCCAGCGGAGCGAGAAGCGCAAGCGCCCTGCCCCAGGTCCTGCATATCCGGCCAAACATCATGTCTGCCACCCCTTCATGTTACTTCAGGTTCTTGCTGACGATCGAAGCCATTTCATCTGCTGTGGTGATCACCTTGGAGTTCATCTCATAGGCGCGCTGCGCCGAGATAAGGTTGGTGATTTCCTTGACCGCGTCGACGTTGGAGGATTCCAGGTAACCCTGCTTCAAGTAGCCGAAACCCGGGTCTTCCGGTGCGGCAACAATGGCTTCGCCGGATGCCGCCGTCTGCTGGAACAGGTTGTCGCCCAGCGGCTTCAGACCCGCCTCGTTGACGAAGTTCGCCGTGGTCAACTGACCGATTTCGGTGAAGTTTGAGTCGGCACCGACTCGAACGCTGACCTGGCCGGTGCGGCTGATGACGGTTTCCGTGACATCCGCCGGGAAGGTGATGTTGGGAACGACGGCATAGCCATCGATCGTGACGAGCTGGCCGTCCGCATTGGTGTTGAAGGAGCCGGCACGCGTATAGAGCGTCGTTCCGTCCGGTGACTGGACCTGGAACCAGCCGCGCCCGACGATCGCCAGGTCGAGCTTGTTGTCGGTTTGGGCCAGTTCGCCCTGGGTGTGGATGTTGCGGACCGCGGCGGTCTGGACACCGAGACCGATATTGGCACCTTCCGGCACGATGGCCTGGTTGGCGCGGTTGGGCACGCCCTGGGCGCGCTCGGTCTGGTAGAGAAGATCGGCGAACTCGGCGCGGGCGCGCTTGTAGCCGGTGGTGTTGATGTTGGCGATGTTGTTGGCGATGACCTCAAGATTGGTCTGCTGGGCATCCATGCCCGTCGCGGCGACTGAAAGCGCTCTCATATCTGTGTCCTCAACCCTTACATCTGCATTTTCGTGATATCGAGGTAGGCGTTCACGACCTTGTCGCGGAAGGCGATGGCCGTCTGCAGGGATTGCTCCGCCTGCAGCATCGCATCAACCACTTCACGGGTGTTCGCCTTGCCCTGGATGGCTTCGAAGGACTTCGATTCCGCTGCCTTCAGGCTGCCGACGGCATCCGATGCCATGCTGCCGAGGACGTTGGCGAAGGACATCGCCGGAGTTTGCGACAGCGCGCTTTCGGCGGCGCCGGCAATGGACTGGCTGGATTCGGTTGCGGTGGTTCCGAGGCCGCGGGTCAGCGACAGGGAGCTGACGTTCTGGATGTTATTGATCATTGGGATGCCTTCAGGAGGTCGATGGTCGCAGCGATCAGTTCGCGCGTCTGCTTGATGGTCTGGATGTTGGCTTCGTAGCTGCGGTTGGCTTCACGAAGGTCCGCCATCTCGATGAGCATGTTGACGTTCGGCATCTTGACCATGCCTCTGTCATCGGCCGCCGGATTGCCCGGATCATATTCCTCGACGAATTTCGACTGGTCGGTCCCCAGCTTCTTCACACCGACCAGATCCGCCCCCGAAACCTTGTCCAGTTCGGCGCCG
This sequence comes from Allorhizobium pseudoryzae, assembly GCF_011046245.1. NCBI lineage: Bacteria > Pseudomonadati > Pseudomonadota > Alphaproteobacteria > Hyphomicrobiales > Rhizobiaceae > Affinirhizobium > Affinirhizobium pseudoryzae. Next base: position 589,016 of record NZ_CP049241.1, read on the forward strand.
AAGGTAATCGTCTTGCGGCGGTAGGGATCGGCACCCGGCGTATCGCCGGTGGTGCGGGCGTTGGCGATGTTCTCGGAGACGACGCGCAGGCGGGTGGCCTGCACTTCCATTCCGGAACCGGCGATTTTCAAAGAGGCAGAAAGCGGATCCATGGTTTACTTCTTCACTGTCATCAGCATCATGCGATGGAAGGATTTGACGAGACCGGTACTCAGTTCATACTGACGCTTGATCTCGCCGCCTTTGCGCAGTTCCTGCGCAAGAGAAACGGTATTGCCGGATTCCTGGATACCGATTTCGTTGTTGAGTTCTTCCTGCTCGACATCGACGTCCAGCCGGCTGTCGATCGGCGACCCGGTCAGATGGCCGGGATTGGTGCGGGCCATGCGCAGGCTGGCGGAATTCAGAACGGCATCGAAGGGTGTCACGTCCTTGGCCTTGAAGCCGGGCGTGCTTGCGTTGGCGATGTTGCCAGCAACGACCTGCTGACGGATGGACAGCCATTCTGCCTGCCGCGACGCAAGATCAAAGAGTTGGATCGGTTGCATAGGCTTCTCTCCATTTACTACGAGGAGCCTATGCGGGTAATCTTGCGTCAGACTTACCGGCTTTCCGTCGTCTGATCACGGTATATTTCACCGCTCGACGTGACGATGACCCAGCGTCCCTCACGCTGTTCGATAGTGGCCAGACGGCTGTTGTCGGGCAAAATGGATCCGATGCGGACCATGTACATGCCAGAACTGTCCTCGATCAGGGCACGGCCATTGGCAACATGCATCAGGCGAAACGTGTTCTTGCCGGGAAAGGGCTGTTCGATCTCGCCGGGATCCGTCGTCTTGCTCTCCTTGCCGATGGAGGAGACGGTCGCCGTGGTCAGGTTGTCGAGCGGATCGGGCGCCGGGCCGGGCGTGTGATCGTCGTCATTGTCGACCATTGCAAGCGGCGAGACGCTGAAGACCGCGCGTGGCGGTCCCTCCGGCAGGTCGCGTGTCCGCCCGACGGGCACGGTATGGATACCGAACTTGTCTTCGTTGAAAAACACGTACCAGGGGAAGAAGGCCGAAGCGGCGGCCAGCACAATGCCGGTTCCCATGACGATCCGATCGCCAAGGAGGCTTTTCCTCGTCTTCTTCTTGCGCTCGGGCCTGGCCGGTTCATCCACATCCACCGCCATCGGACTATCCTTTCTGCCTCTGATTGCCGGCGCCGGGTGCCGCCATGGCGGCTCTCAAGGCGTTGGCAAGGTCACCGTAGGCATCCCCCGAGAGGGGGTCGCCGGGCGTCTGCTTCAGCACATCGTAAATGATCGGCACCTGCTTGATCGCCATGTCGAGATCCGGGTCACTGCCGGCGCGGTAGCCACCAATCAGGCGAAGATCGCGTGTTTCCTCGAAGCGATGGATGAGTGACTTGAGCCGCGCGACGAGTTTTTCCTGGTCGCCGGTCCAGGCCTTGCGGGCAAGACGCGAGATGGACGAGAGCGGATTGATCGGCGGGTAACGCCCCTCCTCCGCCAGGCTGCGCTCCAGCACGATGTGACCGTCCAGGATGCCGCGTGCCGAATCCGCGATCGGATCGTTGTGATTGTCGCCATCGACGAGGATCGAGATGATTGCCGTGATCGTGCCCGTGCCTTCCGGCCCAGGGCCGGCACGTTCGAGAAGACGCGGCAGTTCGGTAAAGACGGAGGCCGGGTAACCACGCGCGATGGGCGGTTCACCGGACGCAACTGCGACCTCGCGGATCGCGTGGGCAAAACGGGTCACGCTGTCAGCGATGAACAGCACGTTCTCGCCCTTGTCGCGGAAATGTTCGGCGATCGTAATGCCGACGAGCGGCGCCATCTTGCGCAGCATCGGGCTCTCGTCACTGGTCGCCACCACGACGATCGACTTCTCGAGATTGTCGCCCAGCGTGTCCTCGATGAATTCGCGCACTTCGCGGCCACGTTCGCCGACCAGCGAGATGACGACCTTGTCGAAGGCTTCGGCACGGGCGACCATCGACAGCAGCGTCGATTTGCCGACGCCGGAGCCCGCAAAGATACCGAGGCGCTGGCCAAGGCAGAGCGGCGAAAAGATGTCGATGGCCCTGACCCCGGTGGCAAAGCCATGCTCGATCCGCTGGCGGGTCATGGAAGGGGGGGCCGTATTGGAAATCGACCGCTTGGACAGGCCGTTGCGCAAGGGTCCCTTGCCGTCGATCGGCTCGCAGAGCGAACTAATGGTGCGACCGCACCAGCTGTCATCGGGCGCCACGCGGAAGGCACCCTTGCGGATCACGGTGTCGCCGATACCGATCGGTTCGCCCGGTTCGATCGGGCAGACATAGATGATGTCCGGCTCGACCCGGACGACCTCGCCCAGGTGAATGCCGGTGGGACTGCGATGGGCCACGAATTCGCCGAGACGGACATGCCGCGACAGGCCGGAGACCGTATAGTGACCGGCGGCGATGGTGCGCACATGACCGCCGGGCGCAATGGCAACCTGCGGGTCCGTAAAGCGACGGACGAGATCCGCCATCTGCGCCAGCTTGGCACCGCCGGAACCTTCAGCCGTGTTCGTATCCATGGGTCACCCTTCGGATCAGGTCGATGATCCGCCGAGCACCTTGATGGCTTCGCTGAACGAGCCTTCGGTATCGCGCATCAGGGAGGAAATGGCGGCAAAGTTGCGGTTAACCTGAATGAGCTCGGTCATTTCGCCGATGGCGTTGACGTTGGATTCCTCAAGATAACCCTGGACGACGCTGACATTGAAGCTATCGACGACCGGCTGGGGTTCCGCCGTCGGGATCACGCCGCCATTCTCGTAGCGGAGGTAGCCTTGGGACACATCGGCCGAATAGAGACCAAGCGTTGCGACGACATTGCCGTCCTGAAGGATCTGTCCGTCAGCGCTGACCTTCGGCGGACCACCGGTACGGTTCAACTGGATCGGCGCTCCGCCGGCATCGAGCACCGGATAGCCCATGTTGGAGACAAGTTCTCCGGTCTCGCGCATCGTGAAGCGTCCGTCCCGCGTCAGAACCTGACCAGCCGGCGTATCGATGGAAAACCAGGCATCGCCCTTGATGGCGAAGTCGAGTGTGTTCCCGGTCTGCGTCAAGCCACCGCTGCGCGTCGACAAATAGTCATTGCCCTGGCTGACGAAGGCCACGTTGGCATTCAGATCGGTATGGATCTTGCTCAGAACCTCGTCGAATTTCACCTCGGTTGCCCGGAAGCCGACGGTGTTCATGTTTGCGATGTTGTCGGCGATGGTGTTGAGGCGGCGTTCCAGCGCGATCTGCGAGGAAATGCCGACGTACAATCCTGACTGCATGAAAACGAGCTCCGTCTCTCTGACCTGACAGCGCAACGCCCGAAACACGAGGGCCACTAACGCCAAAACGCGGATACCAAGATCCGTCCTGCCGGCAGTGATAGGCAGAGAGACTTGTGCGAGGCTGTTCCGCCTCTGAACGCTGTTTAAGCGACCGGTAACCCAGCCTCACGCAAGCCAGTGCCGATATTGGAAGCACCTGATACAACTAGGGTACAGGCACGCGATGTTTATCATTATCGGATTCGTAATCACGATCGGCTGCGTTCTCGGCGGCTTCATGGCGATGGGCGGACACCTGGACGTCCTCGTGCAGCCGTTCGAGCTTGTGATCATCGGTGGCGCCGGTGTCGGCAGCTTCATCATGGCGAACCCGATGAAGATCGTGAAGGATTCCGGCAAGGCCCTGGGTGAGGCCTTCAAATATGCGGTTCCGAAGGAGCGCAACTATCTCGATGTGCTTGGCGTGCTTTATTCCCTGATGCGTGACCTGCGCACCAAGTCGCGCAACGAAATCGAAGCGCATATCGACAATCCGGACGAATCCTCGATCTTTCAGACGGCACCGACCGTGCTGAAGAACAAGGAACTGACCTCCTTCATCTGCGACTACGTGCGTCTCATCATCATCGGCAACGCGCGCAGCCATGAAATCGAGGCGCTGATGGACGAGGAAATCGAGACCATCCTGCACGACAAGATGAAGCCCTACAACGCGCTGGCAACGATGGGCGACGCCTTTCCGGCGATCGGCATCGTGGCCGCGGTTCTCGGGGTTATCAAGGCCATGGCGAAGATCAACGAATCGCCGGAAGTCCTTGGCGGCCTCATCGGTGCGGCGCTCGTCGGTACCATGCTCGGGATCTTCCTTTCCTACTGCGTGGTCTCGCCGATCTGCTCGCAGATCAAGATCGTCCGCACCAAGCAGCATCGCCTGTACATCGTCGTGAAGCAGACGCTCATCGCCTACATGAACGGCTCGGTTCCGCAGGTGGCTCTCGAATACGGACGCAAGACGATTTCCAGCTACGAACGTCCGTCGATCGATTCGGTCGAACAGGAAATGATGAACCCGGGCGGCGGCGGCGAAAAGGCGGCATAAGCAATGACCGAACAGACTGACAACAGCCCGACGATCGACCTTGCCCTTCTCGCCAAACTGACCGGCGGGCTCGGCGACTACAAGACCGTCGAAAAGATCTGCAGCGAATTCGGCCAGCTCTATGCGGAATTCCTGCCCGACGTTTTCCAGAGCGAAACCGGCTTTCCCATCACGGTCAGCTATACGGGTTTCCAGTCGGGTCTGATGGAAGACCTGCTGCGCGAACTCGGACCCGACTTCGCCTTTGCCAATGGTTCGCTGCGCAACTGGTCTCCGAATTTCGTCCTCGGCTGCGGCAATACCTTTGTCATCGGCCTGATGGAGCGCATGCTCGGCGCCGAAGCGAGCATGGTCCAGCAGCCGCCGAACCGTCCGCTGTCGGATATCGAACTCGACCTGGCGACCATGGTGTTCGAGCGCATCGCCAACGTGCTGCGCTCCGGGGTCAATGCGCCGGGCGGCTTCGAGGCCATGCTGGAGCGTCCCTATAACGGTCCGGACCGTGTTGCACCGGAGGAGGAAGGCCGCCCGGAATTCGGAGCCGCCATCCGCATGGTGATCGAGATCGGCAAGGTGACGTCGGAAATCGCGCTCATCATTCCGCAGAAGGCGCTGCTCAAGACGAAGGTGGTGACACCGAAATCGAAAGGCCAGGCCGGCAAACAGAAGCAGGAATGGGCGGCCCGGATCGCCGAGCAGGTTCGCCGCTCGCAGGTGACGCTGGAGGCCCGCATCCGGCTGCAGAGCATGACGCTGAACGCCGTCTCGCGGCTGATGGCCGGCGACGTGATCGCTTTCGAGGACAAGTCGGATGTGAGAGTTCAAGTCAGCGCCAACGGCAAGGACATGTACACCTGCGAGTTTGGACGATCGGGCGAGCGCTATACCGTTCGCGTCAAGGACAATGTCAGCTCAGAGGACGAATTGCTCCGCCATCTGATGAAGTAGGTGACGGATTTTCGCACCGCCACAAATGGGCAGGCTGACGCAAGTTTCAAAAGGAATAATGTCTCTATGGCAACCAAGAAGACCCCACTTGATGAAGACGATGTGTTTCCGGCGACCGGCAATGAAGTCGAGCTGGATCAGGCGATCGATGATCTTCGCGGCGTATTGAAAGCCGACTCCGATGGCGGGATGGCTGATTTTGGTGCAGAGTTCGGAAGCGATTCGGGTTCTGCTCCGGCCTTCGGCGACACCGCCGATTTTGGCGGTGGTGACTTCGGCGGCGGTGACTTTGGTGGCGGCGATTTTGGAGGTTCAAGCTTCGGTGGCGACAGCCACGCCGAGATGACGGAACCGGGCAGCGCGCTCACGTCCAATCTCGATCTGATCATGGATATTCCCATCACGGTCGAGATCGTGCTGGGAACCAGCAAGATGCAGGTGGCAGGCCTGATGGATCTGCAGGAGGGCGCCATCATCGCGCTCGACAAGCGGATCGGCGAGCCCGTCGAAATCAGCGTGAGTGGTCGCCGCATTGCCAAGGGCGAAATCACGGTCCTCGAGAATGACGATACCCGCTTCGGCGTGAAGCTGACGGAAATTTTGAGCACAAAGAAAGTCTGATCCCATGAGGGACAGTGAGGGAAGACCATGATGGACTTTGACGATTTCGGAGGCGCAGTTTCCACGAAACCGTTATCCCAAGCTGAAAAAGCCGCAGCGGTCCTCCTTGCCATGGGCAAGGGGGTTGCAGGCAAGTTGCTGAAATATTTTACCCAAAGCGAACTTCAGACGATTATCGCATCAGCGCAGACGCTGCGGGAAATCCCGCCGGATGAACTGCTGCAGCTGGTCAATGAATTCGAGGACCTGTTTACCGAGGGTGCAGGCCTGATGGACAATGCCCGTGCCATCGAGAGCATCCTGGAAGAAGGCCTCACACCGGAAGAAGTCGACGGCCTGCTCGGCCGCCGCACCGCCTTCCAGGCCTACGAGACCTCCATCTGGGACCGCCTGCAGGATGCCGATCCGATCTTCGTCGGCCAGTTCCTCCAGCGCGAGCATCCCCAGACCATTGCCTACATCCTGTCGATGCTGCCTTCGTCCTTCGGCGCCAAGCTGCTCCTGCAGCTGCCGGACAGCCAGCGCGCGGACATCATGAACCGTACCGTGAACATGAAGGATGTCAGCCCGAAGGCCGCGCAAATCATCGAAAACCGCGTGGTCGAGCTGATCGAAATGATCGAAGCAGAGCGCAACTCGAACGGTTCGAACAAGGTGGCCGAGCTCATGAACGAGCTGGACAAACCGCAGGTCGATACTCTCCTCAGCTCGCTCGAAACGATCAGCAAGGAATCGGTCAAGAAGGTTCGCCCGAAGATCTTCCTCTTCGAAGACCTGCTCGCCATGCCGCAGCGCAGCCGCGTCATGCTGCTCAACGACATCGCCGCCGACATCCTCACGATGTCGCTGCGCGGTGCCTCGCCCGAGATCAAGGAATGTGTCCTGTCGGCGATCAGCCCTCGCCAGCGCCGCATGATCGAAGCCGACCTTGGCGCCACCAACGCGGTCACCAATCCGCGCGAAGTCGCCATCGCCCGCAGAGCCGTGGCGCAGGAAGCCATCCGTCTGTCCAATGCCGGGCAGATCCAGCTCAAGGAAGCACCGGCCGAAGGCCAGGCGTCTCCGGAAGCCGCATAAGACCTGTCCGGCGGCGTCAGCGCCGCCGGCTCCTCGAAGCCATGAGGGCTTCGTGACGGACCAGAGGAGGCGGGACGCCGCCATCCTGCACCAAGGATGAAGCCTTGTCTGACGAGGATAAAGACAGCAAAACAGAAAGCCCTTCTCACAAAAAGCTATCGGATGCTGCTGAGAAGGGTAATGTTCCGTTTTCCAAAGAGGTGACGCTGTTTGCGTCGTCTCTTTCATTCTATTTCTTCATGCTGTTCTTTTTACCGAACGGCATTGCCAAGCTTGGCGAAGCTCTCAAGGACATCATCGAAAAACCGGATCAGTGGCAGCTGGAAAATGCCTCGGATGTGGTGTCGCTCGCCGTGCGTATCGGCTGGGATTCGGCCGCTTTCCTGCTGCCGGTCATGCTGCTGTTCGCCGTTTTCGGTCTTGGTTCCTCCTTTGCGCAGAACATGCCGTCGTTCGTGCTCGAACGGGTCAGACCGCAGATGAACCGCGTGTCGCCGATGAAGGGTTTCGAACGCATTTTTAGCGTTCAGGGAATGGTGGAATTCGCCAAGTCCATTTTCAAGGTGGCGATCGTCGGCGTCGTGATGTTCTTCGCGATGCGCAGCGATTTCCTGCATACGCTGGACGCGATGTTTGCCGATCCGGTGGTCGTTCCGGCCATGCTCTACGCGTCGATGAAGAAGATGGTGGTCGTCATCGTTCTTGCGACCGCCGTCCTCGCCACGGCCGACTTCTTCTGGACCAGGCACCACTGGTACACCCAGCTGAAGATGACGAAGCAGGAAGTAAAGGACGAAAACAAGCAGGCGATGGGCGATCCGGTCGTCAAATCGCGCCAGCGTTCCTTGATGCGCAACCGCGCCCGCCAGCGCATGATGAACAATGTTCCGCGCGCCACGCTCATCATCGCCAACCCGACCCACTATGCGGTTGCCCTGCGTTACGTGCGCGAGGAAAGCGATGCACCCATTGTGGTTGCCAAGGGAACCGATCTCGTGGCGCTGAAAATTCGCGAGATTGCCGAGGCCAATCAGATCCCGGTTTTCGAGGATCCGCCCCTGGCACGCTCCATGTTTGCGCAAGTCTCGGTGGATAGTGTGATTCCACCAGCCTTCTACAAGGCTGTGGCTGAGCTGATTCACAGGGTGTACGCCGCGCGTACGCCCAAGAGACGGATACGCTAGAACATTATGAAAAAATGCAGTTATTCACTTGAGCGCGAAAAGATTTTGGCAGAAGCAATCAGTCCGGTAGCCACGGAACTTCGACTGCTGGATGCGGCGGATCTCATTTCGCTTCTTCGCCTGGAATGCTACAGCAGCATTGCGGATCTCGTCTCGTCCGCAGCAGAGCTTTATTTCCATCCGGGCACGATCAGCTTCGGCAGCGGCGGCGATTACCGGCTGGACTGGAACACCGTTCCGGAAGTCGTTCTTGATCTGGAAATCAAGCCGCGCGGCGTGTCGATCTATGCCCGCCTGACGCTTGCCGACCAGACGGCCGGGCTCGAGATCGACCACATTTCCTTCCAGGAAATCTCCGAGGATCCGGAGGAGAATACCCGCTTTCTGTCGCGCAGCCTGCACGAAGCCCGCTACATCAAGTATCCGGCCGCTCTCGCTGGCTGATCGACGCGATCAGTCTGCCCGGGAAAGCCGACCGGGCACCTCTCCATCAGTGAATATACCCAAGACGGATGGCCTTCGCGATAGCCTGGATTCGGTTGACCGCATCCAGCTTGATTGTTGCCGAGCCGAGGTAGGCATTGACGGTGTGAACGGAGAGGCCGAGACGCTCGGCAATCTCTTCGCTGATCTGACCGTCGCCCGCGAGCTGCAGGCAGGCCACTTCGCGTTCGCTCAGGGTTTCGGCCGGCACGGTACGGCGCTCCTCCAGCGCCAGCAGATCCATCATGATATGGCAGCTGCGGATATGCTGGTCGACAACCGCATCACTGGTGATGGCCATCGTCCCGCCGGAAAAGGCCACGTAGCCGTTACCAACGGCGCCGAGCCTGACAGGAAAGGCAATGCCGGAGAATGGCAGGCTCTTGGTTTCCAGCGTGAGAACCATGGGAGGCACGTCCGTCGCGCCTCCCCTCTCCTCGGTTTCGACCGTCCCCCAGGCCAAGGGGAGGATCGAGAGCTCGATGTGCTGCAGGAAGGTCTCGCCGTAGGCGTCGAGAAGCGCGCGACTGTTCTCGATCGCCGTCGGCCCCCAGTTGTCCAGTTCGCAGACGACCTTGCGCTTGTTCGGCATCCCAGCGCCCGCAATGCGTAGAACCGCAAAATTGCGTGCGTGCAACGTCTTCTGCATCGACACGAGCTTGGGAAAGATGTCGGAACGGCTCGACGCGCGCGGATGGACGTTCGGAAACACGCTTGCGGTCTCACCGGTGTCGAACAGTCCCTGCCAAGATGCCATAGTCGATCCTAGACCAGATTGTTGCGCACGGCGTAGGCGATCGCTTCCGATCGCGTCTTCGTTGCCGTCTTGCGCATGACGCTGGTGATATAGTTGTTGATGGTGTTGCGGGAGATTCCGAGAATCACGGCAATTTCGTCGCTTGTCTTGCCTTCGGCGATCCAGAACAGGCATTCCAGCTCCCGGTCCGTCAGATCGAAATCGCGATCGGATCGTGCTTCCCGCGCCTCGCCGAGACTGAGGACATAGCCGGCCAGAAGCCCGACCTCCCGCAGCCTCTCCTGGGACAGGATCAATCCCTCCGGGAAGAGAAGCATGATCGAATAGCGGATACGGCCGGCGCAGAAGCTCAAGGCGCAATACTGACGACTGACGTCATCGGGCACATCGACATTGTCCGGCAGGAGCGCAAACTGCGGCGTCAGAATCGTCAGACACTTCTCGACCTCGGACGACTTGGCATAACTGCGCGCCAGATCCTCGCTCAACTGCCGCACGAGATCGAAGGGCCAGTTGGAGGCGATGATCGAGTTGAGCCCCTGTTCCTGGATCAGGTCATAACGGGCGAGGAGGTAATGGGAAGCGCCAACGTAATCCGTCAGCAGCCGCATGGCAGACTGGAGGTTTCCGGCAGCTCCGCTGATCGACAGACGGCGCAAGAACTGATCGCGCGTTCCGGTTTTCGATGCATGCGCATCCAGGAAATGCCGGCTTTCAGCTTTCATGTCTGCGCCATGCAACTCCATCGAGTCCACTCTCCCTCGGGGAACAGGCCTCATGCCAATCCCCAGTTCGTCCTTTAGCCGTGGCCCGAGAGTCTTGCTCCGTATGTCGCCATCGCCGTCCGAATCATGGCCATTTTAGGGAGCTGCCCAGGAATTGCCATAACCCCGCGCGATTTTCCTACAAAACTGTCGGTTTTAGCATATTTGTTCTCCACAGGCTCCGTCCGGCGGCTGCGCTGTCCATCCATGCTGCGCCCGGATGAAAGAGAAGAAAAGCAAAAAGGCCAGCAAATGCCGGCCTTTTTGTCGTTTTCTCTGGTGAAGGTCAGGCGGCGCGTTCCGCAGCCCATTTGCGCAGGATCTTTGCGGCGCGTTCTTCCGAAATTTCCACCATGCGCGCGAGGCGCTTTTCCGGTCCTTCCTTGACACGACGGTTGAAGCCGCCGTTCGGATCGTCTTCCGCACCGAAGAGGTCGTTCGAGCCGTCGAAACCGAAGTCGGCGCCGAAATCCGCACCAAAGCCTTCCGGCAGGGCCGCAGCGCCTCCGGCGGCCGGCGAGAAGTCAGGCAGTTCGAGGCCAGCGGCTTCCGCTGCCACTTCCGAGGAACCGCCGGCAACACCACCCACCGTACGCACGACCGGACGCAGACCGAACCAGATGACCAGGAAGGCGACCAGGATGAAGGCGGCCGAGTTGATGATGCCGCCGAGGTTGCGGGTCAGGATCTCGCCAACCCCCGGGCCCGAAGCCGCAGCCT